>CASENC010000052.1 GCA_949289215.1 uncultured Bacteroidales bacterium | reverse complement strand
TTTTCTCGTCAAGCCAGATGTCAAATCGGGTATCACCCTTCTCAAAATTTACAACATCGAAGTTGTCTATCAGCACATCCGGTAGAATGGCTCGAAGCAATTTAATATGTTCCATGATACAAAGTTAAGCTATATTCCTGACAGCTTTGCCCTACCAACCGGAAAAATCCGCTGACCCAACTTTTTTTATTTGTTAGAGAATGAAGGTGGGTGTGATACCGGTAGTGGGGTATCAAAATTTCGATATTGAAGGAGGGTGTGTCAAAATGTAAATTAAAGGAGGGGGGCGGCAAAGCCGTCCAATCTGCGGTAACCGGCGGCGCAGTGACCGCCGAGTGGCGGGTCGCAAGCCGTCGGCAAGACTCTATACATCAACAAACTCGGCCTCAAAGAGGTCGAACATAGTGAGTTGTGATACATTCGACCTCTTTGAGGCCGTTCCAAATATGAAGGTTTCTTGCTCCGACGGTCACACATCGGTTACCTCAAATTGGACGGCTTTGCCGCCTAATCTGCATTTTGACACATCTTCTGATAATGGTTGATTTACAATGTTTTATATAATGTGGCAGTTGTGGAGACGCAAAATTTTGTGTCTCCACAGAGGCAAATCGCATTTTGATACGCCGCCTACACTGATTTTAAATAATCAAATTTGATTATTATATCGAGCCGAGTAGGAATTTTTTGAATGAATGAAATCCTGAACTGATTTTAACTGTTTGTTTCTCACCTTGCATGAATTTTTGCAGTCGTTCGGGGATTTCTACAGGTTGGCCTATGATTTGTTCCACAGTATTTTTGAATTTGGCAGGGTGTGCAGTTTCAAGTGCCACACCTATTTCGCCCGGTTGCAGCAGTTCGGTGTTTGCCCTGTAAGCCACGGCGCCATGTGGGTCAAGCAGATAGCCGTGAGTGTGGTAAGTGTCGGCAATAGTTTGGCTTATTTGTTCGTCGGTATAGGTGCATCCGCTTATGTCGGCGCATATTGCGCTGTGGGAGTGTCCATACAAGTCGAGTATGCGAGCGAAATTGCTTGGGTCGCCCACGTCCATGGCATTGGCTATGGTTGCAATTGACGGGCGCGGCTCGTATATGCCTGTGCGCAGGTAATCGAAGAACACGCAATTGCTGTTGTTTGCCGCAATGAACCGTTTTATAGGCAATCCTATGCGCTTGGCAATGAGTCCTGCGGCAAGATTGCCGAAGTTGCCGCTTGGCACTGTGACAACTATGTTGCCGGTGTTTTGTTCACGTTTGGCCAATTGAGCATAAGCGTAGAAGTAATAGAATGATTGAGGCAAGAAACGGGCTACGTTGATTGAATTGGCACTGGTGAGCATCATGGCTTCGTTGAGTTCCTTGTCGATAAAGGCATTTTTCACCAATGCCTGGCAGTCGTCGAATGTGCCGTTGACTTCGAGTGCTATTATGTTTTGTCCCAGTGTTGTGAATTGTGCTTCTTGTATAAGGCTCACCTTTCCTTGAGGATAAAGCACGAAAACTCGAATGCCCGGCACGCCAAGGAAACCATTGGCCACGGCACTGCCGGTGTCGCCCGATGTGGCCACAAGCACATTTACGCAACGGTTGCCGCCCGATTGCTTGTTGAAATGGCTTAACATTCGAGCCATGAACCGGGCACCTACGTCTTTGAAAGCCAATGTGGGTCCGTGGAATAATTCAAGGCAATACAGGTCGTCGGTCACGTGCCGCAGAGGGATGTCGAAGTTCAGAGTGTCATATACAATATCTTTAAGCACGTCACTCTCTATGTCTTCGCCAAACAGCACACTTGCCACAGCATAAGAAATCTCTTGCAGCGACATTTGTGCAATGTTATTGAAAAATGCCTTGGGCAAGCTGCCTATGCGTTGTGGCATATACAGCCCGCGGTCGGGTGCAAGGCCATGAAGCACGGCTTCTTGCAGTGAGACCGGTAGTGATTGCTTGTTGGTGCTATAGTATTCCATAATATATTTTTCGAGATAAAGTATTTATTTCATGAACAAGGCTTTTATAAACTCATCGCGCGACATAGTGCCATACATTCCATATCGTGTTACTTCTTCATCATAACGCGGCACACGGTCGGGGCGTTCTCCCGGTCGGAAGATGGCGAATGGTACCGGAGCCGACGAATGTGTGCGCAACCGGCACGGGGTGGGGTGGTCGGGCAACAGGGCTATGGTGACCGGTTCGTCCATTTGCAGCGTGGCATCGATTATCGGTTGGCAAATGCGATGGTCGAGATATTCGATAGTCTTGACTTTAAGCTCATAGTCGCCTTCATGCCCGGCCTCATCGCTTGCTTCGACGTGCAGGAACACGAAATCGTAATCGCCGCGCAGGGCATCTATTGCGGCACGTGCTTTCCCTTCGTAGTTTGTATCATACAGTCCGGTAGCTCCATCTACAATTATTGGTTCCAAACCTGCATATACGCCAATGCCGCGAATAAGATCAACGGCCGAAATCACCGCGCCGCGGCCTATGCCGTATTTTTGTTGCAACGTTTCCATTGCAGGTCGGTATCCCGGCGACCATGGCCAAATGCTGTTGGCCGGGTCTTTCCCTTCGGCCATGCGTTTTATGTTTACAGGATGCTTTGCAAGCAGTTCCTGGGACTTCAGTATAAGGTTGTTGATTAGCTTGGCTGTATCTTCGGCTTCGGGTTTCGTTGCCTTTACCATCACGTTGCGGAAAGGCGTTCCTGGTACATCGTGTGGCGGAGTGCACCGCAGATTTTTGTTCCCGCCTTTTATTTTCAACAAGTGGCGATAAGATACACCGGGGAATAAATGCACAAAGTCGTTGCCAAGTTCCCTTTCAAGATAGCCAATGAGTTCATGCGCCTCGGCATCGCTAATATGTCCGGCCGAATGGTTCTTGATTATGCCGTTTTCAATGCAGATGAGGTTGCATCGCATTGCCATTTCTCCGTCTTCGATGGGTATGCCCATGCTGGCTGCTTCGAGCGAGCCGCGTCCTTCGAATACTTTGTGCAAATCATAGCCCAGCAGTGACAAGTGTGCCACTTCGCTGCCCGGTTCATAGCCCATGGGCACTGTGTAGAGCTGCCCTGTGCGCCCGGCACCGGCAATCCAGTCCATGGCCGGAGTGTCGGCAGCCTGTATAGGAGTGCGGTCGCCGAGTGCGGCTATCGGTTCGTCGGCCATTCCGTCGCCAAGTATGATGATATATTTCATAGCGTGTCGTTTATCTGATGTTTGCAATACTGATGATGTCGGCAAACACACCTGCCGCCGTTACTTCGGCACCTGCGCCGTATCCCTTTATCTCCATGGGGTATTCCTTGTAACGTTCGGTGGTTATCAGTATCACGTTGTTGCTGCCTTCCAATGAATAGAATGGATGCCCCTCGTCAACTTCTTGCAGGCCGGTGGAGACTATCCCGTTGTCGAGTTTCGCGACGAAACGTATATGTTTGTGCCCTTTTTCGGCACGTTGGCGCATCTGCTCGAATGTGGAGTCATAGCCTTTCACGTTGTCGATGAAATCGGCGGCATTGCCCTCAAAACATTCGTGTGGAATTATATCGCTTGTTACAACATCATCTTGTTCAACCTTGTAACCGGCTTCACGGGCTAAGATTACGATTTTGCGCACAACATCCTTGCCACTCATGTCGATGCGAGGGTCGGGTTCGCTGTATCCGGCTTCTTTTGCCATTTCGATGGCACGGCTTAGCGGAACCGAGGCCGACACGGTGTTGAACACGAAATTCAGTGTGCCTGAAAGCACGGCTTCGATTTTCAGAATTTTGTCGCCCGAATTGATAAGGTTGTTGATGGTGTTAATAATTGGCAACCCGGCTCCTACATTGGTTTCAAACAGGAATTTCACGTCGCGCTTGGCTGCGATTTTTTTCAGCTCGCGGTAAGTCGCATATTTTGCCGATGCGGCAATCTTATTGGCTGCCACCACATTGACGTTGTGGTTTAGCAATGTCCGGTATTGCTCGGCAATTTCCCGGCTGGCGGTGCAATCGACAAAAACCGAGTTAAAGATGTTCATTTTCACAATTTCGTGTGCAATGCGTTCGGGGGTGGCATCGATTTCGGCCTTTTTTAAGGCTTCGTTAAAATTGTCAATGTCGATACCGCGCCTGGAAAATATGCATTTGCGAGAATTGGCGAGTCCTACCACACGAAGTTCCAGAGCCTTGTCGTTGATCAGATTGGCGCGTTGCTTGCTGATTTGCTGCAACAGGTTTCGTCCAACATTACCGATACCCGTTACAAACAAGTTCAGGACTTGTGTGTCTGATAAGAAAAAACTGTCATGTATTACGTTAAGAGCCTTCCTCAAGCTGTCGAGCTTGATGACAAACGAGATGTTGGTCTCGGATGCGCCTTGGGCGCATGCAATTACATTAATACCGTTTCGGCCAAGTGTATTGAATAATTTGCCCGCTATGCCAGGAGTGTGCTTCATGTTTTCGCCCACGATGGCCACGGTGGCAAGGTCGCGTTCGGGTGTGATGTCGCTGATTTCACCAGTGGTGAGCTCGGCGGCAAATTCATCTTTCAGCACGGCCACGGCGGTTTCAGCATCGCTGTTGCGCACGGCAAACGATGTGTTGTGCTCCGAAGAAGCCTGCGAGACGAGGAACACGCTCACCCCGTTGCGTGCAAGGGCGTTGAAAATGCGCGAGTTGACACCTATCACACCCACCATGCCGAATCCCGTAAGGGTGATAAGGCAAGTATCGTTAATCGACGAAATGCCCTTGATGGCTTTCGACTCGTTGGCCGGTATGTGCTCGGTGATGAGGGTGCCCGGGGCCGTCGGGTTGAAAGTATTCTTGATTAATATAGGTATATTCTTGTGGTAAACAGGATATATCGTCGGCGGGTACACCACTTTTGCGCCGAAGTTGCAAAGCTCCATCGCCTCGATGTAGGTGAGGTGGCTTATGACATATGCCGATGAGATGACGCGCGGGTCGGCAGTCATGAATCCGTCCACGTCGGTCCATATTTCCAATTGGCTTGCATCAAGTGCCGCTGCGATTAGTGCGGCCGTATAGTCGCTGCCGCCGCGGCCAAGGTTGGTAATGTCGCCGCTTTCACGGTCGGTTGAAATGAAGCCCGGCACCACAGCTACCTGTGACGTGAAGTTTGCAAATGTTTGTTTAATCAACTTCTCGGTCAGGTCGAGGTCGGCGATATGTTTGTTGAATTGAGTTTCGGTTTTGATGAAATTTCGGGAATCGTAATGCCTGGCATGGTCGATGACACGGCTTATTATTACCGATGACAAGCGTTCGCCATAGCTTACGACCGTGTCGAGTGTGCGTGTCGATAAGTCTTTAATCAATGCCACACCGCGGTATATGTTGCCAAGTTCTTCGAGCAGAGGATTGATTATCGAATGTACATCGAGCCGGCGGTTTTCAGGAACTATCCCATCGATAATTTTATTATGCCTCTCCACTATGGCTGCATAGTTTTGCAGGTAACCCACGTCACCTTTTGCAGCCTGTTGTGCGGTGTTGATAAGTTGGTCGGTAATGCCACCGAGAGCCGAAACCACCACAATAACCTGCTCGTCGCAACTTTCCACTATTTGTTTCACGTTGCGCAGGCTATCCACAGTTCCGACCGAAGTGCCACCGAATTTCAATACTTTCATTTTCTTGCAGAAAAAATGTGAATATAGCGTATAATTATTAATTACTTCTTTTGATTTCCAAAGGTAATATTTTTTTCCTATCTATGGCGCGATAAACCTCTTAATTATTATAATTTGCAGTTATTGTTGATTTAATAGATAAAAACAGGCGAGAAAAACGTGTTGTTTGTTGCATAGTGCATAATATTATCGTATATTTGATATTGCCAATATTTGACTTGCGTGTATATGCAATAAGCAATAAGATTAAGTATCATGGAAGATATACTTGGCGACATATTCAGTGTGAAAATCAAGCAACCCGACCCGAAGGCGGGAGATTTGCTGGTGGCTGTGCCTTTCCTTGATGATGGGTGCTTTTGCCATGCGGTGGTGTGCATGATAGAACATTCCGAGGATGGTGGCTCGATGGGGCTTGTCACCAACCGGTTGTCGGGTTATACGCTCGATGAACTGGTGGAAAATATTGATACCGGAGAGGAAATCCCTGTGTTTATCGGCGGGCCGGTGCATAACGACCGGCTTTATTATCTGCATACGCTCGGGGCATTGATTCCCGATTCGGTGGAGGTGGTGCCGGGGCTTTATGTGGGTGGAGATTTTGAAGCTGTCAAGGATTATGTGTCAAGTGGCTGCAAGGTGGATGGCTGCATTCGGTTTTTTGTAGGGTACAGCGGTTGGAGCAGCGGCCAGTTACGCAAAGAATTGAACGGGCACGATTGGGTGGTAACCAACCTCGTGAGTGTGGACGATATAATGTGCAAGCAGGAAGATGCCGCATGGCGCACACAGGTGTCAATGCTTGGCGAGCGTTACCGCTTGTGGCTCAATTGCCCGGTGAATGTCAGGCTTAATTGAGAAATGGAATTATTATTCAGTGCGGGTATATTCATAAATATATGCATCGCCATATGTGTCACCTTGCCGCAACCGGCGGTGCAGAGTGCCGCAGTGGCGGTAACCGGCGGCCTGCAACATTGCCTGGGCTACAATGT
The DNA here is from genome assembly GCA_949289215.1 of uncultured Bacteroidales bacterium. Classification (GTDB taxonomy): domain Bacteria; phylum Bacteroidota; class Bacteroidia; order Bacteroidales; family Muribaculaceae; genus Avimuribaculum. The sequence goes on along the minus strand of CASENC010000052.1, from coordinate 29,445 downwards.
TGTCGGCAGCTGTGACTGCTATCATTTGTTCGATGCCGATGCTTCGGCGGGCATAATCGGTTGCCAGTGCCAGTGCCTGCACGCCGTATCCTTTCCCACGGTGGTGTGACGAGATGTAAACCCCTATTGTGGCATGGTTGTTGGCTGGGTCGAAGTCATAAATGTCGATGGTGCCGATTGGTGTGCCGGTGTCTTGCAGGCACACCATAAGTCGCAGGCTGTGGTGTGCATATATATCGCCGTCGTAATTGTTGGCGTAATTCCACAATTGCGTTCGGCTGTATGGCGCATGTGTGTTTGCCGTGGCCCATTGCGATGTGTCGTTTTCCCAACGGTACAGGGTGTCAACATCGCTCAGTTCAACGGCTCGCAGGGAAATGGTGTCGTTGTGCAAAAAATCGGCAGTCATAAACTATTTTTAACTATTGCGAATTTTCTGAATGGTTGGCGCGTGGTCTTATATTTGCGTTAACAATGTGGCATACTGTGATTTATTTGTAATTTCAGTCGCTGAGAATGTGGCGTCTGCAATGGAGCAAGCCAATTGTCGGGAATTCTGAATTCTTGGAGGGTTAAATTAATATCCGTTTTCGATTGCTATTTGCCCCAAAGTTTGCCACAACTTGTCATCGGGTAGTGGTGCCGTGAGGTCGATGTGCTGTTTTGAGACCGGGTGGTCAAATTCGATGCGTCGTGCCAGCAGGCTTATGCTGCCATCGGGGTTGCTGCGTTCCGCTCCATATTTCAAGTCTCCTTTCACCGGGCAGCCTATAGCCGACAGTTGCACCCTTATTTGGTGTTTGCGTCCGGTAAGCAGATTTATTTCGAGCAGATGGTAGCGGTCGCTGTTGGCTATTACCCTGTATTTAAGCACGGCTTTTGTGGCTCCCTCGCGTGGTGAGGTGGTTGCGTATGACTTATTGATGCGCTCGCGGGTGGTTATGTAATGTGTGAGAGTGCCTTCCTGTTCGGGCGGCATATTTTTAGTGATGGCCCAGTAGGTTTTTCTCACACCCCCGTTGCGGAACAGTTCGTTCATGCGTGCCAGCCCTTTGCCGGTCTTGGCAAATACGACCAGTCCGCCCACCGGACGGTCAAGGCGGTGTACAACGCCGCAAAACACATTGCCCGGTTTGGCGTATTTTTCTTTAAGCCAGCTTTTGAGCATTTCGCTCAGAGGCTTGTCGCCCGTCTTGTCGCCTTGTACTATTTCGCCGGGTCGCTTGTTGACTATGATTATATGGTTGTCTTCGTAAACTATGTCCATTGCGGTTACACATTAATTATATATGGCGGTACAAACTTACTCAAAAAACGGCAAAGTAGCAAAATGTGTCGGGTTGTCATATTTAGGTTCTTTTTTTGTCATAAAAATGTAACAAGGGATAAAAATTAAGAATATTAACTTTATAGTGTTAATTTTTTATATAAATTGCCATTGTGTGCAGTGTGATTTTACATTTTTGCGACTTATGGTTTGTGATAGGTTCTGTTTTGTTGTGTAAAATGTGTCGATTTGATAGAATTTTCGTCAAATTTTATTGAAATTTTCCTGCCATTATCGAGCGCCGGATAGAAATTTTTATAAAAAACTTGGTTTTTATCAATAAAAAGTGTTTACTTTGCAGTTGCAAAATAAACGAAAAGACAGTTTTTTTCTTGCTGTAATGGCAAAAAGAATGACTATCATCGCAAATTATTAGCAATCTGTCTTGAAAGAGCGTGTGCTGTTTCCGCTATGTGTGGGTAGTACAGGTTCTTTTGTTGGCAGTTTTATGGTGACAGTTGTATGCTGTTTTTTAATCGATTAGGAAATTTAGTTTTATTCATTTAAAGTACTTATGTGTTTTAAAAAGTTAGTTTTCTTATTTGCTCTGGTTCTGACATCGTTTGCGGCTGTGGCCCAAGTGACGGTGGCAGGTACAGTAATTCAAGGGGACGACGGGCAGCCGGCAATCGGTGCAACGGTTTCTGTTGAAGGAACTTCGACCGCGACTGCTACCGACCTCGATGGTAAGTTCACCATCAAGGCTCCATCGGGAAAGTCCACTATTACAATTAATTACATCGGTTATGAAAGTGTGTCGATTGATGCTTCGAAATCGGATGTAAAGGTGACATTGCAAGTGTCGTCGCAGACACTTGACGAAGTAGTTGTAACAGGTATGTCAACCATGGACAAGCGATTGTTTACAGGTGCGACAACTAAGCTCGGCGGCGAGGCTACCAAGCTCGACGGCGTGGCCGATATCAGCCGTGCCCTCGAAGGTAAAGCTGCCGGTGTTTCGGTGCAGAACGTTTCTGGTACTTTCGGTACTGCCCCGAAAATCCGTGTGCGTGGTGCCACATCTATCTATGGTAACTCCACTCCGTTGTGGGTTGTCGATGGTGTAATCCTTGAAGACGCTGTTAACATTTCGGCCGACGAACTCTCTTCGGGTGACGCAGTTACGCTTATTTCCTCGGCCATCGCCGGCCTTAACGCCGACGACATCGAGAGTTTCCAAATCCTGAAGGACGGTTCGGCAACATCTATTTATGGTGCGAAGGCAATGGCCGGTGTGATTGTCGTTACCACCAAGCAGGGCCGTGCCGGGACAACCTCGATAAACTACACGGGCGAGTTCACTTACCGCTTGAAACCCAGCTACAACGACTACAACATAATGAACTCGCAAGAGCAGATGGGCGTGTACCGCGAAATGGAGTCGAAGGGTTGGCTCGATTTCGCAACACTTGCATCTTCTTCAAGCTCGGGCACATACGGACAAATGTACCAGCTTATAGACCAATATAATAATGGCGATTTCGGCCTTGCCAACACGCAAGCTGCCAAGAACGCTTTCTTGCGCCAAGCCGAATTCCGCAATACCGACTGGTTCGACTTGTTGTTCAATAGCAACATCATGCAGAACCATGCTGTGAGCATATCGGGTGGTACCGACAAGGGTAACTTTTACACCTCGTTCTCTTTCATGAACGACCCGGGGTGGAACATATCGAGCGACGTTCAACGCTACACGTTTAACGCAAATGCCACCTACAACCTGTCGCCGACGGTGAAAGTGAAGTTCTTGACCTCGGACTCTTACCGTCATCAGACGGCTCCTGGTACTCTTAGCCAAGAGACTGATATTGTGAGTGGTTCGGTTAACCGTAGTTTCGACATCAACCCGTTCAGCTATGCAATGAACGTGTCGCGTACACTTGACCCGACTGCTACGACAACTCGAAATTATGCAGACTTCAATATCTTCAACGAGCTTGAAAACAACTATATCGACCTTTCGATTGTGGATGTGAAGTTCCAAGGCGAACTTGACTGGAAACCTATCAACGGGCTTAATATCCATGTATTGGGCGCCTATCGTTTCCAACAGGCCGAGCAGAACCACTATATAAAGGATAATTCGAACCAGGCCATGGCTTACCGTGCCGGTATTGACCCGGAAGATGCGACAATTCGTGACCTTAACCCGTACTTGTACACCGACCCCGATGATGACTCGGCTCTGCCAGAAACAGTGCTTCCCAAGGGCGGTATGTGGTTCCACACGCTTAACAGCCTGTCGCAATACAACTTGCGCGCCACTGCACAATACTCGAAGACGTTTAACAACACCCATATAACCAACTTCTTCGTTGGCACCGAAATAAGCTCGGTTACCCGTCACGAGGAATATCTGCAAGCATGGGGCGTGGTTTACGAGAATGGCCGCTTGCCTTATATCGACCCGAACCTGTTCAAGCAGATGAACGAAGAAAATGGTGAATATTACCACGATACCTATACTTACGACCGCGATGCTGCATTCTTTGCAAACGTGGCTTATTCTTACCAAGGCAAATATACTCTTAACGGAACCATCCGCTATGAAGGTTCAAACCGCCTCGGTAATACCCGTCAGGCTCGTTGGTTGCCTACATGGAATATTTCAGGCGCATGGGACTTGACAAGCGAAGATTGGTTCGCAAACCCGGTGCTTAGCCACGCCACATTGAAGGCATCTTATTCGCTTACTGCCGATGCCGGTCCTATCGACTATGCAAGCGCAATGCCTATCTTCATGTCGTCTCGCCCGTGGCGTCCGCTATCCAATGCAATGGAGGTGGGTATCAACCTTAGCGAACTTGCCAACAGCGAGCTTACCTACGAAAAGAAGCATGAGCTTAACATAGGTGTAGATCTCGGTTTCCTTTATAACCGCATCAACCTTGCTGCCGACTGGTACACCCGTGACAACTTCGACCTTATCGGCCCGGTTTACACTTCGGGTGTAGGCGGCCAGAACTTGAAGTATGGCAATGTGGCAACGATGAAGTCGCACGGTGTGGAGTTCACGCTTTCGACTTCTAACATCAAGACGAAAGATTTCTCTTGGGATACCGACTGGACGTTCTCGTATGCTACGACCGAGATTACCGACCTCGATGCACAATCGCGTGTTATCGACCTTGTGGGTGCAACAGGTTTTGCCCGTGAAGGTTATCCGCAACGTGCGCTGTTCTCGATACCGTTCGTTGGTCTTACCGATGAGGGGCTGCCGCAGTTTATCAACGAGGATGGCAATATTACCACTTCAGACATCAACTTCCAAGAGTTCGACAACCTCGACTACTTGAAGTATGAAGGCCCAATCGACCCCCCGATCACTGGAGGTTTTGGCAACGTGTTCAAGTACAAGGATTTCACGCTTAATGTGTTCCTTACCTACGCTTTCGGCAACAAGGTGCGCCTCGATCAGGTGTTCTCGTCGAGCTACAGCGACGAAACCGCAATGCCTAAGGAATTTGCTAACCGTTGGGTGTTGCCTGGAGATGAGGCTTATACCGACATCCCGACTATCGCCAGCAAGCGTCAGTCATACGAGGACACTCAGCTCGCCGTTGCATACAATGCCTATAACTATTCGACTGCGCGTGTGGCAAAAGGCGACTTCATTCGCTTGAAGGAGATTTCGCTCACCTACAACCTGCCCAAGCTCGTGCTCGACAAGCTGCGCCTGCGCTCGGCATCGCTCAAATTGCAGGCTACCAACTTGTGGCTGATTTATGCCGACAAGGCTCTTAACGGCCAAGACCCTGAATTCATGAATTCGGGTGGTGTGGCAATCCCGCAACCGCGCCAGTTCACATTTACCGTGCGATTTGGTTTGTAATACATTCTGTTCACACACATTTATTTTAGATAAGTTATGAAAATTAAAAATATTGCATATTCCGCACTGTTGGCCTTGATGGCCGTGTCGGCATCGTCGTGCGAAGACTTCCTGAGCAAGAATCCCGATGACCGCATGGAGCTCGACTCTCCCGAGAAGATGCAGATGCTGCTCGTGAGCGGTTACACCGATGGAAACATCGCCTATATGTGCGAATTGTCGGGCGACAATTTCGTGGACAACAATGCCCCTAATGCGTCGGGTCAGCGCTATAACCTTGGCGAGCTTGCACGCATCGACAATGAAATATTCGCATGGGAGCCTGCCGTAAGTAGCGACCAGCAAGATTCTCCTTCGCACATGTGGGAAGGGTGTTACCATGCAATTGCATGCGCCAACCAGGTGTTGCAGCGTGTGGCCGAGTATGAGGCCGAAGGACGCGGCGACGAGGTGTCGGCGGTGAAAGGCGAGGCTTTGGTGATACGAGCATACCACCACTTCTTGCTCGCTAATCTATTCTGTATGCCGTACGGGGGGGCCGAAGCTAGCAAGAGCTTGCAAGGTCTTCCTTACATGACCGAACCCGAAACTACCTTGAACGTGGTTTACGACCGTGGTAACCTTGCTGACTTCTACGACAAGATTGAGCAAGACTTGCTTGCTGGCCTTCCGTTGATCAACGATGACATTTACGACCAGCCTAAGTATCATTTCAACACCACGGCGGCCAATGCGTTTGCTGCACGTTTCTTCCTGTTCAAGCGTGATTATCCCAATGTGATTAAGTATGCCGATGCCGCATTGCAGACATCGGGTGTGCCGCCGATTTCTATGTTCAACGATGTATGGTCGCACTCATTCGCCGAACCCGAACTGATTTGCCAGTATTACATCAGCGTCGAACGCCAGTGCAACTTTATGTTGATTACCACTATTTCAAATTATGCATCGCTTTACAACACTCGCTATGCAATCAACGGTGAGGCTCTTAATGCTACTTTGCAAGGGTCGGGGCCGACATGGAGCAGGCAGCATCCGTGCTACGACGGTAAGTTGTATATACGTGGTTCGCAGGAGTACGGGGCTTTCTTCCCCAACTTTATTGGCTTGTTCGAGTTCAGCGACAAGGTGGCACAGATTGGATACTACCACATTGTGCGTCCTGAATTTACAACCGAGGAAACTATCCTCTGTCGTGCCGAGGCTAAGTTCTACATGGGAGACATCCCTGGAGGTCTTGCCGACTTGAAGGCCTGGGACGATGCTCGCCAAATCAACACATCGACCACTACGCAGCCTGATCTCACGGCCGACCTTATTAAGTCGTTCTATGCATCGGTGGGTAACGGTGTGGCTAAGGAATTGCACATCGATGAAGTCTTTCCGTCGTCGGAATACCAACTCACCGATGACATCGAGCCTTACATCCAGTGTGTGCTGCATTACCGCCGCCTTAACAACATCGGCGATGGCACACGTTGGTTCGACATCAAGCGTTATGGCATTGAGCTTACTCACACCATTGGTGCATCGAGAGTTGAGCATCTCACCATCAACGACTCGCGCCGTGCGTTCCAGCTCCCAGCCGACGTGATTTCGGCAGGTATGCAGCCTACTTACCGCCCTGCAGATGATGGGTCGAATGATGACTTAATCAGACTCCCGATTCCCGACAGGGATAATGTGAATAACTTTGTTGGCAAATAATTGTTCAGGTAATAGATTATGAATTTACGAAAATTATTATATTCAGCTTTTGTCGTTACATTGTCGCTTGGAGTGACTGCCTGCGGCGATGACGAACTGGGCGAGACCATTTTCCCCGAGGTGGACGAGTCGCTCGACCCGAATTCCTACTCTTTCCAGCTCGACAGTTTCTTGAAGCGAGACTACTTGATTCCTTACAATCTCGACTTCTGCTATAAGATGGAAGACGTAGGTACCGACATGAACTACAACCTTGTGCCTGCCACATACGATGCGTCGATCGATTTGGCTGTGCTCACCAAATATCTGTGGTTCGAGGTTTACGATAAAGAAGTCGGCATCGAGTTCTTGCGCGCATACGGCCCTCGCATGATACACTTGATAGGCTCGCCGGCGTTCAACCCGGTTAATGGCACTATGATCCTTGGTCTTGCCGAGGGTGGCATCAAGGTGTCGCTTTACCGTGTTAATTACATCGACCCCACAAGTGCCGAACAGCTCAACGAGTTCTACTTGAAGACGATGCACCACGAGTTTGCCCACATCTTGCACCAGACCAAGACTTATCCCGTCGAGTTCAAGAACATCTCGAATGCAATTTACGACCCAATGGGCTGGCAGAACCGGCAGGATGCCTACGTCAATTCTATGGGGTGTGTGACTGCATACGGCAGCTCGCAGGAACGTGAGGACTTCGCCGAGGTAATCGCTAACTACATCACAAAGACCGACGAGCAGTGGGAAGAAGTGATGTATCACGCTGGCCGCAACTTCGAGGTTGTGGGGCAAGATAACTACGGCAATCCTGTATATAGCGACGAGAATGAGGCTATTCAAGACGATGAAGGTGGCTTGGCCGACAACATCGACGGTGCTGCTGTCATCAACCAAAAGGTGCAAATCGCCCGTTCGTGGTTCCGCGATGCCTGGGGGCTCGACCTCGACTCGCTCCGCGCCGAGGTGCAACGCCGCCAGTCGAACATCAATATCGACTCTTTGCGCAATGTAGTTCTTTCTATTCAAAAACCAGTTGTAAACGAATAATTTACTGACAAATGGCCATGACATTTAATATTTCAAAATACATTGTCGCTCTTGCTGTGGTTTCGATGACTGTCGCATCGTGCAGCCGCGAGGAGGATCATATATGGGAACAGAGCGCAGCCGAGCGTCTTGATGCGGCGCGCAGTGCCGACCTTGAGATACTGTGTGCTGCCACCAACGGTTGGGAGATGCTCTATTTCACCGAAAGCGATTTCCGTGGTGTAAACTTCCTGCTGAAGTTTGCGGATAATGGCTCGGTGACTGTTGCAACTCGCAATGCCGACACTGGCAATGCATATCAAGAGGAAACGAGCGCATATGATGTCATCACCGATGACGGTCCGGTGCTGTCGTTCAATACCTATAATTCGTTGCTGCACCGTTATGCCGACCCCGACCCCGACCAAACACAACAGACCGATGGCGTGGGCGAAGGTGGTGACTATGAATTCAAGATTATGTCTATCAGCAGCGACTTGATATACCTTCGCGGCAAGAAGCATGGTGTGGATATATATATGTACCCTCTTGAGGCTGGTGCCGACTGGCAGCAATATTTTGCCGACGTTTATGCCAACCACGAGAAAATGTTCGATACTTCAATCCCGCAATTGTGGCTTACTCTTGCCGACGGCAAGCGTTTCTCGATTTCCAATGCCACTGTTCAGGTTTACGACCCTTCGAGTCCTACGCCAGTGGATGCGTCCAGAAGTTATGTGACCGACCAAGTGATGGCTTTCGTGCCCGAAGGCGGCGATGCACTCACCGAGACCAGGAATATGTCGTATATCGTAACTCGCAAGGGCATTCGCTGGATGCAAGCTTTCCCTGGCGACACACTCACCACCACTCCGGCACGCGAATTCGTGTGGAACGATGAAGGCACGTATCTTGTGAGTACCGACTTCGGCGGCGATGACTGCACCGCAGGTGCCACCATCAAGGCTCCGGCACTTGCTGATTTCTTCGTCCAAAGTGGAACTGTTTGGCGTATCGACCCGAATGATCTTGGCGGTAGGTTCGCATCGGCATGGAGGGCTGTTGATGAAGGGCTGAAGGCTGCACATGCCAATTGGTCGTTGAATTATATGCAGTTCTCGTATTACGCAAGTGCATCGTCTTTTTCTTTGTTGGTGCGTAATGCAACCTCCAATTGCCGTTACTATTGTACAGTATCTTCCGATGCAGACAACTCGGTGAAGTTCGATTTCCAAGGTAATGGAGATAATAACGGCGAAACTGTATTGGAACGTGTACCTGCACTTCAAGATTTTCTTGACTTGCTGAATTCCACAAGATTTGATGTGTCTGCTACGTCTGAAATATTACCGCTCCACCTAAAATTTGCGAGCTCGACAAACGCTGACGACTATTTCTATGTCGATTTGCAATAGGTCGTAATATGTTTGTTAATATATATTCATTGTTTAATTTAAAACTTTAAGGCTATGAAGAAGTTTTTACTTTCATTCATGTCTGTGGCCGTATCCTTGTCGGTTGCGGCTATCGACAGGTCTGATGTTCTTGTGGCTCCTGCGTCGGTTTCGGCGAATAATCCCATGAGCCATGCAGTAGAGAAGAAAACTGACGTTAAGGGGGTTGTACCGATGGTGAAGTCGGTTATGAAAAGCAATATGAAATTGGCTAAGGCTGGTGCTTTGAGCAAGCAAGGTTCTGTCCGTCCTCTTGCCGGTGTCACTGCAGGCTATGTCGCTCCCACTATGTTTTACTGGGGGTTCACGGAAGATTTCTATTGGCAATCAGCCGATGGCCAAACTGGCTTGACAACATACACTGGACCAGCATACACTCCTCTGACATGGGCGAATTATTCTTCGGGGGCTACTCAGTATAGCTGGACGTATGCCAATCCCAGCCCTACCAGTGAGGATGATGTGACCTTGACATCGACTGATCAGAACTTGACTGTAAGTTACGGTTTCGGTCAATATGACGTTCCGACACTCACGGCATCGGATGGTACTAATACTGACGAATATTCCTACGGCAATTTCATGCAGATGGGTGGGTCGGGCTACGTATATAGCGAGATGCTTTATCAAGCAGGATATTTACAGACAGAACCTAAGGATTTTGGCTCGGCTATGTTTGATTACGGTGCGCCGTATTATTCGGACTCTTATTTTTCAGCGATGATGAATGCCGATGAAATGCTTGGTAACGGTCTGAGGGAATATCTGGAGCAAAGCTATCCGAATGTTGATTACGAGAGTTACGGTGTTATATTTTACAAGCCGGATGCCACATATTCAATCTCTAAGATGTGGTTGCGTGCTTATGCACAAAAAATGCCGGCAGGAACTGAAATAATTGCCGATATATATGCTCTTGAAGAGGATGGCGAATATCTGTATATCCCAGCAGAACCTACTGCTCATGCTAGATTTGAGGCTCAAACGGATATGTCATCTAGTACCCAGCTTAGGTCGTTGGTATTCAATGTGTATTATGAGGATCCCGTAACAGGGCTCGAAGTTGAAGGAATGCCATTGAACGTGTCTTCGGCTATAATGATTACTTTCCCTGTGCCTACCGATGATAGCTATGTATATTATCCGTTCTTCTCCACTATCCCGGAAGAATACTTGGATTATGTAGCAGCTCCCAATGTTTCGGGGTTCTCTTATGACGGGGAAGATGGTGAGCGCCATATGGCATATCTGCCTTTCCCATGGACTCTTTCAGATGGAACTTCAAGTTTCGGTATGGAGACTTACGAACTCATGACAGATGCTACATTTGGCTGGTTCTTCCCTGCTGAAGGTGCCCCTGTTTCAGACAATGTAGTCTCTGCTCCCACTAACGGTGGAACTGTAACGATTCCTTTTGAATCTCTTTGGATAGCAGAAAATACAACTGTCGCTCAAGATGCAGATGGTAATGGTAATATCTCTGATTGGGCAACTTATACGTTGACAAATAATAATACCAATGGAACAGTTGATTTGGCTGTGACTGTTGATCCTCTTCCGAGTGGAGAAAGTGGCCGCTACTGCCGTTGTACGTTGAACCCGACAAGCTCTGATCCTGTTGAGTTGATTATAACTCAAGGTGCTGCCGGCGTTTCGGCTGTCGAGGTTGCATCGGCTGCCAAGGTGGCTGTTGTGGGTGGCGACTTTGTGGTTACTGCTCCCGAGGCTATCAACGCCGTTACGGTTTACAACGTGGCCGGCCAGGCTGTTGCTGCAAGCGAGGTTGCAGGCACTACCACTGTTGACGCTCAATCGCTTGCAAAGGGTGTTTATATCCTTCGCTTCAACGATGGCAGCACCGTTAAGGTGATAAAGTAATAAAGAAGATATGTGAACACATTTAGGCTACCACTCGTGATTTTCCTTTAAAAGGAATGTGCCGGGTGCCTGGATGAAACAACAAATAATAATTTGTGATGATGTGGGGGTGAACCGCTGCGAAGCGACTCGCCCCCATTTCTTTTCCCTGACGTCGCCACTTCTTTCCATTGAACTGTATAAAATGTATTGTGAGTAGAGACGCGATTCATCGCGTCTAATGTGTGGCTATGTAATGGGTTGATTTCCACCGGGGTGCAGTTTCAGACGCGATGAGTCGGGTCTCTACATTTTGATTTCCATTAGGATACACTTTCAGACGCGATGAATCGCGTCTCTACATTTATAATTGGTTAGGGGTGCACATATTTGTTCGTTCAGGGTGTCGCGAAGTTTGTATGGGCCAAAAAGGAAGAGGATGCGCCGCCCACGGTGGGCACATCCTCTTTCTATTGAGCGGTAAACGAGGCTCGAACTCGCGACCTGAAGCTTGGGAAGCTTCCACTCTACCAACTGAGCTATTACCGCAATTGTATCACTTGCTCTCTTTTGCAGAAAGTGATGCAAAGATAAGGAGTTTTTTCGGCAGTGCAAAATTTAAGGCATGGTAATTGGCGAAATTAACTACTATTAATGCAGCAGGGTGCATGGTTCCCTTGTATCGTTGCGCAGATATTGCTATTTTCGCCATATATTTGTGATATTACATGGAAATAGATGAACGATATATGCGCCGTGCATTGCAGCTTGCACGGCTGGGGCTTGGGGCAGTGTCGCCCAACCCCATGGTGGGCGCGGTGATAGTGCGTGACGGATTGATAATAGGCGAGGGCTATCACCGGCAGTGGGGCGGCCCCCATGCCGAGGTGAATGCAGTCAACTCGGTTGCCGACAGGCGGTTGCTTGCCAGTAGCACCATGTATGTGACACTGGAACCGTGTGCGCATTACGGCAAGACGCCGCCATGCGCCGAATTGCTTGTGCGCGAACGTATTCCACGGGTGGTGGTGGGGATTACCGACCCGTTTGCCCGCGTGTGTGGCCGTGGCGTGCAGATGTTGCGGGATTCGGGGGCCGAGGTGGTTACCGGCGTGCTTGCCGACGAGTGCCGCGCATTGAACAGCCGCTTTATCACAGCCCACACGCATCGCCGCCCTTATGTTATGCTCAAGTGGGCCCAAAGTGCCGACCGGTATATGGGCAAGGCCGGGCAGAAGGTGGTGTTCTCGAACGATGTGACGATGATGTGGATGCACCGCGAGCGGTCGCGTTGCGATGCCATACTGGTGGGTGCAGGCACTGTGGCCGCCGATGATCCGTCGCTTACCGTGCGCCGGTGGCCGTCGGCAAGGCAGCCGTTGCGTGTGGTGCTTGACAGTAGGTTGTCGATGCCTTGCGGCAGCAAGCTGCTCACCGACGGGTTGCCCACCATTGTGTATAACCGCGTGAAAGAGGGGCGGGAAGGCAATGTGGAGTATGTGTATATCGACACGTCACAGCCGCAGGCATGGCTTGCCGATTTGTATGGCCGCGGCGTTACGAGCCTTATGGTTGAAGGTGGCGCCTGTGTGCTCAACGGGTTGATTGATGCAGGAGTGTGGGACGAAGCCCGGATAGAGACTTCCGCGGCGTTGCTTGGCGGCGGTGTTGCATCACCGGTGTTGCCGCGCGGTGTTGTAGTGAGCGAGGAGCATCATGACGGCAACAGCATCGTGACGGTTGTCAATGATGTTAAAACCCGTCTCGAAATATAGGATATAAGTGTAAACAAGCGTAAAAAACGCAGTACAAGGTGCTATTTACCAAATTTGTTGCTAAATTTGCAAACTCAAAAACCTGTAGAATTGAATGAAAAAAAGGATTTTATTATACATTTCCGCGTTTTTGGTGTTTGCCATGGTGGGTGTTTCGTGTAACGATGACGAAGAGGAGCAAGAAACCTCGGTGGCCACTTACACCCAGTCGAGTACCGCCATTACGGGATTCAACCTGATTGACAACAGTGCCATACTTGCCAATCTCGACTCGATATTTTTCACCATCGATCTTGAAAACGCCCGCATCTATAATGCCGATTCCCTTCCCAAGGGTACCGATGTGTCGCGTATGCTTGTGCAACTGTCGTATCCCGATTGCTACTCGGTGGAGGTGTCGATAAACAATGCCGAGCGTATGCGAGACACCACTTTTGCTTATTCCAATGCCGATACCATCGACTTTACAGGTGAGGTAAAGATAAAAGTGACGGCACTTGACTATGTGACCAACCGCACTTATGACGTAAAGGTGAATGTGCACCAATTGGAATCAGATTCGCTGCAATGGGGCGAGGTGGCATATAGCACGTTGCCATCGATGCGCGGCGATGTGGCCATGCAGAAGTCGGTGAAATATGCCGACGATGTGTATTGCCTCATGAACGATAACGGCTACTATGTGCTTGCCACAGCCGATTCTCCCACCGGCACATGGACGAAGCAAGAGGTCGCTTTCCCATTCACGCCCGATGTGAGGTCGTTCACGGCTACCGACGATGCCCTTTACATCCTTTCGGCCGATGATGGCAGGTTATATGCCTCGGCCGATGCCGTCGATTGGAGCGATTGCGGCACGGCGTGGAGTTGCATCATAGGCGGATATGGCGACCGCCTGCTTGGTGTGGCCGGCGACGGTGGCACTTATTGTTATGACGAATATCCGCGGCGTGCAGGATTTGCCTCGACTGCGGTTGATGACGGCTTCCCGGTTTCGGGAATGTCGAATATTGCCATGTATGACAATTCCTGGGGGTCGAACCCTATTGCAATCTGCATGGGCGGGGTGACAGCCTCGTCGGAACTTGTGGAACATGCATGGGCCTATGACGGTGACCGATGGAGCGTGTTGAGCAATAACGGCATAGGCGGCCATGAAGGTATGTCGCTGCTGTTATATACCACATATTCGGTGAATGAAGAAAACTGGAGCGCAACAGCCTTGCCAACACTGATGGCATGGGGCGGTCGCACCGACGAGGGGAAACTGTCGAATGTGATGTATGTGTCGCGCGACATGGGCGTTCACTGGTCGGTAGCCGACACACTGTTGCAGTTGCCGTCATATATACCGGCCATGTACCGTGCCGATGCGCTTGTGTTTAATGCTACGAGAAGAGCCGATGCTGCTGTGAGGTCGTCGGCCGGCACGCTGATGTGGCGTGAGATGCCTTCTCCCGAAATGCCGGTGTGGTTTAATACGGCAATTCCGGCGGCAATGCCACAGGGCGTTTTGGCAACCCGCGGCACCGGCGGCGACGGCATTTCGCCCGTCACCGAGTGGGATGTACCTTACATATACGTGTTTGGCGGGGAAGATTTGCAAGGCAATACGCACGATACCGTGTGGCGCGGCCTGCTGAACCGCTTGAGTTATAAGCCGGTTTATTAGCAACGTGTTGCACCACGCACGCGCGCGATGTGAGGGGAAGGATATACTTTTTCAGTGCCAAATTGCGTTATTCTTTATAAATAGGCAATAATCATGGTTGTTTTGAAACGAATAATCGCAATCATATTGGCAATGTCGGCATTGGCGACGATGGCCGTTGCGCAAGAAACCTACCGCTATGAAGTGGGTGGAGGCATAGGCATGAGCGGTTACATAGGCGATGCCGGCGGAAACCCTATGAAGCACCCCGGCTGGGCAGGAGGCGGAATTTTCCGCTATGTCATCGACCGCCGTTGGTCGCTCAAGGCCAATCTGATAGTGGCAAGCATAAGCGGCAGGTCGGATGGAATCTCTTATCCCGGCGGCGCGGTATATGAGTTTAATTCCACGCTCTATGATGTGGGGGCGCAAATGGAATTTAACTTTTTCAATTTCGGCATAGGGTCGAAATATATGAACCTGAAACGCATCACGCCTTACCTTACGGTGGGGATTGGTGCTACTTATGCTACACCCGATGTGGGCGGCAATGCGTTTGCGATAGCCCTGCCCATGGGTGTGGGAGTTAAATATAAATTGAAAGAGCGGCTCAATCTGGGACTTGAGTTCACCATGCGCAAGAGTTTTGGCGACGGGCTTGACGGGTTGAGCGACTTGAACGGCATACAGCACTCGTTTGCCAAGAATACCGACTGGTATTCGGTGCTCATGGTGAGTGTGACATATGAGTTTGGCAAGCGTTGCAAGGTGTGCCATTATGTGGATTGAATTTAATAAATAAAGGACGAGAAAAACGTAAAGATGTCGATAGTTGATGATATAGACAGAAGTCGCCTGCCGCTCCATGTGGCAATAATAATGGACGGCAACGGCCGATGGGCCAAGCAGCGGAACCTTGACCGCTCGCAGGGGCACATCGAGGGCGTGAACACGGTGAGAAAAGTTACCGAGATTGCTTCGGAAATAGGTATCGGCTACCTGACGCTATATACATTCTCGACCGAAAACTGGAATAGGCCCAAGGAGGAAGTTGATGCGCTGATGAACCTTATAGTGGTGGCTATAGAACGCGAAACTCCCGACCTTATAAAGAATAACGTGCGCCTGACGATGATAGGCGACATGGGGCGTATGCCGCAATTTGCGCGCGACCGCCTTACCCGTTGCATAAGCGACACGTCGCATTGCACCGGGTTGACGCTGTGCCTTGCCCTGAGCTACTCGGCACGGTGGGAAATAGTGGAAGCCTGCCGCAATATAGCCGGGCAGGTGCGCGACGGGAAGATGGCTGCCGAGGATATCGACGACGAGGTGTTTTCCAATTCGTTATCGACACATGGCATCCCCGATCCCGATTTGCTGATACGCACAGCGGGCGATTTGCGCATAAGCAACTTCCTGCTATGGCAAATTGCGTATGCTGAACTTTATTTTACCGATGTTTTTTGGCCTGATTTCTCAAAAGATGACTTTTGCCGTGCCATCATAGATTACCAGAGCCGTGAACGGCGTTTCGGCAAAACGAGCGAGCAGGTATCGCAATAGTGTCATAAAAAACATATATATTAGACAGAAACTAAAGATACATTATTAACGAAACGATATGCGTTTAAAGTTACTCTTCCTGATTGTTGCATTTGTTGCTGCGTGGACATCGTCGCGTGTTGCCGGGCAGGTCAACGATACTATATATTCGCCCAACGTGGTATATTCGTCGATGCCTCGCACTTATGAGATTGCCGGCATAAAGGTTTCGGGGGTGGATAACTATGAAGACTATATAATTATAGGTTATTCAGGCCTCACCGTAGGGCAGAAGGTGGAAATACCGGGTGCGGAAATCACGGCAGCCGCAAAACGCTTTTGGCGGCAAGGGCTTTTCTCGAAGGTGCAAATCAAGATTGACAAGATATATGGCGACAAAGTGTGGCTTGAAATAGCCTTGCGCCAGCAGCCGCGTATAGCCGAAATCAATTATAACGGTGTGAAGAAAGGCGAACGCGAAGACTTGCAATTGCGGTTGGGATTGATGAAAGGAAACCAGTTCACGCCTAACATAGCCGCCCGTGCCGAACAAATCATAGCGCAATATTTCGACTCGAAAGGTTTCAAGAATGCCGATGTCGATGTAATGCAACGCCCGTTGCCCGACAATGAGAATGAAGTGATAGTGGACATCAACGTCAACAAGCACGAGAAGATAAAAGTGCACAAGATTTACATCGAGGGCAACGAGGTGATGAGCGACCGCAAGCTGAAACGCGTGATGAAGAAAACCAACGAGCAGCGCAGCCTTATCAAGCTTTTCAGCCAAAAGAAGTTTGTTACTTCTGATTATGAAGATGATAAAAACCGCATCATCGAGAAATATAACGAGCTTGGTTACCGCGATGCCAAGATTATTGCCGACAGCGTGGTAAATTACAGTGACAAAAAGGTGGACGTGTATCTGCACATCGACGAGGGGCAAAAATATTATATTTCAAGCATCAATTGGGTGGGTAACACTATTTTCCCGTCGGCTTACCTCGATGCCGTGCTTGGCATGAAGCCCGGTGACGTGTATAACCAGAAGATGATAACCAAGCGCACGAGCGAGGACGAAGATGCCGTTGCCAACCTGTATATGGACCGCGGTTACCTGTTCTTCCAGCTTGTACCCATCGAGAAAAATATCCATGGCGACTCGATCGACCTTGAATTGAGCATGATGGAAGGCCCGCAAGCCCGCATCAACAAAGTTACGATTAGCGGAAACGACCGGTTGTATGAAAAAGTGGTGCGCCGCGAACTTTATGTGCGCCCCGGCGAGCTGTTCTCAAAGAGCGACCTCATGCGTTCGGCGCAGATGATTGCGCAGACGGGGCATTTCAATCCCGAAACGATGGACATTCGCCCCGAGCCTAATGAGCAGAACGGTACGGTTGACATAGTGTTTGACCTTGAGACGAAAGCCAACGACCAAATCGAATTCTCGGCAGGTTGGGGCCAGACCGGTATCATTGGCCGGTTGAGCTTGAAGTTCAACAACTTCTCGATGAAGAATCTGTTCAACCCGTCGTCATATAAAGGTATAATACCGCAAGGCGAAGGCCAAACGTTTACAATCTCGGCGCAAACCAACGCCCGTTACTACCAGGCCTACAGCCTATCGTTCCTTGACCCGTGGTTTGGCGGCAAGCGACCCAATTCATTGTCGGTTTCGGCATACTATTCTCGCCAGACGGGTGTGAACAGTGATTACTATAACTCTACTTGGGCCAATGCATACAGCGGTTACTTGTATGGCATGGGTGGTGTGTATGACGATTATTACCAGTATCAATATGAGGATTCATACGACCCCAATAAATTCTTGCAGATGGCCGGTATCACGGTGGGCTTCGGTAAACGCTTGAATTGGCCCGACGATTATTTCACGCTTACTGCCGAATTGAGCTACCAGTGGTACTACCTCAAGAATTGGGATTACCTTTATTATATGAACAATGGTACGTCGAATGCCATAGTGCTGGGCTTGACGCTTGCACGTAACAGCATCGACAACCCGCTCTATACTCGCCGTGGTAGCCAGTTCTCGCTACAATTGCAAGTTACCCCACCCGCCTCACTCTTTGGCAAGAAGGACTGGAAGGCACTGTCGGAGGCCAACACCGATGCCTCGCGCCAACAGATGTATGAATGGATTGAATACTGGAAACTCAAATTCAAGTCGCGCACATATACGCCGCTTACCGACCCCGATGGCAAATGGACGCTTGTGTTGATGACTCGTGCCGACATAGGTTTGCTTGGCAGCTACAACCGCTACCTTAAATCTCCGTTCGAGACATTCTATGTGGGAGGCGACGGTATGTCGGGCAGCTACACTTATGCCACCGAGACAATAGCCTTGCGCGGATATGACAACGGTGCGTTGACCCCGTATGGAAGTGAAGGTTATGCATATACCCGGTTTGCAGTGGAATTGCACTTCCCGTTCATGTTGCAATCAAGCACCACAATCTACGGCCTGGTATTTGCCGAAGGTGGTAATGCATGGGCCGACATAAAGGACTTCTCTCCGTTTGACCTGAAGCGTTCGGCCGGAGCCGGTGTCCGCATTTTCTTGCCCATGGTCGGCATGATGGGTATCGACTGGGCATATGGTTTCGACAGCGTATTCGGTGAGAAAGGCGGCAGCCACTTCCACTTTGTGCTCGGACAAGAGTTTTAATAAGATTTATAAATCATATCATAGGTTAGGAATGAGGAATTGTTGCGGCATCGGTATCACGCAATTCCTCATTCTTAATTACTAATTAATTGTAATTATAATTAAATCATAGGCTTTTAACTAAACTATTGCGTTATTTTTGTGTCAAACATCTGTGAATGGCTTCGGTTATTGAGGCTGTTTGCTGCAGAACAAGAAAAAAATTATAATCATTATGAAGAAATTTTTGATAGCCATTGCCGCAGTGATTATATGTGGTATGGGAGCATCGGCGCAAAAGTTTGCGCTTGTCGATATGGAATATATCTTGAAGAATATTCCGGCCTATGAGATGGCCAATGAGCAGCTTAACCAAGTATCGTTGCGTTGGCAGAAAGAGGTTGACGACCTTGCCAAGGAAGCCGAAAATATGTACAAGAATTATCAGAGCGACATGGTTTTCCTTACCGATGAGCAAAAGAAAACCAAGGAAGAGGAAATTGTTGCCAAGGAAAAGGAAGTCACCGAGTTGCGTTATAAATATTTCGGGCCTGAAGGCGAATTGTTTCAGAAGCGCCAATCACTTATCAAGCCCATTCAAGATGATATTTATGCAGCGATAAAGAAAGTGAGCGAGGAGCGTGGTTACCAAGTGATTTTCGACCGGGCATCATCGCAAAGCATAGTTTTCGCATCGCCGCGCATCGACATCAGCAACGAGGTGTTGTCGAAACTCGGATACGGCAAATAAGTAAGTTTGAGTTAAATACTTGTGTAAAACAAAACAGTTTGCTATTTTTGCAGAGTAAACCACGGTTTACGTCATTCCACAGGAAATTAAAAACTTAATTTAAAGATGATAAAGAAATTTTTATTGGCTGCCTTGGTAGCTTTTCCCATGTGCATTGCCGCACAAACGCTGAAATTCGGCACAGTCAATTCTCAAGAGATTTTTAACCTCATGCCCGACAAGGCAACCGCTGAAGCTACATTGCAATCGGTGTCGGAGAAATACCAAACCGAATTCAACAACTTGCAACAAGAGTTTGAAAAGAAATTCAAAGAATATCAGGAACTCGATCCTGCCACGCCTCAATCCATAAAGGATCGCCGTGCACAAGAATTGCAGGAAAACCAGCAAAAAATACAGAATTTCCAACAAATGGCCGCACAAGACTTGCAGAAACAGCAAGAAACACTGTTGGCTCCGATTACCGATAAAATACAAAAGGCAATTCAAGCTGTAGGTGCCGAAGGCGGTTTCACTTTCATCTACGACTTGTCGATACCGGCAGTGGTTTATACCGGAACCGGTGCAGTGGATGTAACCCCGCAAGTAAAAACCAAATTAGGCATTAAGTAATAAAACAATTCAGATATATTATACAGCCGTAATGGACAATCAGCTCCATTACGGCTTTTTTGTTGCAGTGTGCCATCGGGGATGGATAAGGTTGTGGCGGAAAATCAGCAAGCTGTTTTTTGCAGAGTACTTGACTTTTTGTATATTTGTATTGTAACCTAAAACGAAAAAATGAATAATAGGATTGCCGCAGGCATTTTATGCCTTGGCATGGGCGGGATATGTGCCGCTTATGCGCAACATCAGAAACCTAATGTAGTGTTTATTCTTGCCGATGACTTGGGTTATGGCGACCTGAGTTGTTACGGACAGGAAAAGTTTGCAACCCCCAATATCGACCGTCTGGCACAGGAAGGAATGCGGTTCACGCAGTGCTATTCGGGTACCACGGTGAGTGCACCTTCCCGTTCCTGCCTGTTGACCGGTATGCACAGCGGACATACCTATGTGAGGGGCAATATCGAAGTCAAACCCGAAGGGCAATTTCCATTGCCGGCCGAGGCACACACGTTTTTTCACGAATTTAAAGAAGCCGGATACAAGACTGCCGCTTTCGGCAAGTGGGGATTGGGCTTCATAGGCACCACCGGCGATCCTCGGACACAAGGTTGCGATACGTTTTATGGCTTCAATTGCCAATTGCTTGCCCATAGTTATTATCCCGACCACCTGTGGGACAATGACAGCCGTGTGGAGCTTGAGGACAATGTGCTTGAGGTGCAATATGGGACAGGCACTTATGCCCCCGACCTGATACACGCAAAAGCACTTGAGTTTATCGATAGTATGAAGGCCGATGAACCGTTTTTCATGTGGTATCCAACCATTTTGCCCCATGCCGAGCTTATAGTGCCAGAAGACAGCATAATAAAGAAATTCCGTGGCAAATTTCCCGAGACGGCATTTAAGGGGGTGGAACCGGGCAACCCGTCTTTCCGCCACGGCGGATATTGCACGCAACTTTATCCTCATGCCACATTTGCGGCAATGGTGACGCGGCTTGATGTGTATGTGGGGCAGATAGTGGATAAGCTGAAAGAGAAAGGATTGTATGACAATACAATAATAATATTCGCAAGCGATAACGGCCCGCACATGGAAGGTGGCGCCGACCCCGATTTCTTTAACAGCAACGGCATATACCGCGGTTACAAGCGCGACCTTTACGAGGGTGGAATACGGGTGCCGATGATTGTGGTTTGGCCTGAACAGGTGGCACAGGGTGTGGAAACCGATTTCATGTGCGCTTTTTGGGATATGCTGCCCACGTTCCGCAACATTCTAAATCCGAAATCCAAACCTGCAAAGGGCGAAGACGGCATAAGCCTGTTGCCGCTGCTCACAGGTAAGAAAGGACAGCAGGAACATGAATACCTGTATTTCGAGTTCCAGGAACTTAACGGACGGCAGGCTGTGCGCAAAGGTAACTGGAAACTGGTGCATATGGACGTAAGGGGCAAGAAACGCCGTTATGAATTGTATAATATTGCCGCCGACCCGTCGGAGCGTTATAATGTAATAAACGAGCATCCCGACGTTGCCGAGGAATTACGAGTCATAATGGAGTCGGCGCATACCGATAATCCCGATTTCCCATTGTTTTGATACATTACATTTTAAATTATAAACCCATGACATTCAGACGAGTTACGACCTATCTGTTTACTGCCGCCGTATTACAGGCATCGCTTTATGCCAATGCAACGGTTGCAGCCGACGAGTTGCCATATTGGCAAGATGTGCAAGTGACATCGGTCAACAAGGAGCAGCCGCGTGCGGCGTTCATGACTTATGGCGGCCGTGATGAGGCATTGACCATGAAATATGAGAACAGTGAATATTACCGCCTGCTTAATGGCGTGTGGAAATTCTATTACGTTGACGGTTACAAGAAACTTCCCGGCAATATCACCGATGTCGATGTGGATGTGACATCGTGGCACGACATCAATGTGCCGGGCAACTGGGAGGTCCAGGGCTTCGGGGTGCCTGTGTATGTCAACCTGAACTATGATTTCAAGACGAGTAATCCGCAACCGCCGTTGCTGCCCGAAGAGACACCTGTGGGAGTGTATCGCCGTGATATCGAGATACCTGCCGACTGGCTCGACCGTGACATTTATTTGCACGTTGCCGCGGCAAAGTCGGGGATGTATGTCTATATTAATGGCAAGGAAGTGGGATATAGCGAAGATTCCAAAAATCCTGCCGAATTTCTGATTAATCCATACGTCAAAGCCGGAACGAATGTGTTGACGTTGAAGATTTTCCGCTGGGCAACCGGTTCGTATCTCGAATGTCAGGATATGTGGAGGCTTGGCGGCATAGAACGTGACGTTTTCATATACTCGCAGCCACGGACTTCAATCAGGGACTTTTATGTGAAATCCACGCTCGACGATAGTTACCGCAACGGAATATTCGCCTTGGAGGTGGATTTGCGCAACCGCAATGCAGCCAAGGCCGATTTGACGCTGGCTTATGAGATACTTGACAATGACGGGAATGTGATTGCTTCGGAAGAAAAGAGTGTGCCGGTCGATGCCAATGCCGAAACGTCGGTACGGTTTGACCGTGAAATCCCCGATGTTGCTACGTGGACTTCCGAAGCTCCCAATCTTTATACTTTGCTGATGACGGTGAAAGCCGATGGCAATACCGTAGAGGTGATACCTTACCACCTTGGGTTCCGCCGCATAGAAATTCGCGAAGTGGAGCAAAAGGGCCCCGACGGGAAACCTTATGTGCTGTTCCTCGTTAACGGGCAGCCTATAAAGCTGAAAGGTGTGAATATACACGAGCATAATCCGGCAACCGGACATTATGTTACCGAGGAGATAATGCGCAAGGATTTCGAGTTGATGAAGCAGAATAACATCAATACCGTGCGCCTTGCTCATTATCCGCAAGACAGGCGTTTTTATGAATTGTGCGACGAATACGGGCTTTATGTGTATGACGAAGCCAACATAGAAAGCCACGGAATGCGATATAATTTGCGCAAAGGCGGCACGCTCGGCAACAATCCCGAATGGTTGAAGCCGCACATGGAGCGCACTCGCAATATGTATGAGCGTAACAAGAATTACCCGTGCGTTACGATATGGTCGCTCGGCAACGAGGCCGGTAACGGGTATAATTTCTACAACACATATTTGTGGCTCAAGGAGGCTGACCGTGACTGGATGGCCCGCCCGGTGTGCTATGAACGAGCATTGTGGGAGTGGAATACCGATATGTATGTGCCGCAGTATCCCAATGCAGGGTGGTTTGAAGAGATAGGCGCTTCGGGCAGCGACCGCCCGGTGGTGCCGTCGGAATATGCCCATGCCATGGGTAACTCTACCGGTGGCCTGTGGGACCAGTGGAGGGCTATTTACAAGTATCCCAATTTGCAAGGCGGTTACATATGGGAATGGGTTGACCACGGGCTTGACAAGTATGACGAGAATGGTAATCATTTCTATGCTTACGGCGGTGACTACGGGGTGAATGCCCCCAGCGATGGCAATTTCGTGTGCGACGGGCTTATAACCCCCGACCGCAAGCCGCATCCGGCAATGGTGGAAGTGAAATATGCCTACCAGAATGTGCGTGTGGAAGCTGTTGACCTTGCAGCAGGGCGTTTCTTGGTGAAAAACGGATTTTATTTCACCAACCTGAAAAACTACATGATGATTTATGATGTAAAAGCCAATGGCAAGATTGTGCGCAGCGGTAAGGTTTCTCTTGACATCGAACCGCAACAGTCGCGTGAATTTAAGGTGCCTGTCGAGAACTTGAAACCAAAGGAAGGTGCCGAGTATTTTGTTGATTTTTACTTCTTTGCAGTTGAAGCCGAGCCGGGTGTGCCGGCCGGGCATGAAATAGCCCGTGAACAATTCCGCTTGCCCATTGAGCCTATGCAGGTAGAAATAAAGACCAAAGGCAAGTCGCTTGTGACCGAGGAGTCGGGCGACGAGCTGATTGCGCAGTCGGGCAAAGTGAGATTTGTTTTCAATAAAAAATCGGGCATGGTAACTTCCTATGAAGTAAATGGAAGGGAATATTTCAATGAAGGTTTTGGTGTGCAGCCCAATTTCTGGCGTGCGCCTAACGACAATGATTATGGCAACGGTGCTCCCAAGCGATTGCAAGTGTGGAAACAGTCGAGCAAGGATTTTAATGTGATTGAGGCTTCGATTGCAAAAGATGGCGATGATGCCGTAATCAAGGCCGATTACTTGCTGCCTGCCGGGAACCTGTATCGCATGACTTATCGCATTCACCCGTCGGGAGCGGTGAAGGTTGACATGGTGTTTACTTCTACCGACATGGATGAAACATTCGTGGGAGTGTCGGAAGCCACCCGCCTTGCCACGTTCTCGCCGCGCAGTAAGGATGCCCGTGAAAGGTCGTCGAAACTTGAAGTTCCACGCATAGGTGTGCGTTTCCGCCTGCCTGCCGAGATGAACCGGGTGAAATACTTCGGTCGCGGTCCCGAGGAAAATTATTCCGACCGCAAGGCCGGTACCTTTATAGGCGTATATGAAAACACTGCCGAGGGGTTATATTATCCCTATGTGCGTCCACAGGAGAACGGGCACCACACCGATACCCGTTGGGTGACTATAGGTAAAAAGTCAGGGCGCGGATTGACGGTGCTTGCCGATTCTCTCATAGAATTCAATGCGTTGCGTAATTCGGTCGAGGACTTCGATTCGGAAGAGGCTCGCAATCGTCCTTACCAGTGGCCGAATATGTCGCCCGAAGAGATTGCCAACCACGACGAGGCTGCCGCGAAAGATGTGTTGCGGCGTATGCACCATGCCATCGACGTGGTGCCGCGCGACTTTGTGGAAGTGTGCATCGACCTCAAGCAGCAAGGTGTGGCCGGTTATGACAGTTGGGGGGCGCGACCCGAGCCATATAGCACTATTCCGGCCAATAGGGAATACCGATGGGGCTTCACACTTATTCCCGAGTAAATGTTTTTTATCGTGTGGGCGATGCCGAAAGGTTTTCGTCCACACACGTTTTTATTTATAAGAGACATGAATGATTTGAATAGTATAATTTCGCATTTCAGCCATGAGGGTACTGTGGGAAATATTTCCCCGCTTGGAGCCGGGTTGATAAATGATTCTTATAAAGTGGTTACGACCGAGGCCGATGCTCCCGATTATGTGCTGCAGCGGATAAACCATGTGATTTTCACCGATGTGGATATGTTGCAAGCCAATATCGAGGCAGTGACGCGGCACATTCGCCGTAAGCTCGAAGCCGGGCATGAAACCGATATCGACCGCAAGGTGTTGCATTTCATCGCATCGGAGACCGGCAAGACGTATTGGCAGGCTGATGACGGGAATTATTGGCGCATGATGGTGTTCATACCACGTGCCAAGACTTATACCACGGTCAATCCCGAATATTCTTATTATGCCGGTGTTGCTTTCGGCAATTTCGAGGCAATGCTTGCCGATATTCCCGATGCGCTTGGCGAGACCATTCCCGATTTCCATAACATGGAGTTCCGCTTGAAGCAGTTGCGTGATGCCGTTGCCGTCGATGCCGCAGGGCGTGTGGCCGAGGTGCGGCGTTACATTGATGAAATTGAGCGGTGGGCCGATGCAATGTGCCTTGCCGAGCGGCTGCATCGCAATGGTGAGTTGCCCAAGCGTGTGTGCCACTGCGACACGAAGGTGGATAACATGATGTTTGACGAGCAGGGGCGTGTGTTGTGTGTAATCGACCTCGACACGGTGATGCCGTCGTTCGTGTTCTCGGATTACGGCGATTTCTTGCGCACGGCAGGTAATACGGGAACCGAAGATGATCCCGACCTCGACCGTGTGAATTTCAATATGGAAATATTCCGTGCGTTCACCCGTGGATACCTTGAGTCGGCTCGCTCGTTCCTGTTGCCGGTGGAGATTGAAAACCTGCCTTATGCCGCGGCGTTGTTCCCGTATATGCAGTGCGTGCGCTTCCTTGCCGACTACATCAATGGCGATACTTACTATAAAATAAATTATCCGGAGCATAATCTTGTGCGCACTCGCGCCCAATTGAAGTTGCTGCAAAGCGTTGAACAGCACCAACCCGAAATGCGCCGGTTTATAACTTCCTGTTTGCAATGAAAGAACTTACGGTGGAGTGTGTCGATATTGACGGGATTGCAGCCGGTGATGTGCCTGCTTTATTTGACAGGATGGGAGTGGCGTGGCAGGTTATCGATGTAGTGAATTGGCCGCGGGAGTATCCTTATTGCCCGAAAACCGAATTCCGCATTGCCCATACGCCGGGTGCCATATTGCTGCATTACCGAGTATCGGAGTATAGCGTGGCTGCCGTGGCAGGCCGTGACAATGGTAATGTGTGGGAAGACTCGTGTGTGGAGTTTTTCTCGATGCCGGCCGATGATGGCATTTATTACAACATAGAGTGTAACTGTGCCGGAACGGTGCTTGTGGGTGCCGGGCGCGACCGCAATTGCCGTGAGCTTGCCCCGCAACGGATACTCGATGGGGTGCAACGCTGGGCAAGCATGGGGCGTGAGCCGTTTGCCGAGCGCATTGGCGAAACTGCCTGGGAAGTGGCTTTGGTGATACCTTACGCTACTTATTTCATGCACTCGATAACCACGCTCGACGGGCATATGGTGCCGGCTAATTTTTTCAAATGCGGCGACCACCTGCAACGTTCGCATTTCCTTTCGTGGAATCCTGTCGCAGCCCCGTCGCCCGATTTCCATCGCCCTGAGTGTTTCGGGAGGCTGCTGTTTGCATGAAAAGCAGTAGAGACGCGATTAATCGCGTCTCTACAATTAACATCAATATTATGTGCTGAATTACATCAGGTATTTTTGAACAAACCAGCGTTGGTCAAGGTAATCGTTGCCCACGTTGACCGAGGTGAGGTATTTGCCGTTGTAGTCGTAAATATCGACAGTGACATCGTTTGAGGTGGCCGAGTTCTTAACAAATCCTATTCGCTTCAGTCCGTTGATGTGTCCGTCGTAAACCGGGCGGCAGAAAGTGGCACCGTTTTCCTTGATGCAGCCCTGCTTGCCGTTTTTCACCACTATCACGCCATATGACTCGTAGCCCCAAATGCGGTCGTAGTTGCCTGCGCAAGGCACTATCTCCTTGCCTTTGCCGTTGATGACTTTCACTACGCCTATGCGCCCGTTGGCATCCCATACGTGGAAACCGTCGTCGAGGTGACCGTTGTCCGACGTTATGGCCTCGGTGATTTGCGAGTATTTGATGGGCAGTATCAAGTTGTCTTTGTCGTCAACCACGCCGAACTTGCCGTTCTGTTCCACGCAGTAATAGCTTTTAGCCCCGATGAACCGCTTGTAATTGGAATATTTGCGAGTGGTCGTGCCCTTGTCTAACGGGTTGTATGTGATAGTTCTCCCATTGTCGTATAAGTAGCCCAATGGCGGATTTTCGGAGAACGAGCCACTGTCATATTGGCATGGAACCAACACTTTGCCGAAGTTGTCGAGAATTCCGGCTTTCCCGTTCGACATCACGACAAAACAGGCATCCCTTCTTTGTTTTTGCTTTTCATAATACTTCAAGTATTTGAACGGGATATACTTTTCGCCGTCTTTAACATTATACGGGTATATGCATTCAGCGATCATTTTAAGGCTGTTGTTGACGGGTGCTAATATTCCCCACAAGGAGTCTTTCATCAGGTAATAATTGTAGTGATTGCAAATACTCCCGTTTTCTATGCGGCTGTTTTGGTTGTCTTGAACGATTTCATCGTATTCTACCGGGATCACGATTTTGCGAGTTTCATCTACAAGGCCATATTTGCCGTTGCCGTCGGTGATTACAATGCCATCATTTACCGATTGGGTAGCCCTATATATTTTGCCTGTGTTGGATATGCACAGCATTTTATTGCCGCCGTCCATAGGAAGTAATAAAAGTGTCGAGTCGGTGGGCATGGGTTGCGAAAGTACGCTGCTGTAAACCTTTGTCAGATACTCTCCTGTTGAAAGGTTGTATATGCCGTATCCGCCTTTTTGCGAGCAGGCATATATGTCGCCAGCCAAGTGCTGCACACTGCTTACGCCGTTGATGGTTATGCCGTTTCCTGCAATCAAGCACCGGAGGCGACCGCCATATCTCAGGTTGGTTATCTCACGAGCTTCCTCTCTTAATTGTTGGTCTCTGGGATTGTTTGTTTGAGGCGCAGCTGCGTCAATATAATCATTAAGTGTATATCCTTGGTAATCTATCATTGACGCTTTCCCTATTTCACCAGTTAAGATGGAAATGCTGTCGGAAATTTGCTTTATCGACACATTTTTGAAAGATGCCTTGCTTTCGCAAATTTTGTCCATGCCTGCCATTTGTCGGATTTTTCGGCTTCTTGGGCAAGGATGTATTCTGCTGCCGAAATCATGTCGTGCGTGTATTTGCAGTCAAGGGCTTTCTTGCCGTTTGGACGCAGCAATCCCCACTTGCCGTCTTTCTTCATTAGGTAGTAGCCGTCTTCGTAGGGCTCGATTGTGGTGTACTCGGCCTTGGCGACCCATTTGCCGGTATTGTCAACTATTCCCCATTTCCCTTTGTCGTTTTGCTTTGGGGTCACCGATTGGGCAAATATTACCCCTGTTGAAACGATGGCAATCATTAGCAGTGTCATCGCTTTCTTGATAAGATTTTTTGTGTCCATAATAGTGTATTGTGAATGTGATATTTATGTTCAGGTTATTCATATTTGGCA
Source organism: uncultured Bacteroidales bacterium (assembly GCA_949289215.1). Lineage (GTDB taxonomy): Bacteria > Bacteroidota > Bacteroidia > Bacteroidales > Muribaculaceae > Avimuribaculum. The sequence goes on along the minus strand of CASENC010000052.1, from coordinate 507 downwards.
GTAGATACATGGCACTACGGCGACATTCCCGGGTGGAAGGCCGCTACAGGTGTGGTTGTGTAGATATGTCGGTTTGCTGTATGTCCCATAAACCATTATCTTGCATTATATTACAGCAGCACACGAGCCATGCCGAGGCCGGCTGCTGCCATATGTTTCTGCAAGACGGGACGCAGGAAAATTGGTTATTCATATTTTGTGTGGGGGAGAAGAGCCGTCCCACTACTTTCTCCACACCGCCCGGCAAGGCGGTGAGGCGAATTGCCCTAAGGTAGTGTAATCTCCCCGAAGGTGTGGCAGGCACACCTTTTCAGCACCGTAAATGTAGAGATAAAAGATGAATTAAGCAATATGGTGTATAAAAATTTATTGGTGTCCGGTAAAACTTTTTATGTCCAATAAAAATTAGGGCAGGCTTCCTCGCTTGGAAGTCTGCCCTTTTCGTTACCTTTGTTTCTGCGACAAAACTATAATAACGATGGGCAAAGGTACACATTTTCTCGGACA
>CASENC010000051.1 GCA_949289215.1 uncultured Bacteroidales bacterium | reverse complement strand
TTTCTCAAAATTTACAACATCGAAGTTGTCTATCAGCACATCAGGAAGGATGGCACGTAGCAGTTTAATATGTTCCATGATACAAAGTTAAGCTATATTCCTGAAATCCCTGCTCCACCAACCGGGAAAATCCGCTGATCCCTTCTTTTGCATCCTCACTATCAACATCAGGACTCGGAACAGGAATGTAATGTGACACACCTTTCCCATAAAATAATTCGTTTCGAGCAGTTGGCGAATATGTCGAAAATCCCTCGGCAAGAGTTGACGGACAAACTTTAAGCTCTATCATGGTTCGATGGGTTTAACAGTGACAGCCCCTATGGTGTCATATTGGGCTGTGGCAAGCAATATGCCAAAATCATCATCGGGGTCAATACGCAACAGTTGTGATTGCATCTGCCGATTCTCGCCTTCTGATAACATATTGAAGAAAAACGGGAACAAATGCGGTGAACGATATGGCTCATTCCTTAACGACATCGCAAGACAAACCGGCGGATTTCCATTATTTTGCAAATAATCGGCATCGTATTCAAACACATACCCATCAGGAGCCTCGGTGAGAATTCCTGCCTTTATGTTATGCACGTACACTTCGCATCTTCTCATATCACGGTCAATCTTTCAGTTTAATATCAAATTGCAGCCCCAGCGTATCAAGCAAGGCAAGCAATGTTTCAATTTTCGGATTTCCTTGTCCGCGTTCTATTGCGACAAGCGTATTTATGCCTATGCCTGCCAATTCCGAAAGTTCCAGCTGCCTCACTTTCAGCAACCGCCTGCGAGCTTTTATTATATCTCCTATTTGCTTCTTATTCACAATGCACTGTGATTTTAGCACAAAAATAAACGTTAGAACCCAAAAAAACAAGCAAAATCACAATAAATTGTGATTTCAACCGATTTTACCACATTACAATGTAAATTTTCGGTCTAAATCACAGTGCACTGTGATTTTTTTGATATAAACGAGAGGCCCGCCTGAATTGGCGAGCCTCTGCTATTATTAATTCAATTATTTGTTTCAAGCATTCTTTGTGCGGCTGCCTATGAGAGCATAGAAGAGCTGATAAGCTGCACACACAACCACAAGCCAGAAGCTAGTAACGTAGTCGGCTGCATTAACTATTGCACCTTGAACCACCGGCCAGATGCCACCGCCAACAACCATTACCATAAAGATACCCGAAGCAACCTGGGTGTATTTGCCAAGTCCGCTGACCGACAGGTTGAAAATGGCACCCCACATAACCGATGTACCAAGACCGCAAAGGATAAGCATCAAAATGCTGATAGGCACTTCGGTACTGATAAATTCAAAGCCACTGGCTCCGCTTGAGAAGCCCGGAACCGAAACAATCATATCCTTGGGCAGGAAGATGGCAAGCAACAACAGCACGATAAGCAACGATGCAACTGCCGTAAGCATGGTGCGGCTTGAAATCTTGCCGCCAACGAGACCACCTATGAAACGGCCTACCAACATAAGCAACCAGTAAACACCCACAATGGCACCGGCTACCGACATTTGCACACCCAGGCCGTTCATTTCAACACCCTTGGTAAGGTATTGTAATGTAAAGTTCGACACACCTATTTCTATACCCATGTACATGAATATTGCAATAACACCAAGTGTGAAGTTGCGATATTTGAATGCACCTGAAATGGCGATTTTTTCTTGCTTTTGTCCGAGTGTCGGCGATTCGGGCAGTTTTGAGAAATAAAGCACGATGAATGCCACTGCAAAAATACCCATGGCAAGATAGAATACCGGGTTGGCATCGGCAATATTGGTAGCTTGGTTACCCATGAGAAGACCTACTACGGTAGGAGCAAGTGTTGCACCCAACGAGTTGCAAGTACCACCGAATTGCACAAGCTGGTTGCCCTGCTTGTCATCACGGCCCAAGCTGTTGAGCATGGGGTTAACGATGGTATTGAGCATACACATTGCAAAACCCGAAATGAACGCACCTATCACATATACGATGATGGCTGTAGTGTCGTTGCCGGTGATATATCCCGAAAGATAAGAAATAAGCACGCCCACAAAACCCACCGTCACGGCCAACATCGACGAAATGCGGTAGCCGCGCTTTTGCAGTATCATGCCGGCAGGCAGACCCATACACAAGTATGCAAGGAAGTTGGCAAGCGTGGGCAGCTGCGACATCACGGCGTTGTTACCCGACTTTGCTTCAATTACGCTGCCAAGGGGGTTTTGGTAACCTGTTACGAAAGCAATCATGAAGAATAGCGCAAACATTATGGCTATTGGCAAGGCATAATTAGGCCTTGGAGTAGTTTGAACTTTTTCCATTTTATTGGTTTAGGTTGGTTTATTTAAGTTTATTATTAATGATATCTTCTTCGGCTGTTGCAAACTTGGAATACATAAGCCCAACAGAATTGTAATTTGAGTGTAAAAGTACATCAAATCAACAAGAAAAACGACTTTTTTTCAAATATTTTCGGCCTTTAGCGTTATTTAACTCAATCACATTATTTGTTCGGCGCAATACGCAAAATCTGTTTATTTTTGTTGTTTTAAAGAAATTTACTACCTTTGCAGCCTGATTTGATGTAACCAAAAGAGTAATAACTAACACTTTTAACGTAATGAGTTACAATTTATTGAAAGGCAAGAAGGGCATAATTTTCGGTGCCCTCAATGACAAGAGTATTGCTTGGAAAGTGGCTGAGAGAGCCGTGGAAGAAGGTGCAACAATCACCCTCAGCAATGCTCCGGTAGCTGTGAGAATGGGTGAAATCTCGGTTCTCGGCGAGAAGCTGAACGCCGAAATAATCCCCGCCGATGCCACAAGCTACAGCGATCTTGAAAACGTGTTCCTGAAATCGATGGAAATCCTTGGCGGACAAATCGACTTCGTGCTGCACTCTATAGGTATGTCGCCCAATGTACGCAAAAAGCGCACTTACGACGATATCGACTATGACATGATGGCAAAAACTTTCGACATTTCGGCCATCTCGTTCCATAAAATGTTGCAAGCAGCCAAGAAAAATCACGCCATTGCCGACGGTGGCAGCGTGATAGCCTTGTCTTACATTGCCGCACAGCGCACTCTGTTCGGATACAACGACATGGCCGATGCCAAGGCTCTGCTCGAATCAATAGCCCGCAGTTTCGGATACATATATGGCCGCGAACATGGCGTTCGCGTTAACACCATATCGCAGTCGCCCACTATGACAACTGCCGGTAGCGGCATCAAGGGCATGACTTCGCTCTTCGACTTCGCCAACCGCATGGCTCCGCTTGGCAACGCCACAGCCGAGGATTGTGCCGACTATTGCATAGTGATGTTCAGCGACCTCACACGCAAGGTGACCATGCAGAACCTTTACCACGATGGTGGCTTCTCAAGCATGGGTATGAGTTACCGTGCCATGAACCAATATGAAAAGAGCCTCAACGAGGACGAATTCCTCAATCCCGACGGCTCAGTCATCTACGGATAAACGACATTGAACCAATAGAACGGCGAAATCCGTTCCATACACAAATAACAACTTCAGAGATACCATTACTTTATTCACGGCATCTCTGAAGTTATTTTTTTGAATCCGCTAAATCCCGGCAGCAATCATTTCATCGATGGCAATAAAGGCTGTTTCGAGAATAGTGTCGCGACCTGTTAATATATCAGTCTCCGACATATCCACTTTGTATCCTTCCGATGGTGCCGTGCCGAATTCTGTTTCGTTACCCTCGGGGTCGAGAATAGAACAAGCCGAGAAGCGGACATTCCATCCGTTTGGCAATTCCGATGTAAACGGCATACCACTACCGCCTCCGGTAACATCGCCTACAATCCTCACATTAGGCAACGACTTCATTATCGACACAAAATTATTCGTGGCACTGAACGACGCACGGTTGGCAAGCACCACAACAGGTTTCAGAAACTTGATGCGTGTGTCATCGGCAGGGTCAAAATAATAAGCATACGGCTCGGAAAATTCATCATGCCCCGGACCCGTCTTGTGCGAAATATACCCGGCATGGACAGGTTCGGTTATAAATCGTCCGACAAGAGTTTCCACATTGGTCAGGAAACCGCCGCCATTGCCACGCACATCAATCACAAGCCCGTCGCAAGAAGCAAGATACGACAGAATAACATCAAGATTACCCTCGCCTATACCGGAACCGAAATCGCCATAATACATATATCCGATGTTGTTGCTAAGTATTTGGTACTTAATACTTGAAGCCTGTTTGTAATTAAAATTCAAGTAATGCTCATCAATGATACGCTCGTCATAATTCTCGGGGTACTGCTCCCAAATCCAGTAACGTGACACATCCCAAGACGAAATCAAGTTGGTATGCCCGTCTTCCAATTCTTTAAGCATACAGGCACACACGTCAAACAGTTCCTCACTCGTCATCTCCTCGCGCACCTGAGCACGGTAACGCTTGCCCACTTCATCCCAATCAACATCTTTATACTCGAAAAAACAATAATGCTCATCGATAATAGTCCACAATGCATCGAAGTTGCCATATGGATCGTTGGCAAACTCCTCATACTTATGACAAGAGCCAAATACAATTAATACACAAACCGTTACCGATAACAATATTACCTTAATGTATTTTTTCATGAGCATGAACAATTTAATAAAGTGCCGAAATGATACGTGCCCGCTCGGTTTCGCCCGCTCTCGGCTTCATTGAAAGCCACTCGCCGCCAATTCCTATTATGGCACTGTGGGTGAAAAAATGGTAATTAAGATTGTTGACATAACTTGTCTCTATCTGTCCGCGATAACCTATGCGAAGCGACGTGCGACCAAAGTGCAAATCCACCGTCAGGAGGTTACGCATATCAAAACGGTTACCCCACCACCCGCAATGCACTATGCCATTACGATCGCCGAGATAAATTTCATAAAACGATTGTCCGTACTCGGGCGAAAAGAATACACCCAAAAGTGGCAAAACAGCCTGATATCGCAATGTCACCGGCAGCTTCCCGAGCCGCATATTATACACGGCCATACCTTGCACCCCGACGCTCCAATGTATTTTAACCGATACCGGATTATTGGAATTATTGGCATTATATATCACACCGCCTCGAAAACGGGTTTCGCCACCTGCCATCAATTGCAATCCGGGTATGCAACCTATGTGCCACTTGTGCATCATTCCCCATTGAAATTCTCCCATCAACGAGTGCATTGTGTGGTTACCCACAGAATTCTTAACCTTTTGGTAATCCACACCTGCTTCTATTTGCGATACCCACCGCCACGGGCTGAATTTCATGGCCTGCAACCGCTCGTAGCCAAGCCTTAAATTCAATCCCTTGTATTTAATCGGAGTAAGGTATGTGTCAAGAATTTGAGCACCGCCTATATCGAACATGAACGACGAATTTACCGGGCGTTCTATGCATAAAGCCACAGCAACACTGTCGGCACGCGATGCTTTATCGGCCGCCTGTGCCATCCAAGGCAATACAACCGAAAGCACCGCAACGATAAAACGCACCGGAACACACTTAATCGTTATCGCCGCCATCGGGTTCAATATCAAACAGTTTTTTCTGTCCTGTAAGTTCATCAAGCACATCTTGCTGACTTATGGGTTTCTCTTCCTGGACTTCATCTTCATCATTTATTTCAGTCCCGACAGGTTCGGTATCGTCTTCTGGCACCTCACGCGGCTCGATTTCTGTTACTGACTCAATCACGTAATTAGAAATGCGTTTGCCTTTGGCCTTGAAACTTTTCACGCCTATAAATTCATCGGCATCAAGAACTATATTTTCCCTGAAACTATCACCGCCACCAAACTTTACCTCAAAACGCGGATAACGCTCATCGGTAAGCAGCATCAGGCGCGAAGCTGCATTGCCGCCTATAAAACTTTGACGGCGGGCTGATATTTCAAATTCAAAACGCTTGATGTAAACAAATCCTTGGTCGGCATCAAACAAAACTGCCGTCCACACGGCATGAGGCCGAAACTTCTCGATACGCAGAATATCATCGCTGTAATGATTGCCCGAGTCGAACGAAGTAGTATAATATTCACCATTATTGCACACTACGAGCACCTGGTCGGTACCGGCAAATTCTCCCAACGACTGACCGCGCCCGTCATAATTAAGCCGCAACACATCGGGGTCGAACCAAACTTCCCTTCCTCCAAGGGTTGATGTTCCACGTTCTTTGAGCGAGATACGGTGCACCTCGTTCTTGGTAACTACATTGCCACGCGATTGCTTACCCTTGATTGCAAGATCGGCAAGGTCAATGTCGAATTGCAACACCTTCAGGCGGAACTTTGGTTTGAGCGTAATACGCAACACCTCGGCTTCACCGTTGGGATTAGCCGTGAACCACAACACCTTCGAACCGGGTTTCCCTTGCGTGAGATCATATTCCTTGTCACGGGTAATTCCGGTGACGGCAAACCGTTTCATATATACCACGCCGCCTTTTCCGTCTTGGTAAACAGCATTGTAAATGGTACGTGTATCATTACGCTTGAAAACATTAAGATACAATATGTTTTTGCCGACATATATCTTGTCGGCCACTTTTATCACTTTGTATTTTCCGTCTTTATAGAATATAATCACATCGTCGATGTCCGAACAGTTGCAAACAAATTCATCTTTCTTTAAAGAAGTGCCGATAAATCCTTCTTCACGGTTTATATAAAGCTTTTCGTTGGCTTCGGCAACCTTTGTTGCTTCAATAGTGTCGAAATTGCGTATAATAGTGCGACGAGGATACATCGAGCCATATTTTGCTTTCAGGCCTTCAAACCATTCGATGGTATAATCCACTATATGCGCAAGTTCATCGTCGATTTTCTTTATTCGCTCATTAAGTGCGGCTATATATTCATTGGCCTTGTCGCTGTCGAATTTGGTAAAACGGCGCGTCTTGATGTCAAGCAATTTCAATATGTCGTCACGTGTAACCTCCCTGTAAAACGATGGTTTCCATGGTTCAAGACGGCGGTCGATATGAGCAATTGCCTCATCAAGGTCAAGACTGTCTTCAAACTCTTTATCTTTGTATATGCGTTGCTCGATGAAAATCTTTTCAAGTGAGGCAAAATGAATTGCTTCAAGCGTCTCGTTTCGCTGTATTTCAAGTTCTCGACGCAACATATCCTTGGTGTGATCCACATTGTTGCGCAATATATCACTCACCGACAAAAATTTTGGTTTCTTATCCTCGATTACGCAACAATTGGGCGAAATACTTGCCTCGCAATTGGTAAAAGCATAAAGAGCATCAATTGTCTTGTCGCTCGACGTGCCGGGCTGCAATGTGACAATAATCTCGGCTGTCGAAGAAGTATTGTCATCGATTTTCTTGATTTTAATTTTTCCTTTACGCTGGGCAAGCAATATCGACTCGATAAGCTTTGGCGTGGTATATCCATATGGCAAATCGTTTATAACAAGCGTTTTGCTATCGCGCTTCTCTATTTTGGCACGGGCGCGCACTTGTCCGCCACGCTCGCCATCGTTATACCTGCGCACATCCACATATCCGCCTGTCGGGAAATCAGGATATAATTGAAACGGCTCTCCACGTAAGTAAGCCACGGCGGCATCTATTATTTCATTGAAATTATGAGGCAAAATCTTTGTTGACAAGCCTACGGCAATACCTTCAGCTCCATGGAAAAGCACAAGCGGGAACTTCACCGGCAACGTAATAGGCTCGGGCTTGCGGCCATCGTATGAACGCCCCCAATCGGTAATTTTAGGACTGAAAGCCACGTCAAGTGCAAATTCCGACAACCGGGCTTCAATATAACGTCCGGCAGCGGCATCATCGCCCGTGAGTATATTACCCCAGTTCCCCTGAGTATCGATAAGCAGGTTCTTTTGCCCAAGTTGCACTAATGCATCTTTTATCGATGCATCACCATGAGGGTGATACTGCATAGTGAAACCCACAATATTGGCAACTTTATTATAACGGCCATCATCGAGTTCTTTCATCGTGTGCAATATACGGCGTTGCACAGGCTTCAGCCCATCTTCAATGTGCGGCACGGCCCGTTCAAGTATGACATATGACGCATAATCAAGATACCAGTTGCGGAACATTCCCGACAACTGCATACGGTTATCTTTAGGCACATATGTAGAATGTGCCTGCACCACCGCATCTTCACCATCGTCGCTATCACTATCTTGCCACGATTCGTTATTTTCCAATTCTTCTTCAGGTGTATCGTTATCTTCTTTCATAATTTACGGAAAGCAATCATAAGCCTTTGCACTGCAACCGATTGCACACATACATAGAATTAGCAACAGTATAAACCTTGCTACACAATCATGTTATTATTTTCACAAAAGCCGGAACTTGATTATGCAAAAATACAAAATATCAAAAAAATGCCTGCATAATTAACGTTAAATCACCTGCATCCCCAATCCGATATTGTGCCGGTCTGTGATGAGAACACTGCTCCTATCTTGTAGAGCTTGCGGCTATCGGCTTCATATGGTCGGGAATAACCCTTTTCTTCTATCTGTTGCAATGCCTCTTCTGCCGTGCCGTCGAGCTTGAATTCAAATATATACACATAATCAGGTGTCTCGACTATGCAGTCAACCCTGCCCTCGCTCTGCTGCTTCTCGCTGTAAACCGTGTAAACACTCACCAAGCGGAATATCAGGTAAAACGTGTAGTGGAAATATCGCTCACGTTCTCGCTCATTTTCCTTGCGCCGCATTGTGTAAGGGATATCTGCCAAGAACGAGGTGAACAACTTGCGCATCTGCTCTACTTCGCCACCTTCCAACGCATCGACCAAATCCTGAACCCAACTGTTGACACTCTCCCTGCGCGGCTTGAAATAGTCTGATGCCACCAACGACACAAAGCCTTTCTTTACCTCGTTGTTAGGAAAATCAAGGAGGAAAGTCCGGCGGCGAGGTTTGTAGTCTTTGATGGTCAGGTAACCGCTCTGGTAAATCATCG
>CASENC010000050.1 GCA_949289215.1 uncultured Bacteroidales bacterium | reverse complement strand
CTTCTCAAAATTTACAACATCGAAGTTGTCTATCAGCACATCAGGAAGGATGGCACGTAGCAGTTTAATATGTTCCATGATACAAAGTTAAGCTATATTCCTGAAATCCCTGCTCCACCAACCGGGAAAATCCGCTGATCCTACTTTTGCGCCCGAAATGGAAAAAATAAGTATAAAAGGCCATGCATCGATGTTAGCCGCCAACACCATTTGGGGCCTGATGTCTCCGATTGCCAAAATTGTAATGGCAAGTGGGATAGTCACCCCGCTCGTAGTTACCGACTTACGTGCATTTGGAGCAATGATTATGTTTTGGATTGTTTCACTTTTTCAGAAACCCGAACACGTGTCACCGGGCGACATGGTCAGGCTGTTTGGTGCATCGTTGCTTGCCATAGTGCTCAACCAGGGCAGTTTCATTTTTGGCGTGAGCCTCACTTCGCCCGGCGATGCATCGATTATAACCACAAGTATGCCGCTATGGGCCATGGTGCTTGCCGCATTTTTCCTAAAAGAACCTATTACGGGCAAAAAAGTAATGGGCATTGCCGCCGGCGCTTGCGGAGCACTGCTGCTTATTGTGGGCAGCTCACAATCGTCGGCAACAGCCGGTGGCGAAAATCATATCTTGGGCGACCTGTTGGTGCTGATGGCACAATTAAGCTACGCGCTTTACCTTGTGCTATATAAGAACTTTGTTGGCAAATACTCGCTCGTGACAATAATGAAATGGATGTTCACCTACGCATTCATTTGCCTGCTGCCATTCTCCTACGACGACCTAATGGCTACCGACTGGCTCGCACTCGACCTCGCCTTGGTGCTCTCAATATGCTACATAGTGATATTTGCCACATTTATAAGTTACCTGCTCATTGTCGTAGGGCAAAAATCACTGCGTCCCACAGTGGCAGGAATGTATAATTATGTGCAACCCGTGGTTGCTTGCATTGTGGCGATAACACTCGGCCTCGACACCTTCAATGTGGTAAAAGGCATAGCCGTGATACTCATCTTCACAGGCGTATACCTCGTAACCCGCAGCAAAAGCCGCGCCGATATGCCTCAATAACCCATGCCTTTCCTAATAATTGGGCTATTCTATGCCGTTGCTGCGAAGTATTTCAAGCAATTCCGCGTCGGAAATATTTTCCTTGTCCGACTTATCATATATTGTAATCAACTTTATTTCGGTCTCGATTTGTGTTAAAATAACGGTGTATGTAATAACTCTTGCACCACCGCTTTTGCCACAACCTTTTGATGTTATTGACATTCGTACCTTGCGCAAATGATGCCCCAAGTCCACACCCATCAAAGGATTAGAATGTAGATCTTTTAACAATTGGGAATAGTCTTGCTTTATCGAGCGATAACGTTTGCTCAATTTCTTAAGTGCTTTTGCAAAGTCGGGGGTATATGTTATTTTACAATTCATCAAGCAGTTCTTCAGCAGTTTTAAACTCCAACTTACCTTCCAAGTTAAGTTTCAACTCCTTGCAGGCTTGGTCAAAATTGGCCAATATCTCGGCTTTCGACATATAAGGCACCTCATCTTCGCTCACAACAGGCTGCTCGGCAGTTTCATGTTCCTCTTTACGCAAAAAGTTCCGTATCTTTTTCAAGATGTTTATATCGTTGATATTTAAAACATCACGGATTAATTCGTTTTGTAACATTTCTATCGTTGCCATATTCCTTAATTCTTTTTATGTCACAACAAAAATAGTGCAAATTGAGCATAAATCAAAGTAATTTTCTAAAACTCAAAGGTTATGCCTATGGTGGGAAGCACTGTTCCACCTATGTCGTGAGGAATTTCTTGCATTTCATAGTGGTCGGGAACGGTTGCCGATACAATATAGTTGCCCGCAGCATCGGTTGCCGGTGCAAGTATCGGACGCCCCCACGGACTGTAGTTGTACACATTTTGCACATCAATATAAAAGCCGAGCCGCCAATGGTCGAAATACCATATTTTATCTACACGTATATCAAGTTGATGATAAGCAGGTTCACGACCCGAATTATACAGGGAATTATCGGGATAGGGGCGATGACGGGCATCCCATTCCGCAATCAGCGATGAACGTTCACGGTCATAAGGCGTAAACGGCAAGCCGCCCGAAAATTGCCATTTTGCTCCTATAGTCCAATTGCGCCCGAGGCGATGAATTGCCGAAACCGTGAATATGTTACGCACATCCCAAGCCGAACTCCACCAACCGGGCTGACCGTCGGTGCGTCGCAATTGCGAACGCACAAATGTATATGAGGCATTGACGACAGTGTTCCACAAATTGCGGTGCCGCCACGACAATTCCACACCATATGCACGGCCACGCCCGATGGAACTTGCCGGCACGTTGCCGACAATGTAATCACTGAAATCCTGAGTAGCCACAGGCATACCATCGATGAGCGATACAGGAAGCCGGGAATATTGCTTGAAAAATCCTTCGGCACGCAGCACCTGCATAGCATCGGGGGTAAAGCTGATGCCTCCCACATAATGGTTTACAGCAGCATAACGCAAGCCATTGCGTTGGCTATGCCCTGCAATGTCGTCACCATCATAATCAAGCAAGGTCATTGAAGGCTCCTGATAATATCGGGCAGCACTGCCGCTCAAAGCAAATTTACCCGACAGGCGGTAAGACAGGTTGAGACGCGGCGATATTTGCTTGAACGGATTACTCATGATACTGTTGTAACCCATTCCGTCGAATCGCAACGAAGCGTTGGCAGAAAATCGCCCTATGACGCGACTTACCGAGGCATACATTGCATATCGCCCGAATGTGTGCCGCTCGCCGACACCGACACCTCCACCCATACCGGCACTTATCTTGAACCCGCCCACATCATACCACTCGACACCGATATTCATGCGATAATTCATTTCTCGACTGTCGAAATCGAACAACAATGATTGAACCTTGTCATTGTCGCGATACTTGAAGAGCCTGTTTTTCAGGTAATCGACACTTGCCGTGGCGCGCAACCGCCCGCCGTTGAAACGATGTATGTATCCGGCCCCAAAGGTAAAACTCGTCTGGTCATTATTAGGCAGATATCCAAGAATATATTCCCTGTCAGGTTCAAGGTCGCTTTCACCGGTATTCAATTTATTATTGTCGATTGAACCGAGACCGATAAAATATAACTTGTCGTTATCGCCGAGCCGTGTTGTAAGTTTAAATTGATAATCGTTGTAAGTAGGCAGGAACGGCAATTTCAACAAGCTGAACAGCATATTAAGGTAACTTGTGCGCCACGATGCAGTGAGCGTGGTGCGCCCATCACGGCTAACCGGAGTATTGACGTGCAAACCGGCATCGGTAAATCCCACGATGAACTTTCCGTGAAAACGGTCGTTGTTCCCTTCGAGCATGGTCATCTCCATAACCGAACTTAACCCGGCAGCCAGTTGCACAGGGAATGCCGACGTATAGAACTCGGTTCCCGACAACAATTCGGTATTGACGAGCGAGGCATTCCCACCCGAACCGCCTTGTACGGCAAAGTGATTTAACACCGGGATTTCAATACCATCGATATAATAACGATTTTCATTGGCCCCACCGCCACGCACAAGCAAGTCGTTACGATTGGAATTGCTCACCGACAGTACACCCGGCATGGATTGCACCACCCGGGATATATCGCGGTTGGCACCCGGGGTGAGATCTATTTCCTGCGCACCGATGCGCATCATCGACACAGGGGCTTCAATCCCGGTACGGTATGGCGAAGCCGTAACCGTAAGTTCGTCAAGCTCATGCCTGCTACGCATCAATTGCACATTAACCACCGCCGGAGCCGCTGTTGAAACAGCAAACGCCTCAGATGCGGTGTATTCATATCCCTCGGCCTCAACTTGCAATATGCAATACCCCACAGGCAACCCATCGATAACATAAGACCCAAGGCTGTCGGTGACACACACAAGAGAAGTGTCGCCCATCATCACCACTGTGGCTCCAGCCACAGGGTCTCCGGTATCGCCGTCGGTAATGCGTCCTTGCACACCGCCTGTAACATCAGCTGCTAAGACATGCAACGTCAATGCCGTCAATATAAAAATTGCTGTGAGCAGTCGTTTCATTAAAACAAATAGGTCGGCTAATCTTTACCTGTTATTATTTTCTTTATGTCATTCAACTTGTTAAGTGCCTGCATCGGAGTGAGGTTATCGATATCCACATTCAATATTTCATCACGCACCTGGCATAATACCGGGTCGTCAAGTTGGAAGAATGACAATTGTACCCCACCCGTTGCCGGAGCATCCTTTATGTTGAGCGGCTTTTTCTCCCCGCGATTATTTTCTTCGAGCTGACGCAGCACCTCATCGGCGCGTTCAACTATCGATGGCGGCATACCTGCCAATTTTGCCACATGAATACCGAAACTGTGTTCACTGCCACCACGCACCAATTTACGCACAAAAACCACTTTCCCATTGATTTCCTTAACCGAAACATTATAATTGGCTATGCGCTTATATGTTTTTTCCATTTCGTTAAGTTCGTGGTAATGGGTGGCAAAAAGTGTTTTCGGGTGGGCCTTACCGTTCTCGTGCAAATATTCCACTATCGACCAAGCTATCGAAATTCCGTCATAGGTACTGGTTCCGCGCCCCAGTTCGTCAAATAATATAAGACTGCGTTCGCTTATATTGTTCAGGATAGATGCTGCCTCGGTCATTTCCACCATGAAAGTAGATTCACCAAGCGAGATGTTGTCGCTGGCACCCACACGAGTGAAAATTTTATCCACTATACCTATACGAGCCGAATCGGCAGGCACAAAGCAACCTATTTGCGCCATGAGCACAATCAAGGCTGTTTGCCGCAACAAAGCCGATTTACCGGCCATATTTGGCCCGGTAATCATTATTATTTGTTGATCCTCATTGCCCAGCCTGATATTATTTGAAACATACTTCTCACCCACAGGTAATTGCTTCTCAATCACCGGATGACGGCCTTCGGTTATATCGATGTCAAGCGAATCGTCGAGTATAGGGCGCGTATAACGGTTGTCGGCTGCGGCCTTAGTAAAGGCAAGCAGGCAATCAAGGTGGGCAATAAGGCTCGAATCAACCTGTATTGCAGGAATATAATCGGCAACGGCGGCTACAATCTCGTTGAACAACCGTGTTTCTATCGAGACTATTTTCTCCTCGGCACCGAGTATTTTCTCTTCATATTCTTTCAACTCTTGTGTGACATAGCGTTCGGCACTCACAAGCGTCTGCTTGCGCACCCATTCGGGAGGCACTTTGTCTTTATGAGTATTGCGGACCTCGATATAATAACCGAAAACATTGTTATAGCTTATTTTCAAACTTGGAATACCCGTCCGCTCACTCTCGCGCTGCTGCAATTTCATCAGGTAGTCCTTGCTCGAATGTGACAAGTCGCGCAATTCATCAAGTTCGGAATTCACACCGCGGCATATCACATTGCCACGGTTCACCATATTGGAGGCATCGGGATTAATTTCACGTTCTATGCGGTCACGTATAGTTTTGCACGGGTTCAATTGTTCGCCTATGTGATGCAACACATCGTTGTCGGCATTCGTGCAAAGTGCCTTTACCGGTTCTATTGCCGTCAGGGCGTTTTTCAGTTGCACAAGTTCCCGCGGAGTTATGCGCCCCACCGCCACCTTTGAAATAAGCCGTTCGATGTCGCCAATCATTTCCAGCTGGTGCTTGAGCGTGTCGCGAGCTTTTGTATCACGGAAAAAATATTCCACCACATCGAGTCGGTTATTGATTTGCCGCACGTCCTTCAGCGGGAACACAATCCACCGCCGCAACATTCGTGCTCCCATCGGGGTAAGAGTCCCGTCAAGTACCGACAGCAAGCTTTTCCCGTCCTCACACATCGAGCCGATGAGTTCAAGGTTTCGCACGGTAAACTTGTCGAGCCTCACATAACGCTCCTCTTCGATGCGCGACAATGTGGTGATGTGGCTCACATGGGTATGCTGTGTAATGTCCAGGTAATGCAATATTGCCCCCGATGCCACAATTGCACAGTGCATCGAATCTATACCGAAGCCCTTCAGGTTTTTTGTCTCGAAGTGGCGCAACAGCCGGTCGGTGGCAGCCTCCTCGGTGAAGATCCAGTCATCAAGGTCGAAAGTAAGATATTTCGACGAAAAAGTCTCGGCAAACCGTTTGCGGTTACTGCGTTCTACAAGCACCTCTTTGGGTGAAAAATTTCCCAGCAACTTGTCGATATAGTCGGTAGTACCCTCGGCTGTAAGGAACTCCCCCGTACTGATGTCAAGGAAAGCCACACCGCACGAACGTTTGCCAAAGTGCACGGCGGCAAGGAAATTATTTTCACGGTTATTGAGAATATTATCGTTAATCGACACTCCCGGTGTTACAAGCTCGGTTATGCCGCGTTTCACAAGTTTCTTGGTCAGCTTGGGATCTTCGAGCTGCTCGCATATTGCCACACGCTTTCCCGCACGCACAAGTTTTGGCAGGTAAGTGTCGAGCGCATGGTGTGGAAATCCGGCAAGCTCCACATATTGTGCAGCCCCATTGGCACGGCGCGTCAATGTTATGCCAAGTATCTCGGAACTGGCGATGGCATCCTCTGAAAACGTTTCATAAAAGTCGCCCACACGAAACAGCAATATCGCATCGGGATGTTTTTGCTTCATCTCGAAATACTGTTTCATCAACGGGGTTTCTACAATCTCTTTAGCCACGTGTGTATATTTGTTTTTAACCCTCAAAATTACAAATTTCCACCCAATCAATAAAATATTTCAAATTCAAGGTTCAACGGCATAACCAAAGCATAGTAACAAATGGTGATGTTTTACGATTTTTTACCAACTAATAGGGATTGTTCAGGGTTCCGGGTGCAAATACCTTTGCACTGAAATAAATCACAAAAAAATTGCAAAGGAATGAAAGAAAAAGTTTTATTATTTTCCCTGTTGCTCGGCATGGTCTGCGGTGAGACGTTTGCTGCCGATAAACAAGCCGACAGAGGCGACGAGGAACCTTCCAAAATAGAAAAAGTAATGTCGCGGCTCACGGTGGGAGGTTACGGCGAGGCCGTGTATTCCTACAATATGTATAGCGACAAATACACACGGTACCTTACCCCGGAACAGTACAAGGACGAGTCTCACGGGAGATTTGACTTGCCCCACGTGGTGATTTTCCTTGGTTACGACTTCGGCAAGGGGTGGTCCATGGGCAGCGAAATCGAGTTTGAACATGGCGGCACCGAGTCGGCAATGGAAATCGAAGAAGAGGAAGCCGGAGAATATGAAAGTGAAGTTGAACGCGGCGGAGAAGTCGCACTTGAACAGTTTTGGTTGCAAAAGTCGTTCATGCCGCAACTCAATGTTCGCGTAGGCCACATAATAGTTCCAGTAGGCGGAACCAATATGCACCATATGCCCACCGAATTTTTTGGCGTTTATCGTCCCGAAGGCGAAAACACCATAATGCCTTGCACATGGCACGAGACCGGCATCAGCATTTGGGGGCGTGCCGGAGACTGGCGTTACGAGGCATTACTTATACCCGGACTTGATTCCGAACGCTTCGGCCGACAAGGTTGGATACACGACGGTGCCGGCAGCCCTTACGAATTCAAGATAGGCAACTCGGTGGCCGGAGCATTCCGTGTGGACAATTTCTCTATTCCGGGATTACGCCTTTCGCTTAGCGGATATGCGGGCAATTCGTTTAACAACACTCTTAGCTCCAACAGGAACGCAAAGCGATATGAAGGCGTGAAAGGCACTGTACTGATAGGTGCTTTCGATTTCAATTACTCCGGCCACAACCTGATTGTGCGCGGGAACTTCGATTATGGACATTTGAGCGATGCCGATGTAATAACCAATGTCAATATCAACCACATGAGCCAGGCTTCCCCATCTCCGCACCAGGCTGTGGGTGAGGCAGCCATTGCCGGAGGCATTGAGGCCGGTTACAATATATTCGCGCATATGCCTAAAGTCAATGAAAAAGGGCAAAAGTTCTATGTGTTTGGCCGTTATGACTATTACGACTCGATGCACAAAACCAATACCAACATTTATGAATATTGCGGCCGCAGCCGTGTGGCAGCAGGCATAAATTATTATCCCATAAAGGAGATTGTTGTGAAAGGTGAATATTCCATAGGGATGTTGAAGTCGCCTTATAACAACGAACCGGCAATATCGGTGGGCATAGCTTATTCTGGATTTTTCATGTAATTGTTTAACCTAAAAAGAATAAATTGACTAAAAATGAAGAAGTTTGTAAAATCAGTTTCCTGCATGGCCGTGTGCGCCATGATGGCTATGAGCCTCGCTGCTTGCAGCAACGATGAACCCAACGGCGGCGATGGTGGCGAACAAAGTGCAAAAGACATTGCGCTGAAAGCCGCTATCGACCCGTATGTTGACAATACCGTTATCCCCAATTATAAAGTCATGGCCGATGAAGCCATCGAACTTTATGACTTGTGTGTAAAAGCCCGCGACAGCTTCATGGAAGGCGACATTACCACGGCCAACGGTTATATAGCCGATGCCTGCAATCACTGGACAAAGTCGCGTGAGGCGTGGGAATTGAGCGAGGCATGGTTATATGGTGCAGCTGCCGACTATAACATCGACCCGCACATCGACTCATGGCCTCTCGACAAACAGGCACTTGTAAACTTGCTGGCAAATGCCTCAATGATGCAACAAATAGGCGAGAGCGGAGGCGCATACGTCAGTGCCAACCTGGGTTACGGCTTGCTTGGATTCCACGCCATTGAATATATGCTTTATGAATTGTCGGCCGACGGACAAACAAGCACTCCTCGCGATTTAAGCCATACGCTTGAAGGCACTGCCGTTACCGATAACCACATGATATATATGGCAGCCGTCGCCGAAGATTTGCGCAATCAGTGCGTACGCCTTGAGGCATCTTGGGCAGGATTGGACAATGTAACGTCGGAAAAACAACAAATTCTTACCGACAACGAACTTGAACCTACCAAAGACTATGGACAAGACATGAAACTTGCAGGCCAAGCAGGCAGTAACTACCAAAGCCTTACGCTTGCTGCTCAACAGATAATCCAAGGTGCTATCGATATCGTGAACGAGGTTAACGTGCAAAAGATAGGACGCCCGCACAGCGGCCAAAGCACCGAAGACAAGAACTATATAGAATCGCCTTATGCTCTGAACTCGATTGTTGACTTTGCCGACAACATCCGCAGCGTGAAGAATGCATATGAAGGACAAAACAACGATGCTTCGATAAGCGACTATGTGGCCACAGTAGCTCCTGATGTTGATACCGAAGTTCGCAACCTTATACAAGAAAGCATCGACAACATAATGCTTATTCCCGAACCATTTGCATTGCACGCCACCGAACAAACTGCAGCAACCGCAATGGAAAGCCTTACCAAGCTTGAAACTGCTTTAGACAAGGTTAATGACGTGTTAGTCAACAATTAAATATTGCTTCCCGCAGCATAAAGAGGGGTGTGCCAATTATTATTGGCACATTCCTCATTGTAGCATAAAATAGATTAATCTAAAAAAACAAATCAACTTTATGAAAAAGACAAATTATTACCTTATGAGCTTGCTGCTTGTTGCAGGTGCTTTGTGCGGCTGCAACGACGACGAACCTGCCCAAGACCCCGGAACTACCAATCCCGGAGAAACATCTTTGCCCGACTGGTATTACGCCGGCGGCGAACTGGGCACCGCTTACCTTAGCACTTCGAATGCCTATGAGCAGCCTACACCGGTGGTTGAAGCCGATGCCGAAATGAACGAACGCTTCAAGCACGGCGAGGCATTGTTTGAAAAAATGTATATGACCAACCACACCGGTGTACGCAGCGGCCTTGGTCCGGCCTACGTGCGAAACTCTTGCATCCACTGCCATCCGGGTTACGGACACGGCAAACGCAATGCCGCAGGCAGCTTTGAAACAAGTTCGATAGGCAACGGCTGCCTGCTTGTGGTTTATAATCCCGATAACGATGCATATGTGAGCTGGCTCACCGGTATGCCGCAAGGCCACGCCGCCGAACCGTTCAAAGCTCCGCTCGACGAAAGTAAAGTTATCATAACTTGGAATAAATATACCGACGAGTGGAACAATACATTCCCCGACGGCGAGACATACGATCTTGAATATCCCTCGGTCACCATGTCGCCCGACGCTGTATATGCTTATAACAAAGGGGTAGTCACCGACCTTGGCAATTACAATGTAGTACTTGAATCGACTATCGGCATATATGGAACAGGATTGCTCGATGCAATACCCGATGAAGACCTCAAAGCCGAATATACCAAGCAGGAGAATGACGGTTACCTGCCTAATGGCATTAACCCGGCTTTCTTCAAGGGCGGAGAATGGGTCAAGCAATATAGCAATACCAAAGCGACCGATGTGGCTGCGGGATTTGCCGACGCCGGTGAACAACACCCGTTCCGTTTCACTTATGCCCTTAGTCGCGGCCCGCTCCAAGATGCCGCAGGCATAAATGCAATGTGGAACATCACAAATGTCACTCGAAGCAATCGCCGCTACCACTATCTTGATACATATTTTGCCGCTGCGACCGACGAGAACAAAACGAAATTCGGTGGCAGCTCGTGGGTTAAGGCTTCGGCTTATGACCCCGAGGTACAAGCCGGATATAAGGATTATATCGAAAGCTTGGACCCCGAAGGCAATCATCCCACATGGCACGCAGCCGATTACACCGATACCGAGGAGGTGGCTGCGGCAATTGCTGCTTACCTCACATCGACCGAACTCGATGTGGAGATGGACGATGAAGATTTCATCGACTTCGCCGTTTGGCATCGCGGGCTTGCCGTGCCTGCCGTGCGCAATATTGACGATCCCGATGTGGTTCGCGGCAAAGAATTGTTTGAAGAAATAGGCTGCACTTATTGCCACCGTCCGTCGTGGAAGACCGGCAGCGACAATTTCTATGATCCCAACGGATTTTTTGCCCGTGGCGACAGCCGTCTTCCCAAATATCCCAACCAAACGATTTGGCCATATTCCGACCTCGTTCAGCACAAACTCCACATGGAAAATGACATCCGCACAGGCTGGTGCCGCACCACTCCGTTATGGGGACGCGGTTTGCACCAAATGTGTACCGGTTCGCCCACGGCCGACCGCCTGCACGATAACCGCGCACGCACCGTCGTCGAAGCCATCATGTGGCACGGAAATCCGCAAAGTGATGCACGCAAGAGCGTAGAAAAATTCCGCGAGTTATCGAAAGAGGATCGCGATGCCATTGTAAAGTTTATCGATGCAATTTGATACAGCTCATATAGACGAACTCTGTAAATTTCATTATGAGTGTGTGGTGTGCGCCTGCCTCACCGGATGGCACGGTGGCACACCACCTTTCTATTATTGACAATGACTGACAAAATCAAGCTACTACGAAACATCAGTTTCGGACTCACGGCATTTACTACATTGTTACTTGCCGTTACCACATTCATCGAGGCGGCTCGCGGCACCCGGTTTGTCGCCACGCATATCTACGGCTCGCCGTTTTTTGTCGCATTATGGATTTTTGTGACGGCCTCATCTCTTGCTTATGTCATGGCTTGCAAAATGGCAAAACGCAAAGCGACTTTCCTGTTACATTTGTCGTTTGTGGTAATACTTGCCGGGGCATTCATATCACATTCATGGGGTGAACAAGGAGTGCTGCATTTGCGGCAGGGCGATGCTCCTGCAGGTGTGTTCCATTCGGCCGATGGACGGGAATATGAATTACCGTTCGGTATCAGACTTGAAAATTTTGAACTTTCTTATTATCCCGGAACCGTTGCCCCCATGGACTTTATAAGCACCATCTCGGTGCATGATGGCGATAGCGTCGCCACAGGAAAAGTATCGATGAACAACATATACAATTATCTCAATTATCGTTTTTACCAGTCAACCTATGACTCCGATGGCCGTGGCAGTACCCTGTCGGTGTACCACGACCCTTATGGGATAGCCGTCACATATGCAGGTTATGCACTGTTGCTGCTTTCCATGCTGCTGTTCTTTTTTGAGCATGGCAGCGAGTTTCGCAAGCTGCTGCACCACCCTACTTTACGCAAGACGGCACTGTGCTCGATGCTGCCATTGGTGGCTCTGTCGATACAGGCTGCTGATGAAACCCCGAAGTCATTGCCCGAGGCCACGGCATCGAATTTCGGCGATATGTATGTTTATTATAACGACCGTGTATGCCCGTTGCAAACACTCGCCCGGGATTTTACCGTGAAACTGTATGGCAAGGCATCATATAAAGGGATGACCGCCGAACAGGTATTGGCCGGATGGTTCTTCTATTACGATGACTGGAAGGAAGAACCCATAATACGCATAAAAAGCCGCGAAGTGCGACGTTTGCTCGGCATAGACGGAGAATATGCCAGGCTTACCGACTTTTTCGGCCCGACAGGTTACAAACTGGGCGACGCATGGAAGCAGGGAACTGAAATCAAAGACCTGCGCGGCGTGAGCGAAGCCGACGAAAAATTCAGCCTTGTGAGTGCTTTATGTACAGGAAACGCATTGAAAATTTTCCCTTACCGCTCCGATGACGGCATTGCATGGTATTCGGTTTCCGACAGGCTTCCTTCATCGATGCCGCACGAGAAATGGATGTTTATCCGGTATGATATGAATTATATAGCCGAAAAGGTGGCGCGTAAAGATTTTGCCGCAGTTGACACTCTGCTTGCAAAAACCAAGAAATATCAGGCAAAAGAAGCAGCCGGATATTTACCGGGAAATACCCGTTTCAACGCCGAGAAACTTTACAATGCTCTCGATTTCACCCGACCGGCAGCCATGCTATGCCTCACGGCAGGCATACTTTCATTCTTTTTCTATTGCAGGCGCATGACTCGCAGTGAAAGCGGCCGCAAATCGTGGGTGAACAGTGTGCTTGTGACAGTCATGACATTGGTTTTAATCTATATTATATCGGTATTGACTTTGCGGGGAATTATCGGAGGTCATTTCCCGGCGTCAAACGGTTTCGAGACGATGCAACTGATGGCCGCCTGCACACTGGTCGTGGCAATCACATTGCACCGGCGGTTTGAGATGTCATTATCATTCGGATTTATGCTTTGCGGACTGGCCATGCTTGTGGCAATGTTTGGCGAATCCAACCCACCGGTCACACAACTTATGCCGGTATTGTCCTCACCGTTGTTAAGCATACACGTAGCCGTGATAATGATTGCATATTCCCTTTTTGGCTTCGCCATGTTTAATGGCATTGCCGCAGTCATATTGCGCTATTCAGGCAAGGAATGTACCATTCAAATTGAACGGCTACAAGTACTGAGCCGGTTGATGCTCTATCCGGCAGTATTCCTGCTTGCCGCGGGAATTTTCATCGGAGCCATTTGGGCCAATGTGTCGTGGGGGCGTTATTGGGGGTGGGATCCAAAGGAAACCTGGGCACTGATAACACTACTGGTGTATGCGGCATCGCTGCACACTGCGTCACTGCCGGCATTGCGCCGCCCGATGTTTTTCCATTGGTTCTCGATAATAGCATTCCTCAGTGTGATTATCACATACTTCGGTGCAAACTTCATCATGGTGGGCCTGCACAGCTATGCATAAACAAAGATGGGCTGATTTATATCTCTAAATCAGCCCATCTTTATTCTTAATATCTGCGGCAGCAACCTCCGTGGCGATGATGCCTGCGGTGGTGGTTGCCATTGTGGTAATCACAACAATATCCGCGATGAGTGCAATCGTCACACTCGGCACAGCCGTCATGGTGGCGGCAATAATCACATTCATCGCAATTTTCTCCACACCGGCATTCACCTTCACAACCGCAATCACGGCCGCAGCAACATTCTACCCGGTTGCCTTCGTCACGGGTGTCATCATCGCTCCCGGCAAAAGCAAAAGCCGAGAAACATAATGCGCACACCGCCACAATTCCTATGATTCCAATCTTCTTCATAATCTCATTCTGTTTACATATTCAACATTAGCACCTTACATCGCAAAGATAGCATAAATAAAACGTATTACAAAAATAAATATGACTAATGTTATGCATTTACGTGTTTGCAGATTTCGATATTTTTTGCGAATATTGCACTATAAACAGGAATAATCAAAGAAATGAAACAATATCTCGACTTGCTGCGTCATGTGCGCGACAATGGGGTGCTGAAGGCCGACCGCACCGGTACCGGCACTCGAAGCGTTTTCGGCTACCAAATGCGGTTTAACCTTGACGATGGTTTTCCATTGCTCACTACAAAAAAATTGCACTTGAAATCAATCATATATGAATTGCTGTGGTTTCTGCGAGGAGATACCAATGTGCACTACCTGCAAGAACACGGGGTGAGAATATGGAACGAATGGGCCGACCCCGACGGCAGCCTTGGACATATATACGGATACCAATGGCGTTCGTGGCCCGACTATGACGGAGGGCATATCGACCAGATTGCACAAGCAGTGAACGACATCAAAAACAATCCCGATTCACGCCGCATAATAGTGAGCGCATGGAATGTCGCCGACCTCAACCGCATGAACTTGCCGCCGTGCCACGCGTTCTTTCAATTTTATGTGGCCGACGGGCGACTGAGCTTGCAGCTTTACCAACGTAGTGCCGACATATTCCTGGGTGTTCCGTTCAACATTGCTTCTTATGCCTTGCTGTTGCAAATGATGGTACAAGTCACGGGATTACACGCAGGCGACTTCATTCACACCCTTGGCGACGCACACATATATACCAACCATTTTGAACAAGTGGAAGAACAATTGTCGCGTACTCCACGTCCATTGCCAAAGATGCACCTTAACCCCGATGTGCGCGACATCTTCTCGTTCCAATACGACGACTTTACACTCACCGACTACAATCCTTGGCCACACATAAGCGGCAAAGTATCGGTGTAACCGTTTTTAATATCCCGTACCATTTCCTCGAATGATGGAACAATTTTTTGACAATTTTGGCAAATTGCTTACTGCAATTAGCGATACAGTGTGCGGATACCCGTTTTTTTTGCTGCTCGTTTGCGGCGGACTGTTTTTCTTTGTTTACTCGGGCGGCATATCCATTCGCCGTTACGGCAGTGCAATAAACGCGTTACGCTACAAGCAAGGAAACAAAGGAGCCGGACAGATAAGTTCGTTCCAAGCCTTGATGAGCGAAATTTCGTCAACAGTGGGCATGGGCAGCATTGCCGGCGTTGCCATAGCTTTGTGCATGGGCGGGCCGGGTGCGATATTCTGGATGTGGATAAGTGCCATATTGGGAATGTGTACCAAGTTCTTTGAAGGCGCACTATCGATAATGTACAAGGGTAAAGACAGTGCAGGCGAGGTACAAGGCGGCCCCATGTACATCATTATCAATGGTCTTGGGGAAAAATGGAAACCCATGGCCTATTTCTTCGCCGTTTTCGCCTTGATAGGCACATTGTGCTTCATGCAGTCAAACCAACTTGTAGAGGCCATAACCACAGTCATAACCATCCCGATGGGTATTGAAAACACACTGTTGCTGCGATTTATGCTCGGTGCGGTGTTTTGTGCAATAGTAGCCTCGGTGATATTAGGTGGAATAACACGCATATCACGCATTGCCACCAAGATTGTGCCTACTATGGTAGGGTTGTACTTTTTACTTGTTTTTGTCATTATTATCATCCATGCCGACCATGTTCCAGGCGTATTTGCCGCCATATTCCATGGGGCATTCAATCTTGATGCCGGCATTGGCGGAATCGTGGGCACGGCCATCATCGGATTCCGACGGGCGGCTTACGTCAACGAGGCCGGCGTAGGAACCACATCGCTCATGCATGGAGCTTCGCGCAACGACAATCCCATACGCGAGGGACTGGTTACAATGATAGGCCCGTCGATAGATTCAGGACTGGTGTGCACTCTCACCGCCATTCCCATCATCATTGCCGGCAACTATATGGAAGTTGGAGAAATAAAAGGACTTTACATAGCCCTTAACTCTTTCGATGCGCTATTGCCGGGATACGGACATTACTTGCTAATGGTGATTGTATTATTTTTTGCATTCTCTACCATGTTCTCTTATTCATACTATGGTTTGAAATGTACCAATTTCCTGTTTGGCGCACATCGTGCAAAGTATTATAATTATTTTTACCTTGTAATGATTATAGTCGCCGCAATTATTCCGCTTGGGTCGGTAGTGGCACTGATGGACTTGTCGTTTGCCTTGATGGCATTTCCCAATATGGCAGCCATAATCATGCTTGCACCGCAAGTGAAGCGTCTATCCCGTGAATATTTCTCAAATAACAATCTTAAAAAACAATAGCATATAATTGCCGCTACACTCCGGCAACCGGTAAAAATTATCACAAATATTGCATCACGAAGTGTGGAATTTAGATATATTGTTGCAGAAAATAAGAACATTGTTCTGTTTCGGATATTTTATAGTCTATTATTCGTTTTATCAAATAATTATTTTGCATAATTATTTGCAATTTAAGTAGTAAAGGCTATATTTGTAAATGTGTTTATTTTGGTGAAGAATAACCTTGTGGTTATGTATTTCACCCGATGATGCACAATTGATGGGTATTAGTAAATCTTATGGGGATGCATTACCAAACCAAGCCCTGTGTAGCCCGATTACCGCAAGGAATAAGCGACACATATGGCCGAATGGTAATTCTTGAAAGGTAAATTCTTGACAGACGAGCGGATTAAACGGTACCGGGGAAACAACTTCCGACGTTGCAATCGGAAATTCTTAGGTGAATGTTGTATTGGGAGAAATTTTCAATGAACATTTTAAAACAGGCTTTCATGAAATCGTGAAACACGATGGCTTATGCAGTTTCTGCAAACGTCGGAAACGGCGTTTCGCCTTATATTAAGGGCGAACACCCGGTGACGTATGGAAGGGGCTGTGCCGCTTTGTTTAGTTCATTGCGGGTCTTCGCTTCTTGATTTCAGGTGTAAATTTTTCGACATAGGGTAAATTAGGAGTTTTTTTAGGTTTGGCCCGGCAATTCGCATCCCGGTTGCCGGGTTTTCTTTTACACTAATTCAAGCTTTTTATTTTATACTTGAAGTGCATATCGTGAATATTATGCTAAATTTGCAAAAAAAAGAGTAGCACAATGAAGATTGTTATCATCAACGGACCGAACTTAAACTTGCTGGGCGTGAGGGAACCTGAAATATACGGAGGCCGACGTTTCGAGGATTACCTTGCCTGCCTGCAACACAAATACAACGACGTGGCTACGATTGAATATTTCCAAAGCAACGTGGAAGGATTGATAATCGACGAATTGCACCGCACAGGCTTTGACTGCGACGGAATTGTACTAAACGCCGGTGCCTACACCCACACATCACTCGCCATTGCCGATGCCATTCGCTCAATTACATCGCCGGTGGTGGAAGTGCACATATCCAATGTGCATAAGCGTGAACCTATACGCCACCACAGCATGATATCGTGTGCTTGCGCCGGTGTGATAGCAGGATTTGGACTGGACTGTTACCGCCTTGCCATCGAAGCCCTGTTGGCAATGAAAAGCGAATAATATTTGCATCTTTGGCAAAACATTATTATGTTTGTGAGAAACAATACATACACTATTATGACATTTGCAGAGGAATGTAACACTATATTTGATGCAGCGACGGTCGAATACCATCGCCACGACAATATTGATGCGACAGTCGAAAATCCTTATGATGAAGGATGTATAGAGCATGAACTGTTTATGAAAAACTGGATTGATGCCGTACAGTGGCATATGGAAGACATAATACGAGACCCGGGAATAAACCCGGTAGAGGCATTGGCACTGAAACGCCGCATCGACCGTTCCAACCAAGACCGTACCGACCTCGTGGAACGCATCGACACATACTTCCGCAACAAATATGCACAAGTGAAACCATTACCCGATGCGACCATAAATACCGAAAGCCCTG
This sequence comes from uncultured Bacteroidales bacterium, assembly GCA_949289215.1. Taxonomy (GTDB): domain Bacteria; phylum Bacteroidota; class Bacteroidia; order Bacteroidales; family Muribaculaceae; genus Avimuribaculum. The sequence goes on along the minus strand of CASENC010000050.1, from coordinate 24,602 downwards.
CATGGGCCATCGACCGGCTATCGATACTTGCCTTGAAAATATACCATATGAAAGAAGAGGCTTCACGCACCGATGCTTCTGCCGAACATCGCGACAAGTGTGCCGCCAAGCTTGCCGTATTACTTGAACAACGTAAAGACTTAACAACTGCAATCGACCAATTGCTCGACGACATAGCCGCCGGACGAAAATATATGAAAGTATATTGCCAAATGAAAATGTATAACGACCCGGCAACCAATCCCGTTCTATATGCAAAAAAACAGGGGTAGCAATAAATACCACAATGTGCTTGTCGCCCGCTTTTCGGCACTTGGCGATGTGGCTATGACTATACCGGTAGTGTACTCGGTGTGCGTCGGCAATCCCGATACACGTTTCATCATGATTACACAAAAGGTGGCTTCGACGTTGTTTATCAACACTCCGCCTAACCTTATCGTAATAGGTGTAGATACCAAAACCGATTACCACGGCATCAGGGGTATATTCAGGCTTAAAAGTGAACTTGTAAAGCAATATGATATCGACCTGTTCATCGATTTGCATGATGTGTTGCGCACATGGATACTTAGTGTTTCATTCCTTTTAAGTGGCATAAAAGTTTTACGCTTCAAAAAAGGCAGGCATGGCAAATATGAGCTTACACGCAAGCACAACAAGCATATGTTGCCACTTATCTCATCAAGGGCCCGTTACCGTGAAGTGTTTTACCGTGCCGGTTTTGCCACCGGCGACTTGTTCATGTCGATATTCGGCAACCAAAAAGCCGAATCTAATTTATATTCTTCAATCACCACACCAAAACAACCCGACGACCTGTGGATAGCCATAGCACCTTTTGCCAAGCATCAAGGCAAAATCTACCCGCTGCAATCGATGCAAAAAGTGGTGGAAACTGTTGCCAAATGGCCTCACGTAACGGTGTTCTTGATGGGAGCCGGACGCGATGAAAGCGATACGTTTGAAAAATGGGCAGCCAATCATGAAAACGTAAAAAATCTTGCCGCGCGCCGCAACGGATTTCCAAGTGAATTAGCATTGCTAAGCAACTGTGACGTCATGGTATCGATGGACTCGGCCAATATGCATCTTGCTTCACTTGTGCGATTGCCGGTTGTGTCGGTATGGGGAGCTACACACCCGTATTGCGGATTTCTTGGTTGGCATCAGGAAGAACGCAATGCCGTGCAACTTAACTTGTCGTGCCGCCCATGCTCGGTATTCGGCAACAAACCATGTTTGCGCGGCGACTATTTTTGCCTCACCGGCATACAACCGCAAATGATTATCGACCACATTCGCCAGGCTCTTGCCGAACGCGGAATTATTGTTTGAAATGTTGCTGTTTACGGTAATCGGTTAGTGTCATCCCTTTCATTCTTTTGAATATTTTGCTCATCGACGACAAGTCGGTGAAACCTGTCATTTCGGCAATTTCGGTAAATGAATAATCATCATTGAGATATTTACACACTTCTTCCATGCGCAAAGTATTTATCCACGTGTTGAAATTCATATTATAGTGGCGGTTGATAAAAGACGACAATACGCGCTTTCCCACTTTTATCGATTCTGACACTTCCTGTATCGATATGCCTTGCTTAAGGAATTGTTTTTCCTCGTTTTCCACCCAGTTTTTTATCTTATCAAGTATGGCATCGTTCTCATCATCAGAGGTACACTCTTCATTGCCTACGTGGATAAGTTCCATTTCATTGCTTACTTTTTCAACAATCTTTTGCTCATTTATCAACATAAGCACAAAAGCAATATAAAGAATAATGTTGACACTATGGAAAGCCGAAATAAATCCCACACTGCCCGTGAAATTACTTGCCAAACCCAAAATTCCCACCACTAAATAAAACAGTGCAACATACATCATCTTCTTCAACTTCATGTTTTCACTGTCGGCATAATAATTATCAACACTGTTCAGGTAATTTAAATAAGACTTATATATCACCACAAAAGAGGTGACAAATGCCGCGCTGAGGGTGAAAAATATCAACAGTCTCACAATTACCATCACGTTTAATGTAATATCATCGATGCTTTCTATATTTATGCTATCACAAAATAAATACAGAATAGAGTATGTCAAAATCAATGAAAATGGCAAGGCATATATCTTAAATATTACATTTCTTTTTAGCTCAAGCACATTCATTATCGACAATAAAATAAGATACGCAAGCATAGATTTAAGCCCGAAACTCGTCATGGGATAAATGTGCAATAATTCTATGTTACCCGAAGTTAAAGGACTTGCCAACATTATATGCGCGATTCCTTGCACTATACTCATGGCCAACAATACAAACAAATATATTTTGGCCCTGCCGTGGTTTTTATTAACAGTGTCGGTGAATAATAACATTATTACCAATACCAGACAAGCTGATATGACTGAAACATAGGTATAAGAAAAAAAGTCATTCATAGCGTGTAATCGATAACAACTTAACAAAAGTAAGAAAAAAATATATTATTGTAAAATCATTCGTTCAATAAGCTGATTTATAGCATATTAAAATATCAACATATTGTTGATATTAGTTTTCTACTTATTGTTGATTACTAATTGATATAATTCTACATATAATTGTTGTACAGCTAATTAACATGTTAATAACAAGTTGATAAATATGTTGATAACTGTATAAACCGACAGGTATTTGTGTTTTTTATCTCTTTACAACTTTATTATCACTTACTGACACTTGTTGAAAACCGTGTTTTCAACATAATGTGAATTAATGTGGATTATTTTATATATTACATCATAATGTATTAATAATCACATAACTAATACAGAGAACAATGATTAAAACTTTGTTGATAACATCATTTTATTAAACAAGTCCCATATCACTATTCCGGCAGTTATTGACACGTTTAATGAATGTTTGGTACCATATTGAGGAATTTCTATACAATAATCACTCATGTCAACAGCTTGTTGACTCACACCTTTCACTTCATTGCCAAGTATCACGGCATAATGCTTGCCTGGTTCTACCTTAAAGTCGTTAAGTGACACACTGCCATTAACTTGCTCAATGGAACAAATCACATAGCCGGCCGACCGCAATTGTTCAATTGCATCGGTCACACACTCAAAGTAAGTCCATTCAACCGAATCTTCGGCACCAAGTGCAGTTTTATGAATATCGGGGTGGGGTGGAGTAGCCGTAATTCCACAAAGTATAATTCGCTCAACCACAAAAGCATCGCTTGTGCGGAAAATCGAACCAATGTTATTCAGGCTGCGCACATCATCAAGTATTACCACAAGTGGTATTTTATTTGTACTTTTAAATTCTTCACACGATATGCGATGCAATTCAATCATAGTCTTCTTTTTCATAACAATGAATTTTTTTACGTATTAAATACTTGACAAAAACTTGTGGAAAAACCATCAAAACTGCGGAAGCAAAAATCAACAAGTTTATTTTCAATTTCCGCAAATTTGTATAAGCCACACTTCACGGCTTAGTTCCAAAAGAGTTATTGTTTTGTTATATCACAGTTTTCACCAAGCATTTTGGCAGGTTATTAATATATTTTACTCACAAAATTATTAACTTTGCACGATACTAACAAAGTGTTCATAAAATGCTTAATCGGTTGAACAGTAGCCTGCAAAGTTGTGCATAACATATTAATCGGTTGAAATATTATATTAATAACTTGTTATGCAAGTATAATTCATGAAAATTACTTTCACTATTGACACTCAATAAGCATAATCATAAAAGAAGATTTTAAAAAATAAAAAAAGAAAAATATATAATTATGAATGTTGACAACGGTTATGTCGATGCTCCTATAGAGGAAGGTATAGACCTCAAGAAAGAAATTGTGCGTTTGAAACAGGAAAAGAACGCCATTATTCTTGCTCACTATTACCAGCGTCCCGAAATCCAGGATATAGCCGACTTTATTGGCGACAGCCTTGCGCTTGCTCAAATTGCCGCCGACAGCCGGGCTGACATTATAGTGATGTGTGGTGTTCAATTCATGGGCGAGACTGCCAAGATTTTATGCCCCGGAAAGAAAGTAATTGTTCCTGACATGAGTGCCGGTTGCAGCCTTGCCGACAGTTGCCCTGCCGATGAGTTTGAAAAATTTGTCAAAACTCATCCGGGTCACACCGTTGTAAGTTATGTCAACACCACAGCTGCTGTGAAAGCCGTTACCGACATTGTGGTGACAAGCGGCAACGCTCGAAAGATTATCGACAGCCTGCCCGGCGATGCAAAGATTATTTTCGGCCCCGACCGTAATTTGGGACATTACATCAATGTTCAATCGGGACGCGATATGCTGCTGTGGGATGGTGCCTGCCATGTGCATGAACAATTCTCAATTGAAAAAATAAATGCTCTCAAGGAGCAGTATCCGGGTGCCAAGGTACTTGTACATCCCGAATGTCGCCGACAGGTACAAGAAGCCGCCGACAAGGTCGGTTCGACCAAGGTATTGCTTGATTATGCCGTAAACAGCGAATGTGATACATTCATTGTGGCAACCGAGAGTGGAATATTGCACGAAATGATGAAAAAATGCCCGGAAAAGAAATTCATTCCGGTTCCTCCTGAAGATGGTTCGTGCAATTGTAACGAGTGTGCCGACATGAAGAAAGTTACACTTGAGAAGCTGTATAATTCACTCAAATATGAAATGCCGCTTGTTGAAGTAGATCCTGAAGTGGCCGAAAAAGCCGTAAGGCCTATAAAAAGAATGCTTGAATTGTCGAAATAAAAAAATCACATAATACATTATAATGGAATATAATTTCAAAGAAATAGAACAACGCTGGCAACAGTATTGGAAATCTCATAACACTTACAAGACCGAAATAGATAATACGAGGCCGAAGTTCTATGTACTCGATATGTTCCCTTACCCTTCGGGGGCAGGACTTCATGTGGGGCACCCGTTGGGGTACATAGCTTCTGACATATATTCGCGTTACAAGCGTTTGCAGGGCTTTAATGTGCTTCATCCCATGGGGTATGATGCTTACGGCTTGCCTGCCGAGCAATATGCCATACAGACGGGGCAGCATCCCGAAGTGACAACGGTTAAAAACATTAATCGTTACCGTGAACAGCTCGATAAAATAGGTTTCTGCTATGACTGGGATCGTGAAATACGCACTTGTGATCCAGCCTATTACAAGTGGACGCAATGGGCTTTTATTAAGATGTTCAACAGCTATTATGATAACGATTTGCAGAAGGCTTGTCCTATAGCCAACCTTATTGACAAGTTTTCAACAGCAGGTACCGATGGTGTAAATGCTGCTTGTGGCGAAGAAATGTCGTTTACAGCCGATGAATGGAATGCCAAGAGCGAATATGAAAAGGAAACAGTATTGATGAATTACCGAATTGCATACCTTGGCAATACCATGGTGAACTGGTGTCCTAAACTCGGCACCGTGCTTGCCAACGACGAGGTGAGCGAGGGGGTGTCGATACGCGGCGGTTATCCTGTTGAACAAAAGATGATGCGGCAGTGGTGTCTGCGTGTGTCGGCTTATGCACAACGTTTGCTCGACGGACTTGATACCATTGACTGGACCGACTCGCTAAAAGAAACACAACGCAACTGGATAGGCCGTTCGGAAGGTGCCGAAATGAAATTCAAGGTTGCCGGCAGCGACATAGAACTTGAAATATTTACAACTCGTGCCGATACCATATTTGGTGTTACATTTATGGTACTTGCCCCCGAAAGCGAATATGTGGATATGCTTGTCACCGAAGACCGGCGTGCCGCAGTTGATAAATATATAGATGAAGTGAAGCACAAGACCGAGCGCGAACGTCTCATCGACAAGCAGGTTTCGGGTGTATTCAGTGGCAGTTATGCCATTAATCCGGTTACCGGAAAAGAGATACCTGTATATATAAGCGATTATGTGCTTGCAGGTTACGGAACGGGAGCTATCATGGCTGTTCCTGCTCATGACAGTCGCGACTATGCTTTTGCACGGCACTTTGATTTGCCCATAATTCCGCTTATCGAGGGGGCCGATGTAAGTGAAGAGAGTTTCGATGCCAAGGAAGGCAGGATGGTAAACTCATCGAACGGGAATTTGCAGCTCGACGGGCTTGAAGTAAAGGAAGCCATTGCCAAGACAAAAAAATATATAGAAGAGGCCGGAATAGGCAAAGTGAAAGTGAACTATCGCTTGCGCGATGCCATTTTCAGCCGCCAACGTTATTGGGGTGAACCGTTCCCGGTATATTATGATGAGAATAATATGCCGCACGTGCTCGATGAAAGCGAATTGCCGCTTGAATTGCCCGAGGTTGACAAGTTTCTGCCTACCGAGACAGGCGAGCCGCCACTTGGCCGTGCAAAGAATTGGGTGGCAAAGAATGGCCGTCCACTTGAATTATGCACAATGCCCGGATTTGCAGGTTCGTCGGCTTACTACTTGCGCTATATGGACCCGCATAATGACGAGGCTCTTGTGTCGAAACAAACCGATGAGTATTGGAGAAACGTGGATTTGTATGTAGGTGGCACGGAACACGCTACCGGGCACTTGATTTACAGCCGTTTTTGGAACAAGTTCCTTTATGACCTTGGTTATGTGTGTGAACCTGAACCGTTCAAGAAACTCATCAACCAGGGTATGATACAAGGCCGTTCTAATTTTGTGTATCGCATAAAAGACACTAATACATTTGTATCTTACAACTTGCGCAAGGAATATGATGTAACACCTATTCATGTAGATGTCAACATTGTCAATAACGATATTCTCGATTTGGAAAAATTCAAGGCATGGCGTCCTGAATTTGCCAATGCCGAGTTTATACTTGAAAATGAAAAATATGTGTGTGGATATGCCATTGAGAAAATGTCGAAGTCGATGTTTAATGTGGTTAATCCCGACGATGTGGTTGAGCGTTACGGTGCCGATACTTTACGCTTGTATGAAATGTTCCTTGGCCCAATCGAACAAAGCAAGCCGTGGGATACCAATGGCATAGATGGTGTGCATCGTTTCTTGAAACGCTTGTGGTCGCTTTTCTATAAAGGCGATGAATTGCAACTTACCGATGAAGAACCATCGGCCGAAGCCATGAAATCGTTGCATAAGCTTATCAAGAAAGTTACTTTTGACATAGAACACTTCTCTTATAATACATCGGTTAGCGCGTTCATGATATGCGTCAATGAACTCAACGCCATGAAGTGCGTGGCCAAGGCTGTTTATCGTGATCTTGTGGTTGTGCTTGCACCTTTTGCACCTCATATATGTGAAGAGTTGTGGCACGCACTCGGTCAAGAAGGTTCGGTATGTGATGCAAGTTGGCCGCAATTCGATGAAAAATATTTGGTTGAGAACACTGTCAAATATGCTGTTTCGTTTAATGGTAAAACACGTTACAGCATAGAAGTTGCAGCCGATACATCGAAAGAAGATGTCGAAAAAGCGGCTCTTTCGGCTCCCGGAGCCGAAAAATGGGTGGCCGGGAAAACTCCGAAGAAAATAATAGTGGTTCCGGGGAAAATTGTTAACATTGTAATATAAAGTATTTACTTGCATACGGAAAAAAATAGTAGAGGCCATGATGCTTCTACTATTTTTTTATGGAAAGCGCGTAAATTCACATTCACGGCACTTCCCGACCCACAGTTTATTATTATGTCTCTTATAGTGAAAAAATTCTTGCAGTAAAAATTATTTGCTTTTGCGCTCGCAATAACGGCGGCACTGTCCGCATATGTCATATCCCAGCATGGCTCCGAGTATGAAATCTTCTTCGGGTGTCAGCTTATTTAGAGGCCGCGTAACCATCAACTTTATGGCGTTTATGCATTCTTTTCTACCAAAAAACAAGTTGATTTTGTCATCGCCCACAGGTTGTATCAAATAATTGATTTTTTGACTTGACAGGCGGCGGGTAGTGTATTCGGCATACCTTTTTTCGGCAGTGAAAAGCACCATTTGTCGCACGCCTTTCTTGAATTCGTAAATGTGGTTCAAGAATACTTGCACAACTTCGGGATTGATATTCGATGCGGCAGGCATAGGCAAATGTGTTTGGCTTATTTATAAACTTTCTTTTATAGATTTTATCCAAGCGTCAATGCGGCTTTCGGTTAAGTCGCTCTCATTTATATCATCAATTGCAAGTCCCACGAATCGACCGTTTATGACGGCTGTGGAGTCGTCGTAAGTGTATCCGTCGGTCGATACGCCTTCAAGTATTTTGCAGCCTGTACCTTGCAGTTCACGGTAAATTTCGCCCATTCCGTCGCAATAGGTGTCGCTGTAAGATTGAGAATCGCCGCAGCCAAACAGTGCAATCGTTTTTCCGTGTAGGTTGGCATTCTTGATTTCTTTGATGCCGCCATACCAGTCGTCTTGCATATCGCCTGCGCCCCAAGTCGAAGTGCCAAGTATAAGATTGTCATACCCGGCCACTTGTGCGGCTGTAACTTTTGCCACGTCAAGAATGTCAGCCACGCCAAGTTTTTTGGCGATAGTTTCGGCTATGCTTTGGCAAGTTCCGGTAGATGACCCGTAAATTATCACAGTCTTTTTCATTTCAGTGTCGATTTTAGAGTTATTGTTACGATTGCAAAGTAAACAACAACCATCGACCCTTGAAATCCCTAAAAATAAGTATTTTCACCCATTCCCCACCTTATCATTAGGGATGAAATATGTAGGTGTGTTAAAATACGAAGGACGGCAAAGCCGTCATTTGCATTTCGACACACCCTCATGCAATAAAATTAAAATAAGGTTTAGCGGGAGTGGAGCAGAGTGAAGTAGCGGTCGAGAACTTCGTGGGCGGCTACGAATGAGCTTTGCTTGTTGCCGAGAACTAATTGCTGCTTTGCAGCAAGCATTTCTTCGATGGCCGGATTTTGATAGAAGTTGTCACGCAGTTTCTCGTTGATGGTCTCATACATCCAGTATAGTTCTTGTTGACGGCGTTTTTCCTGGAAGTATCCGTTCTTTTTCACGAAGTCGAAATAGTCATATATCATTTGCCACACTTCGGCAATTCCTATTTCATAATAACCCGAGTAGGTGAGTACGCGTGGAGCCCAACCACTTGGCGGCAATGGGAACAAGTGCAATGCGTTGCGGAACTGTGTGGCTGCAAGGTTTGCACGGTCCACATTATCACCGTCGGCTTTGTTGATAACTATGCCGTCGGCCATTTCCATTATTCCGCGTTTTATGCCTTGCAATTCGTCGCCGGTGCCTGCGAGTTGTATGAGCAGGAAAAAATCCACCATTGAATGTACGGCAGTTTCACTTTGCCCCACACCTACGGTTTCCACGAATATTTTGTCAAATCCGGCAGCTTCACACAGCACTATCGTTTCGCGAGTCTTGCGTGCCACGCCCCCTAAAGAGCCTGCCGATGGGCTGGGTCGGATAAAAGCGTCGGGGTGTACCGACAGTTTTTCCATGCGCGTCTTGTCTCCAAGGATACTTCCTTTTGAGCGTTCACTGCTTGGATCGATGGCAAGTACGGCAAGTTTGCCGCCTTGTTTCAAAACGTGCAGGCCGAAAACGTCGATACTCGTGCTTTTGCCTGCGCCGGGTACTCCTGTAATGCCTATACGTATAGAATTGCCCGAATGAGGAAGGCACTTTTCTATCACTTCCTGCGCCACGGCTTCATGCTCGGGATTATGGCTCTCGACAAGTGTTACGGCTTGGCTCAATATGGTAATGTCGCCACGTAATATGCCCTCGACATATTCACCTGCCGATAACAGGCGGCGACGGCGGCGAGCTTTCATGTATGGGTTGACCGACGGCGGTTGTTCCACACCGCTGTTGACGGCAAGACCTGCAAATTTCGAGTCGTTTTCGGGATGTTCCATAATGTTATATTTATTTTTTGTTACCTACGATACGCACCATTTGCTTATAATGTAGCGGATCGTTGCAATATATTATTATATAGGTGTTTAAAATATTATCATCTGTTTTGCTTGGTAAAACAGTGACATCGACGCTTGTTGTTTCATCTTTGCCCAATGTTTTTTTATGTAAGTTCACGGTTATGCAATCATCGATAGAGTGAATTCCGTATATTTTAAGATTGTTGTTTCCGTGATTTTTTATTACAAATTGTTTTTTATTGCATACGTCAGAAAGCGTATCCATGTCGGCAAAAACAAGTCGATCGGTATTCAAGGCCAATTCCGGTGCATTGCGTTTTTGTTCATCGTTCCACGATGAGAAATCGTCGTGTACCGTGGCCATTACGTTAATATGTCTTATACCTGCCAATGCGCCGGTACCGGGTTCTTGTGGTTCGGCAAAGAGGGTAAAATTTGTCTCGGTATATCCCCGCAGTTGCAAAATTTCGGTATTTAACGACACTTTAATCACTGTTACCGTTCGTGGCTGTACTGTTGTTTTGTGTGGCGATACTTTTAGTCCTTTAGGAATATCTTCGGTATAAAGCAACATAGGCACATCGCTGTCGTTATAAGCCTCGATGGTGGCGGTTTGTTTTTCACCTGCCGTCATTTCTCCAAAATGAACGGAACTTGCATTCAGTTTCAGTGAGCCTGTTCCCACGGGATATTTTTTATTTACAGTCATCTCCTCGGCTTTAACTTTTCCTTCAAGTTGCAATGTGGTGCGATGAGGTTCCGCATTGGTTAATACAGTATAAAACATGGTAAAATTGCCCACCCGCCCTACAGGGTTGAATGTAACTGTTACCAATGCTGTATCGCCAGGTGCAATTGGGCGGCGCGGATATTCGGCTGTGGAGCAACCACACGATGCACGCACACGGTTGATTACTACATCATCATTGCCGGTGTTTATGGCTTTGAATATGTGTGTCACACGCCCGTGGCTTTCCATTATTTCATCAACCGAGTGCCTGGTTTCCACCCATTCGAGTTTGCCACCGGCAATGGCCGTAGTTACGCACCACCACGTGATAAATATAAATGTTGCAAACTTTTTCATTCCTTAGGTATCACCGAGCCCTCAAGAGTGAGTGTGGTGCGTTTTTCGCGTCCGTTTGTACGCACATTTATGGTTTTAAGGAAACCTCCGAAATATCCGGCAGGATTGAAGCTTATAGTTATCACACCTTTTTCGTCAGGTTTAATTGGTTTTTTGGGATAATCGGGTACAGTACAACCGCACGTTGGTTTTGCCGACAAGATAACCAAAGGTTCATTGCCGGTATTTATAAATTCAAATTCGCATGTCACCACCCCGTCGGCTTCTTTTATGTATCCGAAGTCGTGAGACTTCTTTGGAAAGGTGGCTTGCGGATATTTGTCGCTCTTGGCAAGCATGGCAGGCACAGCCAAGAATATCATTAACATGGTTATTATAATCTGTTTCATTATGCATTTGCTTTAATATAGTACAAATGCAAAAATAGCAATTATTTTTTTGTTTTGGCATAAAAAAGCATCTGCCGGGAAAAAGACAGATGCTTATCATCAATTTCCCGATGGGGAAATATGATGGTTTGTCGATTCGTATCGGTTCGACATTCACATGTGTCCGCTTTACTCACGACATAGGGAAATTTAGACTAGATGATTTGAGAACAACGCTTTTACACGCTTGTTATAATCACGCGTTCACACGCGATCTTATTGCAAATATAATGATATTTTTTTCAAAAATGCAAATTAAAGTAATAAAATGAAATCAATAAGTCGAAACTGTCAAAAAAATCACGGTTTAACCGATTGACTGCTTAGGCTTTATGGCTAATATATGTTTTTGAACATCATTTTATTTTTTTGCCGTTTTTTATGATTGTGCGGCAATTTTTAAAACCGTTTTTAATTATGCTGTCTAACTGTTCCACAGTGGGGTTACGCATACCTTCCACGACATACATTTCAGAAAACGGGTTGCGATATTTTATATGGCTCATCAGTTCATCGGTAGATGGTGCCGACTGTAATGCGGCATATTGCTCGTAGGTGTAGTCGGTAAATGCCGAGTTAGCCGATATGCCGCGTCGGTCCCACAGGTATCCGTCATCAATTTCCACGGGTGTTGAGTATCGCCCGTTGCGTCCCACATCGCCGGGAGCCGGATATGAGACAATGCCGGTACCGTCGGCGTTAAGAGTCACCGGAACAAGGTTGCGGTAGTCGCCATGCGTCTTGTAAATGATTATCGGGGCTAACATCGCCACCGATGTATTACCTCCGCGTTTTGCAGCGACGATTTTTGTTGCCGGTATTGCCTCGGTTACCTTGGTATCACCCTGCGACGTTTTGCATGAGGTGGTAAATATGGCTGTAATCATTATGAATGCCGATATAAAATGTCTTATCATATGTTTAATTAAATTTCAATGGTTGTTTATTCACGGAAGTAAACGCGTTTTACTCGCTCGGAGATGGAAGTGAGCACTTCGTAGGAGATGGTGCCACGCACACGGGCAAGTTCTTCGACCGAAATGTTTCGGCCGAATATTTCTATTTGGTCGCCGACTTTGCAGCCGGGGGCATCGGTCACGTCGATCATGCACACGTCCATGCAGATGTTGCCAACGGTGGGGCATAATGTTCCGTTGACAAGCATATTGATGTTACCGTTGCCAAAGTGGCGGTCGATGCCGTCGGCATATCCCACGGGAACGGTGGCTATGCGTGACGGGCGTTTCAGCAAACCGTTGCGCCCGTAACCTATTGTGGTTCCGGCAGGCCATTCTTTTATGGAAATAATCACAGTGTAAAGTGAGGATACCGGCACGGTATCGATTTTATCGGTAATCGGTGACATTCCATACAGCCCTATGCCGAGCCTTACGAGGTCATACTGATGTTTGGGGAAGCGCAATATTCCTGCTGTGTTGAGAATGTGGCGCATGATGTGGTGCGGGAAAGCGGCTTGCAACATATCGCAACATTCGTCGAAATATGCAAATTGCCCACGAGTGTAATCGTCTTGTGCAGGATCATCGGCCACACACAGGTGTGAAAATACCGACGCGGGGCATATTGCACGTTGCTTGCGAAGTGTTGCTATCAGTTCGGGTAATTCTTCTTTCAGGAATCCCAAGCGGTGCATTCCGGTGTCGAGTTTTATGTGCACAGGGTAGTCGGTAATACCGAATTTTTCAGCTTCTCTGATGATGCGCCGGCACTGGTCGAGGCTGAATACTTCGGGTTCGAGACGGTAGGAGAACATGGCTTTGTAATTGACAACAGTCGGGTTAAGTACCATTATAGGCATTGTAATTCCGGCTTTTCGCAAATCTACACCCTCGTCGTGTACAGCTACGGCAAGATAACTTGCCCCGGCATCTTGCAAAGTCTTGGCAAGTGCATAGGAACATCCGGCCCCATATCCTGATGCTTTCACCATGCAGGCTATTTTGGTTTCGGGTTTCAGTCGTGAGCGGAAGAATTTGTAGTTGTGTGTTACGGCATCAAGGTTCACTTCGAGCACGGTTTGGTGTTGCTTGGCTTCGAGCAGGTCGGCTATTTGCTTGAAGTCAAATTCCGGTGCGCCCTTTATCAATATCAATTCATCTTCAAAATCACTTTGCGACACATTTTGCATGAAGTCGGCAGTTGACTCGAAGAAACGCGAGTTCACGTCGAAGTAGCGCGAATTGCGGCACATCTCGGGTCCTATGCCTATGACACGGTTCACTCTTTTTTGTTTAAGCAGTTCGGCCACATAGCCATACAGTTCGTCACGGCTGTAAGCCTCGTGCAATACATCGGAGAGGATTACCGTCATCGACATATCAGGTTTTGCGCGACGCGTCATGAAGTCGATGGCCGGGGCAAGCGAATTGAAGTCGCTTGTATAGCTGTCAACTATGACAAGGCAGTTGTTTATGCCTTCCATCACATTCAGCCGTGTGCCTACGGGTGTGAGCCGTGCCACACGTTCGGCAATCACTTCGGGCTTTATGTGCAGATATATCATGGTGGCTATGCAGTTAATCACGTTCTCGATTTCACTGTCTTTGGTAAATGGGATGTGCACATGGTTTTCAAGCCCGAGGAACGAGTAAGTCACGTCCGACCCTTTGTCGCCTTTTATGATTGAGGTTACTGCAAGAGGGCGGTCGGCATCGCGTTGCGACCAGGCAATTTCTTGCGCAATGGCAAGTATTGGCATAACGGCATCGCGTATCAGCTTGTAGTCGGCGCAATAAATTATGCAGTCGCAGGCGGTGAGCAGTTGCGTTTTTTCGTGTATTTTCTGCTGCATCGACTCGAAACCTTCGTTATGTTCGTCGCCGAGATTGGTGATAATGCCCACTGTGGGGCGTATCATAGCCTGCAACGACACCATTTCGCCCGGCTGCGAAATGCCGGCCTCTATAATGGCAAGGTCGGTGTTTTCATCTATTTCCCACAGCGACAGCGGCACGCCTATCTGCGAGTTGTAGCTGCGCGGGCTGCGCACTATGTTGAAGTCGTCTTTGAGCAATTGGTAAAGCCATTCCTTGACGGTGGTTTTACCTTTGCTGCCGGTGATGGCTATCACAGGAATGTCGAAACGGCGGCGGTGGTAGGTGGCAATGGATTGCAATGCGGCGCGTGAGTTAGGCACCACAAGGAAATTGGCATCGTCGAGTAGCTCGGGTGGCACATAAGTTATGTTATCGACCACAAAATTGCGCACGCCGCGTTCGTAAAGGCTGGCTATGTAGCGGTGGCCGTCGTTGTTATTGGTGCGAATGGCGAAAAACAGAGTTTCGGCCGGGTATGTCAGCGACCGGGAGTCGGTAAGCAAGTGGCTTATTTCGGCACTTTTGTCGCTAAGCGTGTCTTGCGGTATTCGCAATATCGACGCTATTTCTTTTATCGGGTACTTCATAATTCCTTGCAGGTTATGTAGTGTTTCAAGTAATCAAGTTTTGCTATGTGTGGATAACGGGCAGCCATATCGGCAAGTGATTTTGCTGCTTTTTGCCTGAATTGTTCCACAACATTGATATTTGGGCTATTGGGGCGGTGGGCAAGCATACGCGACAGGCGTTCGCACTGTTCGGCTTTCGATCGCTCATTGTCGTTGAAAAAGGCGGCTTTGAACAGTTCCCACACATAGTTTACGGCCACATCGGACGGGTGTGCCATATCGGCGGCATAGAAACGATAGTCGCGCAGGTCGTCGTTGAGTATTTCATATGCCGGGAAATAATGGCAATAATTGGGGTGATATGCGACTGTGTTGTGCGCCGCCACTGTCAGCAGGCTCTTGCTAAGGTGGTTCATTGCAAGTCCGTCGGCAAGGTGGCGTATGGGGCTTACGGTAAAAATGATATGTGCCGCCGGGTTAAAGTCGTGTACGCGCGTGGCCATCGTGTCGAGGGCGGCGGTAATTTCGTCCATGCTGCACAAGCTGCGCTTGAAACGGCCGGCCGGCAACTTGTGGCAATTGTTTACCACTTGTCCGCTGTCGTTGAGGCGGTACACAAATGATGTTCCGAGCGTGACAAAAATATGGCTGCATCGCGACAATTGCCTGTGTCCGCGCTCGATGCTGATGTTCATTGCCGCAGTTGTTTCGCCCGGTTCTGTTCCCGAGAAACGTGAATGAAACATGAAATGGTTCCACACGCCATTAGCCTCGAAAAGTTCACTGTGGGTGATTTGGCGGTTTTCTATCAGCCATTCCACGCATTCAAGCAGCGACAATGGGTTGTAGGTTGTACCGAACGGGTTTACCACGGCATCAACCATGGCATTGCGCAGGCACGTGCCCATGTTGTCGGAAAAACAAGAGCCTGTCAACAACACACAACCATCATGCTTTAATGGTGGCATCTTTACTTTTGATATGTCTAAAGCTGTCCTGAATGTCATTATTGTGCTTCACCCTCCCCTTGTTATATGCTATATGCAAATTTAGTCAACAGTTTTTATTTTACACCATTTTGCATGTTTTTTTACGGGGTGGGATTGCACAATGTGGTTAATTCAGCATGGGCAAAAAAAATTGATTGTCTCACGACAATCAACCTTGTTAACCTTAAATCTAATACCATGAAAAACACGTTACAAAGGTATCACATTTTATGTTATCCAACATAATTTCCAAGCAAAAAACGCATTGTCTTAACTTTGTTTAACCTGAACACCTGCAATATGTTCCACCATGTTAACACCTGCCGACAGTTGAGGCAAAATCTTGCTGCAAAAAAATTGTTTACGCTTGATATGTTCTGTAAATTTACAGCCGGATTAAAAACTTACCATAGAATAACCTGCAGCATGGACATATTATCATGAAAATTAAACTAATATGATTTCCTGTTATGATGTATGACCGAGAACGATTAAGGTTCAAGTAAGACCAAATAAAAAATGATAACGAAGGAAATATTATTACTTTTAGCTGTTTTGTTTTGCTCATCAATAGCTGCTAATGCGCATTTAGCATAGAGTATGCACTCGATAAGGTGGTATATAGAACTTTGCCTTTTTCTAACGAACAAACCAAGTCCATACATAGAAAATGGCCTATCAAAAATACCAACAATATTATACTCGATAAATTATATACGAATTTTCAATTGTCCGAATACTTTTTGGCACGGGAGTCAGCACTTTCACAAGGGAACAATTGGGAAGGTTTTCGGTTAACTTGTGGAACTTGTATTAAAGCCCCTAATGCGTAAAATGCCATGACTGTCGCGCATCAATATAGTTGCTTATTGGACGCCGGTTAACGGTGCCGCCATTCTGCAGCGCGAATGCAATTGTTATGTTCTTCGTATGGATTTGTTATCTTTGCATATAGTAAACAATCGTATCTGATATGAACGACACAATATTGATGTTAGCAAAACCTTTTGTGAAATGGGTTGGTGGAAAGACGCAGCTTTTGAAAGATATAA
Organism: uncultured Bacteroidales bacterium; assembly: GCA_949289215.1. Lineage (GTDB taxonomy): Bacteria > Bacteroidota > Bacteroidia > Bacteroidales > Muribaculaceae > Avimuribaculum. Next base: position 7,731 of record CASENC010000050.1, on the reverse strand, counting down.
AGCGTTCTTTACCATCGGATTTGTTGCAAAATGAAGATATTCTCTATGTAGAACCTTTTGTTGGAGGTGGTGCTGTTTTATTTTGGATATTGCAACAATTTCCTAATATAAAAAAAGCAGTAATTAATGATATCAATCCTCATTTGATAACTACATATAAAGTTATTAAATATCAACCTGATAAACTAATTGCGCAATTGGAAACTATTCAAAATGAATATATTCCTTTAGATGAAGTGGGCAGAAAAAATTATTATTTAAAAAAACGTGATATATATAATTTATCATCTTTGTCAGATGTAGAAGTGGCTGCTTTATTCATTTTTTTAAACAGGACATGTTTTAATGGCTTGTATAGGGTGAATTCTAAGGGGAAATTTAATGTTCCTCATGGTAGATATGCCAATCCTAAGATTTGTGATAAAGATACTATTTTGGCTGATTCTAAGATTTTACAGAAAGTTGAAATATTATGTGGTGATTTTTCAGAAACAATTATTTATGCTACTCCAAACGCTTTGTTTTATTTTGATCCACCATATAAACCATTAAGTAAAACTTCATCGTTTAATTCATATGCGAAAGAGGAATTTGATGATAGCGAACAAATAAGATTGCGAGATTTTTGTCATGAAATATCGGTATGTAAAGCTCATTTTATTCTGAGCAATTCAGATGTAAAGGGTAATGATAAGAATAATAATTTTTTTGATGACATATATAAAGCATATACCATTAAACGGGTCATGGCAACACGAATGGTTAATGCCAATTCAAGTAAAAGAGGTAAATTATCAGAATTGATGATTTCCAATATTACAGAATATAATAAGTAATTATGAAAAGAGATTTCAATAACTGGCTTGCACAATTTCGTAAGAGCATTGCAGATTATCAATATTATATAGATTTTGGTAAAGTTTTTACAAATGTCGATTCTATTAAAGTGGAATTGAATATCATGAATTCCCTTATTGGTAGTAAAAACATTGAAATTGAATTTGATAAGTTAGTAACTTCTTATCCAAATATACTGAAGTGTATTCCTATTTTAATTGCAAAACGGGAAATGGATATTGAGGTTTTGGATGAAGATGGAAGCTTTTGTTATAATTTCAGAATAATGAATTATGATATAGAGCAATATAAAGTTTTTATGCGTAAAACAGGCATTTTTAATTTACTTGAAAATCGTATCATAGGAAGCCTTGTTGATTATGTTACTGGTGTGGAAACGGGATTAGATTCAAATGGAAGAAAAAACAGGGGTGGACATTTGATGGAAAATCTTGTTGAGGCGTTTATTAAAAAAGCTGGATTTAAAAAAGACAGTACATATTTTAAAGAAATGTATATTCATGAAATAGAAAATAAATTTAGTATAGATCTATCTTCTATCTCAAATCAAGGGAAGACAGAAAAACGTTTTGATTTTGTTGTAAAAACACCATCTATGGTATATGGCATAGAAACAAATTTTTATGGTAGTAGCGGTTCTAAATTAAATGAAACAGCACGAAGTTATAAGACTATTACTTTAGAAACGAAAGATCTTACGGATTTTACGTTTGTTTGGTTTACTGATGGTCAAGGATGGAACAGTGCCCGTAATAATTTGGAAGAAACTTTTGATGTACTTGAGCATATCTATAATATTAACGATTTGGAAAATGGCATTATTAATAAAATAATGGTTTAAGAATGATTGCTTATTTTAAATCCATTGATCGTGCCTTTACTCTTCTTCATGGAGATTGTATCAAATTGTTGAAGCAGTTTGATTTTAAGTTTGATATGATATTTGCCGACCCTCCATATTTTTTAAGTAACGGTGGGATAAGTATGCAAAATGGAAAAATTGTTTGTGTGGATAAAGGTGAATGGGATAAAGGCGGCACTTTGGAATATGTGAATTCTTTTAATATGGCATGGATAAAAGAATGTCGCAGTAAATTAAAGGAGAACGGAACTATTTGGATAAGTGGAACATATCATAATATTTTTTCTATTGCTAATATTTTGACAGAACTTTGTTTTAAAATCTTGAATGTTGTGACATGGGTAAAGACTAATCCTCCACCAAATATTTCACGTCGTTATTTTACTTATTCAACCGAGTTTATCATATGGGCACGTAAATCGGCTAAAGTTCCGCATTGCTATAATTATGATATAATGAAGCAAATCAATGAAGGCAAACAAATGACAGATGTATGGCGTTTGCCGGCTATTGCGCGGTGGGAAAAATCATGTGGAAAACATCCAACACAAAAACCTTTGTCGGTATTGTCCCGTATTATTCTGGCATCGACCAACCGTGGAGCATGGATTCTTGATCCATTTACAGGAAGTAGTACTACCGGAATTGCTGCTAATCTTCTTGGAAGACGCTTTTTAGGAATAGACAAAGAAGAAGAATTCCTTATTCTTAGTCAAAATCGTAAAAAAGAAATAGAACAAATATCAAATTTTGATTTATATCGTAAAAAGATTTATGATATTGCTGTTTTAGAGAATGCAGGTTCAACATTTCTTCGGGAAGAAAATATTCCGAGTTATGATTTGCCATTTTGATATGATAATTATTTGTCGGGTTGGGTAAATTCACACGGAATTGTTATATTTGTGAAATAAAACAACTGATGTAGGCCATGGCAAAGATTTCAGCGACGATTATCACCGACAACAGTATTGCCACCATAGGCAGATGCCTTGAATCGCTTGCGGGTATTGCCGACGAGATTATCGTAGTCGATGCTTTTTCAAGCGACGGAACAGTGGAAGTGTGCAACCGGTATGGCTGCAAGGTGAAGCAGCGAAAACTCGACGGTTACGGTGCACAGAAACAATATGCGGTGTCGCTTGCAACCAATAGTTACGTGTTGTCGATTGATGCTGACGAGTATCTCGACGATGATTTGCGCCGGTCGATATTACGCCTGAAAGAGCAAGGGTTTGAACATCGCATTTACAGTGTTTCGCGCCTTAATTTCTTTGGCGGAAAACCGGTGAGGCACAGCGGTTGGTGGCCCGACCGCCAGACGCGGCTTTTCGACAAGCGATATGCCAGCTGGAATTTGCGCGATGTGCATGAGCGTGTGACGTTTCCTGCAACTTTATGGCCCGCTCCCATAGAAGGATTGTTGATGCACAATCGACGGGCATCGGTTGCCGAGCATCGCCGCAAAGAGGCTGCTTATGCCGTGCTTGAAGCGCGTGTTATTGTGGCTTCGGGAATAAGACCAACTTGTTTCGGGGCTTATTTACGCGCCATCGCGGCGTATATGCGTACTTATATTTTCAAACGAGGGTTTCTTGACGGACCCGAAGGTAGAGAAATAGCCCGGACTGCCGCGGCAATGCGGCTTGTGACTTACAAAATGGCCAAGAAGGCCGGTAAGAAGATGGCTGAAACAAAGAAATCGTAGAATAGTGATGAGCCTGAATGTTTTCCATATCGTGTCGGGGAAAAAATGGAGCGGGGTGGAGCAGTATGTGTATGACCTGGCTTCGGAATTGAAGCGTATTGGCAACTATGTGGAGATTGTGACCACCAAGCGCGAAAGCATAATCAGCCGTTTCCGTCCGCTTGAAATACCCATTTCAATATTACCGTTGAGGCGCAAGGCCGATTTTGAAAGCCCCATACGCTTTGCACGGTTGATAAAGAAGGGGCGCAATGTCGTGCACGTGCATAATGTGAAAGATGCCCGCATGGCTTTGATTGCAAGGCGCATATCAGAAAACCGCAACACAAGGATAATTCTCACCGTCCACACTGTGGAGCGAGCCAAGAAAGGTTTTGTACACCGCATGATATATAATGAGCTTGACGGCATTATCTTCGTTTCGGAACTGGCCCGCAACGAGTTTATGCTTAATATGCCATCGCTCGACTTGTCTAAAACGGCGGTAATATATGACAGTGTGAAGCGCGACCCGGTGGAGGTCCCTCCATTTGACATTCGCGACCGTTATGGTATAGCACCCGAAAAGAAGCTCATAATGTTTCATGGGCGCATATGCGAGGAAAAGGGGATTTCGATATTGCTGAGGGCAATCACACAGCTCGACAAGAGGCGTTTCCACCTGGTGCTGATGGGTAGCGGTGAGGTGAAATATATGGGCGAGATAAAGGCGTTCATAATTGCCAACCAGTTGCTGCACAATGTATCGTTCATTCCTTATCAAGACCACGTGCAGCCGCTTGTGGCGCAATGCGACATTGGCGTGTTGCCGTCGATAGTGCGTGAGGCTTTCGGAATAACTAATATCGAATATATGATGCTGGGCAAGGTGCATATTACTACCAATAACGGTGCTCAACCCGAGTATATAGAAGACGGGCGAACGGGATTGCTTGTGCCGCCCGGCGACTATAAAGCCCTTGCCGACGCCATCGAGCGGCTGCTCGATGACGATGCGTTGTGTGCCGAAATGGGAAAAAACGCCAAATGTGAGTTTGACAGTAATCTTGATTACAACCATTTTATGGAACGCATAACCGGGGCTTTTAAACAATGAAAATTGTCATAAATCCTAAGTATGAGGCTGCTTTGGGCGATTATTTACGCTCGATACCCAATCGTCGCGAGCAATTGGGGCGTGTGATATATCCCGGTCGCAACACATTGTTCCATACGGTTGAAAGCGGCGTGGACTTGTCAATTAAAAGTTTTAAGGTGCCGATGTGGTTCAACCGCATTGTTTATACCTTTTTCCGCAAGGGCAAGGCCTGCCGTTCTTATGAACACGCCATGGAGCTGCTGCGGCTTGGATTCCTTACTCCCGAGCCTGTGGCATATGTGGAAACGTATCGGCACGGGTTGCTTTATCGCAGTTATTATGTGTGCCTTATGATAACCGACGCCAACGACATAAGGTGGTGGGGCGAACGTAGCGATGGCGACACGATTGCCGACGGCACTGCGCGGCTTATGGCCGGGCTTCATTCTGCCGGGGTGTTCCATCGTGATTTCACGCCGGGTAATGTGCTATATGACCATGATTACAGGTTTTACCTTATCGATATAAATCGCATGAAGTTTCATGAAACTTCGCGCAAAAGGTTGTATGAAAACTTCAATGGCATAAATGAAGATTTCAATTCGTTGCGCGACCTTGCATTGCGATATGCATCCATAATGGGCATTGCCGATAAGGAACAATTTGCCGACGAGCGTGTCGATGCTTCACGCCGATGGTGGAAACATCGTCATCGCCGATTTAACAGGAAATGTCGCATAAAGCACTTAAAAGATAGCCTATTAGGGTTGTTTAAAAGATAAAAGCAGTTTTTCTCTCGTTTATTTTCCGCTTCATTTGTAATTTTGTGCACTTGTATTAACTGTGTACAAAAATTTATGGTATTGTCGTTAAAAAAATTTGCCCGCTCGCTTGTGGGTAGTTTGGTGTGTAACATTGTATTGTCATATGTAATTTTCTTTGTTGCGCGCTTGATATTTTTTTGGGCAAACAGCAGCTATTTCATCGACTATATGTCGTGGAAGCTTTTGGGCGAGATGCTGCAAGGAGCTTTGGTGTTTGACACTTCGGGGGTGATTTATTGCAACCTGCTTTATATGGTAATGGTGCTGTTGCCGTTGCATTGGAAGGAAAATGTAACATATTATCGTGTTACAAAGTGGACATGGGTGGCACTTAATTCGGTGGCTCTTGTCGCAAACCTTGCCGATACGGTTTACTTCAAGTTTACCGGCAGGCGCACCACGGCTACAGTGTTTAGCGAGTTTGGCAATGAAGACAATTTGTTGTCGATAGTGTTCAAGGAGCTGGCCATGCATTGGTGGCTGCTGCTTGTTTTCATATTTATGGTGTGGGGAATGTCGAAGTTGTACCGTGTGCCACAGGCAGGATGCCGCAGCAAGGGATTGTTGCGCTATTATGCCACGCAAGTGGTGTCGTTGCTTGTGGTGGTTCCGCTTTGTATCTTTGGCATACGCGGCGGTATAGGTGCTGCGGTTCGTCCCATCACCATAAGCAATGCCAACCAGTATGTGAACCGCCCGGTTGAAGCAGCGGTGGTTTTGAACACACCGTTTTCAATTATCCGCACCATAGGTAAACAAGCTTTTGAAGTGCCTCAATATATGCCCGATGCCGATATGGAACGGCTTTTCACTCCGGTTCATGTTCCTGCCGATACGGTTACATTCAACTCCAAGAATGTGGTGGTGATTATTATCGAGAGTTTCGGCAAGGAATATATAGGGAGCCTTAACCGGGATGTGCCGGGGTATGAAGGGTTCACGCCGTTTACCGATGAACTTGTAGGCCGTTCGCTCACATTCAGCCACAGTTATTCCAACGGTCGCAAGAGCATCGATGGTATGCCGTCGGTATTGTCGGGCATACCCATGTTCGTTGAACCGTTTTTCCTTACCCCGGCATCGCTCAACGATGTATCGGGAATTGCCGGCGAGCTTGATAAAAAAGGCTATGAAACGGCGTTTTTCCATGGAGCGCCAAATGGGTCGATGGGTTTCCAGGCATTTGCCCGTGCGACTGGTTTCAAGCAATATTATGGTAAGAACGAGTATGACCGTGAAGTGGGTACCGGTGATTTTGATGGCACATGGGCCATTTGGGATGAGCCGTTCATGCAATATTATTGCAGTGTGATGAACCGTATGCAAGAGCCGTTTATGACTGCCATTTTCACCGCTTCTTCGCATCACCCGTTTGTAATCCCCGAGCAATACCGCGACACTTTTCCCGAAGGGGAAGTGCCTATACACAAGTGCATACGTTATACCGACCACGCCTTGCGCCGTTTCTTTGAATCGGCAAGCCGGACATCATGGTTTGACAATACGTTGTTTGTAATCACTGCCGACCACACTAACCAGTCGGATATTGCTCGTTACCAGACCGACCTCGGACTGTTTGAAGTGCCCGTGATATTTTATACTCCCGGCGACAGCACATTGGTGGGATTGCGCGACGATGTGGTAGCCCAGCAAATCGATATTATGCCCACTGTGCTTGGTTACCTTGGTTATGATAATCCATATGTGGCATTCGGCTGTGACTTGCTTGCCACGTCGCCTGCCGAAACATTTGCCGTGAATTATAATGGAATTTACCAGTATGTAAAAGGTGATTACCTGTTGCAATTCGATGGCGACAAACCGGTGGCCGCATATAAGTATAAGGAAGACGTTTTGCTTAAAAATAACATTCTGCCTATTGCTCCTGTCGATACTATATCGCTGATGGAAAATGAGTTAAAAGCCATAATCCAACAATATATGCAACGCATGACCGGCAACCGCCTTGTGCCATGACACGACTCGTTATGCAGGGTTTGGAAATTTTTTTGAAAAATATTCCACGATATTGTTGCAAAAGTGAAATATGTTTTATAATTTTGCAATCGCTTTTGAGCAATCAATAAGCAGGTCCCATAGCTCAGTTGGTTAGAGCATCTGACTCATAATCAGGGGGTCCTTGGTTCAAGCCCAAGTGGGACCACACAAGCAATCAAGCAGTTAAGCCACACGCTTAGCTGCTTTTTTGTATGCCCATGGGCTATCCCCATCCGCTGATCCCGTATTCCATGGAAATCAACTTATTAGGGTCAGTCCGAAAACCCGGTTGGGGTTCATGCTCGTATCTTGTAAAAGACGTATCTTTGTGGCATGAAACAATGGCAAGTATTACGAACAGTATTTCCGGAAGTAATTACGGAGAATTTCGAGTTTACCGATT
>CASENC010000049.1 GCA_949289215.1 uncultured Bacteroidales bacterium | reverse complement strand
TGTCCGAGAAAATGTGTACCTTTGCCCATCGTTATTATAGTTTTGTCGCAGAAACAAAGGTAACGAAAAGGGCAGACTTCCAAGCGAGGAAGCCTGCCCTAATTTTTATTGGACATAAAAAGTTTTACCGGACACCAATAATACGAAATGTTAAATGTTTGCTCTACCCCGGAAACGGTTGAAGCCGTTTCCGGGGTAACTATTTTCACACAAACAATCAATTTTGCATGGATGATATGCAGGCGGCTCCGTATGGGTTACATTTTAATTCTTCACCCAAAAATTAGATGTGAACAGCACAAGGACGGTAAACAATTCCAGACGGCCAAGCAGCATCATCAGCGACATCATCCACTTGGCTGCTTCCGAATAAGTAGCATAACACCCACCGGCGGCCTCACCTACCCCAAGCCCGACATTGCTCAATGCCGACAATGCCGAAAAGAAAGAATCTTGCATGGGAATGCCGAGTGCCGTCAGCGCCAACGTGCCCATGACGGTTATACACACATATATGCCAAGGAAAACAACGGCCTTGGTCACAACTTCTTGCGGCACAACTTTATGGTTGATGCGCACATTCACTATGCTGTTAGGGTGAAGCACACGGTAAAGTTCGTTCTTGATGTTTTTGGCCATCAGCTCCATACGGTCGATTTTGGCACCGCCTGAAGTAGAACCCGCACACGAGCCGAAAAACATGATTATGCACAATACCATCACCACAAATTGCCCCCATACTTCAAAATCGGCGACAACAAACCCGGTGGTACTGATTGCCGATGCACACGTAAACAAGGCATCGACTACAATATGCCCCACACCACGCCCGTCGGTGCCCATTATCAAGATATAAACCACGCACATTGCCGCACCCCCAAGCACCGTGCCTATAAACCAGCGGAAAGTGGCATTGGAAGTGAGCATACGCACCCGGCCGCAAGCGGCATGGTAAATAAGTGCGAAGTTCACGCCTCCTATAAGCATGAAAGCCGTAATGGTCAAATCGACATACATCGAATCCCACCATGCAATGCTGGCATTCTTGGTGGAAAAGCCTCCGGTAGATAATGTGCTCATGGAGTGGCACAGGGCATCGAAGAAATTCATTGGGCCGGCCCACAGCATCGCGCACAATATTCCGGTGAGCGAAATATACACCAGCCACAGGCTCTTGGCAGTGGAACTGATGCGCGGCCGCAACTTGTCGTGGGTTATGCCTGTAACTTCGGCATTGAACAGTTGCATTCCTCCTGCATGGTTAAGCATGGGCAGCACCGCAAGCGAAAACAGTATGATACCCATACCGCCCACCCAGTGCATCACCGCCCGCCAAAACAATACTGCCCGGGGCAGAACCTCGACATCGGCTATCACGGTAAGCCCCGTGGTGGTAAACCCCGACATGGTCTCCATGAAAGCCGCCGCAACATTATCGATGGAATGAGTAAAGAAAAACGGCAACATACCGAATGCCGAATAGAAAACCCACACCATAGGCGTGAGCAATATCCCTTCACGCTTGTGCATATCCATGCTTTTGGGGTGCAAGCCGAAAGTCATCACGGCTCCCACTCCGGCAGTAATGAGCGCCGAGAACAACATGGCCTCGACGGCATCCCACTCTTCATATACCAACCCCACGACAAGCGGTGCAACCATAAACAATGCCTCCATGATGAGCAGCAACCCGAGCACCCTTAAAATCGCAGGCAGGTTTATCGTTGACTTTTTCTTGAATATCGAATACATGATTTCGTGACGTGTGTCATTTAAACAATTTTTCCATCTTGTGCAAAGCCCCCTGCAGGCAGAAGATCACCACATGGTCGCCCGGCTGTATGCGTGTGTCGCCCTTCACAAGCAATCCTTTCCCGTCACGCACCAACCCGGCAATGGTCATGTCGCGCGACAGGTTCAAGTTCATCACCGCATCGCGCGTTATTCGCGAGCCTTCTTTCACCACCAGTTCGGCAACTTCGGCATCGGCAAGCGCAAGGCACTTGGAATTGCTCGAATCACGGTCGAGCATCAACTGGAAAATGCGGCTCGAAGCCAACAACTTCTTGTTGACAACCGACCCTATGTTAAGCCCCTCGGCCTCGGAAATAAATTGGATGTTCTCCACTTCGGCAACAGTCTTCTTCACGCCATATTCCTTGGCGGCAAGGCATCCCAGTATGTTGGTCTCGGAACTGCCCGTCAATGCCACGAATGCCTCGCAGTCGCTTATCCCTTCTTCCTGCAACAGTTCTACATCGCGCCCGTCGCCATGCACAATGTTGCAATCGGGCAGCAACTCGGCAAGCTCATGGCAGCGACCGCGATCGCTCTCTATGATTTTAAACTTATATTTCCCGGCCGCGGCACGCACCAATTGCACGGCGATGCGGCTGCCGCCCATTATCATCACACGCTTCACCTCGACAGGTGTTTTGCCCGTCATTTCAAGCACATTGGGGATATAATCCTTGGTAGTGGCTATATACACGATATCGCCCTCGCACACGCGGTCGCCGCCACCCGGGATAATAGTCTCATGATTGCGCTTGATGGCCGAAATGTGCATATACCCCGACTGCATTGCAAGGTCTTTAAGTTGCATCCCCACAAGCCTGGCATTTCCACGCAATTTCACCCCGACAATCACAAGATGCCCATCGACAAGCTCAAACCAGCTGCGCACCCATGTGCGTTGCAACGAAGTCAATATCTCTTGTGCGGCAAGATACTCGGGATATATAACATCATCGACACCCAAACCCGAGAAAAACGGGCGGTTGTCCTCTTTCATGTATTCGTAATTATCGATACGTGCCACAGTGTTATGCGCCCCGAATTTCTTGGCTATGGCGCAAGCCATCAAGTTTCGCGACTCGAAAGGTGTCACGGCAATAAACAAGTCGCACCCCTTGGTACCGGCTTCGCGTAAAGTAGAGAACGACGTAGGCCGCCCGGTACACGTAAGCAAATTATACATCTCAAAATCATCAAGTTTACCCTCGTCCTCATCGACAAGGATAATATCTTGCCCTTCTTCCGACAGCAGCTTTGCCAAGTGGCTTCCCACTTCACCGGCTCCTGCTATAACAATTTTCATAATACTTAATTATATATCTCTTTCTAACTTACTATGTCAAGAATTTTTGCCCTAATGCTGTCGTTGTCCATACCGCAATACTTGCGCAATTGTGCTATGGTGCCTTGCGCGACAAATCGCCCGGGAACACCGAAACGCGTCACGTGTACCGCCATATTGTGGTCGTTAAACCAGTCGATTACAGCAGAGCCAAGGCCGCCATGTATCACACCGTCTTCAACGGTTACCACTTGGTCGAAACGCTTACCCACCTCGGCAAGAATATCTTCATCAATGGGATTGAGGAAAACCATGTCGTAATGCGCCACATGGCAAGCCTTATCGCCAAGGCTGCGTATCACATCCTGCACATCATTGCCCACCGGCCCTATCGTGAGCACCGCCACACGGTCGCCGTCACAAAGTTTCCGTCCCTTTCCCACCGGCAACTCATGCATGGGGCATTGCCATGCCACAGTAACACCTGCACCGCGCGGGTAGCGGATGGCAAACGGCCCGTGCTTCCCCGTTTGTGCCGTGTACATCAAGTGCCGCAAATAATGCTCATCCATGGGCGAACTGATGACGATACCCGGAATGCAACTCAGATAAGCCATGTCATACACACCGTGGTGCGTCACGCCATCGTCACCCACGAGGCCCGCCCGGTCGATGCAGAATACCACCGGCAAGTGCTGTATGGCCACATCGTGTATTATCTCGTCATACGCACGTTGCAGAAATGTGGAATAAATGCAGCAAAAAGGTATAAGCCCGTCCTTTGCCATTCCGCCCGAAAACGTAACGGCGTGTTCCTCGGCTATACCCACATCGAATGCCCTGTCGGGCAACTCTTCGAGCATGAAATTAAGCGAACACCCCGTAGGCATTGCCGCCGTGATGCCCACTATCCTTTTATTCTCACGGGCAAGCTCCACTATCGTATGCCCGAATACATCTTGCCACTTGGGAGGCTTGCCAGCAGTATTTTCCACAATGCGTTCGCCGGTAACAGGATTGAACCGCCCCGGCGCATGCCATGTCACAGGATCCTTCTCGGCCGGCTCATATCCCTTGCCCTTACGGGTGCGCAAGTGCAACAGGCGCGGCCCGTCCATCTCTTTTATGTCGCCAAGCACCCTCACAATGCGTTCCACGTCGTGCCCGTCATAAGGGCCGAAGTAGCGTATGTTCAATCCTTCAAAAATATTTTGTTGGCGGGTGAGCAATGCTTTTATGCTGTTGTTGAAGCGCAATATCAGCCCACGGTGCTTCTCATCGATAAGGTGCCACCGTTTCATGAAATGGTACACCCTGTAACGCAGCCGATTGTAAGCCTTTGAAGTATTGATGCGCGTCATATATTCGTTTAGCGCACCCACATTCTGGTCTATGGCCATGTCGTTGTCGTTAAGAATGATAAGCAAATTGCTGTTCGACAACGAGGCATTGTTTATCCCCTCGAACGCCAATCCTCCGCTTATCGACGCATCACCTATCACGGCCACCACATTGCGCCTGCGCTTGTCGCCGACAAGTTTCGATGCAACCGTCATACCCAATGCCGCCGATATGGAATTAGATGCATGACCGGCAGTGAAACTGTCATATTCACTTTCATCGGGATTCGGGAAACCGCTCAAGCCCTCCCATTTACGCAAAGTATCGAAGCGGTCACGCCGCCCGGTAAGCACTTTATGGGCATATGCCTGATGGCCCACATCCCACACAATGCGGTCGTAAGGAGTATCGAACACATAATGCAACGCTACGGTAAGCTCCACCGCACCCATACTCGAAGCAAAATGCCCCGGGTTACGGGAAAGCGTATCGATTAAAAATTTCCTAATCTCGCTGCACACTTGCGGCAGTTGTTCAAGAGGCAACCGACGCAGCTCGTCGGGCGTATTTATTCCCGACAACAGCGGACATTCCTTCTTTATATCAAATTCCGGCACGCTAATCATTGAATTATAAAACACACAATCACCTCCTCCGTCAATCGTTTCATTGCTTTCGGTTGCGCACATATTTCTTATACAACGGCACAAATACCACAATGCCCGATGCCACTATGGCAAACAGCACCATGAAATCGACACGTTCCACCCTTGCGAGCAATATGACACACAACGCCAACCACAGCAATGCCACGCAGGCAAAGCGGAAGATTTGATATTTTGTCATACTATGATGTCCTTTTTTTAGTTTTGCAAATATAGTGAAAGTCGAGTGCAATGCAAAAAAAATGAACCCCTTCATTTTCTTTTGTATTGCCGAGACGCATCCTGTATTATCAAAATATAGTGAAAGTCGAGTGCAATGCAAAAAAATGAACCCCTTCATTTTCCTTTGCTTTGCCGAGACGCATCCCATACATTTAAATAAGTAATTCCGAAAGGCCGAATAAAGACTCCGATTGCCCGACCGTTACGCAACGCCCGCGTCAAAAAGAGCCCTTAACAAAAAAAACATGCAGACTCACTAAAGCATGGCCACCACATACCTCATTCAATACTAATTTTTTCCCAAGGCAGCAGGGGAACGTCCCCCCCTCTACAGATGCCATCGCAAAGATACAACTTTTATGAGACCTACCCCCCCGATTTATATTTTGACTACATCTTTTAAGTTTCATAAACACTTTCCGCATTACATTACCATTATTTCATATTTAACAACAATAGTTTAGCATAACAAAACAATAAAAATAACTAATTTTGCAAATGAGAATAAGAAATTAAAAACGCTTGTTTGCAAATGGATTTAAAGCAAAATCCATGACGATTTAAACAATTATAACACATTTGTAATATATATGTCATCAAAAGTTACTAAAGAAATGGCTTTGGCCTACCACAAAAATAATGGCAGGCCGGGCAAAATTGAAATTGAACCTACGGTTCCATACTCATCACAATCTGACTTGTCGCTTGCCTATTCACCGGGCGTTGCCTTTCCATGCAAAGAAATCGAAGCAAACCCACACGATGCCTACGAATACACCAACAAAGGCAACCTCGTAGCAGTCATCTCCAACGGCACCGCCGTACTCGGACTTGGTGACATAGGCGCACTCGGAGGCAAACCTGTAATGGAAGGCAAAGCACTGCTTTTCAAGATATTCTCGGGCCTTGACTGTTTCGACATCGAAGTCGATGAAAAAGACACCGAAAAATTCATTCAAGTCGTAAAAGCCATAGCCCCCACCTTCGGCGGCATCAACCTCGAAGACATCAAAGCTCCGCAATGCTTTGAAATCGAGCGTCGCCTGAAAGAGGAATGCAACATACCCGTAATGCACGACGACCAGCACGGAACGGCAATCATTTCGGCCGCCGGACTGCTGAACGCCCTAGAAATACAAGGCAAGAAAATCGACGAGGTGAAGCTCGTTGTCAATGGCGCAGGAGCTGCCGCCGTTGCCTGCACCAGGCTTTACATTGCACTTGGCGTAAAGAAAGATAATGTGGTGATGTGCGACAGCAAGGGTGTGCTCAACCGCAAGCGTACAGGACTTAACCCGCAAAAGATGGAATTTGTCACCGACCGCGAAATAAACACACTGGCCGAAGCCATGGTCGATGCCGACGTGTTCCTCGGACTGTCGGTCAAGGATGTGGTTACACCCGAAATGCTTAAATCGATGGCTCCGCGCCCCATAGTATTCGCTCTTGCCAACCCTGACCCTGAAATAGATTACAACACCGCAGTTGCAACACGCGACGACATTATCATGGCCACAGGGCGTTCCGACTACCCTAACCAAATCAACAACGTGCTCGGCTTCCCATACATATTCCGCGGAGCCCTCGACTGCGGCGCCACCGCAATCAACGAGGAAATGAAGCACGCCGCCGTAAGGGCCATCGCCGCACTGGCCAAGCAGCCGGTACCATCGGTGGTGAATGCCGCTTATGAAATGGAAGGCCTGAAATTTGGCAAAGACTATATATTGCCCAAGGCTCTCGACCCGCGCCTCATCACCACCGTATCGCCCGCTGTTGCACGGGCAGCCATGGATTCGGGCGTGGCCACCAGGCCCATAACCGACTGGAACGCATACCACGGACATTTGCGCTCGATTATGGGCTTTGACAACCAGCTCATGCGCCGCCTCACCGAGGAAGCAAAGAAAAATCCGCAACGCGTGGTATTTGCCGAAGCCAACACCAACAATATGTTGCAGGCAGCAGTGCTTGCACGCAACGAGGGCATTTGCATCCCCATATTGCTTGGCAACGAGGAAATGATCGCAAAACGCGCCGACAAATTAGGGCTGAACATCGACGGCATAGAAATCGTGAACTTGCGCCACGACCGCGAAGCCGACCGCCGTGAACGCTATGCGCACATTCTCACCGAAAAACGCCAGCGCAGCGGCGTAACGTTGCCCGAAGCCCGTGAAAATATGTTCGACCGCAACTACTTCGGCATGATGATGGTGGAAACCGGAGAAGCCGACGCGATGATCACCGGCAGCTACCCGAGCAACCGCCGCCAAGTGGCCGAGATTGCAAAAAATGTGATAGGCATACGGCCAAGCTACAAGCATTTCGCCACCCTTCACATCATGAACACCAAGCGAGGAACATATTTCCTTGCCGACACTTCGATAAACGCCGATAACGACACCGACACACTGGTCGATATAGCACGCCTGGCACGTACCGCAGTAGAATATTTCGCCCAGGAACCTGTCATTGCGATGCTGTCTTACAGCAACTTCGGCTCAAACATGGACTTGAAGAGTCCGCGCATGGTACACGAAGCGGTGGAAATCATGCAGGAACGCTACCCCGAATTGCTCATCGACGGTGAAATGCAAGTGCACTTCGCTCTCAACAAGAAGTTACGCGACAAGAACTTCCCGTTCAACCGCTTGAAAGGCAAAGACGTGAACACGCTTGTATTCCCCAATCTGAGCTCGGCCAACACCGCTTACCGCACTCTGCTCGAAATGGGGTCGGCCGAAATCATCGGCCCGATACAGATAGGGTTGAACAAGCCTGTGCACATGACCACTATCGACGCATCGGTACGCGACATTGTAAACCTGACGACAGTTGCGGTAATGGATGCCGCCGTTTACCAAAAAATGGGTTCAAGCGCGTCCAACGACAAATAACCCCGGAATAAGCACACGATTATAAAGCAAAGGAGGCCTGCATCAAACGGTCTCCTTTGCTTTTTGGCAGTGAACAAGCCTGCCGCATATTGCTTCTGAAAAAGTAATTTCGTATTTTTGTAAAAAATTATTCCACACGACATGGATAAAGTTACTTATAACGGACTCACATTCGAGCCTTACTTGACAAGAGACGAGATAGCCCGGCAAGTGAAACGCGTTGCCGAAGAGATACGGCGCGACTACGCCGACGACAACCCGCTGTTCCTTTGTGTGCTTAACGGTGCCGCCATATTTGCGGTTGACCTGTTCCGCGAATGCCGCATCAAAGGTGCCGAAATTTCATTCATACGCTTCAAGTCCTACGAAGGCACTTCGACAACCGGCACGGCAAAACAGGTGATGGGGCTTGACGAAAACATCGAAGGACGCAAAGTAATCATAGTGGAAGACATCGTTGACACAGGCATCACGGCTCAACAATTGCTGAAAACCCTTGCCGACAAAGGTCCGAGCGAGGTGAAACTGGCATCGCTGCTGTTTAAGCCCGAGTCGCTGCAAACCGATGTCCGCCCCGATTACATAGGATTCAGCATTCCGCCGAAATTCATCATAGGCTACGGACTCGACATCGACGGACAGGCTCGAAACCTGAGCGACATATTCGTACTTAGCGAAGAAAAATAAATTTACATAAACCCTCACACTTAAATTCCAACTAAGATGTATAATATCGTTATTTTCGGAGCCCCGGGGTCGGGCAAAGGCACTCAAAGCGAATTCCTAATCAAGCATTACGGGCTGTTCCATATTTCAACGGGCGACGTGCTTCGCGACCATATAAAACGCGGTACAGAACTGGGCAAGATTGCTTCGGGATACATCAACGACGGCAAACTTATCCCCGACGACCTGATGATAAGCATACTTGAAAAGGTGCTTGACGAAAATCCCGAAAAAGAGAAACAAGGCGTGATTTTCGACGGTTTCCCACGCACTACCGAGCAAGCCAAAGCCCTGAAAGAAATGCTTGCACGCCGCGGCTCGAAGGTTGACATCGTAATTGGGCTTGATGTTCCCGAAGAAGAGCTTGTTGACCGCCTCATCAAGCGTGGCAAGGAATCGGGCCGCAGCGACGACAACCTCGAAACCATCAAAAAGCGTCTCGCCGTTTACCACAGCCAAACAAGCCCGCTGCGCGACCACTACGTTGACGAAGGCATATACGCCGCGATCAACGGCCTTGGCTCAATCGAAGATATTTTCGAGAACATCAAGCAAGCCATCGACAACTGCCGCAAATAATTTTCCCGAATAAAGAAGGAGTGATATCGATTTTGGGGGTGTGTCAAAATACAATTTTGTCATACGTAGAGACGTGGCATGCCGCGTCTCATAGCAAGTAATATTGCATAAAAACATTGTAAATCAATCGTTGTTGTAGAGACGCGGCATGCCACGTCTCTACAATATCAATGTTGGAATTTTGATACCCCTACTACAGAGTTAAAATCGCATTTTGATACTTTTCAAAAAACCACCATACCATTATGAGAATTGACATCCTTACAGTGTTGCCCGAAATGCTTGAATCGCCCCTGGGCTGCTCGATACTGAAACGCGCACAAGACAAGGGGCTGGTTGAAATAGTTGTGCACAACTTGCGCGACTACACTCACGACAAGTACCGCAAGGTAGATGACTACCCTTTCGGCGGTGAAGCCGGCATGGTAATGAAAATCGAACCTGTCGATCGCTGCATATCGGCACTTAAGGCTCAACGCACCTACGACGAAGTGATATTCACATCGCCCGACGGCGAACAATTCTCACAACCGCTTGCCAACCGCCTGTCGCTGCTCGACAACATAATAATACTGTGCGGGCACTACAAGGGCATAGACTACCGAATACGCGAGCACTTGGTGACAATGGAAATAAGCATAGGCGACTATGTGCTCACCGGCGGCGAAATTCCCGCAGCGGTGATTGCCGATGCCGTTGTGCGGCTTATTCCCGGTGCGCTGGGCGACGAACAATCGGCACTTAGCGATTCGTTCCAAGACAATCTGCTTGCCCCACCTGTTTACACGCGCCCTGCCGAATACAACGGATGGCGGGTACCCGACATACTTCTGTCGGGGCACGAAGCTCGCATCAACGAGTGGAAGCACGAGATGGCCCTGCAACGCACGCGCCAACTCCGCCCCCACCTCCTCGACGAATAATTCTTCCTGCGACCGTGTTCATCCACGGCCACTTGTTTTTCAACTTGTTACAGGCGGTCGAGGACGGTTTCAATGAGGTCGCGAACGGCCGTCTTATAATTGGAAGTCGCATCGCAGGTGGTGCGATTGGCTATTATTGCACACACAGTCATGGCGCGATGCCCCATCAGGCGGCACAATCCTTGCAGGGCCGCACTTTCCATTTCATAATTAGTGATGCGGCGACCTTCATATTCAAATGCTTCGATTTTATGATTCAATTCGGGGTCGGCAAGCGGCAGGCGCAAACGGCGACCTTGCGGCCCGTAAAAACCGTTGGCCGAAATGGTGCAACCACGCTTCATGTCGTCGCGCCCTATTCGTGCCACAAGTTCGGCATCGGCATCGGCCACGTATGGCTTCGCCCAAAGCCCGTTCCACCCCACTGCCTCGCAAAAACGATGCTCGAAATCAAGGTCGCACACATCGTTACGCCCGGCATAGAAATTAAGCACGCCGTCAAAGCCGATACCTTTTTCGGCAATCACGAAACTGCCTACTGGAAGATCAGGTTGCAACCCGCCCGAAGTACCTATTCGTACTATATTCAGCTGCCTGAAGGTGTCCTTTACTTGCCGCGTTTGCAAATCTATATTGGCAAGTGCGTCAAGCTCGTTGACTACGATATCGATATTATCGCCGCCAATACCATGTGACAGGCACATCATCGGTTTCCCATGATAAGTTCCGGTAACGGTATGGAACTCACGTGCCGTGGTTTCAAACTCCACAGTATCAAAGAACGAGGCAACGATGTTTACACGTGCAGGGTCGCCCACTATTATAATATTGTCTTTCAAGTTTTCGGGACGCAGGTGCAAGTGGAAAATGCTGCCGTCGTCATTGATTATCATTTCCGAATCGGGTATTATGCGGTTATCGTGGTTCATAATGGTAAAGGTGTTAATGTTTTTCTTATCAACGAAGGCTTTTCAGGACGGTTTTTATTTTCTCGTAAGTGGTGATGCGGGTGGGCACAAGCGGCAAGCGCAATTCGTTTTCGATGAAGCCCATGGCATTAAGCAGGCACTTCACGCCGGCCGGGTTGCCATCGACGAATAGCAGGCTGAAAAGTTCGGTAAAGCGGTGGTGTATTTCGCGTGCATGGTCAAAGTCGCCTTCGAGAGCGAGCCGCACCATGCGGCTGAATTCACGCGGGAACGCATTTCCTATAACCGATATCACCCCCACCGCCCCAAGCGTGATCAGCGGGAATGTTATTCCGTCGTCGCCCGAAATCACCATAAAATCATCGGGCTTGTTCTTGATAATCTCGTCCATCTGCGAAATATTGCCCGAAGCCTCCTTCACGCCTATGATGTTTTCAAATTCACGTGCAAGCCGCAAGCAAGTTTCGGGTGCCATGTTCACACCGGTGCGCCCGGGCACGTTATACAGTATCACCGGCAACGGGCTTGCCGTGGCAATGGCCTTGTAATGTTGGTATATTCCTTCTTGCGAAGGTTTGTTGTAATAAGGCACAACCGACAGAATGGCACTGAAATCCGACAAATCGAGTGTTTGCGCTGCCTCGACGATTGCCATGGTATTGTTGCCGCCAAGCCCAAGGACAAGCGGCACACGACCGTGCACACGTTCGGCAACAAAGCGACGCACTTGAGCCTGTTCGTCGGGCGACAAGGTTGCGGTCTCGGCTGTAGTTCCAAGTACGACAAGGAAATCGATGCCGCTATGTATTTGATACTCAAGCAAGCGGGCAAGCGACTCAAAGTCGATTGATTTATCTTTGTGGAACGGTGTAATCAACGCCACACCCATTCCCTTTAAGTTGATACGAGCCATTTTAGTATGACAACTGTTTTTTATATTATTACATCGGCCCGGGAAACAGGCACAATGTTTGTAATTTATATAGTGTAAACTCTTAAAAGCGAAATGACAATGAACAATTTTGAAACTCTTATTTCAGACAACAAGCCGGTACTTGTGGACTTTTATGCCGACTGGTGTCGTCCTTGCCAAATGATGGCCCCGATACTCGAAGATGTGAAATCTCAGATTGGCGACCAAGCGACAATCATTAAAATCAATGTCGATGAAAACCAGGCCCTGGCCGGGCAATATGGTATTCAATCGATACCATCACTGCTGATTTTCAAGCAAGGCGAAGTTGTGTGGAGGGAAGTGGGCGTGCATCGCCCCACCGAAATCATGGCAGCCTTGAAGAAGTTCCTCTGAACATCATTTACAATGAAAATGCGGAGCCCGCTTGCTCATTGGCATGAGCTGCGAGGCTCCCTTATTCATTTTTTGTCATTCTCTTGAAAAGTGCGACGAGGGCAACCGGCGACAATTATATTGCATCGACATCACCTCGCCGTATGCCCCTGCCGAGCGCAATGCCAACAAGTCGCCTCGTTGCGTTTCGGGCAACGATTCATCGGAAGCGAATTTGTCGCTCGACTCACATATCGGGCCTACTATGTCGTATTTTGCCGTCTCAACAGACTCCGATGTGATGTTTTGCACCACATGGTGCGCCTGGTAGAGTGCCGGGCGAATGAGGTCGGTCATACCGGCATCCACGATGGCAAAATTGCGCGTGGTACCGTTTTTCACATACAGCACACGGGTGATAAGAGAGCCGCACTGCCCCACTATTGCACGGCCAAGCTCGAAGTGAAGTTCCTGCCCGGGGCGCAATTTCAAGTTCTCCTTGAAAGTATCGAAGTATCCCTTGAAATCGGGAATGGGATTGGCATCGGGATTGGCATAGTCGATGCCCAAGCCACCGCCCACATTGATTATCTTGAACGATACGCCTCGATTCTCGAAATGCTCCTGAAGCTCGTTGATGCGTTCACACAGCATCTTATAAGGAGTAAAGTCGAGCAATTGCGAACCTATGTGGAAGTGAAGCCCCATAAGGTTCACATCGGGCAGTGACAATGCTTTATCCACAGCCGCATCGAGCAGTTCAAGGTTGATACCGAATTTGTTTTCGCTCAACCCGGTCGTGATATACTTGTGGGTATGCGCATCGATATTGGGATTTACGCGCAGTGCCACATTGGCCTTTTTACCCTTGGTGGCGGCAATCTCGTTGATTACGTCAAGTTCGGGAAGCGACTCCACATTAAAGCAGAATATGTCGTGGTTGATACCAAGTGCAATCTCGCGATCGGTTTTTCCCACTCCGGCAAATGCTATGGCATCGCCTTTAAACCCGGCAGCAAGTGCTGCCACAATTTCGCCGCCGCTCACGCAATCAATCGACAGCCCGGCCTCCCTTATTTCGTGCAGTATGCGAGGATTGGCATTGGCCTTAACGGCATAATGCACCTTATAGGGCAGCCCCTTGACGTGCGACTTCATTTCTCGAAGCGTGGCTTTAAGCAATTCGAGGTCGTAATAATAAAACGGTGTTTCGCAATGCTTGAAAATATCTATGGGAAAAATTGTCTTTATCATCTATGCTTTATTGTTATTTCTTATTTTTAAACAGGTGGTCGCTCAACAGGTTCAACGCTTTAACCTTGTCTTGCTTGCTCACAAGGAACGAGATATTGAAATTGCTGCCACCATAAGAAATCATTCTCACCGGAATGTCTTTCAGAGCATCGAGCGCGGCAGCCTCGATACCCCTGTTTTGCCATTCAAGGTCGCCAACCACACATATTATCACCATGTCGCGGTCGATGGTCACTGTACCGAATTTCTTCAGGTCGTCGAGTATGTTGTCAAGGTTTTTCTCGTTATCGATTGTCACCGACACGCCCACCTCCGATGTGGCAATCATGTCGATGGGAGTCTTGTAGGTCTCGAAAATTTCAAACACCTTGCGCAAGAAACCGTAAGCAAGCAGCATACGTCCCGATTTAATCTTTATGGCGGTGATATTGTCCTTGGCTGCTACGGCCTTCACACCATGGGGCGTGGTGGTATTGTGGATAAGAGTACCACGCGCCGACGGGCATAACGTATTGAGCAGGCGCACCGGAATATTGTTCAATTTGGCCGGCAACACACAAGTGGGATGCAAGATTTTTGCCCCGAAGTATGCCAATTCCGCAGCTTCCTCAAAGTGCAGTTCATCAACAGGGTCGGTACCTTCCACAAAGCGCGGGTCGTTGTTGTGCATACCGTCGATGTCGGTCCATATTTCTATCTCCTCGGCATTGATGGCCGCCCCCACGAGCGATGCGCTGTAGTCGCTGCCTCCGCGTTGCAGGTTGTCGATTTCGCCATAAGCGTTGCGGCATATGTACCCTTGCGTGATATACAGGTCGGCATCGTCAAACTTTGCGAGCAATGCCGTAAGTTTCTGTTTGATATATTGGCTGTCAGGTTCCCCGTTTTTGTCGGTGCGCATATAGTCGAGTGCGGGCAACATGGCCGATTTCACTCCTATCGATTGCAAATAGATGTTCATCATTGCCGTTGACATCAATTCGCCTTGGGCAAGTATCTCTTTTTCCTCGAATACGGTGAACAAGTCCTTGGTAAACGAGCGCATATAGTTGAAGCAAGCCTTTATCTCGGTGGTTGCGGCTTCAATGGCTGCGGCGTTGTCGCCAAACAGCTCGGCGAGCGTGGCGTTGTATTTCTTCTCAAGCGCATTGATGGTTTCCTTTGCGCCGTCGATGTTATGCTTGTACAAGTAATCCGAGATTTCGACAAGCGTGTTGGTGGTTCCCGACATTGCCGACAAAACGACAATGTTTTTTCCCCGTTCGATGATAAGCCGGGCTACATTTTTAATCCTCTCGGCCGAGCCGACAGAAGTACCTCCGAATTTAAGAACTTTCATTGATCAGTCAAATAGTTATTTCCGTAAATAATTATCAGAGTGCAAAGTTACTACATAAACTCCCCACAGCGTCAAACAAGACGGCAAAAAAAACTTAATACTGCCGTTGAAAGTTGAAGTAAGGCAACTGTTCCGATTATTTTGCATGAAACAAATGCATTATTCACCTAAAAATTGCACCGAATAAATGCAATTTTCTATTAAACCTGCATATTATTGAAACAACAGTATTCTCTCCATTCACTCACAGCATACCATATATACCCATTCCCGAAAAAAACTTCAATTGGGAATTTTGCCCCATACGCGTGTTTTGGCTGTTTTTTTGAGATTAGCCCATATGAGGTATCGCAAATCCCGATTATTCTGCATAAATTTGCATCTCTGTGTGATTTTTATATTTGCCGACATGAAAAATATATACAATATATACAAATTGGCTTCCCGCATAAAAAGCCAACGCCTGAAGCTATTGGGCATCGCATTGTTTCATATTATGGGCAGACGCTATGCCGGTATATTTTTCGACCCGATACTTGCCTGCAACTTCAGGTGCAAAATGTGCTATTTCAGTAACAAAAAGAAAAGGCAAACCACAAGCGGCATTATGCCTGTTGCCGATGCCGAATTAATAGCAAAATCAATGTTTCACCGAGCACTGAAATTGCAAATAGGATGCGGAGCAGAGCCGACACTTTACCGCGACATCGAGAAAATCATACGCCTGGGGAGACAATATGGCATCCCATATATTTCACTCACCACCAACGGATACCTGCTTACAAAGGAGTCGCTGTGCCGCTATATCGAAGCCGGACTTAACGAGGTAACATTGTCGATGCACGGAGTCACCAAAACGACTTATGAAA
Source organism: uncultured Bacteroidales bacterium (assembly GCA_949289215.1). Lineage (GTDB taxonomy): Bacteria > Bacteroidota > Bacteroidia > Bacteroidales > Muribaculaceae > Avimuribaculum. Next base: position 235,541 of record CASENC010000049.1, on the reverse strand, counting down.
TGCTGATGGTGAATGGTAATTACGAAAAATTCCGCTCGCTCATCAATGCAATCATCGAAATCAAGCGACTGTATCCGCACTTCAAATTACGCATAAATTACACCATGAATGCCGACAATGTAGAAGAACTGGCGTCGATGTTTGAATGTTTTCCCGATTTACCTGTCGATGTGTTGCAACTGCGGCCGATTCAAAAAATTGGTGACAGTGAATACAACAATTTTTCAACCGACAAACTAACGGAATGTTACGACACGGTCATAAGCCCGTTGCAAAAAGAATGTGAGAAACGCGGCATCACGTGCATAGCCCCGTCAAAAGAAAACCTTGCAGCACTTGACAGCAGTGAAACCGACGACATGATAAGTGAATTCACATATTGGTATATTTCCCCATCGTCGTGCTGGAAAGCCGATTATGATTTCCACACCGACACATTTGAAAGCTATTCGCGCAAGCATGGTGTGTGGCGGCAGATTATAAAAGCGGCTTTGCTGCCGACCCGGAAGCACAAGGTGAATGTCACCCGCAAAATGAATTATTCGGTGAAGTAACAAGCACAATAGGCGACATCAGCAAAATATATGTGACGGCTCTCTGATATTAGCAGGCCGAAGGTGCCTCAATTCCGATTATTCTGTGTAAATTTGCACAGGCTTTATAAGACTGTATGATAGAACGCATAATAATTGTAGATAATGTTGACCCTGTGGTATTTTATGGCGTCAACAATTCAAATATCCAATTAATACGCAATCTTTTCCCGAAGTTGCGCATTGCTGCCCGTGGCAGCATAATAAAGGTGATAGGGGAAGATGCCGAAACCTCGCTTTTCGAGGAAAAAATCAAGAAACTTGAAGAATATTGCGTCAAATATAACAAGCTGCCGCAAGAGGTGATTATCGACATGGTGCGTGGCGAAGTTCCACAAGAGGTGAAGCTCGACGATGTGATAATCTATGGCGTGAACGGGAAACCCATCACCGGACGCACTCCCAACCAGCAGCGGCTTGTAAAAGTATTCCAGGAAAACGACCTGACATTTGCGCTCGGGCCTGCAGGAACCGGTAAGACCTACGTCGCAATAGCACTTGCCGTGAGGGCCTTGAAAAATCGCCAGGTAAAAAAAATCATCCTGTCGAGGCCGGCTGTCGAGGCCGGTGAGAAACTGGGATTCCTTCCCGGCGACATGAAAGAAAAAATCGACCCCTACCTGCAACCGCTCTATGATGCGCTCGAAGACATGATTCCGGCAGTGAAACTGAAAGAATACATGGAGTCGAACGTCATACAGATTGCTCCCCTCGCTTTCATGCGCGGCCGCACACTCAGCGATGCCGTAATCATCCTCGACGAGGCGCAAAACACCACCACTCACCAAATAAAGATGTTCCTGACGCGACTCGGATTGGGGTCCAAAATGATAATCACGGGCGACATCACGCAAATCGACTTGCCGCGCACCGTCATATCGGGCCTCGTACAGGCAATGCACATATTGAAAGGCGTACCGGGAATAGGCCGGGTGGAATTTGACCGCCGCGACATAGTACGCCATAAATTGGTACAACTGATTGTCGATGCTTACCAAAGTTTCGATGAAGAACGTCGCGCCGCGGCAGCCCTTGCCAAGCAACAAGACGAAGAAAATGAACAATGAACAAAAATCTTATTTTTAAACACAATATATTATGTCAAAAACTCTAACACACACCGATTTCCACTTCCCGGGGCAGAAAAGCGTTTACCACGGGAAAGTGCGTGACGTATATGATATCAACGATGATTTGCTGGTGATGATTGCCACCGACCGCATCTCGGCATTCGACGTGATTTTGCCCAAGGGCATTCCTTTCAAAGGACAGGTGCTTAACCAGATTGCAGCCACCTTCCTCGATGCCACAGCCGACATTGTGCCAAACTGGAAACTCGCCACTCCCGACCCGATGGTTACCGTGGGATTGAAGTGCGAAGGCTTCCGCGTGGAAATGATTATACGCGGCTACCTCACAGGAAGCGCTTGGCGCGAATATGCCGCCGGTTGCCGTGAACTGTGTGGCGTGAAATTGCCCGACGGTATGCGTGAAAACGAGCGTTTCCCCGAACCGATAATCACCCCGACCACCAAAGCCGAAGCCGGCCACGACGAAAACATCTCGAAAGAGGAAATCATCGCACAAGGCATCGTAAGCCGCGAAGATTATGAACAGATGGAGCGTTACACCCGCGCACTGTTTGCCCGCGGCACCGAGATGGCTGCCGAAAAGGGATTGATACTTGTCGATACCAAATATGAATTCGGCAAACGCGACGGCAAGGTGATACTTATCGATGAAATCCACACCCCCGACTCTTCGCGATACTTCTACAGCGACGGCTACCAAGAACGTTTTGAAAAAGGCGAACCACAAAAGCAACTTTCAAAGGAATTTGTACGCCAATGGCTCATCGACCACAATTTCATGGGCAAGCCCGGACAGGTGGTGCCTGAAATGACCGATGAATATTGCCAATCGGTATCGGCTCGTTACATCGAATTGTATGAACATATCGTGGGCAAGAAATTTGTCCCGGCCGAAGATGGCGACATCATGGCCCGCATAGAACGCAACGTAAACGAATACCTCAACAAGTAATCAAGAATAATGTGAAATGAGGAATTATGAATGAGGTGGAAACAATGTACCTATCATACCCCACACATTCATAATTCCACATTCATAATTCCCTTTAAGAAGTGGATTACAAGGCAGAAAAAATAACCCCGTATGGCAGCGGGGAAAGCAAAACCGGACAAGTGAGGCAGATGTTTGACTCCATTGCTCCGGCCTATGATTTCATGAACCGCGCCATGACCATGGGAATAGACAAATGGTGGCGGCGGCAAGCAGTGAAAATCGTTGGCCGATACAACCCTGCAAGCATTCTCGATGTGGCTACCGGTACCGGCGATTTCGCCCTTCAATTATGGCATACGCTGCAACCGTCGGGTGGCATTACCGGCATCGACTTATCGCAACAAATGCTTGATGTCGCCGTTGAAAAGGTTGGCAAAGCCGGAGTGGCAAGCCATTTCTCATTTGCCGAAGGGGATTGCATGGCCTTGGACTTTGCCGATGAAACATTCGATGCCGTAACAGTGGCTTTCGGTGTGCGCAATTTCGAGCACCTCGATCGCGGATATGCCGAGATGTACAGAGTGCTACGTCAGGGTGGAGTGTTGTGTGTGCTTGAACTTTCCACTCCGGTCAATCCTGTGATAAAATGCCTATATAACATTTATACCCGCACGCTCATTCCTTTTGCAGGCCGCATGATTTCACACGACAGCCGTGCATACAGCTACCTGCCCGAAAGCATTGCCGCAGTGCCGCAGGGCGATGAGATGTGCGGAATAATGCGCCGTGTGGGATTTGTAAATTGCAATTTCCGCCGCATGACTTTCGGCACATGCACCATTTATGTGGGAGAGAAACGTGTGTAAGAGCACGAATATTTTTGCAATGCGCACGACTTTCACTATATTTGCAATCAGAAAATCAATTAACAAAAAATATCATTATGGCAGAGATTAAATGTATTGGCATTCTCACTTCGGGCGGTGATGCCCCCGGTATGAATGCTGCAATTCGTGCGGTGACGCGCGCCGGTATTTTCAGTGGCTTCAGCGTGAAAGGTATTTATCGCGGCTACCGCGGACTCATAACCGATGAAATTGTCGATTTTAAGACGCAAAATGTTTCCAACATCATCCAAATGGGCGGTACGATATTAAAGACTGCCCGATGCAAGGAATTTGCCACACCCGAAGGCCGCCAGCTCGCCTATGACGTATTGAAACGTGAAGGCATCGATGCACTTGTGGTTATCGGTGGTGACGGTTCACTCACCGGTGCAAGGATTTTCGCAAACGAATTCAATTTCCCCATTGTGGGATTGCCGGGTACCATCGACAACGACTTGTATGGCACCGACAAGACCATAGGCTACGACACAGCCTTGAATACCATCATGGAATGCGTCGATAAAATTCGCGACACTGCCACTTCCCACGAACGCCTGTTCTTCATCGAAGTAATGGGACGTGATGCAGGTTTCCTTGCATTGAACGGTGCAATTGCTTCGGGTGCCGAAGCTGCCATTATTCCTGAAATCTCAACCGAGGTTGACCAGCTTGCCGAACTCATCAAGAACGGTTTCCGCAAGAGCAAAAACTCGTCGATTGTGCTCGTTGCCGAAAGCCCCATCACAGGTGGTGCAATGGGTCTTGCCGAACGTGTGAAGAACGAATTCCCGCAATACGACGTGCGTGTGACTATCCTCGGACACTTGCAACGCGGTGGTTCGCCCACGGCAACCGACCGCATCCTGGCCTCGCGCATGGGTGCAGCAGCCATCGATGCCTTGCTCGAAGACCAACGCAACGTTATGATTGGTATCGCCAACGATGAGATCGTTTACGTTCCGTTCTCGAAAGCAATCAAGAACGACAAGCCTATCAACCGCGAATTGCTCAATACACTGCGCCGCTTGTCGATATAAAACACATAATGCCGCATCTATCGGCAATTATATAACACAGAAAGCTAAAATACACCCCACCAGGCAAAGACCTTGGGGTGTATTTTTTTGATTAACCGCTCACACTCAACTCAAGGGGGGCAAAGCCGTCCAGCTCACCAACCGGGGATATCCGCATCAAGGCTCTCCGCACACACTTCAGAGGCGTGGGCGACATAGGCTTTTTCATGTTCAGGCTTGCCAAGCTATATTCCTGAAATCCCCGTTCCACCAACCGGGAAAATCCGCTGATCCAAAATCCGCTGACCCCATTTTACCGGACAACAACATAAAACAAAAAAGGCTAAACTACCTTTGAGTAATTTAGCCCTTGCATTGCGGAGAGAACGAGATTCGAACTCGTGGTAGGATTACTCCTACGGCAGTTTAGCAAACTGCTGGTTTCAGCCACTCACCCATCTCTCCAGTGTATGCGCTGATTTCATCTTTGCGAGTGCAAAGTTAGGCATTTTTATTTAATCTGCAAACTTGGAAGTAAAATATTTTTCTTATTTTTGTAAAAAATGGAATGCAACAATCAACAAGCCTCGAAAAATCGGGGAATTGCAATCAGGCTTGACCGCCACAATGTAATATAAAAATTTTATGACAAATTCAAAAACGGGATACAGGACCACAGCTATTTGGGCAGCGATATTGGCTGTAGCGGCAATAGCCGTTGCATGGGCAATACCATACATCTACGGCAACGCAGGTGTGAGGTCGATGGTGTATATCCGCCCGGGAATGGACATCGTGGCGCTGGGCGACACTTTGCAAATTTATCACAGCGACGGTTTTGCTCGACGCACGGCCCGGGTACTGGCATGGCTCGACGTAGATTTGTCGGCTCGCTACGGGGCTTATGAGATAAATCCCAATGACAATCCGATTGCCGTGGCAAAGAAAATACGCAACCATGAACAAACTCCTGTAAAATTCACTTTCAACAACCTGAGGCTCAAAGAACAATTTTCACAACGTGCATCGCAGCAACTTATGATGCATGAAAACGATATCGAGACTTTGCTCAACGACAGTGCAACGTGTGCCGCATATGGCAAGACCCCTGCCACAATCACCAATATTCTGCTGCCCGACACTTATGAAATGTATTGGAATATTTCGCCCGGTAAGTTACTCGAAAGGCTGCACAGCTACTACGAACAGTTTTGGAACTCCGACCGCCAAGCGAAAGCGAAAGCACTGGGGCTGACTCCCGACGAAGTACAAACATTAGCCTCGATAGTGGAAGAAGAGAGCGCCAAAAGTGATGAATATGGCAAAATTGCAAGGCTTTACCTCAACCGCATTGAACGCGGCATACCACTCCAAGCCGACCCTACGATAAAATTTGCCATCGGCGACTTTTCGATACGCCGCATCACTCATGCGATGCTGGCCGTGCCATCGCCCTATAACACCTACACCAACACCGGCCTGCCACCGGGCCCCATACGCATCGCGTCGAAACGGGCTATCGATGCCGTGCTAAATGCCCCGCAGCACAATTACTTGTATATGTGCGCAAAAGAGGATTTCTCGGGCTACCACAATTTCACTGCATCTTATTCGCAGCACCTTGCAAATGCCCGCCGCTACCAAGCAGAACTTAACCGCCGAAACATAAAATAATGGAATGTATGGAGAAAGAAAAGGAAGATAAATTGGTAGTATTCGGGGAATATGCCAACGAGGCCGAAGCAAGCATCGTAAAGGGCGTGCTTGAAACCAACGGTGTGCCATGTATCATCACCAACGGGTTACTGTCGTCGCTGCTACCAATGGCACCGTTACGCGCAGGGCTTGTAAGGCTCATGGTTTTCGATTTCGACCTTGAACAAGCCCGGAAAATCATGGCATCGGCTCCCGACATTGCCGACAACGAGGAGCAACAATCATAGCATGACAAGTATAACCACCTGCGCTATAATGACCCGTGCGAACGTGCACACGGGATAAACCGTGGCGTAGGCTACCGACGGGTGGTCGCCGGGCAACGTGTCGTTGCTGTAATTCAATGCCATGGGATTGGCCATTGCACCGCACAACATTCCCGACACCGTGCCAAAATCGATACGCATCAATTTCATAGCCAACAGGCCTACAAGCAGCACCGGCAAAACCGTCAGCAGAAAACCTGCCAATATCCACAAGGCACCCTCAGGACGCATGACAACTTCAAAGAAGTGCACACCGGCATCAAGTCCCAGGCAGGCAAGGTAAAGAGCAAGCCCGAGAGCACGAAGCATGAGGTTGGCACTTTGCGTGGTGTAGGTAATCATGTGCATTCGCGGGCCGAATGTGCCTATAAGTATGCCCACAATCACCGGGCCGCCTGCAAGCCCCAGCCGCACCGGCGTGTCCATGCCCGGTATAAAAAACGGTATCGACCCTATCACAAGCCCTATCATCATGCCTATGAACACCGAAATCAAATTAGGCTCGTTAAGGCTTTTTACTGCATTTCCCAGCACCCGTTCCACATTCTTCACCGATGCAGCCTCGCCCACCACAGTCACGCGGTCGCCAAGTTGCAACCGCAATCCCGGTGAGGCCAGCAATTGCACGCCCGAACGATAAATCCGGCTTATGTTCACGCCATAGTTGGTACGCAACTTCAGCGCACCAAGTTTTTTCCCGTTCAATTCGGGTCGGGTAATGAGTATCCGTTGCGATATAAGTTGGCTGTCGATGGCATTCCAGTCTATGTCGTCCTTGTTCCAGTCGGTGCTCTCCTGTTCACCGAAAAGGAACGTAAGTGCCTTATTGTCTTCTTCCGAGGATATCACAAGCAACCTGTCACCCTCTTCCAGCACGCTGTTGCCAGTGGGTATCGACACCTTGCCATTGTGCCATATACGCGATATTACAAACGGGTGATTGATAAATCGCGATATTTCCCTCAGGTTTTTCCCGAACACTGCCGGATTATGTACCTGATACGACGATATGTAGGTTGCACTGTGATCTTCGCCATCCTCAACTATATCAGAAGGCTTGACAAAAAAGCGGCGCATGAAAAACAATGCAAGTATCACCCCCACCACGCCAAGCGGGTAGGTAACGGCACAACCGAGTGCGGGGCCCGAATTGGGCAATCCGAGCTGTTTCAAGGCATCTTGGGCCGCGGCAAGTGCCGGTGTATTAGTCACGGCACCACACAACACTCCCACCATGTCGCCTATGGGAATTTGCATGACGAAACTCAACGCTACGGCAAAAAGCGTACCCACAATCACCACCCCCATGGCAAGTGCATTAAGCGTCAGCCCGTCTTTACGGAAAGCACTGAAAAAACCCGGTCCCACCTGCAATCCCAAAGCATATACAAACAGGACAAGGCCGAAATTTTCGGCATAAGAAAGCATTTGCGGATCAATGGAAAAGCCCAAATGCCCGGCAAGAATACCCACAAAAAACACGAATGTCACGCCAAGCGAGATGCCAAGCACCTTAATCTTGCCCAAGGCAAGCCCCAAGGCACATATCACCGACAGCACCACCATTGCCTGCAATGCCGAGTGCTCGAAAAATGCATTATATAGCCATTCCATATCCATCAATCATGACGAAAAACGGTGCAAAGGTAAGAAACTGTTTTCACATGCGCACAAAAAAGTACCCACTCACTTGCCGTCATCAAGGCAAACGATAGAACAATATCTCATCGATGCTGATTTTTTCGTTATAATTCACACTTCCACCTCTGCTCAAAGTTCCCACCAAAATCATCGGTTGCGATTTTGGGTGATGGAATTTCATCACATATCCCAGTGTCTCATCACCCGTGTTCCTGAACGAGCAGGAATCTTCGGTCTCAAACCGGTCGGCGAGACTATCGTCCCTTACTCCAAACGCCTTGATACCCTTCAACTTGTATTTATGGAAAACCGTGGTTTTCAATTCCTGTTCCCCTTTCTTCACGTGTGGGTAAAAATCACTTTCACATGTTTTATAGCCGTCGTAAGTGGCATCGAAGAACACAAACACGCTATCCTCATCGGCACGGCTGTCGATGGTAAATTTATAGGTATGAAATTCCGAAGTCGAGTCGGTCAAATGCAACGGCTCCACGATTTTTATGGCTTGCGAAACCTGCACGGCTGCTTGCGGCTGACCATAAATCTCCATCAATTCCCCGGTAATGGCAGTATCAAGCACACCTTGCCCTACAGTGGCTACGGAGCCGGCCGCAGGTTGCGAGCCGGCCGTGACATATTCGCCTGCCCCCAGTCCGGCTATGGCAGCCACCACAATCACCGCAGGCTTAAGGAGCGTCCATGCCATACTTTCTACTTTTCCCATCCCGTTGACTCTAAGGTCGATATATGTGGGAATATTAGTAATCTTACCGCAAAACGCTATTAACGGAAGATAGAAAATCAGCAAATATACATTAATGGCTACCCCCGACCAAAATGCAAACACCGCCACTATGACCACTTTAAATCCATAATACTTGCTGTCGCCACCGTTCAAATAAATTATCATCGAAGCCCAAACCGTGGTTACCACCGACAACAGATACGACTTATCGGAAAGACCCGATTGAAACAAATCGTTGACAACACTTGCCGAAAGACCGGCATCGGTCACCAATGCATCGATAAACTCCACGCCGCTCAGCGAGAAACACGAGGCAAACGACAACCCGCCAAGCAACAGCGGCACATCATACACCAACACCAATATTCCCGGCAGCACGCCTTTAATCAGGTCGCGTTTCATTTCATTGTTGCATCGGCGGTAACGTTGCACCATCACACGACGTACCACAAGCATTATAACAACAAACAACAACACATATAATGCAGCCGACAGATAGAAATTTCCCGTAATATTCAATACAAGAATAAACGGATATTGAATGGGGCGCAGGATATATTGATAAAAGAAACCATCGCTCGGACTGACTATTGCCGACAATTCTCCAAGCACTTCACCTTTTATCTGCGAATATAGGAAAGCCGTATTATTCGCCGATGCCACACCCATATCGACCATTCCAATCACCTTCTGCGCCGGAGCAATGCCGTCGGCTATCTGCAACCGATAATATTGCCGCGAGGCATACGGCAATGTGAGATATTCCACCTCATCGTAATACGAACCCATTTTTATCATAGCCACATTAGGCCGTGCAGAAGCCAATACAAGCACTCCGTAGGCCGAAAAGTCCTCATCGGCGGCCGACCTTGCTGCAAACACACTGTCGGCGACACCCGACAAATCGTATAAAGCCACCGAATCGACCGTGACTATGGCCAATGGCATATTGTTGGGAAAAGCATAACAAAGCGAGTCTTCGGTAGTCGAATCGAGCAGTCCGGCATTATCTTCGATATACACATGCTCTTTCGCACCGTCTTGCGAACAGGATGCCATACCAAGCATCAACAATAAAATTACAACTATAATACCACTGAACCTATACATAAAGCTTTAATTTACTTACTGATTTTACGTTTGAAAATATAAGAAAACACTTCTTGCTGTATGCGAGAATGTAGCAGACTGCTTGTTCCGATGAAAATCATGGCGAACACTACAAGTTGCACCGGCAGCAAGACAAGCGGCGACGACAGCACCTGCGGCAACAACACCACCGGTACAAGGGCGACAAGCGAAATGGCTACATACGGCACAGGCTCGGCAAGCATACGGCGCAAGCTGTAACCGGTGGTTGACGCCGTGAGCCACACAGCATACGCATAATGCAATGCCGAGGCGGCCACCTGCCCCGCCACGAGCCACCACACTCCCAGCGGAATGGTGGCAACAATTGCCACTATGGCAAGTGCGTCTTTCATAACCTCGGAATACACCAGCCTCCGTGCAGCACCGAGTGCTATAATATGATTGTGATAAAGTGCCGTCAACACCACAAAAATGCCGCGCACCACAAGCATTTGGAACAGCGGTACCGCCTCGTCCCACTTGGTGCCGAAAAGCAAGTGGAATATCGGCGTGGCCACTGCGGCAAGCAACAGCATCGAGGATATGGTGATATAGGCAGTGAATTTGTGAGTCTTCGACATCATGCGGTGAAACCGCTCCCGGTCGTCCTGACAGCCGCTCAATATGGGAAGAAACGATGCAGTAACCACTTGCGACAATGATGCCACCCCCATCTTGCTCCATTTGTCGGCCTGAGTGTAATAGCCCAGTTTCGACAAGTTATAATACGCACCTATTATAAATGAATATATATTTTGAAACAATATATTCAGGAACGAAGTTGCCATGATGCCGGCACCCACATTGAATATAGAGCGCAATGATGCCATGCTGAAACGTTCACGCGGCCACCAGTGCGATGTTGCCCACAGCAGTGCCGACTTCACGGCGGCAAGCACTATCGTCTGCCACACTATTGCCCATGCACCCATTCCGGCTACGGCAAGCCATATGCCCACTATGCCACTTACGACAAGGCCCGCAGTATTGCTCACGGCTATCATCTTAACATCCATGCGCTTGGTGAGGCGGTTGGTTTGCACTATCGCCGTGGCATTGATTACAAAAGCAAGAAACATCACCCTGGCCGGAGCCACAAGCCGCCCTCCGGCACCAAACCAATCGTCGATAAACGGCGAGCAAAACCACAGCAACACATATATCGCCACGCTCATCGCCAAATTGAAATATAGCACCGTGCAATAATCGACCTCGGTAGGCAACTTTTTTTGTATAAGAGCATTGGAAAACCCACTATCCACAAACAACGCCGCAAACGCCTGGAACACAAGCACAGCCCCCACCAGCCCGAATTCTTCGGGCGTAAGCAGGTTGGCAAGCACTATGCCGGTTATGGCATAAAGCACTTGCGACGACAGCCGGTCGATAGTATTCCACTTGAGCGTCCGGGCAGTCTTTAATTTCAAGCTCTCTTCTTCCACCATGCAATTTATATCAGGTGCAAAGGTAGTAAAATATCCATTCCAAACGACTTGCATCTGCCGATATTACATTTTTCTGTAAATATATCACATTTGGCGAGTATGCTGGTCTTTTAGCGCACTTTGCACTACATTTGCAATGCTATAATTCACATATCATCGTAAAATAAATGCACATACAACGAATTACGACAACCTTGCTCGCGGCCGCCGTGCTCACATCATGCGACCTTATCGACTACCACCCATATGACGTACATATCACCGGCGACACCGATGTAAATGCTAAGAACATTGCCCGCATCGAAGCCGGTTGCCTCAACAAACAGCAAGTGCGCGTGGCAGTAATCGGCGACAGCCACCGCTGGTATGACGAGCTGAAGCTCTTCGTGAAAGCGATAAACCGGCGCGACGACATCGACTTTGTAATTCACGACGGCGACTTGAGCGAATATGGTTACACACAAGAATTCCTATGGACACGCGACTGCCTCAATGGTTTAAAAATACCTTACGTGGCACTTATTGGCAACCATGACTGCCTCGGCACAGGACGTGATGCTTACAGAGCCGTTTTCGGCGACACCGACTTCTCATTCATCGCCGGACGCATAAAATTTGTGTGCCTTAACACCAACGCCCTCGAATATGATTATTCCGACCCGATACCCGACTTCAAGTTCATTGAGTCGCAATTCACCGACCGCGCCGACGAATTTGACAGTTCGGTGGGAGTGATGCACGCACGCCCGGGCGACGATGTTTTCAACAACAACGTAGAAATTGTATTCCACCGCTACATGACACAATTGCCGCAACTGATGTGCTGCATCAACGGACACGGACATTCCACTCGGCACGACGACCTGATGGGCGACGGCATAATTTACCACCAAACCGCAAGCCTCGACGACAGGCTTTACTTGCTTTTCACATTCAACGACGATGGAACCTACAGCTATGAAGAAGTTGCTTTTTAACCTGATATGCATATTCGGCACGGCATTTGCAACCTTGGCAAACAACACCGGCATCGACTTCGACACAATCCCGTCAGACAGTCTGCAACGGCTCATCCGTTACGAACGACGGCTCACTCGTATGCAGGAACACTGGCAACGGCTTATCCCGTCGTATGGAAAAATACAATATGCCGGCAATATGGGCTTCATGTCGGTCGGTGGAGGTTGGTCATACGGAAAAAACCGGCAATGGGAAACCGACTTGCTTATAGGCTTCATTCCTAAATATGAGTCGGATGCCGCCAAGGTGACACTGACGCTTAAACAAAACTTCATGCCTTGGAAGTGGCACTTGAACAAGCAAGTTTTTATCGAACCACTCGCCTGCGGATTATACCTCAACACTGTGCTGCACAACGACTTTTGGGTGCGCCAGCCCGACCGTTATCCCAAAGGCTATTACTGGTTTTCGACACGCATACGCACCAATGCTTACATAGGCCAACGTATAACCGTCAAAATTCCGCCACATAAGCGCTTCTTTGCCAAGTCGGTGACATTGTTTTATGAAATAAGCACCTGCGACTACTATATCCTAAGCCACGTCGGCAACAGCGGCTACCCTCCCCATGAATTGATAAGCCTCTCTTTCGGGTTGAAGATGCAACTTTTCTAATCAAAAACAATATACGGCATGGACCTAATTTGCACAAGGCACATGGCAGCCGATTTGCCTGTTTCAATGATTTTTATTATCTTTGCTTGTTCAAAGACTTATAAGAAAAAATTCAGTTATGCGCTTGATTTCCACTATATGAGACAGGAATGACAGCAGGCAAAAGGGAAAATAAAACTATGTCATCAGAAGAAATAGCAGAACAAAAGTATTCGGCCAGCAACATACAAGTCCTTGAAGGACTTGAAGCTGTGAGGAAGCGCCCCTCGATGTATATAGGCGACACAAGCACCAAGGGTTTGCACCATCTTGTATATGAAGTAGTCGATAACTCAATCGACGAGGCCATGGCAGGATTTGCCACGCACATCGAAGTCACCATCACCGAGGACAATTCGATAAAAGTGGTTGACAACGGGCGCGGCATACCGGTGGACATGCACGAAAAGCTGCACAAATCGGCACTTGAAGTGGTATTGACCGTGTTACACGCCGGCGGTAAATTCGATAAAGGTTCATATAAGGTATCGGGCGGTCTGCACGGCGTGGGTGTTTCATGCGTAAACGCCTTATCCACCTATTTGCGTGCCGAAGTGCGCCGCGGAGGCAAGGTGTATATGCAGGAATATAGCTGCGGACACCCCAAGGCGCCCGTCGCCGTAATCGGGGAAACCTCGACCGACGACCACGGAACCACAATATTTTTCCACCCCGACCCGTCGATTTTCTCGGAAACGGTATATAGCTACGAAATTCTTGCAACGCGCCTGCGCGACCTCGCATTTCTTAATGCAGGCGTGAAAATGACGCTCACCGACTTCCGCCAACTTGACGAAGAAGGTACCCCCAAAAGCGAACAATTCTACTCGCAAACGGGTCTTGACGAATTTGTACGATACATCGACTCAAATAAGGAACACCTTATCAACGACGTGATACACATCAGCACCGAGAAACAGGGAATACCCGTGGAAGTGGCCATGACATACAACACATCGTTCAACGAGAATATATACTCATTTGTCAACAACATCAATACCATAGAGGGTGGTACGCACCTCACCGGGTTCCGCCGCGGCCTTGGTGCTACGCTTAAAAAGTATGCCGAGGACAACAAGTTGCTCGACAAGGTGAAAGTGGAAATCAGCAAAGACGACTTCCGCGAAGGGCTCACCGCCGTAATATCGGTGAAAGTGCTTGAACCGCAATTCGAGGGCCAAACGAAGACCAAACTCGGCAACAACGAAGCCATAGGCGCCGTTGAAACAGCCGTACGCGAGGCCCTTGGCAATTACCTCGAAGAGCATCCGCAACAAGCCAAGACTATAGTCGAAAAAGTGATACTTGCCGCCACTGCCCGCCATGCAGCACAAAGCGCACGCATGAAGGTGCAACGTAAAAGCCCACTTGGCGGCGGAGGATTGCCTGGCAAGCTCGCCGACTGCTCGTCGCGCATACCCGATGAATGTGAATTGTTCCTCGTCGAGGGAGACTCGGCAGGCGGTTCGGCCAAGTCGGGTCGCGACCGTGTGTACCAAGCCATTCTCCCATTGCGAGGTAAAATCCTCAACGTGGAAAAAGCCATGGAACACAAAATATTCGACAGCGACGAAATAGTGAATATCTTCAAGGCACTCGGCGTAACCATAGGCACCGAAGACGACCCCAAGGAAGCCAACCTCTCAAAATTGCGCTACCACAAGATTATCATCATGACCGATGCCGATGTCGATGGAGCACACATTGCAACGTTGCTGATGACATTCTTCTTCAGGCGTATGCGCTCGATTATCGAGAACGGCTACCTCTATATCGCCACACCGCCACTTTTCAAGTGTTCAAAAGGCAATAACACCGAATATTGCTGGACCGACCAGCAGGTGCGACAATTCATCGACCGATATGCAGGTGGCGACGAACGGCAAATAAAATTACAGCGATACAAAGGTTTAGGTGAAATGAATCCCGAACAATTGCGGGAAACCACAATGGATCCGGCCAACCGCATACTCAAGCAGGTGTGCATAAGCGATGCAGCCGAGGCCGACCGCATCTTCTCGATGCTCATGGGCGAAGACGTGGCACCGCGCCGCGAATTCATAGAAAGTAACGCCACATACGCCAACATCGACGCATAAGCATAGAAGAAACATCAACCAGAGGGAAAAAAAACGACTTCGACCCCAGTACGAGCCGAAGTCGTTTTTTTGTGTTAAGCCAAAGCCATCACAAAATCGTCAAATAAGTAACGAAACAAGGATTTGACAAAAAAAGCACCGTTGCAACTTCGTCATTCACGCAATAAGCACCATGCAATCAATTATTTATAACTACAAGCCAACTAATTTCAGAATAAGCAACTACAAAACAGAGGCAACCTCCTACGTTTTAAAAAATTCAAGAATTTTCAACTTCATTATTGTGTGCAATATAAAATTATCACTATTTTACGTATAAAAATATTGTTTTATTTATAATTATTATTACTTTTGCATCGAATTGCTTTTGTTGTTAAAATAATCAACCTAATATTAACCTATATAAACATTGAATGCGTATGAAAATCTCTACCACTAAAGTTTTACTTACCGCCGCAATGGCGACAATGTGTGGCGCGGCTTATGCCCAAGAATCGGCAAGCATCACCGTGCTTAATGACATGACTGACGACCAAGGGGTCACCTATCAACCTTGCGTGCAGGCCGTGTCGCCAAACCACCGATATGCGGCAGGCCCCGCTTTCAATATGGAAACAGGCACTTTCGGTATGTTTGTGTATGACATCGAGACTGGCAACTACAACGTGCAGGCCGCACTTGACGATTTCGGTGCCGACATTCGCGAAGTGAACAACGACGGCGTTGCGACAGGATACAACGAGCAGGCCTGCTTCTTGAACATAGATGGCACAGTAGATTATTTCGAGGCAGAAGAGGGGATGTCAACCATAGCACGCGACGCAAGCGACGACCTTAGCGTGACGGTGGGCTGCTACTACCTCACCAATGGCTACCTGACCACGGCATGCGTGTGGAAAAATGGCAAGAGAATAGACCTGCCTGTTCCCTCCGACGAGGAACTCGGCTTTGAGACTAACGGCTCGTCGGCCTACTACACCAACAGCGACGGCTCGTTGATAGTTGGCTACGTGGTCGATAACTTCAGCACAAACCCACTAATCGTGTGGCGATTGCAAGACGACGGAACCTATGAGTGCGACCCTGTGTGCACAATGTACTTCTCGCCCGACGGCGATGTTCAAGGCCGGCCCTACATGGTGTTCGCACCCCAGGGGCTGAGCCGCAACGGTCGCTACGTGTCGCTCAACCTTGCCGAGGCTTCGGCTGAAACGATGATAACCGAGCAGTTCCTGGGCCGCCTCGACCTTGAGACAGGCGAGCTTGAGACATACCGAGCCGACGGCAACGGTGAAATAATGGCGAACGCCGAGATGAGCGCTACGCAAGTATCTGACAACGGCACTATCATTGGCTATGTTCTTGCAGGCGGCTGGGTAATGCAGCAACGCAGTGCCATCATTTGGCAAAAGGGCGAAACACCGAGAATGCTCGCAAGCATAGTTCCCGAAGTCGAAGAAATAGCGTTATACGATTCCATCGGTTTCAACACCGCAATCGACATTACACCCGACGGCCGGTACATAGCAGGGTTTGCAATGGACGACATGTATAACTACAAGGGTTTCGTGCTCGACATCGGCTCGGAAGCCTCAACAGCCGTCAAGGCCGTCAAAGTGGCTGGCGATGAGGCAGTGGAAGTGGCCCGCTATGCCATCAACGGCGCACGCCTCGCCGCACCGGCCAAGGGCATAAACATCGTGAAAATGTCGGACGGCACGGTAAGGAAGGTGTTCGTGAAGGAATAACAAAAATACGCACACGCGGCGGCCGACAATGCCCACGCACGCACGGCAAAAAACAGATGGGGGTACACCTGGATTTTGGCGCACCCCATCTGTTTTCTTGCCTGTTTCTTATTATTGTTTCCTTGATTACGGCACACCATCATTTAAGTTACAAGCCACTGAATGTGGGTGTGCGCACTTGTCACTCGCGCACGGCGGGCTCCACCCAGTCGCCATTGGCTTTTATCAAAGCAACCAGGTGAGGTATTGCCTCCTCTTCTGGGATATTCTTTTCAACACATTCCTTGCCCTTATACAGGCTTATGCGACCTACCCCCGCGCCCACATACCCGTAATCGGCATCGGCCATTTCACCGGGGCCGTTCACTATGCAGCCCATTATGCCTATTTTCAAATGCGACAAGTGAGATGTTGCCTCTTTCACACGATGGACGGTAGATTGCAAGTCATACATAGTGCGCCCACAACCGGGACATGAAATAAATTCAGTCTTGCTTATGCGCACCCGCGCAGCCTGCAATATGGCAAACTCATATCGCACGATGTCGCTGAAATTCTTGTAATTGGGCGTTTCCATCCACACCCCGTCGCGGAATCCGTTGAGCAGCAACGTTCCGAAGTCAACACCGGCTTTCACCTGTAACCATTCATTATCACCGTCGGGATAGCGGTTAAGCGGAATAGCTGGAGCATCGATGCCACGGTCGATAAGTGCATGCATAAATGCCTGCTGGCAGCCGGTCACATTCACCGATGTAGGTGTCACCACCAGCACCACATCGTTGCGATTACGCAAGAAGTCGAGTACACCACCTGCCACATCGGTATCGGCCGGCACCCGCAGCCATTTCATGCAACTGTCACATTGCTCCAATTCGGAAATCTCGTCAATTGTGAACAGCGGAGATACATTGTCACCGCCCTTATATTTGCTCCAAGGCACTATGAAACGACCTTGTGCATTAGGTATCTTGCCATCGGCTATATAATAGAAATCGGGTCGCGGCTTGCCATACACATTCCCGGGCAGGCACGAAACCACTGCCACAGGCACCTTGTTACCGCCAACCAAGCCGCCAACCACCGCAGTGCGCCGCCGCACCGGCCTTATGGAATCGTAGCCGCGGCTCACGCCGCCATTAATATGCTCGTGCCCCTGCCGCATGGTGACATATCGCACAAGTTTTTGTGCAACAGGCACTTCAAGTTCGGGGTCTTCACTCAGCGACACTCTTACGGTATCACCTATCCCCTCGGCAAGCAGCGTACCTATTCCCACTGCCGACTTTATGCGCCCGTCTTCACCATCGCCGGCTTCAGTCACCCCCAGGTGCAACGGATAATGCATATTTTCACGGTCCATTGCAGCAACCATCAGGCGCACAGCCTCGACCATAAGCACGGTATTCGATGCCTTCATCGAAATCACCACGTCGTGGAAATTCTCGGCTTCAAACACACGCAGGAATTCCATCACACTTTCCACCATCCCTTCGGGAGTGTCGCCATAACGGCTCATGATGCGGTCGCTAAGCGACCCATGGTTCACCCCGAGGCGAACAGCCGTGTGATGCTCGCGGCACAAGTCGATAAACGGAGTGAGAGCATCATGTATGCGCTGTAACTCACGCGCATATTCCTCGTCTGTATAAGTGAGCACCTTGAATGTGCGAGCGGCATCGACGAAATTCCCGGGATTAATACGAACCTTATCGACAACCCGTGCTGCCGCATACGCTGCCGACGGGTTAAAGTGTATGTCGGCAATAAGCGGCACCGAATATCCTTCATTGCGCAATATCTTGCGTATTTCCCCTATGTTGTTGGCTTCGCGCACACCTTGCGCCGTAAGCCTCACATAGTCGGCACCGGCATCACATATGCGTCGGCACTGGGCAACACTGCCCGAAGTATCCATTGTCGAAGTCGAAGTCATAGATTGTACTCTTATCGGGAACTCCGACCCAAGCGGAGTTTCACCAATGTTGACACGAGAAGTTTTTCGGCGTGAATAATCCATAAGCCAATAATTTATATAGTTTTTATTTTCACCCAAGACGCAGGAACGGGGTCGTTAAATCCATCGTAATTGAGCCATTTATCAGGTGCCAGCACCAATTTCCCGGGGTTGGCGTTAAGCCACGCTCCCCACCACGAAAATGATGAATTGGCTATTATATTATGTTTACACATACTCATTAATTGCATATCCCTGAAACTGTCGGCACCTTTGTTCCAATCGACATATACAATCTTGCCGCCAAGCGACACCTCGCGCTGCAAATTTTCACGGCACCAATCGATATCGTCTGAAAATATGCAAAAAAGCAAATCGTCGCCCAAGGCCGATTTGGCATATTCCACTGCACGCCTGTAATAATCAAAAGTGCATATATTATTGTATAAGTTGAGCGACAGGTAATCGCCCCGACGCAAATGCACCGATACGCTTTCGGTGCTTGCAATCGTTTCAATCAAAGCCTTGTTTCTCCCCTCGGCTGCGGGGAAAGCAAATGCGGCACGCACTTCAGGTGCGGCGTGCGCGAAATATTCAATATGCTGCCAA
Organism: uncultured Bacteroidales bacterium; assembly: GCA_949289215.1. Lineage (GTDB taxonomy): Bacteria > Bacteroidota > Bacteroidia > Bacteroidales > Muribaculaceae > Avimuribaculum. The sequence continues at coordinate 215,989 of CASENC010000049.1, read as the reverse complement.
AAACCGTCAAAATACCGATTGCCTTTCCTGGCGAGGACTGTGCCGTCCACCGGAAACCCGTCTTGCTCCTTGCACACTGTACTTCGCCGTGGCAACAGCTTGGTCATGAGGCTTAAACGATGGCTGACATATGGATACGTTACCATAAGCAGTTCGGCGAGCGATGCTTTCTTATAACGTGCTGCGCGAAACACCCTCGCCAGCTCAAATCCGTTATGCGCACTGTAATACTTGAAATGGTTCAAATCAAGCAATATGCGCTCGCCGGGGAATTTTTTTTCCAATCCGAGCGATAACGCATATTGGAACATTTGATTTCCAAGCCCGCCAATGACTTTAACGATTTTCATACATAGCGTTGCAGGCAGCACTAATTGGTTTTAAACTTGAACTGCACTTTGTGCAATTCCTCATTGGCTGCGACTATCTTCCCGGCAAGGCCTTTTTTATAGGCATGGAACTTGGCCGACAAGGCTTCATCGCCCAAGGCAAGAATTTGCACGGCAAGGATGGCAGCATTGAGTGCACCGTTTATGCCTACCGTGGCCACAGGTATGCCCGGAGGCATTTGCACTATGGCGAGCAAGGCATCCATACCTTCAAGAGACGACTTTATAGGCACCCCTATCACAGGCACAGCGGTCGAGGCGGCAATCACGCCGGGAAGATGGGCGGCCATGCCTGCCGCGGCAATTATCACACGTATGCCGCGGCCCTCGGCCTCGGTTGCAAATCGCGCCACTTCATCGGGGGTGCGGTGTGCCGACAAGGCATTCATTTCAAACGGTATCTCCATCTCATCGAGCAACTTCGCAGCCTTTTCCATTACAGGCAGGTCGGAAGTGCTACCCATTATTATACTTACTACCGGATTCATCAGTTTCTTTAATTATATTGTTCTATATTTTAATCTTGATTTTCATGAAAATAATTTACAAGCCAAATACACCATAACAAATCCGTTGGCAAAACCGGCAATCACTTGCATGAACGTATGCCGCCCCATGAATATGCGCGATGAGCCAAGGCAACCTGAAAGCAAAACCAGCAGGCATATAACCGGCTTCATATCAATTACATTGTACCCGTCGATATAAATATGCATCGCCATGGCAAGCAGTCCGCCTATCCCGGCCATGTGCGCGCTGATTTTCCACCACAACGTCACCACAGTCGATACGGCACAGGCTGCCGCACCACCGGCCATGAACACCACCACCCATTGCGGAGTGTGGATATGGTGCAAATATATGGCCGAACAAATGTAACATAATACCGTGGCAATATAAGGCAGCCAGCGTTCTTCCCGCTTCACCAGGCGCTTGTCTTCAATCACCTTCAAATTATGCAACACCGCTATCGCCACCATGGGCATGATGCACGTGATGCCAAACACCACAAGCAGCACCACAAGCCTGGTTCCCGACGGGATATAGCACAATACCGTAGCCCACAAAGCAATGAAAATGCCAAACGTTGGCATCAACAACGGGCTGAGCAGAGTAGAGAAAAAACGGGCAAAAACGTATATCACCGAGTCGGCATTAATCTTGTTCATTATCACATCCAGTTTAGGGTAATTCTTATTTATATTTCTTTGCGCAAGCGCGCAACCGGTATCGAAAGGCGTTCTCGGTACTTGGCCACTGTGCGCCGGGCTATTTCATATCCTTTTTCTTTCAATATCTCGCACAGCCTCAGGTCGGAAAGCGGATGCTTCTTGTCCTCGGCTTCGACCACCGATTTTATTATCGACTGTATTTCACGCGACGACACTTCCTCGCCCGATTCATGTTGTAATCCTTCGGTAAAAAAGAATTTCAGCGGATACACGCCCCATTGAGTAGTGACATATTTATTCATGGTCACACGCGAAATCACCGACACGTCATATCCCGTGTCATCGGCAATGTCTTTCAATATCATCGGTTTCAATTGCATCTCGTCGCCGGTGAGGAAAAAATCACGCTGGCGCAACGTGATGGCACGCATAGTCTTGAACAATGTCTCTTGACGCTGCTGCAACACCTTGATAAAATTCGATGCCTTTTCATACTTTTGCTTGATGTCGGCGGCCTCTTCCTCTTCACGTCGGCCGACAGGCTTCTTGCCGCTATATTTATCATATAGCAACGAATAGCTTTCCGACACTTGCAAATCAGGGATATTATTAAGCAACGTCAGGTTGATGGTATCACCTTCCACATCGACGTTGAAATCGGGAATTATCTGTTGGCTGCGGCTTTCGTCGGCAATGCCGGTGACTGTGTTCCCGGGCTTGGGATTGAGCTGGCGTATTGCTTCCACCACCCTCTTCATCTTCTCGCTGTCGATGCCTAATGCCGATATTATCTTGTCGTAATGCTTCTTGATGAATGGTTCAAAATAGCGGTCAATCACCTTATAGGCAAGCATATTCACTTCATCGCCCTTTTTACGTTCAAGTTGCAGCAACAAGCAATCACGCAGGTCGGTCGCACCCACTCCGGCGGGGTCGAGGTCACGCACCACTTGCAACACCTCTTCCACCTCATTCTCATCGATATCGTTGCCGGTTTGGAACACAATATCATCGGTGATTGCGCTCACTTTTCGTTGCAAATAACCGTTATCATCGATGTTACCTACTATATATTCGGCTATGACACGTTGGCGGTCGGTCAGGTCACGCTCACCTATTTGCTCCATCAAATAATCCACAAGCGACCCCTCGGCAACCACCACGGCATTGGGGGGTTCATCGTCGGCACTGCGATTCGACACATTCATGCGATAATATGGAATGTCGTCCTCGTCTTTATAATCGGCAGCCTGCATCTGTTCAGGAGTCTCGTCAAACACCTCTCCATCTTCGTCCTTATTAAGCATCTCGGTTTGAGGGTCTTCCGACACTTCCAATGCAGGATTATCGTCAATTTCGCGACGAACTTCCTCCTCAATTTCACCCCGGTTCATTTGCAACAACGGCACAAGCAACAATTGCAACGGCGACAACCGCTGCGTCAGTTTCTGTTCTTGAGCCAAAGTCTGTTTACCTGCCATCGGCAATAATCTCCTTTTATAGGCAAAGATAGTGCAAGTCGAGCGCAATACAAAACAAATTTATTTGTTTTTATTGCCAAGACGCTGTCTGTCTTATGCAAAGTAGTGCAACGTGAGTGTGCCAAAATGCAAATTCAAGGGCGGCAAAGCCGCCCTTGACCACATTGCTACTACGATGAATACTCACAATTTCAAGTAATCATGCATGGTTGACAAGGCCGCCTCATGAAAACGATAACTGCCATCGGCCGGGCGGACTACACAACGGGCTTGCTTTACCGCAGCCGTTGTTCCCGGTTCCACTGAATATAGCACCATACGGTCGTCATGCAACACTGCCACAGGAGCCTCGGCATCGCCGCGCAAATAAATATTACGCTGACACATAGCTTTATAAGAGCCCGCCACATGAAATTGCACAACACTGCGTTTCCACCCGGCAAGCTTCCATTCCACAGGCCTGACACATTCCGAAGGCAACAACGCAGTCACCACCCCTTCGTCATCGGTTTCACACGCCACCTTAAGCGCCAAATCCTCAACAGGCAACCAACCGATATCTCCACCGGCAAGCAAACGTGCATACCATTCGCGAATATCCGGTAACAAAACGCTGTCAATATCAATCCCGTCGTCACGTTCAATAGTGCAGTCACGCCGTGCAGGCAACAGGCGCAAACGGGTTTTCCACAATTCAAGCATCTCATCCTCGGTAAGATTCATCATGTAATTTTTCATGGCATTATATTCTGTATATCACCACAAAATTACGCTACCGGCTCACCGTGCGGCACTATCAAAAAACAGAAAAGCGGCCTTCCCGGTAAAAACAAGAAGGCCGCGCATTGTGACAAATCAAAAAGTCTTACCATTCACAGCTGACGTATTCGCTCGGCAGGCCGGGAGTGCCATATCCGTCGGGGTGCAAATACCAGTCGGCATTGCTCTCGCCGTTGCTCTCAAACCAAGCCTCGAATTCGGGATAAGCCAAATGGAACGGTTTTTTCTCATATGCGTGACGTGTCATCACCGGCACTTTCATTCCATATATGCTACCATCGGCACCGCTGTAAGTGGTAGAATTATCCTTATCCACGCCAATGGCATTATGCGCGTCATACGATGTATAATCGGGGGTGGGATTGTAACCTTTCATATGAATTTCCAGATAGTCGGCAAATTCGGTATGGCAGCCGATGAAGAAATTTTGCTTATTCACGTCCATCGTGGCATTGATGAAATGCTCTATTTGCTTCTGCCCATCTTCGGCCGAAAGTTCGTTGCGGTCGATGCCTTTGAAAATCACCGTAAGAGTAAACAAGCTGCCGCCTGTGTTAATGAGACCGGCGTTCACGTTATAGAAAGTATCGGCAATTTTATCGGTATAAGGCAACGGATTATGGTTAATCGCGATTTTCGACGGGTCGCGTGGATTTACCAGCCACGACAGTCCGTTCTTCTCGTAAGTTGCAGTCTTTGCCTCTTCCGAAACCAGCCATTGCAAATTATTGAAAGTGATTACAGGGTGCTCACCATCCAAATTCACATCGTAGGTTATGCCCATGTTTTCGGCATTAAAGTCTCCCATATTACCGAGCGACAATGAGGTTTCGACACTTGTGATGTATTTGGTATCGAGACTTTCAAGGTACAGACCGGCAGTTGCGGGATATTCACCGCCCATGGCACGAAGGTGCATAACCACTTTCACCTGCTCGCGCCAAGCCTGGTCGGGGATGACGCTCATGTCCACATATTTGGTTTCGATATCATAATCGATAACCACGTCGTTGTAATCTTCATCCTTTGTATAAGTCTTGGGCCAGCTGTCGTCAAACATAGCCACTCCGCTCGAATGATAGAATACCTGGTTGGCATCGCTGCTCACGTAATTCTTCACGGCATCCTCGGGCATCATCGTGACACCGGCAACAACCCCCTCGACTGCGGCAACGGGCACATTCCCCGCAAGCAACATTCCCTGCATATCATCATACACATTAACCGTGGTGGCGACAGGTGAAGCAAGCTTGATTTCACCTGTAGTGATGGCACACACACCTTGACGTTCTGAATAATTAACTTCTGCATTAATTGGAACATTCACACTTTTCATGCCGTCGGCTGTGGGATATTCCACCCTCACAGCTTCAGTGCCGCTCGGAACCACTACCTTTATCATCGTGATGCCACCTGTTTCCTCAACCACAGGCTCCCCGGCAAGACCCGCAGCATCGTCGGCACAAGATACCAGCATCAGCCCGGCAACAGCACACATCATAAAAAATAAACTTCTGACTTTCATAAATATATAATTGCTTGTTTTGTACTTTTATGGTTTTACAAAGATATTTATAAACCGACAACTCCCATGCAACATTCCCGACGAAATATTGCATGGGAGCAAGCCTTTTAACACATTTAACTAATTAATACTTGATATTTAACATCAAGCTTCATTCTTCTGGTTGAACCACCTTTAACCTGTCGCCCGACGAACGTACCACCGAACGGTAATAGTCGGGTGTATAACCCGGGAAATCAGGACCTTCGGGCATTCCATAAGCATTGCGCAGGAATTTGCCATCTTTCTCTTTTTTAACATTGCCGTCAAGGAACTTGACAAACAGATATTCCCCAAGCTGCTTATAACGCAAAGTGGCATAATCGGCCGTGCGGCACGAATATTCGGTGAGCATGGCCACCGCCTCGGCAGGCGATTGCTTGTATTTTTCAATGGCAAGCCGCTCAAGTTCGGGTTGTGTTGCCTCATAGCTGCTTTCAAGCGTATCACGCACGGCAAAAACATCGCCTATCATCAGCGAATAGCGGTTATATGCCTGATTGGCTACCCAGTTATTGACCCAAAACGAAGATTCCCAATTCAATGTGTAAAGGTCGGCCGTCGATACGTCGTAACTGCGCGGCACGCGTGTCATGCAGCAATACATTGGCACAAAAACGGCCGTATTGGCATCATCGACACCAAACCAGTGCACTCCGCCTATGGCATCGGGCAACCACGAGCGCATCTGTGAAACAAACACAAAGCCCGTCTGCTGCGTGGCCGTGGCGCGCTCTTGCGAATATTCCACGCCATCCACATTAAAATCCATCGGTCGGTAACGGTAAGGAACACCCCACCAGTCGGTGGCACCGGCATCAACAGTCATGTCAAACGGCGTACCCTCAAAGTGGTCGCGCATCATGGCTTGCATATCTCGTACCGACAATTTACGCTCAGGTTTCACATACAGCGGCATCACCTCGGCACCTTTCTTTCCGTTGATGTAAGGCAAGTATCTGTCCATGCCGGTAACCCAATGGTTGAAGAAAGCCCACACACGGGCATCACAGCCGCGAAGTGCCGAGAAATCTTGCACCGAATATGCCCGTGCAAAGTCGAAATCCTCATCTTTCCCTGAAAAATAACCTTTATCACGTGCAAATGAAATCACGTCGGCAGAATACAGGCAATTCTCCTTGTCGCCAAGCGGAATGTGGTGTATGCGCGGATTGTTGGCATGGCCTGCAATGCAATCGTCGGGAATACGCACTGCCACCCACACTGCACCCTTGTTGCCCGGTCCCTTGCCTATCATATCCATTATCCACACCTCCTCGGGGTCGGCAATCGAGAACGACTCGCCCGAACTGTAATAGCCATACCGTTGCACAAGGTCGGCCATCGTGGCAATCGCCTCACGGGCAGTCTTGCTGCGCTGCAAGGTTATGTATATAAGGCTTCCGTAATCTATAATACCCGTTGTATCGACAAGCTCAGGCCGTCCGCCCCACGTAGATTCGGCAATGGTAAGTTGGTGCTCATTCATATTTCCTATCACCGAATAAGTGTGCCGCGCCTCGGGTATCTGCCCGAGCGGCTTGCCGGTATCCCATTCGCGCACTTCACGCATCGCCCCTTCAGGATGGTCGGCAGCAGGCAGATGCTGCAAGAAACCATACAAAGTGTGGCTGTCGGCAGCATAAGTCACCATTGTCGAGCCATCGGCTGTAGCATTCTTGCCTGCCACGAAATTAGTGCAGGCATCGGCATAATTAACGGCTGCCACGGCAACCGCCGCAGCCATAATCTTTCTAATAAAATCCTTATTTAATTTCATTCCCACAATTTTTATTACTTTCAAATAATATCATTCTTATTTCCCATATTCCGTGTCTCAACCGCCAACGATACCACCGCACCCGACATCACCTGCGACACCACCGTCAACGGCTCTCCGGGCAGACAGGCAGCTGTGGCCGGGCGCATCAAATAGCCGCAATTAATCACCTGCACACATTCACCCACCGAATACCGGCCGCTGAGGCTTGCTCCACCATTACCCGAAAACAATTTATAAAGAGCCTCTTTGGCCGTCCATGCAAGTGTATTGCCTATAATATCGTCACATGGAATTGACGCCTGTTCCTCGGCACTCAAGAAACGTTCCCTTACCCGCAACACCCGGCCGTCGCACCGCTCAATGTCGATGCCTATGCGATGATTGTCGTTGCGGGCTATTCCCACCCATTCACGGGTGTGGCTTATGCTTATGTGGCAACCGGCTACCGCCACCGTGGGAGCGCCACCGGGGGTGTGGCCAAGTGATACCCCTTTGCCGAATATGCGATGCACAAGCAACACCTCGGCAAGCCGTTCACCAAGCCGCCGTTCGCAACACTTCGTGCCGGCCGGCACCGGCAACTCAAGTCGTCGGCAACTCTCCACGAGTTCCTCGACTGTCTCGGTTTGCCACCACAGGTGTAAGGCTGTTCCATCGGGATAATGTATGGTATCAAGCAACGGCATAATGTATAATGCTAATGACACATCAAACTTACGCAAAAAATTGTAATTTTCACACATGGTCAACCACAATTCATGTTTTTTTACTACTTTTGCACTGCCAAAAAATGCGCTCGCCGCACTTTCGGGGAGATTACACTACCATAGGGCAATTCGCCACACCTCCTTTAGGACGGTGCGGAGAAAGTAGTGGGACGGCTCTTCTCCCCGCATACAACATGAATGATCACTTTCCTGCGTCCCGTCTTGCAGAGACATAAAACAGTTTGACAAGAGAAGGCAATGCTTTTTTGCCCATGTGCCACTGTTGTTTATATATGCAAGATTATGGGAGTCCTAAAAAACATAACATTCCGACCAACATATCTATCGACTTTCCCCAAAAAAGCCGCTGCAATGCCATGCATACAATAATATCAAAACAAATATGAAACAAACATTCATGTTTCCGTTCATGATTTATGCGTTGCAGGGCAACAACACACATTGAAAATAGTAACCATAAAAAACTAAACCTTAGGAAGAAAATAAATTTGTCTGATTTATATATAGAATGAGTGTTTCAAGCCGTGCAGCAAAGTTTGCACGGCTTTTCTTATCAATAAAATCGCTTACCGGGTTCTAATCTCCAACACCGCATCCCCGACAACTGTTCCCGGTTTGACAGTTCCGGAAACCGACAGCCTTACAGTGCGCACCGGCGGCGATATAAGGCGCACCCGCAACGGAGCGGCAATGCGTCCGTTCACATTCAATCGGCACAATGTTGCACCATGGCAGCTTGCACCGGTCTCGCCGGTTACGGCAAGCGACAATCCGGCATCATCGGCAAACACTTTCCACACCACAGCCACCGGTACGGCTGCCACATCGGCAATTGCCATGGGATAGGTAAGCAACTCCACATCCACAGGCGACAAGTTGTCTTCGCGTGAAACATCCAGCAATCGACCGGAAGCATCAGCTGCATACGCATCAACCGATGACAAGCCGAATAATTTCTCAAATTCGGCATCATTTCGCACACACGTCCTTCCATGCTGCATTAATACAACAACCCCTGCACGGGTCAGCATCCACAATTCACGTTCACCGCAATTCCACGCCAGCGCAGTCGCTTCGATACCTTGCAATGCCACCTCCACGGTATATCGGTGCAGGCGGCACACTTCACCCCGGGTGGTGGCAAAATACACCGCATCATCGGCCGCAACAGGCAGCACCCCCGGTGCCACCGCAGTGCGCGAAACAATCACGGCGGGCGAATATCGCGACGTCGCCACCCTGTAAGGCATTGCATATGTGCCGTCGTCGGCAAAAATGTAAAGCGGCGTACCAATGTTGTCGTTTGAATGGTGATCGGCCGCAGCAATGGCACGTATCACACCTCCACACACATTGTGCACTGCCGCCACGGCAAGCGGGTTACCCTCCTCATATTCAACTATCCGCCCCGTCATGTTATCGGCAACAATCGATTCCGATGGCACCGGTAACATATCGCTCCCGGTATCGGTAAATTGCAACGGTTGCATATTCCCCGCTGCCGAACAAGCCATATCACTGCCGGGAACTCCATGCAACTGCACCGTCAGCCTTTTCATAGTGCCTCCTGCCGGCAATATCGAAACAGTCATCGACGTGGCCCGTGCATCGGGATAAGACACAACCGGAGCCAGCGACTCGGGAACAAAGTCAGATGTGCCTTGCCAAACGGTAGCAAATACACCGGCACCGGTTGCAATACTTGTCTCGACAAGTATGCGGCAAGTCCCTTGTACTAGTTTTCCACACCAAAACTGCGACGGATGCCACGGATTGACAAGAACAGCCTTGTCGCAAGCTGCAAACAACCGACGATTATGGCAGCAGAGTGCGGTATGGCAATAACTGTGCGCCGACGCTGATGCACACCGGCCAAGATAGGCAGCATCAACCGTTCCGCCACCGAAACCGGTGATTTCATAACGATGTACCCCGGCAGGCAAATCAGTGGCATTGGCCGATGGTGTGCAATTGACGACATTCACCCTGCCCAGCCTTAACGAATCAAAATCGCTAATGCTCGCAGCCACACGCCAACTGTTGGTTGCAAGTAACCGTGCAAGCAATGTACCACCATCAGCCGCCGGGAACTTGAATGAAAATCCATAAACCACCGATCCGCCTTCGGTGGAACGAGTGCATGAATAATCCACAAGCGACGAATAATCCACAGGGTCAACTTCGTCGCTCACCAATATGTCGATTGATTTCACCAACCGGTCACAAGCCGCATCAATCCCTTTTTCCACTACCACCGATAACCTGAAAGCATCCACAGCCACACGTGCCGTATTCACACCGGTGAATGCACTGCCGTCGGTCATTGCCGTGGTTTCCGACGACAACGATTGTATGCCGTTGCCTATCAACACCGGAGCCGACACCCACAGGTAATCGTCGTTCCACAGCCTTACCGCATATCGCGCCAACACCGGCTGCACCATATAACCTTCGGTTGCGGCACGGCTTGCCAACCTCCTATAGGCATCGGCGGCATTGGCCGATATATGTTCCACGTCACCGGTGGGCAACGGACGTTGCCAATGCGTGAGCGGCGTGTCAAATTCATAAGCGGCAACGGTATCATTCATGGCATATTTCCCCGATGGCGAAAGCAGCAGCCTTGGTACAGCCCCGGTTGTATCCGGCACTGCATAACCGGCCGATGCCATATCATATTTTACAATCACGGGCTCGTTAGCTGTGGCGCATACCAGAAATTCACCTACCGGAACCACCGATGTTATCTCGATTCCGGCCGAAGTTATCACTACTCCTTTCATCGAGATTTCCCCATCGGCTCCTATCACGCCATGCCAATACAGCCTGTTGCCGATTACGCTTATCAAGTTCCTTCCACCGGCCACATAATGCACGGCAGCAATTCTTTCGCCGTCAGTAAGCTCCCCTACCGGCAGGCAATGCCCAACGGCAACCATGGCATCACGCTTCTCGCGCAGGTTTACAAGCCGTTCGCACATTCCGGCCGGAGCATTTTCCCCATCTGCATATTTTTCAGCACCGGTAAATTTAACTGTTACTCGTTTATCACTGTTTTTCATTGGTATTTTTTCGCCAAAATTAATCGACCGACGGCTAATCTTTACCAATCAAAAAACATTCATTACTTCATATCATCATGCTACAAAGCATACAACAGTTACAATTTCAAGATTTTACCCACAACCAACCGATAAACACGAAATTTTATTTAATTTTTTCTTTGCGTATATTAAAATTATATCTAAATTTGGCAAACCAATGATTCTAATTCTGAAATATATATGTTTTTATAGATTGTAGATTAAATAAAAAGGCCGATGCTGTGAAGCATCGGCTTTTATTATTATTTGCGACAATTTCATGTATATGTATCCGCTACATACGCTGCCATCTATTTACAGACGGTCGTAAGGGAGCATGGCTAACATTTGCGCCATCTTTTTCACGCCGTCGCCAAGCGGCTTGGCAGCCATTGAGCGCAGCATGAAGTTGAGTTCCACCTGGAATTCCACAAGCAGGGAGGTCTCCCCTGTTCCGGTTTCCGACAAATTGATAATCGCCTTGAACGGCAACGGGAACTGCTGCGCAGTCATCACTATGCGCGTAGGCTCGGTGCGCTCGGTAATCATCAGGCACACTTTGCCCACAGGATTTGCATTGAACGATATCGAGTCGCTCGAAAATTCCACGTCACCCATGCGCTCCTTAAGTTCTGCCGGGATATTTTCGTTATCGACAAGCCGCTTGAAACATTCAGGATTCGACAACTTGCCATAAACCGTGGCAATGTCATGATGCACGGTCTCGGTATTACTCTTGTAACTATCCATTTAAGATATTAATATAATTGCTTATTCTACCACAGGAGTGTCCTCGGCACCCTTCATCGGCACCCAGTTTGCCGGGTCGCGACGCCATTCCTTCAAGGTTTCAACGTCATCTTCCTTTATATAATTGGTGGCAAGTGCCACTTCCACCATTGAGCTATAATTGCTTATGGTGTGTAATTCTATTCCGGCTTCACGGAATTTCTTGATGGAAACCGGGAACTCATAAGTGAATATGGCTGCCATGCCCACCACTTCGCAGCCCACGTTGCGAATGGCCTCGCAAGCCTTCAGGCTGCTGCCGCCGGTCGAAATAAGGTCCTCGATGACAACCACACGCTGGCCTGCTTTAAGGTTACCCTCGATAAGGTTTTCAAGCCCGTGATCCTTGGGACTTGAACGCACATACACATATGGCAACCCCAATGTATCGGCAACCAATGCACCCTGGGCAATGGCACCGGTGGCAACACCTGCAATAACGTCAACATTCTTGAATTTCTCAAGAATTATGCGGCACAATTCCACCTTGATGAAATTGCGTATGTCGGGATAAGACAACGTTTTGCGATTGTCGGTATAAATAGGTGAATTCCATCCCGAAGCCCAAGTGAACGGATTTTCGGGTTGCAAAATGATTGCGCTGATATTCAGCAATTTCTCGGCCAAAATGTGATCGACTTTTTCCATTAGTGTAGAGATATGTAGTTAATTGGTTTCATGTTGCAAAAGTACAACATTAATTGCATATATCGGAATAATCATGGTTATATTTTATGTATATTTCTCCACAATCATAAAAAATTTAACAGCAAATTATTTGAAATATGCGCCATTTATAGTAACTTGCATAAAAATAAAAAAACATAGCATGACACGACTGAAAATAGGCGATGAATGGTGGACGGCACCGGCCGAAGGCGAAGACGGAAACCTGGTGATAGTGACCGGACGCAGCAAAGTGGAACCGGTTATGGAATCAGGACGTTTCAACGACCGTGTGGAAGTCACTTGGAAATACACTCCTGCCGAAGGCGGAATGCCCGACGATGCAACTGCCAGACTCATGGAGCAAGTTGATATGGCCCTGCGTGGCGAGTTCGCCCGTGATGCCGTGGCCGTAATCACCGGCATATACACCGGGGGCGGAGAACGCAACTGGGTGTTCTACGTAAGCAGCCTGCACTCGTTCCAATACCGTTTCAACCATGCACTCGAACCATTCGAGACACTGCCCCTCACAATATATGCCGAGCACGACCCCGAGTGGAACGAATATCGCGAAATGCGCAGCCAAACCGAAATCGACGAAGGTGAATGACCCGGCACATAGCCGGGGCTGAGATACCATATATTTTTGTTTAACCCTAAAAAACAGTGCATTATGAACCAGCTATGGCTTTGGATTGTTATCTCTTTGGCAATAGGGATAATATCGGCATTTGTATTCACAAGTGCAGTCAACCGAATGGCCGAAGTGCCAGAAGACACCACCGACAATGCAGCCGGCATAAGCAAGTTGAGTAACATTGCATTGAACACGGTAGTCTTCAGCATTTTGTCATTCCTCATTGTATGGCTCATCATGGCAGTGCTGCAACGCGGCCCATACGCCGTCATGTAACCACACCGCCATGCCCACACAGTGTTCCGGCACAGCCAGCCAAGTGCCGGAACATTTATCAGAACTAAAAAAACAAACCTCAATTTGATTTGTTATTTCATATATTCAACATATATCTTTGTAAAGACGAACTACATCTCGACAATAAAAATCAATAAGTCGTTTTTTTGCTTTGCGATCAATTTGCATTATCTTTGCATAAAAAGAATAATATATCAACTGCAATAATTATGCATAATCAAAATTTAGAATTATGGGTACCTTATTAGACAGCATTAAAAAATATTTTGAAAATACTCCATCAGATATTCTACAGGATGATTTCAATAAACGAAAGCACCTTAATGACATAGGTCCGGATGTCATTGAGTATGCCGAATCTATACGTGATTTCCTGAACAGTGAAATTATACTCACTAAATCAAGCAGTGTTCAAGAATTAGAAATATCAAATTGTCCTGCCACCAAAGAAATTGATGCAGATTCTCCATATTATTTAGCAGCATAACTCTATGGAAAAAGCAGCATTTAAATTAGATACATACAAATTTAAAAAGGCATCTATCGATTTTAATATTCCCAATAATGCCGAGTTGAACATATCATTCAACCCCAAAGGTGTTTTCTACCAGAAGGAAAATCGATACGAACTATCATTTGACACAATAATCACATGTAAGGAAACTGGCACAGCAGTCATCAACATTTCATGCGTTGCATATTTTTCATTTAGAGGAACCGTCTCATTAAATGAAATACCTGATTTTTTTTATCCTAATAGTATTGCCATATTATTCCCATACATAAGGGCTTTCGTCAGCACCATTTCACTGCAAGCAAACACACGACCTATATTACTGCCTACTATAAACCTAATAGGACTCACCGATAAATTGCGCTCCAATACAGTCGCAAAATGAAATACATAACAATATACCAAACATTAGAGGACCGACATAACGACGACGAAGTCAAGAGACATGGTCCTTATTTCTGTTCATTGTACAAAACAGATGGAAAACTAAAAACAGGTTCAACCGAACCTTGGCTTGGAGAAGGCTATTACTTTTGGGATTCTCGCTTAGACGATGCCAAATGGTGGGGGGAAACTATTTACACGAATTACGGCAAAGGGTATATTATATGCCGCACTTCATTCGACATGCACTCTCCACTCCTTTTCGATATGGTGGGCGACTTATCCTTATTTGATGACTTTATCAAATGTGCCAAATATCTCAAACAGGAACAGAAATTAAATAAAATCAGTTTCTCATACGTTCTTGCATACCTAAAGGCATTGCCTAAATTCAAATACAAAGCCATCAGAGTGTGGCCAAGCCCTAAAACATTACAAGGTACATTAATAAAATTCCCCAAAAACGACATCACACTAAAGCAATTGGGCAAAGTACAAATATGCTTTTTCGACAAAACGCTACTTTCGCAACCATTTGATATAATTTACAAGCATCAAATTGAAAACGATTTTACAAGTGACTTTACAATCTAAGCGACATCGGCGGACATCTCTACATAACGCACAAACCGTCATTCCGCCTCATTCCTAATTGAATATTTGTGTATGTGGCAAAAAAGTTGTTCCTTTGCAAGTCTTTTTGAAATAACATAGTCAAAATGATTGTAATAAGTAAAGTCAATGAATTGGAAAAGGCCGTTGAAGCCTTTCGCATTGAGGGCAAGTCGATAGGACTTGTTCCAACTATGGGCGCACTGCACGAGGGGCATTTGTCGCTCGTAAATCGTTGCCGCCGTGAGAACGATGTGGTAGTGGTGAGCGTTTTCGTCAACCCCACCCAATTCAACAATAAAGAAGACTTGCGCACATATCCGCGCACCGAAGAGGCCGACAAGGCTCTGCTTGCCGAAGCCGGCTGCGACATTGTGTTCATGCCTACCGTCGAGGAAGTATATCCCGAACCCGACACTCGGGTGTTTAATCTCGGCCCCGTAGCCGAAGTAATGGAAGGAGCCATGCGACCCGGACACTTCAACGGCGTGGCACAAATCGTCAGCAAGCTGTTCATGATGGTGAAGCCCGACCGCGCATACTTCGGTGAAAAAGACTTCCAGCAGATTGCCGTAATCAAGCAAATGGTAAAAAGCGAAGGCTTCAAGCTGCAAATCGTGCCTTGCCCAATCGTGCGCGAAGCCGACGGCCTGGCCAAGAGCAGCCGCAACGTGCGTCTATCGCCCGAGGCCCGCCAAACCGCTCCAAACATATACCGCACCTTGCGTGAAAGCATCGACTATGCGAAAAGCCACACCGTGGCCGAAACACAAAAATTCGTAACCGATACCATAAACTCGTATCCCGACATGGAAGTTGAATATTACCAAATAGTTGACGGGATAACACTCATGCCCGTAAACGACTGGAACGAAACAAACTATATCGTGGGATGCGTGACAGTTTACTGCGGAGGCGTGAGACTAATCGACAATATCGCATACAAAAAATAAAAACACACGCGAAATAATGCTCATACAAGTCCTCAAATCCAAGATACACCGCGTGACTGTAACCGAGGCCAACTTGAATTACATCGGCAGCATCACCATCGACCAAGACCTTATCGATGCCGCAGGCATAATTCCGGGCGAACGTGTATTTATCGTCGATAACAACAACGGTGAACGGCTCGACACTTATGTAATTGCAGGCGAACGCGGCTCGGGCGTGGTGTGCCTGAACGGTGCCGCCGCACGCAAGGTCCAACCTGGCGACATTGTCATAATAATGGCATATGCGATGATGGAACCCGACGAAGCCCGCAATTTCAAGCCGTCGGTCATCTTCCCCGAAACCGGCACCAACAAGTTGCCGCAATAAATGAAAATTTTACAACTATAAAGATATAGCTCAAATGTTTGAAAGTTTAAGCGAAAGACTCGAACGGTCGTTTAAGATACTTAAAGGTGAAGGAAAGATTACCGAAATCAACGTGGCCGAAACGCTGAAAGACGTGCGCCGCGCCCTCATCGATGCCGACGTCAACTATAAGGTCGCAAAGCAATTTGTCGATACCGTGAAGGCTAAGGCAATGGGGCAAAACGTAATCAATTCATTAAAGCCTAAAGAATTGATGGTAAAAATAGTCCATGACGAACTGACCCAGCTCATGGGCGGCGAACCTGCCGAATTCAAGATTGAAGGCAAACCGGCAATAATCCTCATGTCGGGCCTGCAAGGTTCGGGTAAAACCACATTCTCGGGCAAATTGGCACGCAAGCTCAAAAGTGAACGCGGCAAGCGGCCATTACTCGTGGCTTGCGACGTTTACCGTCCGGCCGCAATCGACCAGCTGAAGGTGCTTGCCGAGCAAATCAACGTGCCGGTATTCACCGAACCCAATTGCAGCGACCCGGTGAAAATTGCAACCGATGCAATTGCCGAAGCTCGCAAAATGAATTACGACCTCGTGATCATCGACACCGCCGGCCGACTGGCCGTCGATGAAAAGATGATGGACGAAATCGAAGCCATCAAGAAAGCTGTCAACCCCACCGAAACACTCTTTGTGGTGGACGCCATGACGGGACAAGATGCCGTCAACACCGCCAAAGAGTTCAACGACCGCCTCGACTTCGACGGCGTGGTACTCACCAAGCTCGACGGTGACACTCGCGGCGGTGCCGCACTGTCAATCCGCACAGTGGTCGATAAGCCAATCAAGTTTGTCGGAACCGGCGAAAAGCTCGAAGCCATCGACCCCTTCCGCCCTGCCGGAATGGCCGACCGCATACTGGGCATGGGCGACATCGTGTCGTTTGTGGAACGTATGCAGCAAAACTACGATGAAGAGGAAGCTCGCAAACTGCAAGCCAAAATCGCCAAAAACAAGTTTGACTTCAACGACTTCATGAACCAAATAGCCCAAATAAAGAAGATGGGCAACCTGAAAGACCTCGCTTCGATGATACCGGGCGTGGGCAAGGCATTGAAAGACGTGGAAATCGACGACAACGCATTCAAGGGCATCGAGGCAATAATCAACTCAATGACTCCCTACGAGCGCGAGCACCCCGAAATAATCAACGGCAGCCGCCGCCAACGCATAGCCGCCGGCAGTGGCACATCGCTGCAAGAGGTGAACCGCCTGCTCAAGCAATTCGAGGAAACACGCAAAATGATGCGCCAGGTAACCACCATGGGCAACCCCCTGAAGGCCATGCGCGCAATGAAGAAAAAGAAACGCCGCTAATTTCCAAGAAGGACGAAAAGTCACAAAAAGGCATTTTATTTTCCAAAGGCATTTATTCTGTCGTACAAACACAGAATATACAATAAAAAAACACCTTTAGGAAATAAAATGCCTTTTTTGCCTAATTTCCTGTTTTTTGCCATTCTCGGCAAAAAACACTACTTTTGCAAATAATCACCAAAGCACTTACGCAAAATGACACTCATCGACGGAAAAGCTATAGCTGCGCAAATCAAGCAGGAAATAGCAGAAGAAGTAAACGAAATAGTGGCTCGCGGCGGTAAACGCCCGCACCTTGCAGCCATATTGGTCGGCCATGACGGTGGCAGCGAGACCTACGTGGCACATAAAGTGAAAGCCTGCGAACAATGCGGCTTTAAATCCACCCTTATTCGCTTTGAAGACGATGTGACCGAAGAACGGCTGCTCGAAACCATTGCCGAACTTAATGCCAACGACGACATCGACGGCTTCATAGTGCAATTGCCGCTGCCCAAGCACATACACGAGCAAAAAGTAATCGAGGCTATCGACTATCGCAAAGATGTTGACGGCTTCCACCCAATCAATGTGGGGCGCATGTCGATAGGGCTGCCCTGCTACCTTTCGGCCACTCCTGCCGGTATTATCGAATTGTTGCGCCGCTATGAAATTCCCACTAAGGGTGCCGAATGTGTCGTACTCGGCCGCAGCAACATCGTTGGCAAACCCGTGGCCACGCTTATGATGCAAAAGGCTTATCCGGGGAATGCCACAGTGACGGTGTGCCACAGCGCATCGAAAGATATTGCCGAAACTTGCCGCCGCGCCGACATCATAATCGCAGCACTCGGGCAACCGGGATTTGTAACCGCCGACATGGTGAAACCGGGAGCCGTAATAATCGACGTCGGCACCACACGCGTACCGTCAACCGTCACCAAGAGCGGCTGGAAATTGAAAGGCGACGTGGATTTCGACAACGTTGCACCCAAGTGCTCCTACATCACGCCGGTGCCGGGCGGAGTGGGTCCCATGACCATCTGCTCGCTCATGCGCAACACACTGCTTGCCGCCAAGCACGCCATCTACACCGTATAACAATACGCGGCAACTAAATAAAAGGGGCTGTATCAAAATATAAACCTGTTTATTCTTAGAAGCGTGTGGCATACCGCGTTTCTACAATATCCACAGTGCATTTTGATACAGCCCTTGTTTAACTTAACACATAACACACCATGTCGCAACTGCTCTCCATTCTGCTTTTTTCTCTGCTGCAACTTGCCGGAATTGCCGACGAGGAAATAGAATTCCTGTTTGTGGGCGATGCAATGCAACACCAACCGCAAATCAACGCCGCCACTCGTGCCGACGGATCGCTCGATTATTCGCAATGCTTCACCATGATAGAAAATGATATCATTGGGGCCGACTTTGCCGTGGCCAACCTCGAAGTTCCGCTTGCAGGCAAGCCTTACGCGGGATATCCCGTGTTCAGCGGCCCCGACGAGTTTGCCCGGCAGTTGAGAAACTCGGGATTCGACTTGCTGCTCACCGCCAACAACCACTGCCTCGACCGTGGCAGCCGCGGGGCCAGGCGCACAATAAAAGTTCTTAACGACATAGGTATCCCGAGCATAGGCACCTATGCATCGGCCGGGCAGCGCGATTCGGTGATGCCATTCATCATCGGGGTGAAAGGCTACCGCATCGCAATGCTCAATTACACATACGGCACCAATGGAATGCCTGTGCGCGACGGCATTGTGGTTGACATGATCGACCGCGACATCATAACCCGCGATATTGCCATGGCACGCCGAAAAGGCGCACAAGTGATATGCGTGTGCCTGCATTGGGGCGTGGAATACCGCCGCACACCCGATAAAACGCAATCAGGACTCACCGATTTCCTAATCGACCAAGGTGTTGACATGATAATAGGCAGCCACCCCCATGTGGTACAGCCGTTTGAAATCCGCTACAGCCCTCGATATGGCAAAAATGTGGCCATAGTGTACTCGCTGGGAAATTTTATCTCAAACCAAAACGATATCGACAGCCGCGGAGGCGCTTTGGCCGTGGTAAAAGTGAAATTACATAACGGCACCCCTTGCGATATGGAACTCGGTTACAAACTGCTTTTCTGCCAAAAGCCCAAACGCGGACTGCGCCACGACAACTACCGGCTGATTCCCGCATCGATGCGCGACTCGGTTCGCCACGACCAATTGCCCGAATTCGACCGTTTCTTGAAACGCACCCGCTCGTTGCTGGAAAAATACAACAGCCCGAACATAACCGAACTGCAATAACGTCGCAAGAAAAACTGTTAAATAAGCATTGCACATACACGTTTTTGGGTTAAAAATATAGTAAAGCCGCCCAAGTGGTATCACATATCAAAAGAAAATCACTATCTTTGCAGTTAGATAGCCGTGCCACGCACAGCGGCAACGAGGATTAACAACGCATTAACAATACAGGAGAAATTCGTTATGGACGCAAGCAAAGTGTTATTCATATCACAAGGAATAGAACCATACCTTCCAAAAACCGAAATTTCGGCCGTCGGCCACGAACTTCCACAAGGCATTCAGGAAAGAGGGTTTGAAGTAAGGTCGTTCATGCCAAAGTATGGTTGCATCAACGAACGCCGTAACCAGCTCCATGAAGTAATTCGCCTATCGGGAATGAACCTCATTATCGACGACACCGATCACCCGCTGATTATCAAAGTCGCAACCATGTTGCCGTCGAGAATGCAAGTTTATTTCATATACAACGAAGATTACTTCCAACACAACCTGGTGAAAGAGTTGGAGACCGAAACGTCGCCCGAAGACAACGACGAGCGGTCGATATTCTTCGTCCGAGGCACACTCGAAACAGTGAAAAAACTGCGTTGGATTCCAAACATAATCCACTGCCACGGGTGGATAACAGCACTCTCGACAATCTACTTAAAACATATATATAACGAAGACCCGGTATTCAAAAACGCAAAAGTAGTGCTTTCGCTTTACGAAAACGACTCTTTTGCCACACCGCTTAACAGCCGCCTTGCCGAAAAAATGGAAATGGACGGCATACCTAAAGAATGTCTTACCTGCATCGAAGGCAAAGAAACCGACTATGACGCGCTTATGCAGCTGGCCATCGCCAATGCCGACGGTGTAATCCAATATGGCAAAAACGTAAATCCCGAGCTTATCAAATCAGTCAAAGAAAAAGGCATTCCGTTCCTTCCCTATGAAGAACGCGAAAACTACATCGACGATTACGCCGAGTTTTATAAATCACTTTAAACCCTCGGCACGGGCTGCGACCATGTTTCCGGGTATTCACAAAAAATAATTTTGTTTATCCCAACCACGACACAATGAGAAAAATCCTTATGCCTATCATGGCAGCCTTGGTGCTGCTTGCAATACAATCGTGCACCGAATCGGGCATCGGAACTTCACTCGTTCCCACCCGCACGGCTGTAGTGAGCGATTCCTCTTTTAAAGTATCGGGGCGCACAGTGGCCAATACTTCCTTGCCTGCCCGCACCTTGACTCAATTGTTAGGAAACATCAATGCCGACAATTACGGAACCCTGTCGGCCGACTTCGTTTCGCAAATGATGCCCGCATGGCCATTAGATACCGCTTACGTAAGCGAAAATGAAATAGACAGCTGCCTCTTCGTTATGCGACTGCCCATAGGCGGTTATACGGGCGACAGTGTCACACCGATGCGAGCCACCGTTTACAAGCTCACCAAGCCATTGCCGCGCCCCATCAGCAGCTCGTTCGACCCGACCGGATACTACGACCAAAACAATCCGCTTGGCTCAACATCATATACCGCCACGGCTCTGCAATCCGACTCGCTTGCCGACGTGCTTGACGGGAGTGATTACCAATATCGGGAAATCAAGGTTAACGTGGACCGCAGTGTGGCTGTTGACATATTCCGCAAGTTCAAGCAAGACCCCGAAATATTCCGCGACCCGGCTACTTTTGAAGAATTCTTCCCCGGAATTTATGTGACAACAAGTTTCGGCAACGGCCGCGTGGTGAACATCTACGACACCGAGTTTGTCGTATATTGCCGCCGCATCATCAAGGAAGCCGAGATCGACACCACATACACAATCAACCGAAGCTACATGGGCTCGACCGAAGAAGTGCTGTCAAACAACAACCTGCGCCTCGACATCAGTGAGGAAGTGAAAACAATGGTAGCTGACGGCGATGCCATAATACAAACCCCGGCAGCATACGATGTGGAACTCAACCTGCCGGTGCAGGAAATCCTCGACCGTTTCAAGAACGACACCGACGCGCAGACGGTATTCAACAGCGTGAGCTTAGAAATCCCGGCCGTGGAACTTGTGAACAGCCGCAGCATAGCACCACCCGAATACTTGCTGCTCATTCCGGCCGACCGGAAGAACAAGTTCCTATCCGAAACCAACGTGCCCGACAACGTGACTTCGTTCTACGCCCAATACGATGCCACCAACGGCTGCTACACGTTCTCCGAGATGCGCCAATACTTCCTGAAGCTGCTCGATGAAAAAGGCGGCATAGCCGAACCCGAAGACTGCCTGTTCTCGCTCACGCCCATCGACGTGCTGTTCGACGAGAGCAGCTCCTCGACCGGATACAACTACACCAACTACTACTATTACTTGTATTACGGTTACTTCCCGTCAAGCAGCAGCTCGGCATCCTCGCCCATCGAGGTACTCCCGGCCATGGAAAGGCCATCAATTGTTAAACTCGACCTCGAAAATGCAAATTTAAGGCTTTATTATAGTAGGTTATTTGAAAATAATTAGTATCTTTGCACTCGCATTGGAAACGGTGCGACACATCAAGCCGCAATAGCTCAGTTGGTAGAGCATTTCATTCGTAACGAAAAGGTCATGGGTTCGAGTCCCATTCGCGGCTCAGCAAGCGAGGCAGCCTCCAAAGCCGCCTCGCATTTTTTTAACCCCCGACCGACGATATGCTGCATGGCGGCGCGAAAGCCACGCGCACATTTATCGGCTACACTCACCTTTTAAGCACTTTATTTATGTCAAGAACAAACGACGAACTGCAAGGAATCACCCGGCTGGGCGACCAAAACACGGCATATAGCTACGACTATAACCCACAGGTGCTTGAGACTTTCCCCAACAAGCACCCCGAAAACGAATATCTTGTCACTTTCAATTGCCCGGAATTCACGACGCTATGCCCCAAAACCGGCCAGCCCGACTTCGGCAAAATCATCATCAACTACATCCCGCGCGAGCGAATGGTGGAGAGCAAGAGCTTGAAACTCTACTTGTTCAGCTTCCGCAACCACGGCGACTTCCATGAAGATTGCATCAACATAATCATGAAAGACCTGGTGCGGCTCATGGACCCGCGATACATAGA
This sequence comes from uncultured Bacteroidales bacterium, assembly GCA_949289215.1. GTDB lineage: Bacteria > Bacteroidota > Bacteroidia > Bacteroidales > Muribaculaceae > Avimuribaculum. The sequence goes on along the minus strand of CASENC010000049.1, from coordinate 193,010 downwards.
GGTAACCGGCATATTCACCCCGCGCGGAGGCATCTCGATATACCCGTTTGCAAACTACGGCGATGCCGACCACCAAGACTTAGTGCGCCAACGCCTGCTCGCATCATTCCGCAACTCTTAAACGCACACTATGAACAAAGATTCCATAATAATACTGTCGGGCGGCATGGACTCAACCACCCTGCTGCACGAATATAGCGACCGCATAGCCCTGGCAGTGACTTTCGACTACGGCGCCAACCACAACAGCCGCGAAATAGCCTGCGCAGCCGCCAACTGCTCGATGCTTGGCATACGCCACATAGTAATTCCGCTCGACTTCATGGGCCGATACTTCCGCAGCTCGCTCCTGTCGGGGGCCGATGCCATTCCCGAAGGGCAATACGACGACGAGAATATGCGTTCGACCGTGGTACCGTTCCGCAACGGCATAATGCTTGCCATAGCCTGCGGACTGGCCGAGAGCCACGGCCTGCGCCACGTGATGATAGCCAACCACAGCGGCGACCATGCCATATACCCCGACTGCCGCGCACCGTTCATCGACGCAATGTCGCAAGCCATGCACGAAGGCACATACGACGGCATCGACATATTCGCCCCTTACACCAACATTACAAAGGGCGAAATAGCCAAGCACGGCAAAGCCTTGGGCATGGACTACTCCCTCACCTACTCGTGCTACAAGGGCGGTGAAAAGCATTGTGGACGCTGCGGCACCTGCGTGGAGCGCAAAGAAGCCCTCGCCTACGCCGGCATCCCCGACCCCACCAAATACGAAGAATAAAAATAATGTGGAATGAGGAGTTAGGAATGTGGAATTTCATCATAGCCCTATACACCAACTCCATCATTCCTAATTCCACATCCCTAATTTCTCATTCCTAATTCCTAATTAAATAAAATGTACTACATAAAGAAAACACTCGAAATAGCCGCATGCCACAGCCTCACGCTAAGCTACCCCAGCAAATGCACCACCATGCACGGCCACAACTGGATAATCACGGTATATTGCCGCGCACGGGAGCTGAACGCCGACGGAATGGTATGCGACTTCACCCACATAAAGCAAGACATCATAGGCCGCCTCGACCACCGCAATCTCAACGAGGTGCTGCCATTCAACCCCACCGCCGAGAACATTGCCCGATGGATAGTAGATTCAATCCCCCAATGCTACCGCGCCGACGTGCAAGAATCAACCAACAACACAGCCTCCTACATCGAAGAAGAAGAATTAGAAATGAGGAATTTTTAATAATTAGGAATGCGGAATGATGGAGTATTGGTATGATTTATAAGATTATGATGAAATCCTTTATTCCTAACTCCCAATTATTCAAAATTCCACATTCCTCATTCCTAACTCCCTCATTCCTAATTATTGAAAATTCCTAATTATATAACGTGAAACGCATCAACGAAATATTCTACTCGCTGCAAGGCGAAGGATACAACACCGGCACGGCTGCCGTGTTCGTCCGCTTTTCGGGTTGCAACCTGCAATGTCACTTCTGCGACACCGACCACCACAGCGGCACCGTGATGAGCGAACGCCAAATCATCGAGGCGATAATGCAGTACCCTCTTGCCCCGCTCGTGGTACTCACCGGCGGAGAACCATCCCTGTTCATCGACCACGACTTTGTAGCACTTCTAAAGCACTACACGGGCAAGCGCATAGCCATCGAGACCAACGGCACCAATCCGCTGCCCGACAACATCGACTGGGTGACACTCTCGCCCAAGGGTGCATACCAGGGCGGCGACACATTCCCTCTCCTAATCGACCGGTGCGACGAACTGAAAGTGGTTTACACCGGCCAACCGCTCGATGGTTACTTCAAAATTCAAGCCACGCACCGATTTCTGCAACCATGTTACTGCGCCGACCCCGAGCTGCGCAACGCCAACCTCCAAGCCACAATCCAAGCCGCCCTCGCCGACCCACGCTGGCGGCTCTCACTCCAAACCCACCGCCTGCTCGGCATCCGCTAATCCCCCTGCCATAACACACAGCAGCCGTAGAGACGGCATACCATGCCGTCTCAAACAGCGTCATACAAGCCTCACCACGCAACAATAATACAGTCACCGAGACGGCATACTATGCCGTCTCTACAAACAGCCGCATACAAGCTCTCACCACATGGCTATGACGCGGTTAATGAACACTTCCATAATTACGGGATTCATCAAAAACAAAAGGAGCTTGCACCTTATTTAGTGCAAGCCCCTCGCTCTCATTATAGTACTCTCTCGTAAGAAATATTAATATCCTGGGTTCTGGTCGGCACTGGTGAGTGCTTTATTCGAGCTGAACTCCATACGCGGCAGCGGAATGAGCTGGTTCTTAATCAAGTATTCATTCCATTGTCCATCTGATGCCTCGGCAACAGTTGCGCTCTCAATGTCCTCCTTGTCGCCGCTCACAGCCATGTCATACGGATACCAGAATTCGCGCCACGGCGACTGGTAGCTGTTGAGCTTGCCGTATATGTAGCAGCGGCGAGTTATACCGTCGTTGTTGTTGCGTTCAAGGATAGCCCTGCGCCAGTTGATACCGCGGCGGCGAGTGTCAACAAAGCCGTCGAACTCGGCCACAAGCTCAAAGAGGCGTTCGTTGAAGATATATTCACGCATCTCCTCCTTGCTGGTAGCATTCACTGCGAGCGGGTAAACGCCGTCGCCACCCGAAGAGTTGCGGGCGCGGTCGAGTACCTGGTTCACATAGCCCTGTGCGGTGCCAAGGTTGCCAAGCTCGTTCTCAACGTCGGCCATCAGCAGCAAGAAGTCGGCATAGCGGTAAACGTAGAGGTTGTTATCGGCATAGCGACCTGAGCAGTTCATCGTCATATATTTGCCAAAGTATGGCCAGTCGTCGATGTTCCATGCGTCGGGCGACTTGGTCTTGCAATATTGCTCATACACGATAGAGTCGAGTTCCTCGGGTTGCGGGTTGGTAACGTCGGCATACTTCTGCGTGTCGCTGAAGTCGATTGAATCCACAAATTGGTACTCGGTGGTGACAACAGGCACTTGAATCGGCGGACGGCCCGGACGGACAACCGAGTCAACCCAAGTGGTGTCCTGGACGAGTTTCCTTACTATCGGGTAAGATGCCATAATCTCCGACGACGGAGCCTGGTTGACATATTTCACCCACTTGGTCACGAAAGTTGCATCGAGGCGCGGGTCGTTCTGGTAGGTACCGGCAGCCCAGTTATAGAATGCATGGCTCGGTTGTGCGCGGCCCCAGGTTTCACCCGGCGAGCAGTTTTGCGGCGAGAATGTCCAGTGCAGCGAGTTGTAGCCCACGTTCTCGGTAGTGTTCATCGTGGCGTCGATTACGAATATGAATTCCTTCGACAATTGCACACGCTGGCCGTTGAACAAGGTGTTGAAGTCGGGTTCAAGCTGGAACGGGTTGTGCTGGAATACCGAGTCGCCATAAGCCTTTGCCTTGAGGAAGTATTCCTGGCTCGACTTCATCTCGGGCCACGACTTTTTCAATTCGCCCTGTGCCCATGCGTCGGCACCGTAAGCCTTGCCGGCTGGATCTACGTAGCTGTCGGCAGCCCATGCGTTGCAACCCATCAGCCAGTACAGCTTGGCAAGGTAGGCCCATGCCGATGCCTTGCACGGAGCAGTGGGTGCACCCGATTCCGAACTCATCTCGTCGTCGAGGTCGCGGGCTGCGTCGGTCCAGTCTTGTATTATTTGGTCAAGTATAGCCTGACGCGATGCACGTGGTACGTCGGTGTTGTCCTTGTTGGTTGGTTCAAGGCGCAATGGCACACCGCCATAGAAAGTGTAGAGCTGGTAATAAAGTGCGCCGCGCAGGAACTTGGCCTGTGCCACCATGTTGGCCTTGCGGTCAAAGTTGGCACTGCGGTCGCTTTCGCAAGCCTCTATGAAGATGTTGCAGTTGGCGATAGCCTGATAAACGGCACCCCACACAAGGTTGTTGAACTCGTTATCCACGGGTATCTGGCCGCTCACGTATTGCTGGCGGTTGTCCGAAGTGTTGTAGCTGGTCCAGCACAGACCCGATGCCTCGGTGTTGATTTCGGGCAGCAGCTGCGCAAACGAACCCTGCACGGCCATCAGTCCGTAAAGGCCGTTGAGAGCCATCTGTGCCGATTGCTCGCTCGAATACACGATTTCCTCATTGGTCGTGTACTTCGGGTCCTCGTCGAGGCAAGAGCTTAGCAGCAGCAAGCCCGACAGCAGGCATATTGATATTTTTTTCATTTTCATATTGGATATATATATTCAGGTTTGTTTAGAATGAAACATTAAGGCCAATGATATAAGAACGAGTGTTCGGGTAAGAACTCATGTCGATGCCCGGACGGGTGCCGTCGAATGCGAAGCTGTTAACTTCGGGGTCATAGCCAGAGTAGTTGGTGATGCAGAATGCGTTCTTAACCGATGCGTAAACGCTGATGTTGGTGAAACGTATCTTCTCGACTATACTCTTTGGCAGCGTGTAGGCAAGCGTGATGTCGGAGCAACGGAAGAAACTGCCGTCCTCGATGTACTTGTCCATAACCACCTTCGGAGTAACCGACTGATAAGACGGAGTGGTGTTGCTGCGGTACTCTCCTATCCACGGGTTGTTGTCGCGGTACATGTCATAGAACACGTCCTTGTAAACCATCTGCGAAGAATTCGACGGGAGGCCGAAGTAGCGGATGTTGGTGTTCAATATGTCGTTGCCGTAAACGCCGTTGAATGCCATCGACAGCGAGAAGTCCTTATAGCGGAACGAAGTCTGGATACCATAAGTGAACTTCGAGTTCGGGTTGCCGAGTATCACACGGTCCTTCTCGTTGATAACACCGTCTTTGTTCTGATCGACAAACTTCAAGTTGCCAGGTTCGAGCGTGTTAATCGACGACGAGTTGGTCACTTGCTGCAAGTACGGGTCGTTCTCTTGGATGATACCGTCGGTTTCGTAGCCGTAGAACAAGCCCGGGGCTTCTCCCTCGATGAAGATGTTGGCCGAGCCGAAGTGGTCGCCGATGGTGTTACCGAGGTATGCCTTCCAGTTTTGGCCGGTACCCCATTCCTGCACGGGAAGACCGAGGTTGGTAATCTTCGGGTCGTTGAACGCGATGTTACCCGAGAGGTCCCAAGAGAAGTCCTTAGTGTCGATGATGTGGCCGGTGAGGCTTATTTCGATACCCTTGTTGCGCAAGCTACCTTGGTTGATGTACATATACTTGTAACCTGCCGATGGCGGAAGTTCCTTCTGAATGAGCAGGTCATTGGTGGTCTTGTGATAGAGATCGACGCTACCCGTGATACGGTTCTTGAGGAACGCGAAGTCGAGACCCACGTTGTAAGAGCGAGTACGCTCCCACTTCAACCCGTCGTTAGGCAACTTGTCAACTACAAGGCCAATGAGCTTGTTACCGCTGGCATCGGCCGACTGCGACGGCTTGGTAGAACCATTGGGGGTATCGACGAATGCCGAAGCATAGCTTGAGAATGTGCTGTACGGGTCGATTGACTGAGAACCAGTTTCACCATAACCGGCACGAACCTTCAACTGGTTGAGCCATTGAACGTCGCGCATGAAGGTTTCCTGCGTCATGTTCCATGCCAATGTGGCAGCAGGGAAGTATGCCCAACGCTTGCCCTCGGCAAACTTGCTGGAACCGTCACCACGGATTGATGCGGTGAGCAGATAGCGGCCATTGAGGAAACTCAGGTTGGCACGGGCCAGGAACGAAAGCAGCTGGTAGTCGGCCTGCGTAGGTTGTTTAACCTCGGTGTTGCCGGCAACGTGCATACCGTTAAGGCCAAAGTCGTATATCTGGAAGTCGTTACCCACAGTAAGCGTGTTGAGCGAGCTGTAATCGTCGTAGGTGAGACCGGCAACTGCACTTATGTCAACTATGTCACGAACCTCGTAGTTGAACGAGAACACGTTTTCCACTGTGTAGTTGCTGCGGTTGAACTGCGTCTGCGTCAAGTAACCATTCTGTTTCGAACCTTCATACAGGGTGATGTCATACCAGCGGTCGCGGTTCTGCAATGCAATGTTACCACCGGCACGCAGGTTGTAGGTAAGGTACTTGCAGATGTTCCAAGTAAGGTCGAGAGAGCCGCGGAAAGTCTTTTCCGAAGTCTTGTCCTCGTAGTCGTCAACCCAAGTCCACACCGTTGCACGGTCGGCAAGGTTGGGAGTTTCTTGCTCCATTTCCTCCTGCGTCTTGACGTATGGTGCGCTGTACAGGGCCACGTTCGAAACCGAACCCGTTGCACCACCGGTGGTGTTACCACCCGACATCATGTCGTTCTCCTTCAACGAGCCGTTAAGCGAAACGGCCAATTTCACTGTCGGTGAAATGTCGGCGTTCAAGTTCACACGCAAGTCTCCTTGGCGCAAGCCAGTGCCTTCAACCAAGCCTTCAACCTTCTTGTAAGAAGCCGAGGTGAAGTAGGTAATCTTGTCGTTACCACCGTTGACGGTGATGTTGTAGTTCTGCGACAGTGCCGTGCTGTAGATTTCACGTTGCCAGTCAACCTCGTTCAGCTTGCGCCAAACTTCGTCGTTCACGCGATACTGCTCGCCAATCTTGCGATACACCGAACCGCCGTCGAGATAATATTGGTAGAAGTCGTTCCAAACCAATTCTCCGGTTTTGTCATCAGTCTTTTGAAGCATCCAGTTGTCATACGTAGCTCCGTGCGCGATGTCGGGACCGCCATATATCATGCGTCCTTGAGCATACTCGGTGAGGTTCATCATGTCGAGCAGCTTGGATGCGTCGGCAATGGTGAAGTTGGCCGATGCACTTACCGACGTCTTGCCCGATTTGCCTCGCTTGGTGGTGATGAGAATTACACCGTTGGCACCGCGAGAACCATAGATTGCCGTGGCCGATGCGTCCTTCAGCACCTCGATACTCTCGATGTCGGCGGGGTTGAGCGATGTCAACGGGTTAGTGGCAATCGAGAATGTACCATCGTTACCGGTGTTGGCAAATTCGCCGGCCGATGCTTGTGGGATATTGTCGATTACATACAACGGCTGGTTGTCGCCGCGCAACGAGTTGGCACCACGGATGGTAACCGACGATGCGGCACCCGGAGCCGACGACGATGCGCCTACCGACAGACCGGCAATCTTACCTTGCAGCAGGTTGTCGATACTGGTCACCTTGGCTGCATCCTGGTCGCTGGGCTTCAGCTGCGACACCGCACCCGTCAAGTCGCGTTTCTTCACTGTTCCGTAACCCACTACCACGAGTTCCTCGAGTTCCTGGGCGTTCTCCTTCATGGTCACGTCGATTTTCGTCTGGTTCCCCACGGTTATCTCCTGCGGGCTCATGCCTACGAAACTGAACGTGAGTACCGATTCCTGCGACGGCACCTGTATGGTGTAATTGCCGTCGAAGTCGGTGGCGACGGCCTTGCTCGTGCCTTTCACCGTCACCGTCACTCCCGGCAGACCGAATTGGTCGCCGTCAACTACCGTACCCGTCACCGTGATCTGGGCATGGGCCGATGTGATTCCCATGAACAGCCCCAGCAACAGGATTAATCGTTTTAATAAATTCATGTTGTTGTTTTTAGGTTGTTTAAGAGGGGAGGCATCAAGGCTGCGGCAGCCGCGTCTTTGATGCCTCTCCCGTTAGGTTTGTTATTTTATCTCATCACTATCTTCACGGTGTGTTCCTCGCCGCCCTGCACCACACTCAGCAGGTAAACGCCGCGCGTGAGTCCGTCGGCCTCGACGGTGGTGCGCTTGGCAGCAAGCGGCTGCGACAGCACGGTGCGCCCGTCAACGGCATACACTGCCAGCGTGGCAGGCTCAGCTGCGTCGGCAAGTGTCACGGTAATGTTGCCACCGTCCTGCACGGTTGTGAACAGCTCGGCGCGCTTGGTAGCGGCGATGTTGCGCACGCCGCTCGGCTTCATGTCGATGTTAGTTATCACGGTGTCAACGTTGGCCGATATCACCTCGTTCTGCTGGCGTATCATGCTCTTGGGGTCATCAACGCGCAAGTCGTTGCCCATGTCGAAGTACATGGTGCCGCGCAGGTCGTTGTCGATGATGAACTGCTGTTTTTCCCTCATGCGGTCCATGCCGTCGTAGTAATAGGTGGTTCCGCCGTATGTCCAGCTGTTCTGGCTCGGGTCCCAAGTCTCGTCGGTCATGCCCCACTTCTCGAAGAGGTCCTTGTAACCGCCTATCAGGCCCTTGTAGTTAGAGTTGCCATACACCAGTACCGGGTAGGAGAGCAGCAACTTGTCGTCGGTAAAGCCAACGCCCTTGAACTGGTCGTAAACGCTGCGGTAAGTCTCCATCGAGAGGTCCCAGTCGTAAATCTGCATGGTGAAGTAGTCAACCTTGTCGAGCAGGTCCATGTCGAAACCGGCATAGCTGTAGGCATGCAGCGAAACGGTGAACAGCTTGTCGGGGTAATCGGCCATCACCTCGTCGGCCAGGCGGCCCACTATGTGGTTGTAGCGTGCCCAGTAATTGCCTTCCACGGCCCATTCAAGGTCAACGTCGAGCCCGTCGAAGTCCTTCACAAGCTCCTTGGCCGATGCTATGAAACGGTCAAGGTTGGCATCGTCGTTAAGTACCTGTTTCCAGCCGCTGTTGGGCAGGCTCGATATGATGCCCAGGCGTATCTTCGCGCCTTCATGCCCCTGGTAGTAGCCGCGCATAATATTGGCCATCTCCTTGAGGCTCTGCCAGTCGCGGCCCACGTTCTCGGGGTCGTCGCCCTTGTAGTATGCGCACAGAAATATGTTGTTCCAGTTGCCCACGTTCCACTGGTACTCGGTGGTTGCGTCGTTGGCAATCGAGCCCGAACGGTCGCCGGCACCTCCTCCGGCTCCCCATACCATAAATTCATCAAGTTTACCTGCGAAATCCTTGCCTATCGTCAAAGTGGCATTCCTAAAATCTGGCAACGTAGTCATATCCATTCCAGTCCCACTAAGTTCTACAGTCTTACTGCCGATCTTATCGTGTATCTGAGATTGGAATTCTCCGTTTTCGTCATATTCTCCGATACCTATCTTTATAGGGTTGAAATAACGCCCTGTTAATTCACCTCTCATAGGAGAAATATAAACGCCTACATATTGCCACTTGCCTACCTCTATTTGATTTTTCAAAGTAGCCACGGTTCCGCACACATCAACAACAATCTCTTTGTCGGACTCGGAACCGAATTTTATAATAATATAATTGTCGGCATCAACATAATCCGAAAGCAGCTCCGCCCCTTCGTTCCATTGGTCGATATACACCCAACTCATAATAGAGGCGTATGGAGAGCCTTCAAGTCCGCTACCTGCAGTCGGGTCGTATGGTATGCAACTTTGGCCAGCCACCATTTGCGAGCCTGCACCCTTGAACGACATAACGCCATTGCGGCCTTCCCACTCGGCAAGCTGCTCCACGTTGGTCGGCGTGGCCGAGTTGTCGGGATATTCAGCCAAGAGCGTTCCATCTGCCTGCACCTTGGCCGACAGGGTGATGACGTCGTTGGTGAGCAGGAACATATCGCGGTTGATGTTGATGCGGTCGGTAAAGCGCATCAAGCTAGGAACATAGCCCGTCACCACGCGGTACTTGAATGCCGCGTTGTCGTCAACTGCCACCTTGGTGATGCCAGTCAGGGCGGCGTTGTGGTGCAGCCCAGTGTTGCCATGGCGGTAGTCATATAAGTTTGCGTCAAGCCCCTTCTGGTCGCATTTCCAGTAGGCGGCGAGCGCGTCGTAGTTTTCGTTCCACTTGTTCACAGTGTTTTGCCAGAAAAAATCCTCTTGTGCGAGTGCGCGGCTCCACACGCGTATCTCGTCCATCTCGCCGCGGAATCCCTCGGCGATTACGCAGTTGGCGGCATCGAACGAGGATGCCGTAGCGGCGAACGTCGTTGGCAGGTCGCCAGCGACTGTGGCAGCTACGTTGTTGACGTATGCCGACACTGTGCCTTGGTCAACTGTAATGGTCAGCTGCGCCCATGTGTTCAGGGCAAGCGCATCGGAAGTGATGGTGGCGGTTTTGTCGCCCACGCTCACCTGCACCTTGCCGTCGGCAGTAGTCTCCACCGAGAAGTTGTCCTGCCCGATAAGTGTGGCGGCAGTCCATGCCGTAGGTTTAAGCCACATTTGGAACGTGGCACCCGTGGCCCCGTCGAGTTCGGTAATGGTGAACGCCTCGGCGCGGCCTGCGCCATCGGCGTTGCTGATGGCCATGTTGGTGGTCTGTGCGTATGCCCCGACGGTCATGGCCGCCAGCATGGCACCGCAAGCCAAAATCTTTCTCATAAGTAAATAGGGTTTGTATAGGTTTGTTTTTTGTTTAAGAAACAATGTTATTTTGGCTCACAGGGGACTCTACGACCAAAATAACATTGCCTGATATGGAGGGAGGGTGCGCCGGTTTCCTTGGCACACCCTCGGCTTGATGTCTTTACAAAATAACCTTTTGTACCTTTTCGCCAACCTTAACCACGAACACGCCGTTCATGTCGAGGTCGATAGTCTCAACGGTAGAAGGAGCTGCAACAGTTGCAACCTTTGCGCCTGCTATGTTGTAAACTTCGATAGCTGCGTCGGCATCGATAACGGTGATTGCGCCATTTTCTGCAAATATAACGCCGCTGTCCTTGATGTCGAGTTGCTCAACCGAAGAAGATTCGGGCTGGTCAACATAGTCGGGATAATCGTTAACATTAGCAGGAACATTGCTGCTATCTATCTCATCAATCATCTCAAGTTTCATCGAGCGAAGCAGAACCACTGCGTTATCCCAAAACTTAACGTTCATCTTTACAGCAAAGGGTAATTCCTTGTAAGAGGCATCAACATTGTCAAACAGCATAATGTCGAATACGCCACGATTCCAATCATCAGGATATGAGCCATATACTGGCAGATCTGCCTGACGGTAGCCTCCGTTGCCTAGACCTGTATTTTGGTCAATGCCATCGTATGCCGATGTTGCAATGGTAACATTAATATTACCTGTAAACGCAGGATCGTTGTGTATTACCCTGTAATCGATAGTCAAGCGGTAATTCTTGCCTAATTGCAACGGAGTTGTAGAATTTTCATTGCCGCTGAGCCACATCAATTGCAGTTCGGGGAACGAAACAGTTGCAGCCTGTCCACCAGGATAAGTGCTAGTGGCGTTTTTGCCTATGATACAGAACAAGTTCTCTGGTGTGCTTTCTTGGGTTTCGATATTCACCAAGTTGGTTGCTACGATACGGCTCGACTGGTAGAACGACTCAAAAGCATCCTTGTCTTTTTGATCTATTGAATTGTAGTCGCTTGTCACTGTTCCTGCTGCACTTTCGCCACCCCACGAGATGGCAACTATTCCACCCTTGCCATTGTCGGCTGCGCGGAACGGAGCCTTTGCGTTAGCTTCAGTCGAAGCCAGTTCCCTAATGAAAAGACCCTCGGCTGAACCCGGTTGCATGTCATTGTAACGCCAGTTTTCTGGTGCGTAATCGGTTTGTGCCATTGCGCCAAGTGCGCAAAGGGCTGCGGTTGTTAAGAGTAAACCTTTTTTCATGATTTTGTTTGTTTTTAGTTTGTTTGGTTTGTTATTTCATTTTCATGCCCGGCTGGCATCCCGTTTTCGCGGCCCGTCCCCGTAAATGCGCCGCTGCGCATCGGCATTCGCCGACCCCGGATGCCACCCCATGGGCGATAGTTTTCAATAGTTTCATCGGTTTATGTCCACTTCTCACATAGCGCACGCATATCTCACTAAGCATCAGCGGATTAACTCCACTCATTCCTCTCTGCGTAAGAGACGGATTGATTTTCAGGTACAAATATAGTCAATCTTTGGCAAAAACTACAAACAGAATAGAGATTTTTATTCAAAGAATCAGTATTTTAACGTAATCGCATCATGTAGCAAGTTGCCCCCTATATAATAATGTGTACATTATTAATTACGGATGTTAATCAATGTTTATAAAAATCGCTTATTTTGTTGATTTGTCGAATATTATATATGTGCCTATCAATCCATCTCTTGCGCAGAGACGGATTAGAAAGATTGCTGATAAAAAACTGTTTTAATTTGCTGATTTTGACAAAAGATTGACTATATTTGTACTTGAAAATCAATCCGTCTCTTGCGCAGAGACGGGTCGGTGATGAAAAAAACAGAAACAAAAGCGGTTACACAAACCTAATAAAATACTCTTGTAAGAAATAGAAAGGACAAACTAAACTGACCATTAATAAAAAGGAGACGTGCTATTGTTTTATAGTGGTAATTAGTCGGCTGCCCGCACAAGTGTCAGCCGACTTTTTTTCATTCTTCCCATAAAAATGCCCCAGGCAGCACAGCACCCGAACAAAGCCCTGAGCCACACCTACCGCCATTTACTATATTCCGCCGACCGTTTTTTGCGTGTAATAAACCGCCGTCCACGGTACTGTCGCGAAAAATAATTGCACTATTTTACCTTGTTTTACTCTAATTTTATTAACTTTGCGCAGATTATGCCCACTGCGCGGGCAGTTCACTTATTTTGAGTAATAATCATAATAACATAAATTTAAAACTTAAAATCATGAAACCTTACGTTATAGGTATCGACATGGGTGGCACCAACACCGTGTTTGGAATAGTTGACGCTCGCGGCAACGTGATAGCCACGAGTTCGATAAAAACAGCAAAGCACAGCGACATAAACGATTACATCGACGAGCTTTACACCGAACTGACACGCATCATCGTGGCCAACGACGCTGTTGACAAAATCCACGGCATAGGCATAGGCGCACCCAACGCCAACTATTACACCGGCACCATCGAGGACGGCGTGAACCTGCCCTGGCCTACCCCGATACCACTCGCCAACCTGATAAGCAACAAATTCGGCATACCGTGCGCCATTACCAACGACGCCAATGCCGCAGCCATAGGCGAGATGACATATGGTGCAGCTCGCGGTATCAAGGATTTCATAATGATTACCTTGGGCACTGGCGTGGGCAGCGGAATCGTGATTAACGGGCAACTGGTTTACGGACACGACGGCTTTGCCGGCGAGCTGGGACACGTAATAGTGAAACGCAACAACGGGCGCACTTGCGGCTGCGGACGCACAGGCTGCCTGGAAACCTACTGCTCGGCAACAGGCGTTGCACGCACAGCCCGCGAGTTCCTGGAAATACGCACCGAGCCGTCGCTGCTGCGCAACCTGCAAATCGAGGAAATAACATCGAAGGACGTGTATGACGCAGCCATAGCCGGCGACAAGCTTGCCAACGACATTTTTGAATACACAGGCAAAATTCTGGGCGAGGCACTGGCCGACTTCGTGGCATTCTCAAGCCCCGAGGCCATAATCCTCTTCGGCGGCCTCACCAAGAGCGGGGACCTGCTGATGAAACCCATAAAGAACGCCATGGAGCAAAATATGCTTAGTATATACCGCGGCAAAGTGCGCCTGCTCATCTCGGAACTGAAAGACAGCGACGCCGCCGTGCTGGGCGCGAGCGCACTGGGCTGGGAAGTGAAACCCATGCCGGCCGCTGCATCTCCCGCTGCCGACAAGCAATAAAAGGCTGGGCGCACTCCCTCATGTGTGAGATGTGTGCACATTTACAGACAAAACAAGCAGGGTATGCCACGCGCAATGGCATACCCTGCTGATTTTACCCACCCCCTACACACGCACTAATAAAGTCTTAAAAATGTTTGGCAACAATATATCGCAAAGCAATAAAGCGATGACGGCATCAATTGCAATCATTGCATATGCAATAATGGTGGCAATATACCTTTCCCCGGCCGAAGTGCAATATAAGATAAGTTTCCCGGTACTGTCTCTCGCACTGTTCTCATTCCTGCTGCTGCCGGTGCCGATGAGCCTTGCCATGTTATTCTCGGCCTTTGGCGACATGGCCGGAGCTGCAGGAAACTTCATGCTGCAACTGGGTTTCTTTGCAGCCACACACGTTTCCATGATAATATTCTTTACAGGCAGATTATTGCATGGAAATACCTCCGCGAGGAAGCCAATCACATATATCACGGCCGCAATCACGGTGGCCTTGACGGTAATCCTTGTGCTGCTAAAGATAATCCCCGAAGCACACCCCGGGATATTACTTGCCGGCGTGATATTTTATACCGCCGCAATCGCTGCAATGCTTTTCACCGCAATGCTGCAAGGCAGCCTGTTATATACCACAGGCGCCTGCCTGTTTGTCATCTCCGACTTGATACTTGCATGGAACAAATTCGTATCTCCGGTGGAATATTACACATACCTTAATATAATACCATACTACACCGGACAATTGCTGCTGTTCATAAAAGCAGCCGACCTGAAAACGCACAGGAAGGCATAAAACACAATTATTTTTTGGGGGTTAAACGGCGCATTTAGTAATTTTGCAGCCGCAATTATGAAATACCTATCGACATATATCAGACACTACAGGCAAATAGCCACGTTGGGGCTGCCGTTGCTGCTCGGGCAGCTTGGCATGATAATGACAGGATTTGCCGACACTTTCATGGTGGGACATTACACCACCGAATCGCTGGCAGCGGCATCGTTTGTCAACAATATAATGAACTTCATGACCGTGCTGTGCATGGGATTCTCTTACGGGCTGACACCCATCGTCAGCGCCACCAATGCACGCGGTGACCGGCGGGGAGTGGGTGCAATTGTGAAAAATGCCATTTTGCTCAACATGGCATTCGGCATAGCCGTAGGGCTGGCAATGTTGCTTATATATTTCAACGTGGAAAAAATGAACCAACCGGCCAACCTGATTCCACTCATCAAGCCCTACTACCTGGTATTGCTCGCCTCGATGGTGCCAATGCTGCTTGTCAACACACTGCGCCAGTTTACCGACGGCATCGGCAACACGCGCCTGTCGATGTGGATTATCATCGGCGGCAACCTGCTGAACATACTGCTTAATTATTTGACCATATACGGCAACTTCGGCTTCCCCGAATTAGGATTACTCGGAGCCGGGCTGAGCACGCTTGCCGCCCGTGTGGCAATGGCCGCCGCCTACATTATAGTCTTATCACGTTCGCACCGCTATGCCGCATATGTGCAAGGCATCAGGCATGGCGACATCGACTCAAGAATTTCAAGCAATATTTTTGCCACATCCTGGCCCATAGCCGTGCAGATGGGGCTTGAAACAGGTATTTTCTCATTTGCATCAATCATGATAGGCTGGCTTGGCGAAATACCGCTTGCCGCCTACCAAATCATGCTCAGCATCAGCACCATAGGTTTCATGGTATATTACAGCCTCGGAGCAAGCATGTCGATAAAAATTGCCGGATATTACGGCAACGGCGACATCACCCAAATACGAAACTGCTCGGTGGCAGGGCTGCACATAATCATGGCCTGCGC
This sequence comes from uncultured Bacteroidales bacterium, assembly GCA_949289215.1. Lineage (GTDB taxonomy): Bacteria > Bacteroidota > Bacteroidia > Bacteroidales > Muribaculaceae > Avimuribaculum. The sequence continues at coordinate 177,600 of CASENC010000049.1, read as the reverse complement.
CGCAACGGCCTGCCTGCTGTTCTTCTTCCTCGGCGAACCGGTCATCAGGCTGTTCACCGACGACGTTGCCGTGATTGCCGTGGCCATGTTGGTCATACCACCGCTTATGCTTTACCAGGTGGGCGATGCTCTGCAAGTCACTTACGCCAACGCCTTGCGCGGTATCACCGATGTGCGGCCGATGATGATCACAGCCATCATCGCCTACCTGATTGTAGGCCTGCCACTTGACTATTTGTTGGCATTCCCTTGCGGCATGGGCATCGTGGGCATCTACCTGTCATTTGCCGTGGCACTGCTTCTTGCAGGAGTGCTGTTCTTTGCCAAATTTCAAATTGACCTGCGAAATCTCACCCGGCAGTGAAAAAATACCTGTTTACCATTATACTCTTGGCAACAGCCGTCGCTGCAACAGTTGTTTACCTGCTGTTCGACCCGGCACAATCGGCACTCTTCCCTCGTTGCCCGTTCCTTGTCATTACCGGATTTAAATGTCCCGGCTGTGGCAGCCAACGCGTCATCCACTCGCTGCTAAGCGGTGACATTGCCGCCGCATGGCATTACAACGCCTTTATGGTGGCAGCCCTGCCGGTGATAGCCTTATATAGCTACGCCGAACTGCGACGCCCGAGCCACCCTTCGCTATACAACCGCCTCAACAGCCCTGCCGTCATTTGGGGCATCTTCGCCGCCACAGTACTATGGTGGCTCCTGCGCAATATTTTCAACTGGTAAAGGCTTGCATTTATATTTTTTTCTATAAATTTGTGCAACCTAAAAACGACGACTTCATGAAAAAGAGTATCTATAGCTGGTTTATGATTTTATTGGGCTGCGCGATAACGGCAGTCGGGTTTGTGTTCTTCATCAACCCATACGGCATAGTGCCGGGAGGTGTATATGGTGCAAGCATCGTGTTGCAACACATTTTCCCGTCGATACAGGTGGGTACATTCGGTTACATCCTCGACATTCCGTTGCTTACGCTCTCGGTTTTGCTGCTTGGCGCAAAAATAGGCTCGCGCACCATTGTGGCAGCACTCACCACTCCATTTATAATGAATGCCATAGAATGGATGGCTTACCCCGACAAGGCAGCCTTGCAGGCACTTGACCCTTCACGGCTGCTTGGCGGCATACTCGACTTGAGCGACCATCTGATTATCGCAACTGTCATAGGTGCGGCAATCATAGGTTTCGGCTGCGGATTGATAGTACGGCAGCAGGCTACCTCGGGAGGCAGCGACATCGTGGCAATGATATTGCAGAAATATTGCCACCTACGTTTCTCACGTGCCATAATGCTGGTTGATGGCGTTGTTGTGCTTTTTGGCCTGATAGTCATCGGTTTCGGTGTAGGCAGCAATACAACCGACTCGTCCGAACCCACCATATACCTGTCACTCTATTCGTTGGCCGCCATCTTCGTCACCTCTCGTGTGCTGGCATTCGTCATCAACGGACCAAAGAACGACAAGCTGATGTTTGTCATCAGCGAAAAGCACCTGCCCGACTTGCGCGAATACATCATCAAGGACCTTGACCGCACAGCCACCTACATCAAGAGCAGCGGCTTGTACACAGGCCACGACAAGGAGATGCTGTTCCTCGTGGTGAGCTACAAGGAAGTGGAGAACCTGAAACTGAAAATCAAGCAGGCCGACCCGTCGGCATTCGTTGTCGTTACCGATGCCTACGACACCTACGGCGAAGGCTGGAAACCACTGCCCTCCTCCAAAAACGACCTCAATCCAGAATAATACCATAATGGGGGCGTTCCGTAATTCCGACATTTTAGTCATAGAGACGATGTGCACATCGTCTCTATGACTAAAACTATTTATTTACAATGCTTTATATAATACAACAGTTGTAAAGACGCAAAAATTTTGCGTCTCTACAGAGGCAAAATCGCATTTTGATACACCCCCACGCATACCCGCCACACCAGCCACGGCACACAAAATGCCTGTAATTACAGCAGAAATTTGTAACTTTGCACTCCACAAAAACAGAGAAGAGGCGACACTACTATGGCAGAGAAGTTGAAACTGATGGCTATAATAAATCCCATCTCGGGCACCGACGGGAACAAAAATTCCATGCCCGAAATGATAAGCCGCATCATCGACAACGACCGATTTGACGTGGACACTCGTTTCACGCAATATGCAGGCCATGCCACCGAACTTGCACAAGAGGCCATCTCAAAAGATTGCCACGGGGTGCTTGCAGTAGGCGGCGACGGCACTGTCAACGAAGTGGCATCGGCATTGCGCGACACGCCTGTGGCACTGGGCATTGTGCCATGCGGTTCGGGCAACGGGCTGGCACGTCACCTGAGTATTCCACTCGACCCCGAAAAAGCCATTGCTATAATCAACCGCAACCACACCGAGGCCCTCGATTACTGCACCGTCAACAACCGGCCTTTCTTCTGCACCTGCGGGGTAGGGTTCGATGCCCTTGTAAGCGAGAAATTCGCACAAGCAGGCCACCGCGGCCCCATAACCTACCTGCAAAAGGCCTTAAGCGAATACCTTAAATATCGCAGCGAAGTTTACAGCATAGAAACTGCCGACAAAGTTATTACCGAGAAAGCATTCATCATAGCTTGCGGCAATGCCTCGCAATATGGCAACAACGCTTTCATCGCCCCACAGGCAAGCATGAAAGACGGGCTTATCGATGTGACTGTGATATTGCCATTCACACCCATCGATACTGCAATGATGGGACTGCTGCTTTTCACCAAGCACCTTGACCAAGACACCAACATACACTCATTCCGCACCGGCGAGCTGACAATACACCGCCCCGAAGCCGGGATGATGCACATCGACGGCGAACCTGCAATGATGCCGGCCGACCTGCACATCGTGTGCCACAAAGGCGGCATTCGCATATTCCTGCCCGACGGCAACAGCGAAAACCACAAAAACCTGTTATCGCCAATCGAAAACGGATTTTGGGCATTTGTAAATGCCATTCGCAACGAGCTCAACATTTAGCCATCGGCAACACCCACGCACACCTTGCAACCGTGCCAACTTGCTCTACAATAATATGTTTTGCAACACATTTAAGCACTAAAACACACTTTTATCCCCATAAAAAGACATTTTTTTTTGCTATTTTCTTATATACTTCGTAATTTCGTGGTTAGAATAAGAAAATTATAATTTTTACCATTATCAAACCTAAAATCTCTTATTGATGAGCTACTTAAAATTTGATAAGAACCTGATGATTAACCTTGAGCAATCACTCCCGAAAGAAATGCTCCGCACTAATCAATCAGGGGCGTATCACTGTACGACAATCGTTGACTGTAATACGCGCAAGCAACACGGGCTGCTGGTCATCCCCATTCCCGAAATGGACGATGACAACCACGTCCTCCTCTCATCGTTAGATGAAACCGTTATCCAACACGGTGCCCCATTCAACCTCGGGCTCCACAAGTATGGAGGCAACTGCTACAGCCCCAACGGACACAAGTACATCCGCGAATTCGACTGTGAAACCGTTCCACGCACCACCTACCGCGTGGGCGGCGTTATCATGACCAAAGAAAAGATTTTCATCTCACACGAAAACCGCATTCTTATCCGTTACACACTGGTTGACGCACACTCACAGACGATACTGCAATTCCGCCCGTTCCTTGCATTCCGCAATGCCAACGACTTGTGCGTGGAAAACGGCATGGCCAGCCGCGACTACCATGAAATCACCAACGGAATAGCCACCTGTATGTATCCTGGCTACCCGACACTGGTGATGCAATTCAATAAGAAACCAGAATTCATCTTCAATCCCAACTGGTACAAAGGCATTGAATATATCAAAGACCAGGAACGCGGCATTCCTTACCGCGAAGACTTATACGTTCCGGGATACTTCCAGCTCGAAATAAAGAAAGGCGAAAGCATCATCTTCTCGGCAGGAACCTCCGAAGCCGAGCCCGAATTGTTTGCCGACATGTATGCCAAGGAAATCAAGTCGCGCACTCCGCGCACAAGTTTCTACAACTGCATGAAGAACTGTGCAAAGCAATTCTATGTTACCAATGCACACGGCCGCTACCTGCTTGCCGGATACCCTTGGTTCAAGATACGCGCCCGCGACGAAATGATTGCCCTCCCGGGCACCACCATATCGGTACACCACCGCCCCGACTTTGAAGGCATCATGGAAACGGCAGTGGCTGCATACCGCCACTTCATGAAGACCGGAGAACTCGACCACGTGATGCAAGGCATCGACCTGCCCGACATCCCGCTGTGGCAAATGTGGGCTTTGCAACAATATTATAAAGAGGCGGGAGCCGAAGAAACCATTAAACGTTACGGCGACTTCATCAAGGAAGTGCTTGACTACATTATAAGCAACAGGCACCCCAACCTTGAACTCAACGAAGCCGGATTGCTCTCGTCAAACGGCAAGGCAAAACCCATCTCGTGGATGGACGCTTCATATCCGGGCGGCGCACCCATTATTCCGCGTACAGGATACCTCGTGGAGTTCAACGCGCTGTGGTACAACGACCTGATGTTTGCACAAGCATTGTTTGCCGACAAACCCGAAGAGGCCGAAAACATAAAGAAGTGGGAAAGCATAACCAACCACCTCAAAGACTCGTTCATCGAAACATTCCTCAACGATTACGGATACCTTTACGATTATGTTTCGGGCTTGTTCACCGACCTTAGTGTACGCCCCAACATGATAATCGCAGCCGGCCTCGACTATTCGCCACTCGACCGCCGTCAACGCCGTTCGGTACTCGACGTGGTTACCCGCGAACTGCTCACACCCAAGGGCCTGCGCACACTCAGCCCGAAGAGCTTCGGTTACACCCCGTGCTACCTCGGCAGCCCCGAACAACGCGAATATGCCTATTACCAAGGCTCGGCACGCCCGTGGCTCATGGGCTTCTATGCCGACGCTTATTCCAAGGTATTCGGCATGAGCGGTGTATCGTTCATCGAACGCATGATGATAGGCTTCGAAGACGAAATGACACAAGGCTGCATCGGCTCGCTCAGCGAACTCTATGACGGCAACCCGCCGTTCACCGGGCGCGGTGCCGTGAGCTTCGCCGCCAATGTGGGTGGCGTGCTGCGCGTGCTGCGACAATTGAAAAACTTGAATTTATAACCCTAAGATTACTCTTTTACAATATGAAAGCTTTAATGTTTGGCTGGGAATTTCCCCCTCATATCCTCGGCGGGTTGGGAACTGCCAGCTATGGCCTCACCAAGGGAATGTGGGAAAACGGTGATATGGACATCACTTTCGTTATCCCTAAACCATGGGGCGACGAAGACCGACAATTCGCACACATCATAGGCGCGAATTCGACACCGGTCGTTTGGAGGGATGTCAACTGGGACTATGTGCAAAACCGCATAGGCAATGTCATGGACCCTCAAATGTATTACGACCTGCGCGATCACATCTACGCCGACTTTAATTATATGCGCACCAACGACCTCGGGTGCATAGAATTCTCGGGCCGATACCCCGACAACCTGCTTGAAGAAATCAACAACTACTCGATTGTGGCAGGCGTCATAGCCCGCACAGTGCCGTGCGACGTAATCCACTCGCACGACTGGCTCACATACCCCGCAGGCATACACGCCAAGCAGGTAACAGGCAAGCCGCTGGTAATACACGTTCACGCCACCGACTTCGACCGCAGCCGCGGCAACGTGAACCCCACCGTGTATGGTATTGAACGCGACGGTATGAACAATGCCGACCACATCATCACCGTGAGCGAACTCACTCGCCGCACCGTAATCGAGAAATACGGCCAAGATCCTGCAAAAGTAACCACAGTGCACAATGCCGTGGAACCGCTGAGCGAGGAAATCCGCAACATAAAAATGCAGCACGGCAAGGACAAAGTAATCACATTCCTGGGACGCATAACCATGCAAAAGGGGCCGGAATACTTCGTCGAAGCAGCCTCGATGGTACTGCACAAGACCCATAACGTGCGCTTCGTGATGGCGGGCAGCGGCGACATGATGGAAAAAATGATACGCCTCGCGGCCGACCGCGACATTGCCGACCGCTTCCACTTCACAGGATTCCTGCGCGGACGGCAGGTATATGAAATGCTCGCAGCCAGCGACGTGTATGTGATGCCATCGGTTTCCGAGCCTTTCGGCATCTCGCCGCTTGAAGCCATGCAGATGGGGTGCCCGTCGATCATATCCAAGCAATCGGGCTGCGCCGAAATCCTTGAAAATGTAATCAAAGTTGACTACTGGGACATACACGCCATGGCCGATGCAATGTTTGCACTCGTCAACTATCCCGCATTGCATAACCACTTGCGCGACAAAGGCCTTGCCGAAATCGACACCATACAATGGAAAAAAGCCGGTGCAAAGGTTATCAACATTTACAACCAAGTAATAAACAACCGCAAGTAACCATGTTGCGGAAAGAGTTTTTTATCTACCATTAAGAAAAATCAAAAACAACCACACAATAATGAAAGCAATTTGTTTCTACTTTCAAATTCACCAGCCGTTCCGCCTGAAGACCTACCGTTTCTTCAACATCGGTAACGACCACTATTACTATGATGACTTTGCCAACGACGAAATCATCACTCGCATAGCACACCGCTCTTACCTGCCTGCCAACCAAACATTGCTCGAAATGATCAATGCTTCCAACAAGCAGTTCAAGGTGGCATTCTCAATCAGCGGCACAGCACTCGAACAACTCGAACAATATGTGCCCGAATTTATCGAGTCGATGAAAGAACTCGTGGCAACCGGCTGCGTGGAATTCCTCTCCGAGACTTATGCCCACTCTTTGGCTTCGCTCAAGGAAACCGAGGAATTCATCGAACAAGTAAAACAACACGACGAGAAGATTTTCCAACTCTTCGGCCAGCGTCCAACGGTGTTCCGTAACACCGAGCTTATATACAGCGACGACATTTCGGCCGTTGTGGCAAGCATGGGCTTCAAGGCTGCCATAACCGATGGCGCAAAGCACATACTTGGCTGGAAATCGCCTAACTACGTGTATAGCTCGGCTGCCGCTCCGCAACTGAAACTGCTGTTGAAGAACTCGAAAATGAGCGACGACATATCGTTCCGCTTCAGCAATCCCGACTGGAACGACTATCCGTTGACTGCCGACAAATACATTGACTGGATTGCCAACCTGCCTCAAGAGGAACAAATCGTGAACCTGTTCATGAACTACGAAACTCTTGGCGAATTGCAACCTCGCGAATCGGGAATATTTGAATTCATGAAGGCTCTACCGCGCTTCGCCGCCGAACGTGGAATAGAATTCTGGACTCCGAGCGAAACCGTGGCCAAACTGAAATCGGTGGGCGAACTGTCGGTTCCCTACCCGATGTCTTGGGCCGACGAGGCTCGCGACACCAGCGCATGGCTTGGCAACGACTTGCAAAACGAGGCTTTCAACAAGCTGTACTCAGTGGCCGAACGCGTAAACCTGTGCACCGACCGCCGTCTGAAACAAGACTGGTACTACCTGCAGGCATCCGACCACTTCTACTACATGAGTACAAAGCACCTCAACGACGGCGCAGTGCATTCGCACTACAGCCCGTATGAATCGCCGTTCCAGGCATTCATGAACTACATGAACGTGCTGTCCGACTTCATTGTGCGTGTCGAAGAGCAATACCCGCTCTCTATCGAGAACGAAGAGCTTAACTCGTTGTTGACCACCATACGCAACCAGTCAAAGGAAATCGAGCAACTCAACCGCGAAATCTCGCTGCTGCGTACCAACATCATCAACTCGGAAGACGAAGACAAAGCCGCCGAAAGCCAGAAAGCCGCAGCAAAAACCACGGCAGCAAAGAAACCTGCTGCCCGTAAAACTCCGGCAAAAAAAACCGCAACAAAGGATAAAGAATAATCCGTAATCTTGCACGATAATCAATAAAAAGCACCACCAGCAACCATGCCTGGTGGTGCTTTTTTGTTGTTATTACTTGTCACGAATTCTCATGATTTATTTCCGACAAGCAACACAATGAAGCTACACAAGTTTCACACTGCAAAACAATGCTTATATGACATTTTAACCGAAAATAGGGCCTCTGAAGGCTCGGTTTTGTCATTTTTTCGGACAAATTTACCAGTATAGACATTCCTGCCGCATTGGCACCCGGTTTGCAATTCTTATAGCGGACACGGTTGAAAAACCGATCCAAACAAAACAAGAATAAAAAACAAAAAAAACATAGGAGATTACAATTATGGCACTCATTAGAAGAAATCAGAATTGGTTACCAAGCGTGTTTAACGATTTGTTTGACAACAACGACTGGATCGAACGCACCCATGCCATCACCTCACCGGCTGTCAACGTAATAGAACGTGAAAACGAATACAGCGTGGAGATAGCTGCTCCGGGCATGACAAAAGACGATTTCAATGTGCACCTCGACGAAGAAGGCAACCTCGTCATCTCTCTTGAAAAGAAGGTGAACAACGAAGAAAAAGAAAACGGACACTACTTGCGTCGTGAATTTTCTTACTCTCAGTTCCGTCAAGTAATGATTTTGCCCGATGATGTCGATCGCGACAAAATATCGGCACATGTCGAGAACGGAGTCCTCACGGTTGACCTGCTTAAAAAGTCGCAAGAGGCAGCCAAGGAAGCCAAGAAAATCGAAATAAAGTAATTACAGCACCTTATTTTGCTAACCACATAGCAATTTTGACAACCACGGCGATGCAGCGTGATGCTGCACCGCCGTTTTTTGTTTATATCACACCTGCTTACTATAAATCTTCGCCATTGGCTCTGTTATATTCATTATCGTAGTACATCAAGATGCTATACTCGCCATAAGATTCGCCAATCCTGAACCATACAGGTCTTTTTATCAGTTTTTCCGACAGTAACTCGAAACATTTTTCTTGTATCTCATTTTTCTGTTCATCAGTAAATTCCGAAATTTGTTCCTCAGTGTAATTCTTCATAACCGAAGTCCGAATCTCATTGATCAATGCTGCTGTATCTGACGGTACTTGATAATAAATCGCCTCATATCTTTTATTATTCACCGTCATTTCATATCTTACATCTTCATCATCAGATATCGTAAAATCTTCAAAATAAGCATATTTCCCATTATTTTCAAATTGCCGGCAAAGATTATTAAATCTAACAACTATATCACCTACACTTCGCGGCACGGCATCGGCGACAAATATCCTACATACTTTATTGTTATTTGTTACCACATGCACATTCACTGAAGTACCATTAAATTCCCCGGTGAGAACTTCCTTATCATACGGGCTGCTCTCGAAGCCTTTAGCTTTGAGCTTGCGAATCATTTCCGACTTACTGCCATCGATAGGGATTCCAAGGAAACGGGTTACATCTTTCTGCTGCGCACACACTGAAATTGACAACATTAGCAGAAATAAAATTGATAATGTTTTTTTCATGATGATTAATTTTTGCTTGCACTCCAGTCCCAAAAGCGCATTTATATGCCAAGAGCGTGAAACTGCTATGATCCACATCCTAAAGTGCAGGCCCTGAGAAAACCTAAATCAACAGATATGGTGATAGCACTCCCACGCTATAGCGCGGAACTGCCATGTGCCAACTCTTGTTGATTTTTGTGACGTAGTTTCTCAGGCTTCGCACTTACAAGAGAAAGAACATAACGCTCCTTAAATTATTCCACAATGTAATGTGACCGCGAGACAATCCCTTGGCCACTCCACAAAGTTAACAAAAATGCCTAATATTATCTCCAATAATCAAATTAAATATTCACACTATTTTTCATTGCCATTCGGCTAAAATTGTGGAGAACCACTTTTGAAAGCCTCCCCTTCGGGGGGAGGTAGGGAGGGGGCCGAAGTGGCTCACTTCAACCTGTCGGGATGAGCCGCTATGAACTCTTTCCACGAACGGCAACCACCCTGCGGTTGCGGACGCGACGACTCATAAAAGTGGCACAATGCCGCAGCAAGGGCATCGGTGGCATCGAGCAAATCTGGCATCTGCTCCTGAGGAATGTTCAAAATTCGGCGCAACATCTCGGCTACCTGCTCCTTCGACGCTCCACCATTGCCTGTTATGGCCATCTTTATTTTCAAGGGAGCATATTCGGCTATAGGCACGTCGCGATGCAAGGCTGCAGCCATTGCCACGCCTTGTGCACGCCCCAGTTTGAGCATCGATTGCACATTCTTGCCGTAAAACGGCGACTCGATGGCCATCTCGTCGGGCAAATACTGTTCCACAAGCCCGAGCACCCGTTCAAAAATACGATGCAGGCGCATATAGTGGTCGTCAAATTTACTGAGCTTTATCACCCCCATGGCTATCATCGACGGCCGCTTGCGTTCCACCCCAAGTATGCCGTAGCCCATTACATTTGTACCGGGGTCTATGCCTATTATTATACGGTCATATTCGTCGTCGCGCGTCATCATTCCGTGTCGATTTCCTCCATCCATGTCGAAAATCCCACCACATCTCGACCGAAACGACGTGCCATCTCCTCATGCAACTTCTTACCTTCTCCGGTGTACCACGCATTAAATGCATCGACCGACTTTACATGGAACTGCAACGCATAGCTGTAACCATCGGCACCGGTGCTACCATCAAGCACCCTGGTGAGTTGCGGCCACAACAGCACGCCGCCTGATTTTGCTTTGGGAATATATTCGCAACACAGCCATTCCACAAAATTATCATATACAGCCGCCGAAGCGTGGTAAGTGGTGTTTATTATCAACATTGTGTATGTTTAATTATTAATCAATTCATAATACATTATCAGGGGGGGGAGGGGAATTTCCTTACAAAGGTAGCGAAAGTAGTGTGCTTTGCAAAAACAAACATCTTTAATGCCACTTTTGGCATAGGTACAAAAAAAAATTAATTGTCATCACGACAACTAATCTTCAACTTAAAATCTAATACCATGAAAAAACCGATGCAAAAGTATGCTATATATCCATGCTGTGCAACATATAAGCATTTTTTTTGCTTCATTTTTGCATTTTTTACAACAAAAGCCCCATAATGGGGCTTTTGTTATATTTTCGCAACACTTGCATCAGGGCATTTGGGCATTTGCCAATATTGTCAACAATGTTTCAAGGACGTTATTTCCTTGCGGCTCCTCAACCACCAATTTTATGGTTGACGTATGAACATCGATGTTGCGCCCGTCAAGGTAAGCACTGAATTGTAATTCGGGTGCAAAAGAGGTCAACATTGAATTGGCGCGAGAACCTTTGCGGACATTGGCATACAATCCACCGGTTACATTCTCGAATATGCCGCGTGCAAGGTCATCGTCATACATGCTTTCCGTCACCTTCTGCGGCGCAGTGCGGAAATAGAAAAATCCATCACTGCTGCCAAACGCAATTGCGGCGGCACTCGACAGGTTAACCACATACTCGTCGCCCACACGTGTACAGGCTATTAAACCAAAACTGTTTATCGACTTGCGCAACTTGTCGCACATTTCATCGGCCTTGTCGGTCTTGATGGCACCATACACTTGCGGAATAGATGAACGGTTTATGATTTGATCAACGTAATTATAACCTATGGTTATGGGACCGTCGATACCGGCAATGTAGCTCTTGATTTCATCGATGGTGATAAATGGATTTTCCTTCACATTGGCAAGCATGGCATTGAATGCATCGAGTTTCAACAATTCCTCGCCTTTAACCGCCCCTGAGAAAACAAGCTGCATATCGGCCGGGATGAATTTAAGCCCGTCGGCCGACGGCTTGCCCAATATTGCTTCTGCCTGCTTTACAGCCTCGGTTTCGTCGATGAAAGTCTCATAATCCATTTCAATGTTGTCGTCGTTGAAATTGAGCGTAGCTCCTATGCCGCGGAACGCTTCGAGGTATGCCGAAAATGCATCGCCATAGACTTGAGCGACAATCTGCCCGCTACCCGACATTTCAAACAGTTTTTTGTAATCGGCAAAAAACGACATATCCGCATCCCGTCCAAGCATTTCCATCGCGTCGGCATTGCCGGCTATGGATTGTTCATACCCGTTGGTAACAAGATTCTTGACAAGAGTTTCGGCTTCACCGTCATTGACTGTAGGATTGGGTGTTGCACATACGAAATATTCATCGGAAATCAACAGCCAGCTGTTACCGGTCTTCATTATATCCAAATTGCCATCGGTTTCCATACCGGCACCGACGGTTTTCTCCAAGAATGCCTTAAATGCCGTGCGGTCGGCTACAGGCACTATTCCGACGGCCGAAAAATCACCGGACCCGAAAGCATACACCTTACGCGTGAAATCAATCCCAGCTTTGGCAAACGCCGACAATTGTTGCCGGTCGTTTGCCGACATTCCTTTATCCACAAGCGACTTATATGAATCGGGAAACACCACTTCGCCACCTTCTACCTTTACACCGGCTTTCTCGATGACACTGCCGGCATCCAAGGCTGCCACATAAGTGGCATCGGCAGGAATCATGGTTGTGGCATCTTTGCTTTCATCTTTGCAAGACACAAAAAACATTGCCACTGCAAACAGCAGCATTAAACCTAACTTTTTCATAATCTTTTGTGCATTTGTTAGTATTGTATTATAAAAACTGCAAGGAGGGTGTATCAAAATGCGTTTTAGACTCCCGTAGAGACGCAATTAATCGCGTCTCTACAACCATTGCATTGTATAACATATTGTAAATCAATCGTTGCCATTATCAAGATGCGGCAACGCCATGTCTCTACAATATCAATGCGGGTATTTTGATACACCCTACGTAAATTCCGGATATATGCTTTAAGCCTTCTTGCAACGTCCGCCGCGACGTTTACGGGCTATCTTCAGCACTTGTGCCGAACGGGCAGGCAGGTATAACTTAAGCCAACCAAGTCCGTGAGGAGCATAAAGCGGGTCGTCTTGAGTGAAATGATGCACACTCTCGTCAATGTTACCGTAACCGCCATAACGCTTGTCATCACTGTCAAACACACCGTCGTATTCGCCTACCGGGGCAAGTATGCCATAGTCGGTAAACGACTTTGTGGGGCTGAAGTTGAAGATGAACACATAATCACCGCGCTTGTAGGCAAGCACCTGGTCATCATCTTTATCCCACAGTTTTTCCACAGGCAGCGACTGGAAGTTCTTGATACCGCCCACAAGATGTATCATATCATTATCGAAATTGTTGAGATATTGATATTTCAAGTCTTTGCGGTCAACAAGATCCCACTGGCGGCGGGCATACTTGTAGCTCCACCCGTTACCTTCGCGTGGGAAGTCGATCCACTCGGGGTGACCGAATTCATTGCCCATGAAATTCAAGTAACCGCCATTGATGGTGGTACAAGTCACAAGGCGTATCATCTTGTGCAACGCCATGCCGCGGTCAACGGTCATATTGTTGTCGCCCACGGTCATGTGCCAGTACATTTCGCTGTCGATGAGGCGGAATATTATTGTTTTATCGCCCACGAGAGCCTGGTCGTGGCTTTCGGCATAGCTGATAGTCTTTTCATTGTAACGGCGGTTGGTAAGTTCCCAGAATATCGAGGTTGGGTGCCAATCTTCGTCTTTCTTTTCCTTAATGGTTTTTATCCAATAATCGGGGATACCCATGGCCATGCGGTAATCAAATCCCATGCCGCCATCCTTGAACTTCAATGCCAGCCCCGGCATACCGCTCATTTCCTCGGCAATAGTAACCGCATTGGGATTTACCTGGTGAATAAGCAAGTTGGCAAGAGTCAGGTAGGTGATGGCATTGGTGTCTTGCGCACCGTTATAATAGTCGTCATATGAACTGAACCCCTGCCCCAGGCCGTGGTTATAATAAAGCATCGAAGTCACTCCGTCGAAGCGGAAACCGTCGAAATGATATTCTTCAAGCCAGAATTTGCAATTCGAGAGCAGGAAATGCAGCACTTCATTCTTGCCGTAATCAAAGCAAAGCGAATCCCATGCCGGATGTTCGCGCCTACCGTCGCCATAGAAATAAAGGTCGTAGCTGCCATCGAAACGGCCAAGTCCCTCAACCTCGTTTTTCACTGCATGTGAATGAACGATATCCATAATCACTGCGATACCCATCTTGTGAGCCTCGTCAATGAGCTTCTTCAATTCGTCGGGAGTGCCAAAACGGCTCGATGCTGCATAAAAACTCGACACATGGTAACCAAACGAACCGTAATACGGGTGTTCCTGTATCGCCATTATCTGGATTGCGTTATAGCCGTCGGCAGCCACACGCGGCAATATGTTCTTGCGGAATTCCTCGTAAGTACCCACACGCTCGGCATCTTGAGCCATGCCTATGTGGCACTCGTAAATGAGCAGCGGCGACACATTGGGCTTGAAATCCTTCACCTTGAAACGGTAAGGCCGCGCCGGTGCCCACACTTGTGCCGAAAATATAAGCGTCTGCTCATCCTGCACCACACGCCGTGCATATGCCGGAATGCGGTCGCCCTCGCCGCCGTTCCATTTCATTCTCAACTTATACAAGTCGCCATGTTTCAGTTTGTCGGCATCGAGAGTAATTTCCCACACTCCGTTATCCATGCGAGTGAGCGCATAATCTTCGCGTTCGGCCCAATCGTTGAACGTGCCTATCATGTATATTGCTGTGGCATGGGGAGCCCATTCACGGAAGACCCAACCGGTCTTGGTCTTGTGCAGCCCGAAATAGTTGTGTGCGTTGGCAAAATCATTGAGCGAAATTTTGCCGCCGCCGGTCAATTCTTTCTCCTTACGGATCACATCTTCATACCGGCCATTGATGGCATCGGCATATGGCTCAAGCCACGGATCGTTCTTAATTATCGGAAGAACCTTTTTCATGCTGTTATTATTTTATAGGTTACAGTATTAGCATTTACAAAGATACTACAAGGTGACAGTAGAACAAAATAAATTTATTTGTTTTTTATACATATCTTTTTGTTTATCTTATCGCGATGCCGAATACACGCTTGACGGGATAAAACAAATCACATTTGCCACCTGGGCAATTCGCCAAGTCGGGAAAGGGGAAATATGCTCACCGCAAGAATGTATTTGCGCCTTAGTTTATGAGACATTGCAAAAATGCCAACATTCGTAATTGACTATATTTTCAGAAAAACAGAACAATAACTCTAAAAATAGTTAAGTATATTTAAACTATTAGGCATTTCATTTATTAAATATTTAATTTGCGAAAACTCAAATTTTTTAAAATAAGACAACTATGAAAACGACAAAACATTTATTTTTGACTTTTATTGCATGCATGGCCGTGATGCTCTCGGCTTGCAGTGACGAAGATGGCCCCACTACACCCGGCGGAACAGTTCCCGACAATGTATTGGAGGCTTTCAACAGCCAGTACCCGAATGCATCAAACGTAAGTTGGGAAATCAAAAGCGACTATGCTGTTGCCAGTTTCACCCTTGACGCAACACGCAGCAACGAGGCCGGAAAAAACAAAGCATGGTATCGCATGAGCGATGCACGCTGGTCGATGAGCGACTTCGACATTCCTTACAACCAATTACCTCAAGCAGTGAAAACATCATTCGAAGCATCGGAATATGCCCAAGCCCCTTGGCACCGAGACGATGATGTAGATGTCATAACCCGACACGGATATGACGAAACAATATATGTCATCGATGTTGAAAAAAACGAGAATGGCATAGAAACCGACGTAGAACTGTATTACACTGCCGATGGAATTTTAGTCAACATGACAGTTGATGCCGAAAAGGATAACGACCATAGCGATATGCTGCCAAGTACGCCCCCGACAACGATAACCGAATGGATAAATCAGAATTTCCCCGACGCACGCATCATCGAGATTGACGATGAAGACGGAGGCATCGAAGTTGACCTGATATCCGATGGGATTAAACATGAAATATTGTTCACAGCCACGCAACAATGGATATATACCAAGACCGAATATGGCAGACGCAACCTTGACCTTGTGGAACAGGTGGTGAAAGATGCCTTGAAGTCGTCACAGCACTACACATCGGATGCTCATATCGACGACATCGACCGTTATGAAACGGCCGAAGGTGATGTGTTCTACTGCTTTGAACTCGAAACACATTTCGACGACGACATCGACGTGTATATATCAATAACCGGCGAAATACTCTCGGGACGCCCATCGTTAGGTCAGTCGGGCAGTGTTGCTGTCAACAATGACATTGAAGCATTTATTACCGACAAATATCCTGGTGCCGTAATTGTGGGCAAAGACAATGATGATGGATACCTCGAAATCGAAATCAGGCACGATGGTTTGGAAAAAGAGGTAATTTTCAACGGTAGGCTCGAATGGGTTTGCACCAAGTGGGAAATTTCGCGCCACCAGTTGCCCGATGATGTGGCAAACGCTATTACAGGTGCAGGATATTCGATACACCAAATCGATGATGACGACATTGATGTAATTGAAACTGCCGATGCCATTACATATGAAGTGGAACTTGAAGACCGTGACGACGATATCAAGTTGATAATTGTCAACGGCACCATAGTTCACGTTGAAAGGGATTAAATCATAAACAACAGACAGGATAAGGGCGACCGGGTCGCCCTTATCTCATTATTAATGAAACCACAAAATGATGCATACTTTAAAAGCATTGTTATTATCGATGGCCATATTAATGGCCGCTGTCACGGTTTTTGGACAAGATACCATAAAGGTGCGCGTGATGACTTATAACATGAGGTTTGGCGAACGCGCGTCGCTCGATGAATTTGCAGCATTTATCAAGGAACAATCGCCCGACTTTGTGGCACTGCAAGAAGTGGATTGCCGCAACCTGCGGGATGCTACACCGTGGCAGAACGGGCGTGACTTTATTGCCGAACTTGCCATGCAGACGGGAATGTTTGGCCTGTATGGCAAAACCATAAATCTTAAAGGTGGTTACTACGGCGTGGGCATATTATCGCGGTACCCGTATATCGACGTGAAGAAAACACATCTGCCAAATCCTCGCAACAACGAACAGCGCGTGGTACTCGAAGGCACATTTGAATTGCCACACGACACGGTAACATTCGCCTGCACTCATCTCGACTATGAATACCCCGATGTCATCACCCGGCAGGCATTTTTCTTGTGCAATCATTTTAGCAACCATGCCACGCCGGTGATAGTCGCCGGTGATTTTAATTCCACACCCGAGTCTGAAGCAATTTCAAAAGCCATGCTGCAGAATTGGCTCAACGCGACAAACGGGACCCCCACATATCCTGCCGACAAGCCTGTGAGCAAGCTCGATTACATATTTACCGACACAAGAAATGACTGGAAAATAGAAAATACCGAAACCATAAATGTCGGATTGTCCGACCACCTGCCCATAATTTCCGACTTGATTTATACAACAAATCAGTAATTAGGGTACACACCGGCATAAAACATATTCTTATTTTTGTGCAAAAAACAGGAATACATGGAATATCGCAAATTGCCACACGGCAATGAACAGATAAGTGTCATAGGACTCGGCTCAAGCGCAATAGGCAATGCCGAAGAGCATGAAATAGAAGAAACCCTAACTGCGGCGGTTGATGCAGGTATCAATTACTTCGACTTGGCATCGGCTTCTGCTCGCCCGTTCGCCCCTTACGGGCGAGTGTTCAAGGGTTGCCGCAACCACGTGTACTTGCAAATACACTTCGGAGCAAATTATGAAACAGGCGAATATGGATGGACCACCAATCTCGACTCTGTGAAACGCTCAGTCGAGTGGCAACTGCAACAATTACAAACCGATTACATCGATTTCGGCTTTATACATTGCATCGACAGTGTTGAAGACCTGGAAAAATATGTATCAGGCGGAATACTCGATTACCTGAAACAGATGAAAGCTACCGGAGTGGTGCGCCACATAGGTCTTTCGTCACACACACCGTCGGTAACCAACCGCATCCTCGATATGGGGCTTGTGGATATGCTCATGTTCAGCATCAATCCCGGTTATGATTACAGCCAAGGGGAGTTTGCATTTGGCAGCGCAGCCGAACGCATGGCTCTTTACCGCCGATGCGAGGCCGATGGCGTAGGCATATCGGTGATGAAGCCATTCAGTGCCGGACAGTTGCTCGATGCCAAGGTATCACCATTCAAGCAGGCTCTTACCCGTTACCAATGCCTGCAATACGCGCTCGACAAACCGGGCGTTCTGACCACACTCCCGGGTGTGCGTGGCATCGATGATTTAAATGATATACTGGGATTTTGCAATGCATCGGCCCAAGAACGCGACTACTCGGTAATAGGCACATTCGCACCTCGCGAAGTGGAAGGCGTGTGCGTGTATTGCAACCACTGCCAGCCATGCCCCATGCACCTTGATGTGGGACTTATAAACAAATATTACGACCTTGCCCGCGTCGGCGATGCACTCGCTGCCGACCACTATGCCAAACTTGCCGTCAAGGCATCATGCTGCATCGCTTGCGGCCATTGCAATCGCCGCTGCCCGTTCCACGTCGATCAGGTAACCCGCATGGCCGAAATCGCCAATTACTTCGACAAAAAATAAAAAAAATGAGGGTGTATCGAAATTATATTTTGATACGCCCTCTCGATTTTTTAATTATTCCTCATACCACTTGCTGTACATGAGGTAGTTGTGTGCTATTTTCACGTTGATTTCACGGCTTTGGGCAGGGTCAACCATCTTAATGAATTTGGCTGGTACTCCGCCCCACATTTCATTGGGGCCAATCTTGGTTTTACCGGTAACCACACTTCCGGCGGCAACTATCGCCCCCTCGCCTACTTCGGCATGGTCGAGCAGTGTGCTGCCCATTCCTATCAATGCAAGATCATGGATTTTTGCCCCATGGATGGTTACGTTATGCCCTATCGAAACGTCGTTACCTATTTCAATGGTCGATTTTTCATACAATGTATGAAGTACCGAACCGTCTTGAATATTGACGCGGTCGCCTATGGTGATGGTGTTCACATCTCCACGCAGCACGGCATTAAACCACACGCTGCACCCCTCTCCCATCGTCACATCGCCAACAATAGTGGCATTGTCGGCAAGGAAACAATCCTTGCCTATCTTCGGGGTAAAACCCCTAACGCTTTTTATAAGTGCCATATAATATTTTATTTTAAGTCACACAATAAAAACATTAACCACTCGTAGAGACGCGATTAATCGCGTCTCCTGAAATACCCTGCCATGCCTGATGTTTCTGGGGCGTATCAAAATGCATTTTTGGCTCCCGTAGAGACGCGATTAATCGCGTCTCTACAAGTGGTTTTAAATCATCCTCTCTTGAAACCGTTTTTTTACAACGCACGAGTTTTATCGGCAAGCCAACGACATTCGTTGTCGTCGAGATATGGCGACAGACGGTCGTAAACCTGCTTGTGATACCTGTTGATTTGCTCTATCTCACGGGCGGTAAGCATCGATGTATCTATAAGTTGGCGGTCATAGGGGAAGAGCGTCAACACCTCAAAGCGGCAGAAGTCGCCAAACTCCTCGGAATGTTCCCCTTCTACAGTAAGCACAAGATTCTCGATGCGTATGCCATAGCGTCCGGCCTTATAAACCCCGGGTTCATCGCTTGTTATCATTCCGGGCTGCAATGTGGTGGGATTTTCATTAAGGCGTATGTTCTGCGGGCCTTCGTGCACGCCAAGGAAATGCCCCACTCCATGTCCGGTACCGTGCAAATAACTCATTCCCTCTTCCCACAAATAAATACGGGCAAGGGCATCAAGTTGCGAACCACGGGTGCCTACCGGGAACTGGGCACGTGCTATAGCCAAGTGGCCTTTTAACACAAGTGTATAATCATGCCTTTCATCGGCTGTGGGATTGCCCAGCGTGAGGGTGCGAGTTATGTCGGTGGTACCGTCCAAATACTGCGCACCACTGTCAATAAGCAACAACCCGTCGGCGGCAAGAGTGGATGCACTCTCCTCGGTAGCCGAATAATGCACTATTGCACCATGCTCGCGATAACCGGCAATCATGCCAAAGCTGTCGCCACGGTAAAGTTCGCTGCGACCGCGGAATTCCATCCCCTTGCGCCACACATCAAGTTCGTTATACTTGCCCGAAGCGGCATTCTCCTCAAGCCACATGAACAAGCGCACAAGTGCTGCACCATCGCGCTCCATAGCCTTTCGCGTACCGGCAATTTGCACTTCATTCTTCACGGCCTTAAGCATGGCTACCGGTGAAGAGGCATACACCTTCATGCAATCAAGTGCACGAGCCAGGGTATCGCTCACCTTGGCCGGATCGAGCAGGATGGTTTCATGGGTGCTTACGCCCGACAAGAAGTCTTTAACCCCATCATAAGGTTTCACTTCAACGTCAATCGACCGCAAGTAGTCGCGAACCTCATCGTCGAGCTTTACATCGTCGATAAAAAGTACTCGCCTGTCGCGCGAAAGATACAAGTATGATATAAACACCGGCGTAAATTCCACGTCGCTGCCGCGCAAATTCAATGTCCACGCAATCTCGTCGAGCGAAGGAATGAATATCGACTCGGCGTCAAGCCGCTCAACCGCGGTCAGCACGCGGTCGATTTTGCTCGAAGCACTTTCACCGGCATATTTCTCGTCATGCACAAATACTTTTCCCGACGGGCGTTCCGGTCGGTCGGCAGTCCACACCCGGTCGGCGATGTTGAAATCAGATGCAAAACGCAACCCGTTACGGCCACACAATTCTTCGAGAGCGGCAGCACCCGATATCGAAAACAGGTAGCCATCCACGGCAAGCACTGCCCCATCGTGCAAATTGGCCGTAATCCACTCTTCGATGGTGGCTTCTCCCGGCACATCCTCCTTGTGCAACACAAATCCCGAATCTTCGAGTTGCGAAGCTGCTTGCAAGAAGTATCGCGAATCGGTCCATAACCCGGCATCATCAAGTGTCACCACGGCAGTACCGTTGCTGCCCGTAAAACCACTCACATGGTCACGCAATTTCCAATATCCGCTTATATACTCGCTTTGGTGAGGATCGGTGCCCGGAATAATCACGGCATCAACCCCGAGGCGCCGCATTTCACTACGCAAGGCCTCAAGATTTTTTACAGTTTCTTTACTCATTTTTATATTATTGATATTTTAATTATTACGCTTGTAAGCATACTACAAACTTACACATTTTTCCCGAAACCGCGGCACTGATTGCTACAAATATTGGCATTGCGCCAAATAATCGATATCAAATCGTAAGCCGGTAACAACAAATCACATTCAACCCACCTTCTTCATCTCCTTAAAGCAAACGGAAAATTAGTGCTTACAATTTATTACACTCCCCGTTTTTTTGCTAAATTTGCACCAAAACTATTTACCGCTATTTTATGGAAACACAATACAAATATCTGGAAGACAGCGTTTGCAAAGTAATTGGCGTAATCGGCGGCGTGAGTTGGGCTTCATCGGCAAATTATTATCGCCGCATGAACGAAATCATGCGCGACCGCTACGGTTCACTTTATTCGGCCAACTTGCTGCTCTATTCAATCCCGTTCCACAGCTTCGCTGCACAAGAACGTCTTGCGGCTGCCGGCGACTGGACCATGATGACTGCAACAATGGTCGATGCAGCCATGCGCCTTAAAGCCGGCGGCGCCGAGGTAATCGTGATTGCTTCCAACACCCTCAACTCGCTTGCGTCGATAATCGAGGAAAAAGTAGGAGTAAGAGTGCTCAACATCGTCGATGTCGTAGGCCAGAAAATCATCGATTCAGGCGTAAAGAAAGTAATATTGCTCGGAACAAAGCACACAATGGAAAACGACTTCTATAAACCCACCCTTGAAAAGAAATTCGGACTTGAAGTGCTTATTCCCACTCTCGAAGAACGCGACTACATCAACGATGTGATTTTCGATGAACTGTGCAACGACATAGTGAAAGATGAGTCACGTGAGGGTTACGTGAAGATTATCAACCGCCTTAAGGCTGAAGGCGGCGAGGGGGTGATATTAGGTTGCACCGAGATACCTTTGCTCATAGGCAAGAACGACGTTGACATTCCCATCTTCGACAGCACCGAACTGCACTCGGTTGCCGCCGTGGATTACGCCACACGCAAGTAAAACAACACCACAAACCTAAAATACAACTATCGCAAAGCCGGGGGATGCCTCGGCTTTTTTACCACCATTATGTACACAAAAAATCCCGCTTCGGGGAATTTTGCCGAACGGGAGCTACAAAAAGAAAATCCCTTGAAAACAACACATCAGGGGATTTTAACGGTACAATTAAACCAATGCTACCATGACATCGGTTTCAGCATCTTCAATGCTCACTTTGCCTTCGCGTGCAAGCCAGCCGAGAGCTGCATAGATTTCTTTTTCCTTGAGCTTAGTGGCTTTCTTAAGGCCCTTAACGCCAAGTTTACCCTGTTCGTTAAGTGCTACCCACACAAGGCCTGCCCAATTTCCAATTACTTCTACGTTCATAATCTCAAACGAATTTTAATACTACTTCTTTTTCAAAAAAACTATGATTTTGATTTAAAGTCACTGCAAATTTACAACATTTTTCAGTTAAAACCATGATTTCCTGACAGATAATTTCAGACCGCCAAGCCCAAAGCAACATAACAATCTATCAATCAACGCAATAGCAACCACAGTATTGACAATCGTTGACTGATACATAATTACTTAAGTACACGGCTATAATTCTACCCTTGTCATGCGTTGCCTTACCATGGAATAAGCCTTGCAAAACAAGGCCGACTGCTCCATCGTACCCAACATCTCGCGGAACCGGCATACGGGCACGGCAAAGGTGAGCTCGTTTTCAGGGACAAGCAACCGGGCCGACGGGTCGAACATACCTATGAAACAACGCCTGCCCCCGGCCTTATTCTCATTCATGGCAAGGGTGACCATGCTACAGCACCCCGATGCAAAGCGTGCGCACACCGCATCATCATCGTTATTGTCATAGAAAGCCCACGAACAAAGCCCCGAAAGCATGTCGGGCGTAGCAAAGAATAGTATCCCTTCCATGTCGTCAAGGTTGTCGAGGCTGTCGATACGCACAAAGTTAAGGTAAGGTTTCTCCGAAAGTTTTATCCCAAGTCGGGAAATATATTCCCGCACCAGTTCAGGCGACTGCTTATAATGTTCCTCACCCGACACAAATGCCGGCACGCGGCCGGGCATTGGCGCAAAGGCCGTGTAAAGCGCACCACCGCCACACAGCACGTTTTCGGCCGAAAGCGTCAACGCGCCGCCATCACACACCTTGCGTATCGCACCAACCATGCATCGCGGCACCCTTCCCAATTCAGCCACAGGAGTGTCGCTGTATCCGAATGCCAACGGCAACGGTACCCCTGCGCCGAAAGCCTTGCGGTATAAAGCCTCAAATTCACTTATTCCCATATTGCACAATATTATATAATTGCAAATATAACCATTTCCCGGCAAAATCTTGCACCACGTTACTTTACCCCGGTTTATTTACATCAACGCATATTTGCGGCATTCCGGGAATATTTATATTTTTGCCGACAGTTATGAAAGGATTGGTAATCAAAAACACAGGCAGCTGCTACATGGTGAAAACCGATGGCGGCGATTGCGTAAGTTGCAAGATAAAGGGCAACTTCCGCCTGCGCGGCATTCGCACCACCAACCCCGTGGCAGTAGGCGACAATGTGGAAATCTCCGAAACCGCCCCCGATGGCACGGCTTACATAACGGCCATCGATGCCCGGCGCAATTACATAATACGCCGGGCCAGCAACCTGTCGAAAGAATCGCACATCATTGCCGCAAACATCGACATTGCTTTCCTTATCGTGACAATCAAGGAGCCGGAAACAAGCACCACGTTCATCGACCGTTTCCTTGCCACCGCCGAAGCTTACGGCATAAAAGCTGTAATCATAATCAACAAGACCGACCTGCTCGATGAAGAAGAACGTGAATATGCCGACGCGTTACGTTACCTTTACACTTCGATAGGCTATGACGTGATAACCATGTCGGCTACAAGCAACAATGCCGCAGAAGGCATTTCTCGCATATTGGAACTTGCGTCGGGACGCATCGCCCTATTTTCAGGGAACTCGGGCGTGGGCAAGTCAACCATCATAAACTTGCTAATTCCCGGAATCGACCTGAAAGTGGGCAGCATAAGCGCAACGCACCACACCGGCATGCACACCACCACCTTCTCGGAAATGTTCCCGTTGCCCGGCGGCGGATATTTAATCGACACTCCGGGGATAAAAGGCTTCGGCACCATCGACTTCGACAAAAGCCAGGTTGCACATTATTTCCCCGAGATATTCCGCACCTCGGCCGATTGCCGTTACCACAATTGCACCCACACACACGAGCCCGGATGCGCCGTGCGCGAGGCTGTGGAGAACAGCCTGATAAGTCAATCACGCTACACCAGCTACCTGAGCATACTCGATGATGCCACCGACCCGAAATACCGCAAGGCATACTGATGCGGCTTGGCTAAAAGTTATTAAAAAGCACAGTATAATTTGCTGATTCGGAAAATAGTGGCTACCTTTGTCATATAAAAACATAGAATAACCTATAAGGGGGTCTCTACACGAAACACGTGGAGATTCTTTTATTTTTTACTAACATTTAAACTTTTTATTTACCATGGCTATCAGCTACATGACAAAAGAAGGATACAAAAAGAAAATGGAGGAAATCGCTTACCTTGAAAACGTTAAGCGACCCGAAATTTCTCGTGCTATCGCTGAAGCTCGCGACAAAGGTGACCTTTCCGAAAATGCCGAATATGATGCCGCCAAGGAGGCGCAAGGAATGCTCGAAATGAAAATATCGCAGCTAAAGGACCTCGTGGCAAACGCCCGCATTATCGATGAAAGCAAGCTCAACACCGACGAAGTGCAACTGCTTAACACAGTTACCATCAAAAACTTGAAAAACGGTGCCACACTCAAATATACCATTGTCACCGACAGCGAGGCAAATCTCAAAGAGATGAAAATCGCTCAAAGCACCCCCATCGCAAAAGGGCTTATGGGACACAAAGTGGGCGACGTGGTTGAAGTGAAAGCTCCGGCCGGAATGATTTCATTTGAAATATTGAAAATAGAGATTTAATCAACACACATCTATATATATTATCATGGCTTCGATTTTCAGTAAGATAATAGCAGGCGAGATTCCTTGCTACAAGGTCGCCGAAACCGAGGATTATTTCGCCTTCCTCGATATCAATCCTGTCATGCCGGGGCACACGCTGGTAGTACCTAAACATGAAGTAGATTACATATTCAATCTCGATGAAGAGGAATATGCAGGACTCACCAAGTTTGCACGCCGCGTGGCTCGTTGCATGAAACAGGTAATCGACTGCAAGAAGATTGCCGTGGCCGTGCTGGGGCTGGAAGTGCCTCATGCACACATTCATCTTATTCCCATATCAAAGGAAGGCGACATGAGTTTCAGCCACAAAATGACTCTCCCTGCCGATGAAATGGCAGCCATAGCAAAGAAAATTGCCGATGTATATAACAGCACACACGGCGAATAATAAACAAGCAACAGAAAAAAATTCCATAAAAAGAGTAGCGGCAATGCACCGGCTTCCGCTACTCTTTTTTGTATCGCTTATGAATTATGTTTAGACAAACCATATTTTCAATCATTGCAGCCTGCATCGCCATCTCGGCATCGGCCAAGGTTCCGGGGCAAAGCGCAGTAAACCGCTTTATAGGTTCACAAGCCCTTGCCCATGCTTCAGCCGGTGTATGCGTAATGGACTTGTCAACAGGCGAAATCGTGGCCGGACACAATGCCGACAAAGGCTTAATCACGGCATCGGCCATGAAAGTGGTCACAGGAGCAGCGGCACTTGAATTGCTTGGCAAGGATTATCTTTACCACACACGTGTGTATGCAATAGGCGATATCGACGCCGGTGGCAAGCTCACGGGAAAAATCGAGGTCGTCGGTTGCGGCGACCCCACACTCGGTTCACGGTATTTCAAGGAACACGTGGCATTTGTCGATACCCTTATACAATGCCTGCAAGCAGCCGGAATAACTTCAATCGAGGGTACTGTCAACCTCGACCGCTCGGCCATGACCGACAACCAACCGGTGTCGGGATATTGGATGCTTGAAGACATCCCCGAAAGCTACGGAACAGGATGCCACGCCATTAATTTTGCCGACAATCAGGCTCTGGTAAAATTCACACGCCGGTGGGACGGCACCTACGAAGCCGAGACCAAGCAGAAAATACCAGGCCTGCGATTGCAATGCCATTTGCGCGAACAATTCAAAGGCGATACCATAAATCGCCCCGGGGTGACAAGCCGCCTGGATTACTCAAGCGGACTGCTGCAAATCGATGGAATAATAGCACGTCGCCGACGCGGACGCGAGAACTTTGCTTCGTGGTATGCCAATCCGGCACCACATCTCCTGCTTGCCGACAGCATCGAATCGGCCTTAAACACCAACGGCATCGCCTACCGCCATTCGACCGAAGGGCTTTCCCGCCACACCGGCGACACACTGCTTCTGCTCGACTATGCCTCGCCTTCGCTTCCCGAGATACTGAAATCAATGCTGTTCCGCAGCGACAATATGTTTGCCGAAGCTATATTACGCACTCTCCCCATCGACTCGGGGCTGCCTGCAACCACTGAAAATGGGGTGCGTATAGTCGATAAATTCTGGGAAACGCAAGGCCTTGACATCGACCAGTTGTCGATGAAAGACGGCAGTGGCCTTGCCCGCAACGGATGGGCCACTCCACAATTCCTGTGCGACGTGCTGCGCCTCGCATACGCCCACCGCGACAGGCTTGGCATAGATTATTCGCAACTGTTGCCACGTGTGGGGCGCGAAGGCTCGGTAAAACGTTTCATGCTTCGCACACCACTCAGGGGCGAAATCTCACTTAAATCGGGGAGCATGGGCGGAGTGCAATGTTATGCAGGGTATTATCCCGCTTCCAATCCACGCTATGCTGTCGCCGTAATGGTCAACAATTTTTCAGAAAAGCGCAGCAGCGTAATATCACAAACGCAACTGTTGCTGCTCGACCTGCTTGCCCGGTAGCGTCAATTTAGGCAAAGCAGGGCATCCACCGCGACAGCAATTTACCATGGACGGGCTAAGAAATTTGTATTTGCGTGAATGACAAAAAGTTTGTACCTTTGCACCTCAATATGGCCCGGCATATAAGGATATTGGCTATATGACAAAACATCAGCTTGTTACACACGATTAAAACTATAATATGACATTTGAAGAATTAGGAGTCCGCGAGGATTTGCTGAAGGCTATAAAAGAAATGGGTTATGAAACCCCGATGCCTGTACAGGAAAAAGTTATTCCACACTTGCTGAACGAAGATACCGACGTGGTTGCACTTGCCCAGACAGGAACAGGCAAGACCGCCGCATTCGGTCTGCCGGTGCTGCAGCGCATCGACGTAAGCCGCAAAGTGCCACAAGCACTCATCATTTCCCCTACACGCGAATTATGTCTGCAAATAGGCGGCGACCTTGCCGACTATTCAAAATATATCAACGGATTGAAAGTATTGCCCGTGTATGGCGGTTCAAGCATCGAGAGCCAGATACGCACATTGCGTGGTGGCGTGCAGATAATTGTCGCCACGCCCGGACGATTGCTCGACCTTATCAAACGCGGCACGGTAAACCTGCAAGACGTGCACACGGTTATCCTTGACGAAGCCGACGAAATGCTTAACATGGGATTTGTCGATGACATAAACGACATCCTCACCCACGTTCCCGATGAGCGTAAAATGCTCATGTTCTCGGCTACGATGCCACCCGAAATTGCCAAAATCGCATCACGCTTCATGCACGACCCGCAAGAATATGTGATAGGCACTCGCAACGAGGGCGCCGAAAACGTGCGCCACATATATTACCTGGTACATGCCCGCGACAAATATCTTGCGCTGAAACGCATAGCCGATTACAATCCGGCCATATACGGTATAATATTCTGCCGTACACGTCGCGAAACACAGGAAATTGCCGACAAGCTGATAGTGGACGGCTACAATGCCGACTCGTTGCACGGCGACTTGTCGCAGGCTCAACGCGATGCGGTAATGAAAAAGTTCCGCGAACGCAACTTGCAGCTGCTCGTTGCCACCGATGTAGCTGCTCGCGGCCTCGATGTAAGCGACCTTACCCACGTAATCAATTACGGCTTGCCCGACGATGTGGCCACTTACACACACCGTAGCGGACGTACAGGCCGCGCCGGGAAAACGGGCGTGTCGGTTTCGATAATCCATTCACGCGAAAAAGGGAAAATCAAGGATATAGAAAAGCGCATAGGCAAGCAATTCGAGCTTCGTGAAGTGCCTACACCGGAACGCATCATCGAACGCCAACTCTACAACCTTGCCGACCGCATCGAAAAGGTGAAAGTAGATGAAGAGGTAATAAACAACTACATTCCCGGCATACAGAAGAAACTCGAATGGCTCTCGGGCGAAGACTTGATTAAACGTGTGCTTTCGCTTGAATTCAACCGTTTGCTCGATTACTACAAGGATGCGCCCAAGCTCGACATCGTTACCGAGAAGAAAGGCAAAGAGAAAGGTGCAAAAAAACACAAAAGCGGTGCCGAAATGTCACAGGAAGAAAAAGACCGCCGCACAGGCGAACCGGGATACGACCGTGTGTACATCAATGTGGGCAAATCCGACGGTTTCTTTGCTTCCGACCTCATCGGGCTTATAAATGAAACCGTGCAAGGGCAACGCATCGAAGTGGGCCGCATCGACTTGATGCCGGGCTATTCACTCTTCGACGTGCGTAAAGGCGACGGACGGCGTG
The DNA here is from genome assembly GCA_949289215.1 of uncultured Bacteroidales bacterium. Taxonomy (GTDB): domain Bacteria; phylum Bacteroidota; class Bacteroidia; order Bacteroidales; family Muribaculaceae; genus Avimuribaculum. Next base: position 148,695 of record CASENC010000049.1, on the reverse strand, counting down.
TGGCCGACGCTTTGCGAAACTCCGACTTCTATGGCAAACGGCTGTACAGTGAAATCGCCGACCTTGACAAGGATTATGCCGCCGAAAACCGCGGTGGCGGGGGCAAATACGCCTCCAAGTCGGAAGGCCGCCATCGCGACCGCCGTGGCAAGGGCGGCATAGACCGCCGCACCCGTCGCGACCAGGAACGCGGATTTAAGACCCGCGAAGCCCGTAGCGAACGCGGCAAAGCCGCCAAAGGGGAGAAAAAGAAAGAAATGCACGGCAATTATGATAAATTCATGAAGAAAAAACGGTAAACCTCGCATTTATTTCTTAATTTCACAACCCGAAATTGACCCCGAACCACAATGAAGAATGTGAAATTTGCCATAACAGTGCTGCTGCTCGCCGTCACATCGGCTTTGCCGGTGACGGCACGCACAGTGCGCGACTTTTTTGCCGCCGAAGATGGCGGCATATTTGTTTCCCTGCCACACGACACCCGGCTCGATATGCTCGACTACTACGAGGCCGGCCGCAAAATGCCCATGGGGAACAACTTTGGCGGAACGGCCGTAATCGACACCATGGCAGCCGATTACTTGCGTGTGCGCACATCGGCAAGCAGCCGTGTGGAGATACTGCTCGCCGCATCAAAGCGCGACACAGTGATTTATACAGTAACGACATATATGCTGCCCGCAGCCGACAGCCATGTTGCAGCCTACAACGAAAATTGGGAAGAACTTAACACGCCGAAATATTTCAAGATGCCCCGGATACAGGATTACATAACTATTCCAAAGGGCGACAAAACTCGGCGCGACGACGTGGCCGCACTTGTCAAAATCCCCACTTTTGAATGTCGCATCGACCCGGCCGGAAAGTCGGTCGCCGTCTTCCCTACCGTGAAAGGAACCATGACAGTCGAAGACTACAACAAACTGAAACCATACCTTGCCACATATATCAATTATGAACTAAAAAACACCAAGTTTAAGAAGGTAAAGAAATAAAACACGCTCACGGCTTGCATAAAAATAAGCAAGGAAATTTGGAAAACTCGAAACTTGTGCGTATATTCGTACCGAAGCAATTGAAAAACCAACCATGGGCGACATAAACAAGACAATAGAAGCATTCTTGCAATATATACGGTATGAGCTGAATTTATCGGCTTGTACCGTTTTGTCTTACAGGAACGACCTGCGGCAACTGCAAGACTTCTTGTCGCCGGGCGACGCCGCCGCTTTCAACCCGGAAAGCGTCACCACCGACGACTTGCGGGCATGGATGGTGCACCTCAACGAGGCCGGAGACGGCTCCCGTACCATACGCCGCAAAATACAGGCTGCACGGGCTTTCTACAGATTCCTCATGAAACGTGGAGTTGTAGCGGCAAATCCGGCTGCGGAAATAGAACTTGCCAAATTCAAGGTTCCACTGCCGTCATATATACGCCCCGAAACGATGGACGAATTGCTTAACGCACCTTTCAACACCGGCGACTACCAAACCATGCTTAACCGCACCGTGGTGATGATGCTGTATGAAACCGGGATGCGCCGTGCCGAACTCATCGACCTGCGAGATGCCGACGTCGATACGTCACGATGCGAAATGAAGGTGCATGGCAAGCGCGACAAGCAGCGAATAATTCCATTCGGGCAAGAACTTGCCGAAGCCATCACTGCCTATCGTGAACTGCGCGGAAAGGTAACAGGCAGTTTCAGGCCCGAAAGATTTTTCTTGCGAGCCGGTGGAGAGCCGCTTTATCCATCTATGGTTTACCGAATGGTACACCGCAGCCTTGAGGAGACCGGTGCCGCGGGCAAACTCAGCCCACACGTGCTTCGCCACTCATTTGCCTCGGCAATGCTCAACAACGGGGCCGAACTCAACAGCGTCAAGGAAATCATGGGACATGAATCGCTTGCGGCAACGCAAGTATATACACATATCACTTTCAGTGAGCTTAAAAGTAATTACAAACTTGCCCACCCAAGGGCTCTAAAAAAGGAGGTAAATTATGGAAGTTAGAATTAAAGCAATCCATTTCGACGCAACTGCGAAATTAGAGGAGTTTATCAATAAAAAGGCGCAAAAATTCGCACGCCGCAACGAGGAGGTAACCGAGTGTGATGTTACGCTCGAAGTAGTGAAACCTAAAACGTCGATGAACAAACAGGCCTCAATCAAGCTCATTATCCCAAACCGTGAAGACCTGTTTGCATCAAAAATCGCCGATACTTTTGAAGAAGCAATCGACTTGAGCATCGACGCGCTTGAACGCCAACTCGAAAAACTCGACAAGAACAAATAACCACCTTTCTCCGAGTAATGCGAACTTCGGGCCAAAACCGAAATCGCCGAGGAGATTTCCACGCATAACTCCATGCCGTTATGCCACGGGAGAAATAGCAAGGAAAACATTTTCTTAGGGAATTATGCCGGCGTGACATGGAAAGTAAAACCTTTTAAAACAGGAACTAAAGACGGCATAACCGCACAACTGTATTTTAACCGCAAGTTTGGCTGCGCCTCTCTTGCGGTTAATTATTATCACACGTGAACCATCGATACAATTGCTATCCGGCAACGCATAAAAAATTTCCTTGATGCACCGACAGCTCTTTTTTTTACAAAAAGTCAAAAAAATTGTTTGTTTTTTACGAATAATTATTTAGTTTTGCATTGGCTATTACCAATATCTTCATTACCCAAAAAGAAATAACGTTTAGCCAAGAGATGAATAACTACCAAGCCGCAAAGCTTGGATACCTATGATTTATGAGAAAGACAAAGTACATGAAAACCAACCTGTTATTGACCATGCGCCTATATCGGAAAGTTCCGAAACCGGCGTGAGGCTTGCTTTCTTATATTCATAACCGCCACCCATTTGCTCCATTAATTTATTACGATTAAGGATAACAACTAAAAACCCAAATGTAAAACTAAAAACATTCTTGCATGAAGACCATTTGTTTTCAGACGAACAGGAAGATGTGGCTGACAATGCTCATGGCATTGTGCCTCGCGCTTCCGGCTTTGGCGCAGAAGATTGCCGTGCAAGGCAAGGTAGTCGATTCTGCCGGAGAACCATTAATCGGTGCCAGCGTTCTCGCCCAAGGCACAACAGTGGGTGTTGCCACCGACTTTGATGGCAAATTCACCATTCAAGTATCACCCGATGCCACGCTTGTGGTATCATACGTCGGCTATGAACCGCAAACGGTTGCCGTGGACGGACAAACTTCGTTGACGATTACCCTGCAAGAGAGCTCGCTGATGCTCGACGAGGTAGTCGCCATAGGTTATGGTACGGTTAAGAAAGAAGATGCTACCGGGTCGGTGGCCACGGTGAAGCCGACCGAAATTTCGGCCGGGCTGTCATCATCGGTTCAAGACCTGCTCGTGGGCCAAACTCCTGGTGTCGTTGTAACCCCGTCGGCAGGGCCTGAAGGCTCGGGTACGATACGCATCCGCGGCGGCTCCTCGCTTAACGCCAGCAACGACCCGCTCATCGTGCTCGACGGTGTGCCATTGAGCAACCAGGGCACACAGGGCATGGGCAACGCTCTTGCCATGATCTCGCCCGACAACATCGAGAGCATGACCATCTTGAAAGATGCTTCGGCTACAGCCATCTACGGAAGCCGCGCATCAAACGGTGTAATCATCATCACCACCAAGAAAGGCAAAGAAGGCAAAATTCAAGTAAACTTCACCGCCAACATGACGGTGCAGACTGCACGCAAAACATGGGATGTGCTGAACGGAGACGAATACCGCGAAATCATGACCCGGTACTGGGGCGCAGACAGCCCTGCCGCTCAAGCTCTCGGCACGGCCAACACCAACTGGCAGGACGAGGTGCTGCGCACAACCGTATCACATGATTACAGCCTCAGCGTGGGTGGCAAAGCCGGCTTCCTGCCCTATCGCGTGGCAGTCACCTACACAGGCAACAGCGGCATCATCAAAAACACGTCGATGGATCGTGTTACCGCCGGATTCAACCTTACTCCCGAATTCTTCGATGGCAAATTAAAAGTGCAGGCCAACGTAAAAGGTTATTACATCGAGAATGAATTTGCCGACACCGGCAGCGCGGTTGGCGGCGCACTGGCAGCCGATCCGACAAGCACACCCAAGACCGACTACCCAATGGCCGACGGCTCGGTGGGAAAACTTTTCAACGGATATACATCACAGATGAACGGCGACCAGTTCAACACCAACGGTGTAAACAACCCTCTCGCAGCCATCGAACAACGTTCGGATATTGCCAAGATTTGGCGCAGCAACGGCAACTTGCAGCTCGACTATGCACTGCACTTCCTGCCAGAATTGCGTTTTAACCTCAACCTTGGCTATGACATCAGCAAAACCGACGAGCACACCATCACCCAAGGCAATGCTCCGGCAATGTGGGATGCCAACTACCAGGACGGCGCAGGTACCGACTACTATGTTTACCAGTACCGTGCCAACACACTGCTCGACTTCTATGCCAACTACAAGAAATACTTCGACGTAATCAAGTCGGACATCGATGTCACAGCCGGTTACTCATGGCAGTATTTCTACAGCAAGGGCAACAACAACGGAACATTGTTCACTACTCCCGGATATATAATCGACCAACAAGAAGACGGACGCTACTTGCTGACCTATAAAACAGGCGCCGACAACCACCAAGGCGAAACTTACCGCAATCCGGCAGAATCATACTGGAAAAATCATTACCAGTTGGTTTCGTTCTTCGGCCGCTTGAACTACACGTTGATGGATCGCTACCTGTTGACATTCACAATGCGCGGTGACGGAACTTCACGATTTTCGGAAGACAACCGTTGGGGTGTATTCCCGTCGGTAGCACTCGGGTGGAAAATCTCGGAAGAAGCATGGATGGAGAGTACCAAAGACTGGTTGAACGAGTTCAAGTTGCGACTGGGCTGGGGTGTCACCGGCCAGCAGGACCTCGGAGACAACTACTTCCCATATATGGCCATATACCAGCAATCCACGGCCGGTTCCTATTATCCGAACCTTGATGGCACACCGGGTTATGGCCCCACACTTTATCCGCAAGGTTACGACAGCAACCTGAAGTGGGAAGAAACCACCACCTGGAATGCAGGTCTCGACTTCGGGTTCCTTAACAACCGCATTACCGCATCGCTCGACTGGTATTATCGTGAAACCAAAGATTTGCTCAGTTTCGTTACTGTTCCCGTAGGCGCATACACCACCAATATGCTCAACCAAAACATTGGTACGCTTGAAAACCTCGGTGTGGAATTCGGTATCACCGCACGCCCCATCGTGACCAAAGACTTCACTTGGACGCTCACCTACAACGTAGCATGGAACCGCAATGAAATCACCAAGCTCAACAACGACGGTTCCTATGTAACCACCGGAGGCATCTCGGGCGGCACGGGTAACACGGTACAAGTTCACGCAGTAGGTTATCCGGCAAACTCTTTCTTCCTCTACGAGCAGGTGTATGACTCAAACGGTAATCCTATAGAAGGAGTATTCGTTGATCAAGACAACGACGGCGACATCGATAACGACGACAAGGTAATAAGCAAAAGTCCCGACCCGAAAGTGACAATGACATTCGGCTCCACATTCAATTACAAGAACTGGGATTTCGGCTTCAACCTGCGTGCAAGCATAGGCAATTATGTGTATGCCAATGTCCATGCCGAGCGTTCGGTGCTCAATCGCACTTACCAAAATGCCGGCCTGAGCAACCTTATCGACAGCGACTTCTACTTCGATGGGAATCTCACCTCGCAAAACCTCTATATGAGCGATTACTGGTTGCGAAACGGAAGTTTCTTGCGTTGCGAAAACATCACCGTGGGTTACACTTGGCCGTCGCTGCTTAAAGACCAGCTGCGCCTGCGCCTTTACGGTGCCGTACAAAACCCGTTTGTGATAACCAAATACAAAGGGCTTGACCCCGAAGTGTATGGCGGTATCGATAACAATGTTTATCCGCGCCCTGTAACCTTCAACCTCGGTGTCGTTGCGACATTCTGATGATACAAGTCAAGCGTTTAACTAAAACACATATATAGAAAAGACTTTTAGTATGAAATCAATCAATAAAATATTTTCGATATTTGGCATCGCGCTTGCATTGGGAATGTCGTCATGCGTTGACGACCTCAACCGCGAGCCCATCGACCCAAATCAAATCACACCCGAAAACGCACAAGGATACATCAATCAAATCATGGCCAAGTGCTACTCGGGCATGGCAGTGTCAGGACAAACCGGCCCTGACGGTTCAAGCGACATTTCGGGTCTTGACGGCGGTACCAGCCAATACACCCGTGCCCTGTTCATGTTACAGGAATTTACAACCGACGAAAGCAAATGGATTTGGCCGGATGCCGGTATAATCGACCTTGTGACCAACACTTGGGGAAACGGCAACGAAAACATATTCGGAGCCTACAGCCGTCTTTACACTCACATAGCCATCTGTAACGACTTCTTGCGACTCGTCAATGGCGGCATGGATATACCTGCCGACATACAGGCTACGGTTGACCAATACAAACTTGAAGCCCGTGCCTTGCGAGCTATGAGTTACTACTGGGTACTCGACCTGTTTGGCAACGGCGGCTTCGTGGACGAAACCACCGAAATAGGTGTAAAGCCTGTGCAATACACACGCCGGCAGCTCTACGACTGGCTTGTCTATGAACTTGAAGACCTTGTGAAAGCATTCCCCAAGGACGGACAAGTGATTTATGGCCGTGTGGGCATTGACGGCGTGGAAGCATTGCTTGCACGTGTTTACCTGAATGCCGAGGTTTACACCGACGGTGCGGTTTCAGCTTGGCAGGAATGTTCGCAACATTGTGAAAACATCATTGCACGCCACAAAGATGGATGGAATGGCACAGGGCTTGTTCCTGCATATATGTACCTCTTCTGCGGCGACAACGACGAATATATGCCCGGCGGTGGCGGCACCAACGAAATTCTTTGGGGAATTCCTTACGACAGCCAATACATTCAGGCTTACGGCGGCTCGATGTTCCTTTGCGCAGCAGGAATAAGCAACTTGACCATGGCCCTGAATAATGCTACCATGACGGCAAGCGATTACGGTATGTCGGCTCAATGGGGCTGTATGCACGCCACTTCGCAATTTGCCGACAAATTTGAAGACAACCCGAGCGACCAACGTTGGATGATGTGGTGCAAAGACCAACAAGGCTTCAACAAAGAAAACACCAATTTCTCAACATTCACCGACGGTTATGGCGTGGTTAAATTCACCAACCTGCTCAAAGGCAATGTCACCCAACCCGGAGACTGGAAAGCCGACAATAAGTGGAACGCAGCCAACACCACTTATAACTGGAGCCCCGACAATGGCGGCATTTACAGCAATCCGGCCGACAGCATTGATGCACGTGCCGACAACTATCCCGACACCGACCTGCCGCTTATACGCCTTGCCGAAGTTTACCTCATGTACACCGAGGCTTACATAATGGGCGGGGCAGGCGACCAAACCAAGGCTTTGACCTATGTAAACTACGTGCGCAGACGTGCCGGCGTGGCCGACTGGAATTTAACCCACATCACCGGAGCCGACAAAGCCGATAATATCCTTGACGAACGTTGCCGCGAACTTTACTGGGAACTTACCAGGCGCAGCGACCTTGTGCGCCATGGCAAATATGCCGCCGGTGGCGATGAATATATGTGGTCGTGGAAAGGCAACGAGGTCAACGGGCGCAGTATCAACGCAACCATGAACCTGTTCCCAATCCCGGCCAACGTAATTGCAGCACAACCCGAGTTCAATCAAAATCCCGGATACTAAAAAACTTTGAAACCAATATGAAGACAAAAATTTTAAATATGCTTTTGTTGCTTGCGGTGGGATTTGGTTTTACCGCCTGCAACGACGACACCGAACCGGTGCTTGCCATGATATCCGACTTGCAAATCACCGAGCAAGACGCACAAGACATAGTGTTGCTGAAAGAAAACAACGGAAATGTGGCATTCACCATAAAATGGAACGCACCCACATTCAACCTTAATGTGGCGAAATTTTACCGCATCGAAATTTCCGACAGTGAGAATTTCGCAAAAAGCACCTCTATTGCAACTACATCAGGAACCGAATACAGCGTGAAGGTCTCGGAACTTAATACCGCTGTCCGCACATTCTATTCCGACATAAAAGATTGCACCCCCAATGACTTTTATGTACGTGTGCGTTGTGAGCTTAACAACGATGCAAGTTTCATAATCGCCTCGGCAACTCACTTCAGCCTTAATGTTACTCCCTACGAAGGTGAATATCCCAGAATGTACATCATTGGCGACATACAGCGCACAATGAACGGCGACGGAGAAAATGGTTGGAATATCAACAAGTCGAACTACGTGGTAATCGACAGCACCGGCACCAATGTTTACAAAGGCCACGTCGGTGTTCAAAGGGAAGGCGACGCATTCCGCTTCTACTCGCGCCTCGATGGTGACGACCCTTGGAACAATGGATATTCCTACGGGTCTCAAGAAAAAGATGAATCTATCGAAATTGGCCTCACCAATGAAGTTTATGAGGGGCAACTCGTAAATGGCAAAGGTAGTTGGAAATTACCCGTGGGAACATACTTCATCACTGTGGATATGTCAAAACTAAACGTTAAATTCGAACGCATCAGCACCGAATGGCGCGAAACCGGAATCAGCGATGAGGAACTTGGCGGCAACGACGAGTAAAATACCGGTACAACCACAATTGCCAAATAAGCCATAGGCTTGCTGCAATACCCAAAGATGGGGGATGCACACTGCACACACAGTGTCGCATCCTCTTTTTTTCAGCACAACGGGTAATGTAAAAAAGAGAGTTCTTATCCTTTTCTCAGGAAAAAGAACCCTCATTTAAAACCACTTAGGAAATTCACACATAAAATTTAATAGCACTCGGCAAATATCTCCTTACTTGTTACAAAGATAATCCATAAACAGCTAAGCATCAAGTGCATCGGTCACACATTGCCTTATTATGCAACCATTCGGATATAATTTACAATCGAAAGGCCGAAAATATCAACCATTTGCCATATCAGACAGTCAAGTTCCTGCCTTTTTAAAGAGGAAATCCGCAATTATGACTGTCATAACCCACAATTTCCGTTTTTTTCACAATATGGTTCTTAAACTTCCTCCATTCCTTTTAATCTATAAAATATAACTCATCAAAAAGCAAGAAGAAATGAAAACAAGTATCAGGAACATGATAGCATCGGTCACTTTGGCACTGGCACTTGCCATTCCGGCTCCGGCACTGCCGCAGTCACGTCGAGGCGACCGCCAGCACAACCGTACCGAACGCCCGCAACCGGAACAACACGGAAACCGCCGCCCCGACAGGCCGGGTAACCGCCAACCGGACAGGCCTCGCCCGAACAGACCCGGGAACGTTCGCCCAGGACGACCGCAATCCGGACGCCCCACTACACCGCCACCTGCCAGGCCCGGCCATGTTCGCCCTACACCACCTCAACCGCCGCACAATTGGAGCCGGCCGGCACCCCCACCGCCTCACCGCTACCGTGTGCCGCGCCCCATTCCGCACCGCCCCGTGGCACCACCGCCGGGTTACCGCCCTTATGCCAATGCACCGGCATTACGCTCGATATTGGGCATAACTTTCGGAACCGTTTATGCCTCGGCTCTCACTTACCTGTTCAACAGCGGGTACACCATCGACGGATATGCCGACAACACCATATACCTGAGCGATGTGACGCTGCTCGGCTCAGGCTGGCCACTCGCCACACTATATTGCAACAATTCGGGCCGACTGGCAAGCGCACAGTTTTCATACTATACCGGCTACAGCAGCCTGAGCCGATATAACCAAATATACAACCTGCTGTGCGGTACCTATGGCTCGCCATTGTCGCTTACCGCCGATGGCATAGCGCGGCAGGCCATGTGGTATGGCGGCGGAGGCACAGGCTACATAACGCTCGAATTCTATTTCTACAACGGCAGTTACTATACTACCCTGTCGGTAAGCACTTAAACAATAACGGTACACGCCGGAATGAAAATTTGCAACATGAGCCGACAAACCGATATTTTCATTCCGGCACCACCCATAGAAAAAACACAACATCGAGTGCTATCCTGCATAATTCGGTACCACAATTTTTTTGTCAAGTTACGGGAATGTTATATATTTGTAGTTGGATTTTGAGTCCGGTTATGCCTTTAAATAAACACGTTATGATGATTATGCAGAAGAAAGCGTTCTTTAAGCTGTTATGCTTTGCGCTATGCCTGTTAACCACCGTTTCGGTTTACGGTATGGCTAAAAAAGAAATTTACAACCTACTAATAATAAACACTTATAGCGAAAATGCCGAGTGGAGTAACGGTGTGATTGTACCCATAGTGGAAGAGGTGTCGCGTATGCACAACGTAGATGCCTACATAGCCCACATCAATGCCTCGTTCATCACCAACGATTCGCTTTACTCGCTCACCGAAGAGTCGCTGTTCAAGCGTTACGCCAATGCCATAAAGCCCGACTACGTGATAATGATAGGCAACATGGCCTTTACGCTGCGCGACCATGTGCGACGCGAGTGGGGCGACGTGCCTATAGTGCTTTGCGCCGAGATGGACTATATGCTGCCGCGGCGTTTCTATTATACAGGGCAGAAAGAGGTGCCCGAAGCCGACGATTATGTACCAATCGAAAGCTTCAGGGAAGACTACAACATGACTTACGTACTGTTCCCGTATTACATAAAGGAAACCATCGACCTTATGGTGCAGATGCAGCCCGAAATGGAAGTGCTGGTGTTTGCCGCCGACGAGCTGTATTTCAACAGGCGCTTCGAGGGCATCGTAGAGCAATACGTCAAGCAACGCTATCCGCAACTTGAATACCGGAGGCTGAAACCGCAAGAGAAAGTCGGGTCGCAATTGCAGCACTATCTTTCGGAAAACGACCCAAGGGTAGGGCTGCTGTTTTCGTCGTGGATATACAAGCGCGACAACCTGCTTGGCATGCCCATGCTGATTTCTGGCGAATACCGCCAGATAATATCGGCATCGAAACCCATATACTCCATACGTGAAGCATACATGATAGCAGGCGGATTTGTCGGCGGGCATTTTTATTCGCGCGACAAGATGCGGCAATGCATGACCAGATTGATAAAAGACATCACAGCAGGCAAACAACCGCGTGACATAGCTCCGCAAACAATAAAAGACTCCTACACACTGATTAATTATGAAAACATGAAGACGCGCGGCGTGAACGAGGCTCTATGCCCGGCCGACGCGGTATTCATAAACCGCCCGCCCACAGTGTGGGAACAATACCGATGGCGCATAGTGCTGATACTGTTCATAATAATAGTGGCATTCGGTGCATTGGCATGGGCCTACCGCATAAGGCTGCGCCGTGAACGCATATTGCGGCAATATAATATCACACTCGACAATATGCCTGTGTTCTATGCACAGGAACTTGTACTGCGCGACAGCTCGGGACGCATCTACGACATGGAGTGCATGCACACCAACAAGATGTTCCGCGAAGTGTTCACCAATGCCAAGGGCGGCGTTCTCTTCAAAGGCGACAAACTGCCGCCCGACACCGTGCAGGCAGTACTGCCCTACGTGAAAAGGGTTGCCGACGGGCACACCGAACTGGCTTCATTCATATATTACTTGAAAGGCAAAGAGCGGTATTACGACATAATAATGTTGCAATCGGCCGACAAAGATGTGATAGACATATTCGGCATAGACGCCACCGACCTGCACCACAAGGAAGACGAATTGCGTGAAACCAACCGCAAGCTCGAAACGGCAATGTCGGTTGCCCAAATCATTCCTTACAGGCTGGAAATAGGCTCGAAGAAAGTGACATTCTATGCGCGGCTGCCCATCCTCGATGATTCACGGCAAAGCGATGCCGGAGTATCGATGGACTATGACGACTTCTTGGCCATGGTGTACCCCGAAGACCGCGATGCAATACGCAAATGCTATCACGACCTTGCCGGCGGATACGAGGGATCGATACACGTTGACTTCCGCATGACCTCGCCTAATGGCGGCAAGGAATGGTTTGAAGCCCGTGTGATGTGCATGAAAAACGACGACGGCAAACCATGGGTTATCATCGGGTCGCTGCTTTCAATCACTCGCCGTAAGCAAAACGAGGAAGAACTGATTGCCGCAAAGAACAAAGCCGAACAGTCGGACAAGCTGAAATCGGCATTCCTTGCCAACATGAGCCATGAAATCCGCACTCCGCTCAATGCCATCGTGGGCTTCTCGTCGATACTGCTCGAAGCCGAAGATGAAAGCGAACGAGCCGAATATGCACAAATAATCGACACCAACAGCAAACTGCTGCTGCAACTGATAAGCGACATACTCGATTTCTCGAAGATTGAATCAGGCACACTCGAATTCAATTATTCAAAAGTGGATATCAACGAAATGTTGCGCGACATCGAGCGCACTACAAGTCTGCGTGTACACAAGGGGGTGCAATTTAAACTTATACCCGGCGCCGACAAATGCGAACTTGTCACCGACCGCAACCGCCTATCGCAAGTTATCATAAACCTGCTTACCAATGCGATGAAATTCACCACCGAGGGTTCGATTACATTTGGATATGAATTACGTCCCGACGAGGTTTATTTCTTCGTGCAAGATACCGGATGCGGCATACCGCAAGACAAGCTCGCGCACATATTCGACCGGTTTGTAAAACTCAACAGTTTTGCACAAGGAACAGGATTGGGTTTACCCATCAGCATGAATATTATAAAAATTCTTGGCGGAAAAATGAATGTGACATCCGAAGTCGGCAAGGGCAGCCGGTTCTGGTTCACACTGCCGCTTATACACATAAATAAAAAATGAAAAAAACAGTAATCAATATTGCCGCAATGTCGGCATTGCTGTTGGCTGCGGCATCTAATACTGCCAATGCCGACAATAAATATGAACGCGTAAATGCCGAGTGGCAAAAAGCAGTTGAAGCGGCTATCGACTCATTTCCCGCAAATGGAGGGTATTATATGGGGCGCAATTCCAATGCGCAATTCCGCCGCACGGCTTGGAGGGCCATGAACGAGACCTTCGGTATGCAACCCACCGACTCGCAGCCTCGACTCGACGTGTCGGCAGCCACCCCATCGTTCGATGATATGGCAATTTATTTGGCATTGCTCAAGTCGATACAGCTGTGGGATGCAGGCGACGGGCGGCAAGATGTGCCAAACCTGTCATGGTTCAGCATGAAACCGTTTTGCGGCGTCACCGATGTCATCAACAACCAGGGTTACACACAGACCGACGGCGAGGGATTGTGGGGCATGGCCAAAGCCAACGGTCCCGGTATAGCCGTGATTGTGAAGGAACTTGGTGCCGGTTTCAGCTTCATGGGATACCGTGGTGCGAAAACCGGGAAATATCGTGAAGACAAGGATGAATTATACCTGACCGATGAAGAATGGACGGCCGACCCGGTGTGGTCGCAAGCCCGCAAAGGCGATTTCATGAAAATCTTTTGGAACTGCAACGAAAACACAGGCAGTGATTGCGGCGCCATAATAGGTGACAACGGGAAGCCGGGCGAAGAACAGGAATGTAGCATGAACGCGATATTCATGGGATATGACGGCGACGGCAATGTGATGTATTGGAGCTCGAATGACAATAAATCAAATCCGGCCAATGGCGGATACGGTGTGGCAGTGTGCCGCCGCACCGACATTCAACGTGTTGTGTTCACGCGTATCACTGAACCCGAAAAATTTGCCGAAGCCAAGAAGTGGAGAGCAAGCAAGGTGCACAAGTGGCTTAAGGAAATTGGCGGCAAGCGTCATGGCACCGGCAAAGAGCTGAAAAAGCAGTGCGGCATAGACTGACGCGCGCGAAGAACTCAATCTTCCTTGCTGTTTCTCAATTTTGAGACACCGCCTTGAACCCATTTCCCCACGCGGTCAAGGAATTTCGATTCGGCTATGCCATGCGGATTGGAAAACGACAAGTTCTCGATAGGATCACCCTTTTGCTCGGGATACAGCACCATCACGCTGCAATTGCTGAAATACTTGGATATCTGCGTGGGCAACTTGTCAAACGAATTATTGTAGGAAATAAATCCGCGACGCGCACTCACCGCCACAAACAGGTGATCATAGTTCACTCGATTTGAAAGCATAAGCAAGTCGTCCCAGTCGTCCATCTCGAAAAATTGTGCACGGGTATTGAATTTCTTCTTCTGCATCACACCTTTTATATACCCCAGTGTCTGCTCCTGTCCGTGGAAGTGCACACGGCAACCCAATTGCGCACTCATGCGGCATATGTGTGTGACCCATTTCACAAAACCGGGTTCAAACTCGGCTTTCGGGGGCACAGCCACCACTATGCGGCGCAATGTGTTGACAGGCATGAGCAGATGCACCACCATTACTTGCAAATAGGTGTTACGCAACAAGTTCTCGGTAATGTTCCCGAAGAACGAATCGACTATGCTCGACTTGTAATGCAAACCTATGATTATGGCAGTGGCGGCATGTTCCTTGGCCGTGTGCAGAATGCCGGTTGTGATGTTCAGGTCGAAGCGACTCACAGTCTTCAGCGACACGCCTGCCGATGCTGCAATCTGTGCGGCGCGTTCAAGGTTACGGCGGGCTTGCACTTCGAGCTTCACGGTATCACTGTTATCGTTAATTACGCTCAGTGCCAACAGGTTGTCGGCCACCTTGTCGTCACGCACCACGAGTGCAAGGCTTATAAGCGTGTCGATGGTACTGGGGTTTGCAACCGGTATCAAGAACCGCTCCTGTTGCTGCGACTTGTCGTCGCTTGCCGCCGTGGCCTCGTCAAGAGCCATATGCTTGGCAGCATGTTCGGTGATAAACGAGCTGACGATGCAAGTGACAAGTATAAGCAGTATGGTACCGTTAAGCACATCTTCGTTAAGCAACCTCTCGCCCGACGGCATTATTATATTATACCCCACCATTACGGCGGCAAGCGTCGCGGCTGCCTGCGCAGTGCTAAGCCCGTACATCATGGTACATTCCATGCTGCTCATGCGGAAAATCTTCTGCGTAAGCCACGATGCAATCCATTTGCCCGACAATGCAGCAGCAATCATCACGCCCGCAACCTTTATCGAATCGATGTGGCCACACAATACGTCTATATTGATAAGCATACCCACACCTATCAGGAAGTAAGGTATGAACAATGCGTTACCCACAAATTCAAGGTGATTCATCAGCGGCGACACCTGCGGGATAAGCCTGTTCAGCACCAGCCCCACAAGGAATGCCCCAAGAATGCCTTCCATTCCCACAAATGCCATAAGCCCGGCACCAAGGAACACCATGGCAAGCACAAATATGAATTGCACCACCCCGTCGCTATACCGGCGGAAGAACCACCGCCCTATGCGAGGAAACGCATACATGATCACAGCCCCGAGCACAACCACTTTCACAAACAGCCACACCCAGTACATTTCGGAAATCTCGCCTTTGTACAATCCGCTTATCACGGCAAGCACAAGCAGCGTGAGCGTGTCGGTCACCGCCGTGCCGCCCACGGCTATGCCCACCGACCGTTGCCGCGTAACCCCATACCGCTGCGCTATGGGATATGCCACAAGCGTGTGCGAGGCATACATACTGGCAAGCAAGATCGACGTCAGCAACCCGTAATTAAGCAAGTGCAAGTTGGTCCAAATGCCTATCCCCATCGGAATAATGAATGCAAGCAAACCCAGGGCCGTGGCTTTCACACGTATGCTCTTGAAATCTTCCATGTTCATTTCAAGCCCGGCAAGGAACATTATGTAATAAAGCCCCACTTGCCCGAAAAGCTCGAAACTGCTGTCGCGCACCAGTATGTTAAGCCCGTGCTCGCCCACGAGCACACCGGCAAGAATCATACCTATGATATGTGGAATGTGCAACCGCTCAAGTACAATAGGCGCAAACAAAATGATTGCCAGCACCAGGAAAAATATCCAGGTGGGGTCGGCAATCGGCAAGTCGATATTTATGCCTATGTATTCAAGCAGTCGTTCCAGTTCCATATTGCAATGGCATTAATCCAAGTGGCAACCGTCGAGCAATGCTATATACGTCTGTATGGCATCGCGTATTTCCCATTTCTCTATATATTCATCGGCAGTATGCGACCGCGCCGAGTCTCCGGGGCCTATCTTCAGCGAAGGGAACGGCATCAACGCCTGGTCGCTGAGCGTAGGGGAACCGAAAGCCTGCTTTCCCAGTATCTCAAGCCGTCTCACCAAAGGGTGGTTCGGGTCGATACCCGAAGGATTGAGCCTTGTGGAGCGCGGCACAAGCGTGCACTTGTTGCCGGCAGCCCGTTGCAGCAGTCCGAGTGTTTCCACATTGGAATAGGCATCGGTGGTACGCACGTCCACCACAATGCGGCACACATCAGGAACCACATTATGCTGCCGCCCGGCCTCGATTTGCGTAACCGACACTTTCACCGGTCCGAGCAATGATGATTGCCGCCCGAAAATCGTTGCCGCGTTACGCAGCGACTCGATAACGGCAATGGCATTGTATATGGCATTTTCACCCTCGTCGCGAGCGGCATGGCCAGCCACGCCTGTGACTGTGCCATCAAGCACCATAAGGCCTTTTTCGGCTATTGCAGGCTGCATTGCAGTAGGTTCGCCCACAATTGCCACGTCGATGTGCGGCAACAGCGGCAATGCGGCTTCAATCCCGCCTTTGCCGCTCACCTCTTCTTCGCACGAAGCAAGGAAAATGATATTGTATTCGCGTTCTTGATCGGCAAGATAGCGATACGCGGCAAGCAATGACACCACCGAAGCGCCGGCATCATTGCTCCCCAGCCCGTAGATGCGCTCGTCATCACTTTCCACCGGCGTGTAGGGATCAATGGTCCACCCGTCAGCCGGGCGCACCGTGTCGATATGGCTGTTAAGCAGCAGCGTGGGCTTGCCGGCATCATACTCCCCGGCCACGCACCACACATTGTTGCCATGCCGCAACGGCCGAAGCCCCCATGCAGCCAATTGGCTTTCAAGCAAGTCGGCGGCTTCACCCTCCTCACGGCTCGGCGACGGGATGCTTATCATCCTCTTCAGCAAATCTATGGCATCGTAATACAATTCATCCATGATACAAAAATACAGCAAAATCCCGAATTAGGCAACACACCCATATCTTTCATATTCAACATCAAATGTTCCTTGCCGCATGGCAACAATTAAATTTATTTATTAAAAACATCGAAAATTCATTTTTTTTATCATAACTTTGCCATCGGTTAAGGACGATTTATAGTCGGCTTTCATGCTGCGAATATGGCAACGAATTGACATTCGTAAATAATATATACGTGCCATTTGCAAGCATTATATAACGAAGTTATACACCACTACATAAGTTATGTTAAAAAGACTCTTTGAGTTGTCATGCCTGTTATTCATGATGGCAGCAACAGCCTTTGCACACGAAAAAGGCGATTCCATTACCTACACATTCAGCTTCAAAGCCGGAAGTGATATGTTCTATGTGCCTTATTCGGAAAACGAAACCGAATTAGACCGATTGGAACAATTTATTGAAAAGTACAAAAAACCCATCATCGACGGACGGTTACCACTGATGGTTGACGGATATTGCAAATCGACCCCCGACGATGCACGCAACCTGCGAATTGCCGCCATTCGTTCAAACCGTGTAAAATCGGAATTGATATTGCGGCGCAACTTGCGAGAAGACTGCTTCATCACCCGCAACCATGCCGACGGTGGCGATTACGTGACTGTACGCGTCACATTGCCTGTCGAAACCGTCGCCAATGACGAGCACCTTCAACCTTCACAAGCCACAGAAGAAACACCGCAACAAGAACAACCCAACGGCGAAAAGGCTGCCGATACCACCGAGAGCCATATGCAGTCACAGGAAAACACTCCTGCCACCACACACACCGACTCAAGCAACGGCCACTCAGAAGAAGTTACAACCTCATCAACCGAGAACAGCCGCAATCACGGTTTGTCTGTAAGAGCCAACCTGCTGCGATGGGCCACGCTGACCCCCGACGTCGGCATCGAGTGGCACATAGGCCGGCATATAAGCATCATGGCAAACGGCTCATGGACTTCATGGAGCTGGAATAATGCCGACCGACGCTATGCTCTGTGGGAAGTAGCCCCCGAAGTGCGCCTCCACTTAGGTTCAAAACACAGGGGATACGTAGGTGCAATGTATAAAGTGGGGCAATTCAATTACAAATTGTCAGACACCGGCAAGCAAGGCGACATGATGGGCGGCGGAGTGACAGGAGGATACCTGCTAAGGCTCAACAATGCCCTGTCGATAGATTTCAACCTTGCCATAGGCTGCCTGCACGCCGACTATGACCGATACGTAACCATCGATGGTGTGCGTGTTGCCCGCGGTTCCGATACCAAAAACTGGTGGGGCCCCATATCGGCAGGCGTAACGCTGGTATGGCGCGTACTTTAATCCCCCCGTACCGACACTTTCACAGGTGACGCTTTTTCTTAAATACTCATAGCACAATCTTTCGTATGAAAACTTTCCAATATATTACCATTGCAGCGGCAGCAATACTGCCCTTGCTGTTCACGTCGTGTATAAAAGACGACCTATATAATACTCCGCACCCCGACAAGGGGGCACTGATGGTTTCGCCCGATTTCTCAAAGCACACCGAAGGAATTGCCCTTCCGCAAGAATATGTGCTTTCGGTCGGCGGCAATGAATGTACCGCGCCTGCATCGCAAGCGTTTTGCTATCCCAAGTTGCTCACACCCGCCGAATACCGCATAATGGCATACAATATCCCCGAGGGTGTAACAGCTACCGACAATAAGGCTTCGGTTAACCGTTTGGCCGACGGCACATTCACCGCCATGCCGGGATACTTGTTCACATATTCGGCACCGGCAACCGTTGTTGCCGATGACACTGTGAAAGTGGATATGCCCATGACACAACGAATGCGCGACCTGTATATAAAACTGACCGTCACCGAAGGCGATGTGGAAAGGGTTGCCGCCGTAAAAGGCTCAATCACGGGCATTGCAGGCGAATTTGACATATTGCATGGCACCACCGCCGGAGAAGCAGGCAGTGTGACACCGGCGTTCACCATAACCGAAACCACGGTTGTCGCGCACGCCAGGTTGCTTGGCATAATCGGCTACAGGCAGACGCTGACACTTGATATAACATTTAATGACGGACGGTCGCAAACCGTCAACAGCGACATTACCCGATTGCTGAAAGACTTCAATGCCGACATGACTACGCCGACCGAGATACACGGCAACCTGCTGCTGCCCATAGCCGCCGGTTTTGATATCACCATAACCGACCTTGAAACCGACGACGTAGAAGATGTGGACCTTTATTAAAAATCCAAAATATATTCATTAACACAGAAAATCATGAAGAAGTTATCATTCGTTTTTACAAGTTTGGCCGCAGTTGCCTTGACTTTGGCAAGTTGCAGCAGCGAAGAGAAGTATAATGGGTTGGACGAAGACTTGCCCGAAGTGCTGCCCGACGGGCGTGTGGAAGCACGTTTCGGTGCTATTGACAATGGTGTGGAAGAACTTGACGACACCCGCTCGGCATGGCAAGGTCAGTTCCAGGAAAACATTGGTATCACGGCCCACACCGAGGACGGAAGCGAAATATTCGACGGCTATGACAACATGGAATACCGCCCCGTTTATAGTGGTAGCTCATATCGATTTGATACCGTAGGCGACGGAATATATTACTCAGCCGACGAAAATGAACGCATCAAATTCTCGGCATACTATCCGCACCAAAACCAACTTGAAAACGGCATCTACAAAATAGACCTGACGCAAGGCTATGACAACATAGAACCGCTGCTGTGGTGTGGCATCACCGCCGACAGTTACAACAAGAAAAGCTCGGTGGTCACACTCAACATGTTGCGCCAATATGCCACGATACGCATAGAACTGGTAGCTGGCGGTGGTTATGACGACGCAGACGTGAAACGCGGTGGAACAGTGGCCATATCAGACATGACACTGAAAGCCGACTTCAACGTGTACACTGGTGAATGTACTGCCATCGAAACCGGAGACCTTGACGTTACCCCCAACCAGATACAAAGCAATGGGCTGTTCTTCATATACGCACTTCCCGCCGAGGCTCTCTCTACCCGCGTGGTGAAAATCAAGCTCGCCTCGGGTGACGAATACAACTGGGAAATCGGCGAAAAGGCATTTGAAGCAGGACACTTCTATCAGTACCGCCTGCGCATCAATAAGGTTGAATCAAATTTCAACATCACCATCGAAGACGAGGTTGACGGCGATGACAATGTTGAATATCCCGATTACATCGACCTGAACAATTAATCCACAATACCCCACAAAAAATAAGGTATGGCCGCAAAATCGTCCATACCTTATTTTTGTTCCTATTACACACTCACAATACGAACGACACCTCCTTGAAGGCGTAATCGTGCATGGTACCGTCAGCGTGTTCAAGCGTCAGGGTACCTGTGGAGGCCACATCGGCTATGCGTGCCCAGTAGTGTTCACCCGAGGGCAGCGCAAATTCATATTGCCGCCCATCGTGGCGGTAAAGCGCAGCAATATAACGGCTGTGCAGCACTGAAATGTCGCCACCGGCAAGTGCCGAGATTTCATTCTCGATGCGGGTGCACACGTCACGCATCGCAACTTCAAGGTCAAGTTCCTTGCCCGTTATTTGCTTCAATGATACCGGATTTGGCGCATCACTGCGGAACTCGTCCTGATTGATATTAATTCCTGCACCCACAATCGTGTGGCGAATGCTGTTGCCGCACAACGAGTGCTCGATGAGAATACCGCAAATTTTGCGATCACCGTGGTAAATGTCGTTAGGCCATTTAATGCTGAACCCGTCGGCATATTGCGACAGGAAATCAACTATGCCCAACGACACCGCTTCGCTTATGCAAAATTGTGCGGCAGGAACCACCCCGGGATTTTTCACAAGCATCGAGAATGTGAGATTTTTGCCCGGCTCGGCTTCCCACGAGTTTCCTCGCTGCCCTCGCCCCGCCGACTGGTTATGGGTATAAATAACCGTGCCCGACGGCAGCATTGAAGCCATTCGGGCAAGGTAGGTATTGGTCGAAGCCGTTTCACGAATGTTTATGTAACGTGCCATACGTGGGATTACTCTTCGTCGGGGAATTCCATGGTGAGAGTGCGTTCGTGAGTGTCGGCATTCTCGGTTATTTTCACAATCACCGTGTCATCGGGCAAAAGATCCTCGATGCGTTCGGGCCACTCTATCAGGCACACTGCCCCGCTGTCAAAGTAATCCTCAACGCCTATATCCTCGGCTTCACGTTCATCTTCAAGGCGATAACAATCAAAGTGATATATGAGTTCAGCAGTAGTATCGCTGCGGTACTCGTTGATTATCGAAAACGACGGGGAATTGGTCACATCATCTTCCACACCGAGCACCCGGCACAATGCACTGATAAAAGTGGTTTTGCCCGCGCCCATCTCGCCATAAAAGGCAAAAACGGTATAATCGCCCATTGCAGAGGCAAATTCCCGGGCCGCACCTTCAAGTGCATCAAGCCCGGGTATTCTAATAGTCTTAGGTTCCATACGTGTCAACCTGTGGTTTACAATTTCCAGTTGCGGATACGCTCCATTGCCACGGCAGTGGCTTCGTGGCGGCCAAATGCCGTAAGGCGGAAATAACCTTCACCGCTCGGGCCGAAACCAACGCCCGGAGTACCTACGACATTGACTTCATGCAACAGGCGGTCGAAGAATTCCCATGAACCCATGCCGTCGGGTGTTTTAAGCCAAATATATGGCGCATCCACGCCGCCATAAACGGTAAATCCGGCAGCTTCAAGCCCCGAACGCATCATGGCTGCATTTTCTTTATAATACCCTATCGTTTCAAGAACTTGCGCACGGCCTTCGGGTGTGTAAATGGCTGCCGCACCACGCTGGGTGATGTAGCTCGCACCATTGAACTTGGTACACTGGCGGCGGTTCCACAACCCGTTGAGCTGTACCTCGCGGCCATCGGCTGTAGTGGCAATGACTTCCTTGGGAACAACCGTGTAACCGCAACGCACACCGGTAAATCCCGCAGTCTTCGAGAAGCTGCGTATTTCTATGGCCACACGGCGCGCACCTTCTATCTCGTAAATCGAGTGAGGCACCTCGCTACGGCTTATGAATGCCTCGTATGCAGCATCAAAAATGATAATCGAATTATGGGCAATCGCATAGTCAACCCATCGCTTCAATTGTTCATGAGTGAGCGTGGTACCGGTGGGATTATTGGGGTAACACAAATATATTATATCCACCTGGCCTGTCGGGAGAGCCGGGCAAAAATCATTTTCGGCCGTACACGGGAAATATGTCACATTGCTCCACTTGCCGTCGGAGAGCATATCTCCTGCCCTGCCACTCATCACATTGCTGTCGATGTAAACGGGGTAAACAGGGTCGGTCACGCCCACGCTGCAACTGCGTTCCAGTATGTCGCCGATGTTGCCGGTATCACTTTTAGCGCCATCGCTCACAAACACCTCATCGGCGGCCAATTTCACCCCTCGCGGAGCAAAATCATGTTCCACGATAGCTTCGCGCAAGAAGTCATATCCCTGTTCAGGGCCGTAGCCGTGAAAAGTTTCCGACCGTGAAAGGTCATCTACCGCACGGTGCATGGCCTCGATGCTTGCCTGTGGCAACGGACGAGTCACGTCGCCTATGCCGAGGCGTATTATTTTTTTGTCGGGATTTTCCGACGTGAATTTTTCAACCCTTTTGGCAATATCCGAGAAGAGGTAGTTACTCTTCAACTTCAAAAAATGCTCGTTTACTAATGCCATGATATATATTTATATGTTTAAATTCTTAGCTATAAAATAACGGAGTGTCGGTGGAATTAATGACGGCCTTTACTGTTATTATTCTTGCGGCGTTGCTGCTCGGCAAGCATGGCTTGCTGCTGGCGTTGAGCTTCTTCAAGGCGAGCCATGAAACCACTCTTCTTCTTTGGCTTGCGGGCAGCCTCGGCCATCATTGCACGCATCTTGCTTTCGCTCACAAAGTGACGGTAACCATAGGTCTGCAAAATGGTGATGAGCAACGATACAAAGTAATAGTAACTAAGACCGGCCGCATAATTATTGAAGAACACAAGGAACATAACCGGCATCAGGTATGCCATCATCTTCATGCCCGGCATCGACTGGCTTCCTGCCTGGTTCTGCATATTGATGCGTGCGTAAATGATATTTACAACTGTCATCAACAAGCAGAAAAGACTTATGTGGTTACCAAAGTAATTGGTGATGAACGGGATTTGTGCATCCCAACTTACTATGGCATCAGGAGCCGAAAGATCCTTGACCCACAAGAACGACTGGCCGCGCAATTCGATACACGAAGGGAAGAATGTGAACATAGCCACCAATATAGGCATTTGCAACAGCAGCGGCAAACAACCACTCATGGGATTGGCGCCGGCCTGACGGTACAATTCCATCATTTTTTGCTGCTTCTGCATGGCTTGTTCTTTTTCGGGATACTTGTCGTTAAGAGCCTTTATGTCGGGGGCAAGGAAACGCATACGTGCCTGCGACTTATAGCTCTTGTGTGCAAGCGGCCACAAAATAAGCTTTATGAGAATGGTCATGATAAGTATTATCAAGCCATAACTCGGGATAAAGCTGCCGAGGAAGTTGAACACAGGAATGATGAACCCAGTATTAATCCACCTGAACAACGGCCATCCGAGCGGTATAACCTTAGTCAGTTTCAAATCTTCGTCGGGCGAAACCAGTTCGTCGTATGAAGAAAGCAACGGATAAAGGTTGGGGCCGAAGTAGAAATTAAACTGTGCCGGCATGGGGTTGGTCGAACTGTAGTCGAGCGAACTTTCCATGCTCATCGTCTTCAAGAAGTTGCGATTGTCGGGATCTTCGGTAGGTATAACGTGGCTCTCGAAATTGCCGCCGTTGAAATAAGTCTTGCAAATCAAGATGCTTGAAAAGAACTGGTTCTTGAAACCCACCCATTTCAGTTTGTCCTGCATTTGCTCGTCATCGTTGCTTGTTTCGCTCAAGTAATCGACATCACCGCCCGAATACTTGAAATACAAGCCACTGTTACGTTCTTCAAACATACGGCCCGACTCGTGGCGCGACATCTTCTGCTTCCAAGCAAAATCAAGATTGGGTATGTTGGTGGGTATCACCTTGTCCATATTCTCTTGCAACACTTCCATAACCACGTCATAGCGTCCCGCCGGGAGTGTATAACGAATACCGAACTTGCTGCCACCACCCAGGTCGAGTTGCATAAGCACCGTGCTGTCGTTAAGCTGCACCGGCACAAAGTAAAAATCCTTGGTGTCGAAACGTTGTGAATTGGTATTAAGTATGAAGCTGTAACTATTGGTCGAAGCATCAAACAATTTAACCGGATTTACGTCATCGACATTAAAATCTTTGTGGTCGTTATAGTCCTTTAATATAACACTCGATATTTGTCCGCCAAGCGAAGACACTTCCACTTTCAGCATTTCATTTTCGAGCATCAACGTCGAATCGCGCCCATTAAGGAAATTGGCAAACGAACCGTTACGTGTGTAATCGTTTATCAACGTCCTCACCTTGGCCACAAGGCGGTTATGGAAAGCCACATTGGCAGTCGTGGCGGCAAGAGCCTCGGAAAGGCTGCCCATCGAGCCTCCGTCAAGTGTAATGTCACCCGACAATTCTCCATTTTGCAATTTTACCGACACGCCCCCGTTTTCAAGCGTGTAAACAGCTTTTTCTCCTTCACCGTCGGTACGGCCGAATTGCATCACGGTGGACTTCAACGTTGCTATTTCGGCAGCCGTCACGGTATCGGTCACGCCAAATGCGGCACCGGCCTCGGCTTGTCGTATGGCAGCTTCGGTAGCTGCCTGCTCGGCTGCTGCCCGGCGTTGCGCAAGTTCGGCTTCCGATGGCTGGTTAAGCCACATGAAGCCAAATATAACCACGCCCATCAGCAACATTCCGATAATCGCGTTTTTATCCATTTCTTCTCAATAATATATATGTGTGTTTACTTGTTCTTCTTGTTTTCGATGGCAACACGCACAAAGTCCATAAACAACGGGTGCGGATTAAGTACCGTACTGCTGTATTCAGGGTGGTATTGCGTACCTATATACCACTTTTTGCCCTCAAGTTCCACCACTTCCACAAGGTGTGCTTCGGGATTTTCTCCCACACAATGCATTCCCGCAGCTTCAAACTGGGCACGGTATTCATTGTTGAACTCAAAGCGATGGCGGTGACGTTCCATTATATCGGTTGTTCCGTATGCCTTGGCCACCTTCGAGCCGCTAAGCAATCGGCACTGGTATGCTCCGAGCCGCATGGTTCCGCCCATCGACGAAATGCTTTTTTGCTCTTCCATCAAGTCGATTACGTTATACGGCGTTTTGGTATCCATTTCGGTACTGTTAGCCTCGGCCAGGCCTAACACATTGCGGGCAAACTCTATCACCATGCACTGCATACCCAGGCAGATACCGAATGTGGGCATATCATGTTCACGGCACCATTTAAGTGCCACAAATTTGCCCTCGATGCCGCGCTGCCCGAATCCCGGGGCTATTATCACGCCATCCATGTCGCGCAATGCCTCTTCCACGTTGCCGTCGTTCAGTTTTTCCGAACTGATGTAGCGCAAATCAAGCTTGTGGTCGTTGTAAGTTGCAGCTTGGAACAACGATTCCGAAATCGATTTATAGGCATCCTGCAATTCAACATACTTGCCCACAAGACCTATGGTTACCGTATCCTTGGCATTTTCTATCTTGGCAAGGAATTCGTTCCACTTGGCCAAATCGGGTTCACCGCTATATGGCGTATTAGTCTTTTTAAGCACAATCTCGTCGAGATGCTGCCCATGCATGGTCAATGGCACCGCATAAATAGTTGGCGCATCGATCGACTGTATAACGGCATCGGGCGACACATTGCAGAAAAGTGCCACCTTCTTGCGCATCGACATCGGAATGTCGTGCTCGGTGCGCAACACCAGTATGTCGGGCTGGATACCCACTTCTTGCAACTGCTTTACAGAATGTTGGGTGGGCTTGGTCTTCAATTCCTTGGCAGCATTGATGAAAGGCACGTAAGTAAGGTGAACCACCAGGCAGTTCTGCCCAAGTTCCCATTTCAACTGACGCACAGCTTCAAGAAACGGCAACGACTCGATATCACCCACAGTACCGCCGATTTCTGTGATTACGAAATCATATTTGCCGGTATTGCCGAGCAATTTCACATTGCGTTTTATCTCATCGGTGATGTGCGGAATTATCTGCACCGTTTTGCCCAGGTAGTCGCCACGGCGTTCCTTGTCAATCACACTTTGATATATACGTCCCGTGGTGATGTTGTTGGCACGGGATGTTTGTATATTGGTAAACCTCTCATAATGGCCAAGATCAAGGTCGGCCTCATGCCCATCGGCTGTGACGTAACATTCGCCATGTTCATATGGGTTCAGTGTACCCGGGTCGATATTGATATACGGGTCAAACTTTTGTATCGTAACTCTAAAACCGCGCGACAACAACAGTCGTGCCAACGACGACGAAATAATCCCTTTCCCTAACGAGGAAACCACGCCGCCGGTAACAAATATGTACTTTGTTTCCACCTCTTGACTTTTGTATTAAACATTTTAAGTTGCAAAATTAGCAATAATTCTTGACCTTATCCACCTCACGCCCAAGAAAAATATGCACCCGGTTCCTATCAAACGTCTAAAGCAACCCGTTTTTCTTCAATAGCATTTCAATCTCGCCTTTGGTTATGGTCGAGCGTTCGGCTTTACCATATATATACAGCAGGTTTATTTCGGTTTCTTCCACCGACACTATCACAGTAAATGTAATTACTCTTGCCCCACTGCTTTTCCCTTTGCCTTTCGACGTGATGGCCATGCGTATCTTTCGCAAACCTCCGCCCAGGTCGGTGCCAAGCAGCGGATCAGCCAATATTTCATCGCGCAACCTTGCCAAATCATGCTTCAACGAAGCATATTTTTTAGAAAGCCGTTTTACCTCTTTTTCAAAAGGCTTGTCAAAAACTATCCTATAATTCATCTATTAATTCATCTAAAGTTTTGGCTTTCCGACCTGCGCGTTTTCTTTTAGCCACTTCCTTCAATCCGGCATCAATCCCGGCAAGGATCTCTTCTTTGCTTATGTATTCCACCTTGTCTTCCGACACAACTCCGGTATGGCCGCCATCCAAGTCTTCAATCAACTTGTCGCGCAGCCACTCCTTGTTACTTGCCGACAGCGACTTTATCGACTGCCACAAGCTGTTCATATCAAGCGTCATCGTTGCCTTCATCATATAATACTCCTTATTTTTTAGTAATTACAAATATACACAAAACACTCTGGCATGGCAAATGTTCCACAAGAAAGTTATTTTCTTATGCCGGCTCAAGCCCGAGCGAATGGAACAATTCGCGATCTTCGTCGATGCGGTTGCCTATGGTAGTGAGCATATCCCCCATTATCACACCGTTCATGCCACCCGTAAGAATACGCCGCTCGGCTGCATCACTAAGCCGTGCCCTTCCCCCGGCAAAACGCAGGAACTTGTCGGGCAGGATAAAACGGAATACCGCCACAGTGCGCATTATTTCATCTTCGCTTATGGGTGGCATATCCTGCATCGGTGTGCCCGGAATAGGAACCAATATATTAATAGGAACCGAATCGACACCTATTTCGCGCAACGTCATGGCAAGTTCTATGCGCTGCTCCATGGTCTCACCCATGCCTATTATGCCGCCCGAACACACAGTCATTCCCATGCGCTTGGCAAGGCGCAAAGTGGCAATCTTGTCGGCTATGGTGTGTGTCGTACACAGCGACGGGAAAAACGACGGCGCCGACTCAAGGTTGCAATGATAACGCGTTACACCCGCATCACGCAGCATCTTCATGGACTCCTCGTCAAGCAATCCCATCGAGGCGCACAACTGCAACCCCGTCTCCCTGCCAAGGCGGCGATATATTTCACAGAAGTGCGCCATGTCGCGGCCGCTCACCTTGCGGCCACTCGTCACAAGCGAAAAACGCCTTATCCCGCGGCTGTCATTGTAACGAGCCAGCGCAAGCGTATCGTCGCTGCTCGCCGACTCATATTCCTCGACTCCAGTGTGGAAACGGGCAGCCTGCGCACACCATTTGCAATCTTCTCCGCAACGCCCGCTACGGGCATTGATAATGGAACACGTGTCGATACGATTACCACAAAAACGGCGGCAGATTTCCCCTGCAGCATCACATAATTCATCCACATCGGGCCAACAGGCTATAATTTTAGCATCATCGACCGAAATTTCATAGCCCGACAATACCCTATTTTTCAACTCATTAAGCATAATTTCCAATATTAGCAGATACAAAATTAGCCAAATAATTGAGATTTTTCATAAAAAACGCTTGCCAAAATAAAAAATATGCGTACCTTTGCACCCGGGTAAGTCCTACACGGCATGCTCCCGGTGAATTCCCCCAGGTCTTGACCGAAGCAAGGGTAGCAGGTCGTAGCGGCGCGATGTAGTCAGCTTGCCCACCTGCCTCTTTAGCTCAGTTGGCCAGAGCACGTGATTTGTAATCTCGGGGTCGTTGGTTCGAATCCGACAAGAGGCTCAAAGAAAAGAGTTCTTTAGAAAAAAAAGACAATACTCAGGTCACACGACCTGAACACAATTCGGGATGTAGCTCAGTCCGGTTTAGAGTACTCGTCTGGGGGGCGAGTGGTCGCAAGTTCGAATCTTGTCATCCCGACAATTTCAAAAGCGTTGGTTTTCAATCACATAACGATTAAACCAACGCTTTTCTTATATCACACTTCCCGACGCCCCCATCAGTGGGTACGTCAAAATGTAAATTCAAGGGGCTGCAATACCGAAATCGAAGCTCCCCCTATCCTTATTATATATTATTGGTGTCCGCTAAAACTTTTTAGTTTCAAAAAAATTAAGGCTTACTTCCAAGCGAAGAAATCAGCCCTTTTCGTCACCTTTGTTTCTACAACAAAACGTTAATAACAATGGGGGAAAAGGCAGCCGCAGGCGGCATCGCCATATACTGCAAGAGATGGAAAATCGAACTTCTGTTTAAGCAACTGAAACAAAACTTCCCGCTGAGATATTTCTACGGCGAGAGTGCCAACGCCATAAAGATACAAGTCCGGGTGACACTCATCGCAAACTTGTTACTGATGGTGCTGCAGAGACACATCAAGCGCACATGAAGCTTTCCCGGACTGGCCACGATGGTCAGAATCATGCTAATGCATTACGTCAACTGTTACACCTACTTTGAAAGTCCAGAAAAGGATTGGACCGAAATACTCGAAGATGCAAGGAAACCTCCTCCGGAATTCACCCCCTTTGACTGATATAGACTTGGTTTTCAAAAACATCCGCAACACCTGTCTATGGCATTGCGGACATGAATTTTATGTCTTTTTGAGTTTTAGCGGACACCAATAATTTGACATATATGCAGTGGGTACACCAAATAGGTATAGGAGGAAGATTTTTCCTCCTAAATTTATTCCTTTATATACCAGCAATCCGCAGGCATGTAGATTTCATCTTGAATTTCTATTTGGGCTTTCGACAAGCTATTTGAGTAATACCTCATTTCCATCATTGTTTCCTGGACAAAATGATTTCCCAAAATACTGTCACAATAAGCACATCCAAACGATGGATAAGATTCTCCAACGGTTTTGCTGAATCGTGGCTTTATTTTACCCATTTTAATTCCTGATTCCGGATGTACAGTTATATATTGCTCAATTGATTTTATTATCAGTGGATTAAACTCCAATTTACCCATTGAAACACTATTATATGGGACTGATATTCCGTCTGAAGAACGCAAGCGATTAATGAAATACACTTGGTTTTCTTTATGGCATTTCCAACATTGCATATCAACAAAGCGTACCTCTATATATTTGACCAGTATCCTTTGTGCAAACCTGATGTTTCCTCTTATTAAAGACGGAATAAAAGCGTCAAGTGCAATAACATTAGAATTATCATCGTCAAATTCAGAATTGAGAAACACTTGAATGGCATCGGATTTTTCTGATAATTTGAAGCACGGCATATTATTGGGGAGAAAAACGCTATTTTTCGCAGGCATCAGTAGCCAGCAGCCGCATATACGTTCCTCCCTCATGGTTTTATAAGTTTCTTCTACATTACGAGGACTTTTGCAGATATTAAAAGCTACTTTATAAGTGTCACAATTTACGACAATATCAGCACTCCATTTTTCGCTTTTGCACTTTGTGGCTACTTCAAGTTTTAGATTTCTTGAAACCAAAAGAATGCTTTCTATAATTTGTTCTTTTGTCATAGTCATGTCAGTTAAAGGTCAACAAAATCTATCTTCTTTCCTAAAACAGCGGCGATTTTGGATAAAATGTCAATGCCAACGGAGTATTTGCCGTTCTCTATTCTACTAAGATTTGCAGCATCTATTCCTGCCAGTTTAGCCAAATCACGAGCTTCCATATTCCTTTCTTCTCTGATTTGCCGAATACGCCCACCTATTCTTATTCGTTCTCCTTGCCTATCTCCAGAACTAATGCCAAGAAATGTCACACCACGTGCAAAAAATTCACGCCAAATGTTATTAGTCATCAGTTCCTTGTCTTCTGAAAAGTTCTTATCAAAGATAGCCTCAATAAGATGTAATTCAAATTTTCGGGTTTCTTCACTTAGATATGCTCCAACTTGGCAAAGGACATGAAACACCTCGCCATCTGGTGCGGTCACTTCTACCATTTTAGAATCCACAATCCGTGCTTTGGATTTGAATTCCGCGTTCATAAACCTTTTAAGTTCTTTATTCATCATTTCAATGCCGTATTTTCAAGTGTTGCCGCCACCTTTAAGATTGATACATTGCAAAGATAGCACATTTTTTAATTGGCAAATAATACAATTAAAATTTTATTTATACACCAATTACTATAATTACAATTGCATAAAAATATCATAAGTGGAAACTCGGATGTATTCCATAAATTCCCTCCTGAATTTTTGGGATGTTTACATTACAGATAGAGTTTTTCAACTGTTTCATATTAAATTACTTACATATATAGGTATTTTTGTTCCCCTAAACTCATTACTAGATAAACATCATGTAAATCAATATTTAATGAGCTGGCCAAGACGCATGCACAGCACATCATGGGGCTATCGCATACAACTTGTACCGACACCTGGGACTACTCTAGCCAATTGTACCGAATAAGAGAATTAATATGGATTCGGAAAAGACCTAATCTCCCGCATTTTACATAAAACTATGCCAGGCAGAGGTTTATCTTCTGCGACAACTGCTAAAAGACGAAAATATAAAACTGTTTTGCAGAGGTCTCATTCCTGCAACTGTACGGCTATCACCCGACTTCGCCAACGTGCCACCCTTAACGAATGTATAAGTCAAGAAAATGACTTTTTACTAATCTAAATATAGAGACGCTATTAATCGCGTCCAAAACCGTATCCCATGAAAATCAACTGATTACCATAGCCGCACATCAGACACGATAAATCGCGCCTCTACTCGCAATACATTTTATCTCGCCGTGTGCCACCCATGGCGAATTTAAATAGGATATTCAGGTTATTATGTAGTTTGATGGAAATAAGTGACAAAGTCCGGAAAAACCACAATACCCCAAAATTCGCCAACCGACTAACGACCGGACTATCTTCTAACCTACCGTTGAGAATAAAAAAACGCCCCGAAAGCGATTGCTCTCGGGGCGCTATAATACGGTATTCAGCAAATATTATTCTGCTTTGCCTTCGCTACCAAGCACGTTGATGATTTTGTGCTTGTAAAGTTTTTCCATTTCGTCACGAGCCGGGCCGAGGTATTTGCGCGGGTCAAATTCTTGCGGCTTCTCGTTGAACACCTTGCGAACGGCTGCAGTCATAGCCAAGCGGCTGTCGCTGTCGATGTTGATTTTGCAAACTGCGCTCTTGGCAGCCTTGCGGAGTTCCTCTTCAGGAATACCGATTGCATCGGGCAACTTGCCACCGTTGGCATTGATGATGTCAACATACTCTTGCGGAACCGACGAAGAACCGTGGAGTACAATCGGGAAACCGGGGAGCTTTTCCATAACTGCATCGAGCACGTCGAATGCCAATGGAGGCGGAACCAAGCGGCCGGTCTTCGGGTCACGGGTGCATTGTTCGGGTTTGAACTTGTAAGCACCGTGAGAAGTACCAATCGAGATAGCCAAGCTGTCGCAACCGGTGCGAGTAGCAAAGTCGATAACCTCTTCAGGGTTGGTGTAGGTGTGGTGATCGGCCGATACTTCGTCCTCAACGCCTGCCAATACGCCAAGCTCGCCTTCTACGGTTACGTCATATTGATGAGCGTATTCAACAACCTTCTTGGTGAGAGCTACGTTTTCCTCATAAGGAAGGTGTGAACCGTCGATCATAACCGATGAGAAACCGCTGTCAACGCATGATTTGCAAAGCTCGAAACTGTCGCCGTGGTCGAGGTGAAGAACGATTTGCGGGTGTTCCCAACCAAGTTCCTTTGCATATTCAACGGCACCTTCGGCCATGTAGCGCAGCAACGTAGCGTTGGCATAGTTGCGAGCACCCTTCGACACTTGAAGGATTACCGGAGACTTAGTTTCAGCAGCAGCCTTGATGATAGCTTGCAACTGTTCCATGTTGTTAAAGTTGAAAGCCGGGATTGCATAACCGCCTTTGATAGCCTTGGCAAACATCTCACGGGTGTTAACCAAGCCGAGATCCTTGTAATTTACCATTTTAGTTAAATTTATAAATGTGACTAAATCTTTCTCAAAACTTGCCGGAATATCGGCACACCGTGCCATACTCCTTATTTTCTGCAAAGATAACAATTTTATATCTCTTATATAACAGCAAATAGATAAAATATCATTAATTTTGCTTGGCAATTTTGCCATTGCATATATTTCAATAATTTATTCACAATTAAAAGCACACTATTACGAGCATGAGAAAGTGGCGCATCGAAGACAGCGCAGAGCTCTACAACATAAATGGTTGGGGGCTGAAGTATTTTTCAATCAACGACAAAGGCCATGTGGAGGTAACACCCAAAGAAAACTGCGTGGGAGTTGACTTGAAAGAAATAATGGACGAATTGCAGGTGCGAGATATCACCGCACCCGTATTGCTGCGTTTTCCCGACATTCTCGACAACCGCATCGAAAAAATATCCCGGTGCTTCAAGCAAGCTGCCGAAGAATACCACTACCAGGCCGAAAACTTCATCATCTATCCCATAAAAGTAAACCAAATGAAACAGGTGGTGGAGGAAATTGTGAGCCACGGCACCAAGTTCAAAATCGGGCTTGAAGCCGGTTCAAAGCCCGAACTCCATGCCGTGCTGGCCATAAGCGCAGCCGAAAATTCTCTCATCATCTGCAACGGCTACAAAGACGAGAACTATGTGGAACTTGCCCTGCTTGCACAAAAAATGGGACGCCGCATCATTCTCGTCGTAGAGAAGCTCAACGAATTACAGCTGATTGCCGAAATCTCGAAACGGCTGAAAATGCGCCCAAACATAGGCGTGCGCATAAAACTTTCCAACTCGGGAAGCGGGAAGTGGGAAGAGTCGGGCGGAGACCAAAGCAAATTCGGACTAAACTCAAGCGAATTGCTTTCGGCAATCGAAATGCTCGAAAAAAACAAAATGGCCGACTGCCTGAAACTGATACACTTCCACATAGGCAGCCAAATAACAAAAATACGCCGCATCAAAAATGCCCTGCGCGAAGCCATGCAATTCTACGTGCAACTGTCGAAGATGGGATTCAATATCGATTTCGTCGATATCGGCGGCGGACTCGGTGTGGACTACGACGGCACTCGCAGCAGCGCAAGCGAGAGCAGCATGAACTACAGCATTCAGGAATATGTCAACGACTCGGTGTCGGCTCTCGTCGATGCCTGCGAGAAAAACGGGCTTAAGCAACCCAACATAATCACCGAATCGGGACGCTCGCTCACGGCACACCACTCGGTGCTGGTGTTTGAAGTGCTGCAAACCACTCGCCTGCCACAGTGGGACGAAAATATCGACAAAATCAGCGAATCCGACCACGAACTGGCCAGGGAGCTTTATGACATATGGGACCGCATCAACCAGCCGCGGTTGTTTGAAAGTTGGCACGACGCATTGCAAATCAAGGAAGAAGCACTCGACCTGTTCAGCCTCGGGCTACTCGACTTGCGCACCCGTGCCATGATAGAAAAGCTATTTTGGTCGATAGCTCGCGACGTGAGTGAACTTGCCGCCGACATGAAACACGCTCCCGAAGAGCTGCGTAAAGTGGCCCGAATGTTGCCCGAAAAATATTTCTGCAACTTCTCGCTGTTCCAGTCTTTGCCCGACTCTTGGGCCATCGACCAGGTGTTCCCCATTATGCCTATAGCAAGGCTCGACGAACGCCCATCCAAGATGGCTTCGATACAAGACATCACGTGCGACAGCGACGGAAAGATAGCCAACTTCATATCGATGCACGGAACATCCACGTCGCTGCCCGTACACCCGGTCAAGACCGACGAACCTTACTACTTCGGAGTATTCCTTGTGGGTGCATACCAAGAAATACTTGGCGACATGCACAACCTATTCGGCGACACCAACGCCGTACACATAAGCGTGTACAAAGACCACTACGACATCGACCAGGTAATAGACGGAGAAACCGTGGCCGAAGTACTCGATTACGTGCAGTTCAACCCCAAGCGACTGGTGCGCAACGTCGAGACATGGGTTACACGGTCGATGAAACAGGGCAAAATCACCCCCGAAGAAGGACGCGAATTCCTTAGCAACTACCGCTCGGGATTATACGGTTACACTTATCTCGAAAAAGACTGATACCGGCGTGAGATACTTCATACGCTTATCATACCGCGGAGCCTGCTTCCACGGATGGCAGACGCAGCCCAATGCCGTAACTGTGCAAGAGACCATCGAAAAGGCCATGTCAACGGTATTGCGCACCCCCATCACCATAACGGGAGCAGGCCGCACCGACACCGGCGTGAATGCAGCCATGATGATAGCCCACTTCGACTGCGACACCATGCCGCAAGACACGACACGGCTCGTGCGCGGGCTTAACAGCCTGTTGGGGCGCGACATTGCCATCCACGCCATATTCCAGGTAGCCGACGACGCACACGCACGCTTCGATGCCACATCGCGCACCTACAAGTATTTCACGCATCGGGGCAAGTCACCGTTCCTGTACCCGCTCAGTTGGCAATATCCGCCACGGCTCGATTTCAACCTGATGAACAAGGCCGCCGCATTGCTGCCGAAATACACCGACTTTACCAGCTTCAGCAAACTGCACACCGACGTAAAGACTAACAACTGCATCATCACCCATGCACAATGGGAACCCGAAGGCAACCAGATGGTATTCACCATTACCGCCGACCGCTTCCTGCGCAACATGGTACGAGCCATCGTCGGCACCCTTGTCGAAGTAGGCTCGGGGCGACTTTCGGTTGACGGCTTCGCCCGCGTCATCGAGCAGAAAGACCGTTGCAGCGCAGGCACTTCCATGCCGGGCCACCCGTTGTTCCTGTGGAATATCACCTACCCTTATGCCATAATGTAACACAAGAACAGACACACAGCACGACACACCACATTCCTAATACATGGATTTTTTCACACACGTGAATAGCCTCAAACCATTATTGCCAAGTTATGGGAATGTTGCGGAAGTGCATGGGGCGATATTCTCCACTGCTTGAAACACCGTCGGTATATGTCTTGAACATGATGCTTATTATAGCCAGCGAATTAACTCCCGGCGGTATGCCCCTTATCTCAAAAACAAATTTTCCCGGAACCCCGGCAGCCATTTTGAGAGATGAAGACCCCGATACCGTCACCGGATAACGGTTTCCATACATATCGGCAGCATAAGTATCATTACCGCTTAGCACATAAACCGTCTGCGGGGCTAACACATGGGAACACGCCACAGTAAACCGGGCCATGCCTTCCGAAGCATTACCGGCACAGCTTTCCCACCCAAACGAATATCCGGGCGCGGTATCAAACACGCCGGGCAGCATGGTACTCATTATCGAGGTGCTGCAACCCGAACAAAGTAACGCAATCAATAAGAAATAAACAATCTTCTTCATAACACATATATTATTTTAGGGTTTGATAGAAAATCAATACACTGCGACTCATACGCCATAACCATCATTGCGGCAATCGGCCAAACAGGTTCGGCAAACAAGTTTCTTTTTTTTGCAAATCCGGCTTTTTTGCAAATATACCAAAAATCAATCAAATAACAACACCATGCACACATTATACATCAAAAAGCAATAAAACAATCATAAAAAACGCAACGGCAAATCGCTCCGTCGGCAAAAGCCCGGCACCCACCGGGCAAACAGAAGCAAAACTAAAAAAATGTTGACACAAGCATTGGAGTTTTAAACAAAATTAGTACCTTTGCAGCCTGTTAGGCAATTTGATACCTCGTTTTTCACAACGGCAACGGCGGCTAAACCACCGTTTATTAAGGACAGAGACGGCATCGCCTCACCACCGGAAATGAAAGCAAAACTTGCAAAAGCAATCGAGCAACGAGGAGCAGAAAATGGAATGCAAAAAGCCGCGAATAAAGCCCAAAACTGCACATTTTGCGACAAAATGCGCAAAACGGTTCAATTTAAGGCGTTAAAATTTTTCATATCTGAATTAAAATTGCTTACTTTGTGCCGCGAAAAAAGTATTATCCAAATTATAACTATTTAAAACTTAATCATTATGTCAGAAATTGCAGAAAAGGTAAAAGCAATAATTGTAGAAAAGCTTGGAGTAAACGAATCTGAAGTAACACCTGAAGCTACATTTGCTCAAGATCTTGGTGCTGATTCACTCGACACTGTTGAATTGATCATGGAATTCGAAAAGCAATTCGGTATCGAAATTCCCGATGACAAGGCCGAGGGCATAGTAACTGTTGGCGACGCCATCGAGTTCATCGAAAACAACAAATAAGAAAGAAATCACATTAATTTATAATGGAGTTAAAAAGAGTTGTTGTAACAGGCTTGGGAGCTGTAACTCCCCTCGGCAACGATGTTGAAACCACATGGCAAAATGCCATTGCGGGAGTAAGCGGTGCCGGGCCTATTACGCATTTCGACGCATCTCTGTTCAAGACCCAGTTTGCGTGCGAGGTGAAGAACTTCAACGGGGCCGACTATTTCGACCGCAAGAAGTTACGCACCCTAGACCTCTATTCCCAATACGCGCTTGTTGCCGCCCAACAGGCTGTTGAAGATTCAAAAATCAACGCCGAAGGCATCGATGCCGACAATGTAGGCGTAATATTCTCGTCAGGGATCGGAGGTTTGCACACATTCGAGGAAGAAGCCGGCTATTATGCCATGCATGCCGACCAGGGGCCGAAGTACAATCCATTCTTCATTCCGAAGATGATTGCCGACATAGCTGCCGGTCACATTTCCATGCAATACGGCTTCCGCGGGCCTAACTTCGGGATCGTCTCGGCTTGCGCATCATCGACCAATGCCTTGATCGACGCATTCAACTACATTCGTTTAGGTATGGCTGTTGCAATGGTCAGCGGTGGTGCCGAGGCTGCCATTTACCCTGCCGGGGTAGGTGGTTTTAACTCGATGCACGCCCTCTCCACACGCAACGACTCGCCCGAGACAGCTTCGCGCCCGTTCAGCGGTTCACGCGACGGCTTTATCATAGGTGAAGGCTCGGCCTGCCTCGTTCTCGAAGAACTTGAACACGCCAAGGCTCGTGGTGCCAAGATTTACTGTGAAGTTGTCGGTGGCGGTATGTCGGCCGATGCCTACCACATCACTGCAAGCCACCCCGAAGGGCTCGGCGCAAAATTGGTGATGAAACGGGCAATTGCCGATGCCGGCCTCACCCCGGCCGATGTCGATTACATCAACGTACATGGCACCTCCACTCCGGTAGGCGACCTGTCGGAAGTAAAAGCCATCAAGGAAGTTTGGGGCGACGATGCCTACCGCTTGAGCATCAGCTCTACCAAGTCGATGACCGGCCACCTGCTGGGTGCAACCGGTGCGCTTGAAGTGCTGTTCTGCGTAAAGACGATAACCGACGGCATAGTTCCTCCGACCATCAACCATGCCGACGACGACTTGGATCCAGAGATTGACTACAAGTTGAATTTCACATTTAACAAGGCGCAAAAACGCGATATCAACGTGGCCCTGTCCAACACATTCGGTTTTGGCGGACACAATGCCAGCATGATCGTAAAAAAATACGTCGAATAATATCGCGTACCGTGTCGCCCAACGATATCTTATTTCGCATAAAGCTTCTTTTCTGCAAGGATAAGGAGCTTTATGCTTTTTGTTTCCGCCTGTTGGGATTCCCCCCTCGGCATTTAAGCACCTACCGGCTCGCCTTCATACACCGTTCCCGTTCCACAGGAAACGGCAAAGGCCGCTACACCAACAACGAGAGGCTCGAATACCTTGGCGACGCGATTTTAGGGGCAATCGTAGCCGACATACTTTACAAAATGTTCCCGCGCAAGCACGAGGGGTTCCTCACCAACACCCGCTCAAAGATTGTAAAACGCGAAACGTTGTCAAAGATAGCAAAGGAGATGGGGCTCGACAAAGTTGTACACCCCATAGTGACAAGCCACACGCACAATTCCTACATCTATGGCAACGCACTTGAGGCACTGGTGGGTGCCGTATATCTCGACCAGGGATATGAACGATGCAAGACTTTCGTCGAGCAACGCATAATAGCACCTCACATCAATATACACAACATTGCCCGCACCGAAATTAATTTCAAGTCTAAATTGCTCGAATGGGGGCAGAAAAACCATGTACCGGTCAATTTTGAACTGGTTGACACGTCGGTCGATGGCTCCAACAACCAAATGTTCCGTTCAATGATAAACCTGTGCGGCAGCCCTGTAAGCGAGGCCACCGGCTACACAAAAAAAGAATCACACCAAATAGCCTCGGAAAAAGCACTGCAACGAATAACCAGCGATGCCGTCTTCCGCAACTACATTCTTACTCGTTCCAAGGCTCTTATCATAATCCGATAACCGACTTCGGCCATTCAGCCACCTAGCCAAACACCTACTCCACACAGCCCAATAACATTAATTATCAACTTTATTGTGCAGGTGTGAATGTTATTGCTTAATTTTGCAGGTGTTTTTCCACATTTTAAATTTGAAAAATATACTCATATATATAGCATCTCTCGTAGTTGTCCTTTGCGTGTGCCATAGTTGCAACGTTGCCAAGCAATCGGCAGAAGGCTCGACTACCGACTTGCCCCCCTCAATCGAAGAGCTGCTCGGCGACACCATTGATGCCTCGGCTCTCGACTCGGTGTCTGCATTAATATCCGATTCAGCCAGGAATGCAGCTGCCGACAGCATCATTGCACGCCTGCAAAAGCACAAGCAAAATGCCGATTCGGCATCGATACGGCAATCAATCGTGAAAGACTCGGTTTCGGGAATTGCCGACACGGCAAGGTCCGACAGCTCACTGCGCGACACTTCAAGACTGAAATCGCGTTTCGTGATGACCATGGTCGATCTCGACAACTCGGTGCAATTCACTGCCAAAGACTCGCTTGTATTCTACGGCCGCAACAACGCCTCGATGTATGGCGACGGCGATGTAACCTATGGCGACATCAACCTGAAGTCGATGCAAATCGACATGAACATGGACAACAGTGAGGTATATGCCATAGGCCGCCCCGACAGCACGGGTGAAATGCAGGGATTGCCCGTGTTCAAGGACCGAAGCGGCGAATATGAATCGAAAACCATGCGTTACAATTTCAAATCCAAGAAAGGATATATCACCGAGGTGGTAACGCAACAGGGCGAAGGATACCTCACCGGCGGACGCACGAAAAAGATGGAAAACGACGAATATTTCATCAAAGAAGGCCGATACACCACTTGCGACAACCACGAGCACCCGCACTTTTACCTGCAACTGACCAAGGCAAAAGTGCGCCCCAAAAAAGACATCGTCATGGGACCGGCATATATGGTGCTTGCCGACGTGCCGTTGCCGCTTGCAATCCCGTTCGGTTTCTTCCCGTTCAGCGACAAATACTCATCGGGTATAATAATGCCTACATTCGGCGACGATTACAACCGCGGATACTACCTGCGTGAAGGCGGATACTATTTTGCCATCAACGACAAAATCGACCTTGCCCTCACAGGGGAAATATACACCAAGGGGTCGTGGGGGCTGGCGGCGCAATCGTCATAC
Organism: uncultured Bacteroidales bacterium; assembly: GCA_949289215.1. Lineage (GTDB taxonomy): Bacteria > Bacteroidota > Bacteroidia > Bacteroidales > Muribaculaceae > Avimuribaculum. Next base: position 108,092 of record CASENC010000049.1, on the reverse strand, counting down.
CGCAAACGCTACAAATTCTCGGGAGCGTTCCACATAAGCTACCTCACAACCATCACCGGCGAAAAAGGCGAATCGGACTATTCAAAACAGACCAACTTCAAATTAACATGGACACACTCCCAAGACTCGAAAGCCAATCCCAACATGACTTTCTCGGCCAGTGTGAACTTCGCCACCAGCGGTTACAGCCGTAACAACCTTGATGACTACTACAGCAATTCGTTTACCGAAAACACCACTAGCAGCAGCATCAACATGACTTACAAGTTTCCTAACTCAAAATGGAGCTTGTCAACATCGGCCAACGTTTCCCAACGCTCGTCCGATTCAACCATCACCGTTTCGTTCCCAAATATCACCCTCACCATGTCGCAAACCGCGCCATTCAAGCGCAAAAGCGCCGTAGGGAGCGAAAAATGGTATGAGAAAATCAAGTTGTCATATACCGGCGTATTTCAAAACTCCCTCACTGCCGGGCAAAAAGAATTCTTCAAGAAGAGCCTAATAAAAGACTGGCGAAACGGTATGCGCCACTCCATACCAATCTCGGCAACGTTCAACGTGTTTGACTATATCAATGTCACACCCAGTGTAAGCATCAACGACCGCATGTACACCAGCAAGATACGCCAGCAATGGGACCCTGCCGCTTCGGCCGTTGTGCGCGACACCACCTACAGCTTTTACAACATATTCGACTTCAGCGCATCAATCTCACTTGACACCAAGATATACGGCTTCTTCAAGCCTTGGAAAATATTCGGCGACAAAGTGCAGATGATACGCCACGTGCTCACCCCTACCGTCTCATTTACCGGTGCGCCCGACTTCAGTACACCGTTCTGGGGATACTACGGCACATATGCCTATACCAACCCCAACACCGGAAGGCTTGTCAACACCAAGTATTCCTATTTCTCGCACGGCATATTCGGCAGCGTGGGGCAAGGCAAAACGGGAGCAGTAAGCCTGTCGCTTGCAAACAATGTGGAAATGAAAGTAAAAAGCGATGCCGATAGCACCGGTGTAAAAAAGATTTCACTGATAGAAAACTTCACCGTGAGCCAGTCATACAATTTTGCAGCCGACTCACTGCGATGGAGCAACATCAACACATCGCTCTCGCTCAGGCTCATGAAGAATTTCAACCTTAACCTGTCGGCGACATGGGATGTTTACACCTACCAGCTCAACGAGTACGGTACCCCCACACGTGTCAACCGCACCCGCCTACAGGCCGGCAAGGGATTTGCCAAACTGTCGAGCACGGGAACTTCGTTCTCCTACACTCTTAACAACGATACATTCAAGAAAAAAGACAAGAAGGAAAGCCAAAAGGAGAATGAACCGCCCGAAGCCGTTGACCGGTATGCCAACCGCAACGAAGAGCGGGAAAACCGTGGCGGAAAAACCGAATCGGGCATAGAACTCAACCCCGACGGATATGCCAAATGGGATTTCCCGTGGAGCCTTACGTTCAATTACTCCATCAATTACAGCTACGGAGACTTCAACTACGAGAAAATGGACTATAACGGGCGCATCACCCAAAACCTCAGTTTCTCGGGCAATGTGAGGCCTACCAAGAACTGGTCATTCAATTTCTCGGCAAGTTATAACTTCGACACCGGGAAAATAGCTTACATGAACTGCTCGATATCGCGCGACCTGCACTGCTTCACCATGAGTGCAAGCTTCGTGCCCGTCGGGCCTTACAAATCCTACAACTTCCATATCGCCGTCAAGTCGTCACTGTTGAGCGACCTCAAGTATGACAAGCGCAGCAGCTCGTCAAACGGCATCACCTGGTATTAAAGCGAGGATGGCAACAACAACGCCGGCACTTCACGCAAATCACTCACCACGGCATCGGCTGCCGGGTAATCACCGGGCTTGCCGCCGCGATTGAAAAATATAGTGTGCCAACCTGCATTCTTGGCTCCGCACACATCAGTGTCGTAATTGTCGCCTATCATCACGCTCGATGTAGCCGTCGCCCCACACACGTCGAGTGCATAATCAAATATGCCCCGCAACGGCTTCGTTATTCCGCAATCATCTGAAAGCACCACATGGCGAATATAGCCGTCTATACCACCCGAACGCAATTTTTGCTGCTGAACACCCTTGAAACCGTTGCTCAGCACATTAATGTCGTAATCGGGAGCCAATCCCTCAAGCATCTCTCTTGCTCCCGGCACAAGCAGCGGCTGCAAGGCCAAGTATCGCAAATACTCTTCGTTGATTTCGGCTCCAAGACGGCCTATGGTTCTGGGTTGAAAGCCTATCTTTTCAAGTGCATACCTGAAACGTTCCTCCACAAGGAAACTTTTCTCGATTTTACCATAATGGTACAACTCCCACAACCGGCTGTTAATGTCATGGTAATAACGGTCAAATGCATCATAATCGGCAAACCGGTCAAGTTTGAAAACCTCATATACATGACGTAACGACGTCAACGAATTTTCACTAAACCACCACAGCGTGTCGTCAACGTCAACAAATACCGTCTTAATTCCCTCAATCATAACTCAACACACTATTAATCTATTTTATCCACGCGCCACCAGCGGTAATCCACTCCGCTCGCAGCATCGTCATAGGTATCGATTCGTTCCCGGCGCTTGATATAAGCAACCACACGCAATGTCACGGGCAACACCACCACTTCATATGCGGTCTTGATGACTGCCTGGCTCCAGATGAGAGTCAGCACAGTGGTCCACGGCAACACTCCGCCGAAGGCTATCGGGAAGAATATCACCGAATCGACACTCTCGCCAAACAACGTCGATAAAATGGCACGAGCCGAAAAATGCCGGCCATGGCTCATCACTTTCATGCGGCTCATCACATAAGCATTAACCATCGAACCGCACACAAAGGCCACGAAACTTGCAAACAAAATGCGCGGGGTGCTGCCATACACAATCTCCATGGCCTGCTGGCCAGTCCATACCGGGTCGGGCGGCAACACAAGGGCAAGTTGCACAAGCAGCACCACAACAAGGTTCATCAGGAAACCCAGCCATATCACAAATCGGGCGCGCTGGAAGCCATAAACTTCCACAATACAATCGTTTATTATATATGACAACGGGAAAACCACAAGTCCGGCAGTAGCCGAAAGCGGGCCAAGTTTCACAACTTTCACTTCAAGCAAATTCGCAACCACAAGAAAAGTGCAAAACAATACCGCAAGCAATAAAAACGGAACAGTAAATTTCTTATTCATTTCAAACCTATTAAAACCCGACTGCAAAGTTAGCAATTTCCCCGCTCACTCGGCCACAACAGCGCATATACCTTATAATCCGTCACCGGCACCGAACACCCCTAAACGAGTGAAAAACAAAAAATTCTATGAAAATTTCATTGCTCGTTACTTTTATTTCAAAAAAAAATGCGATATTTGCACCTACAAATCCGGCAGGGGGTCGTTAATATGCCCCCCGAAGCACAGGAAAACGGGCTGCACCGCCCTCAAAAGCGGGCATCTGTTTTCACCTTTGTTTGTGATTACGGGAAATTTTAAATATTTATAAAAAATACGAATACAATGACTAAAGCAGACATCGTAAACGAGATTGCAAAATCTACCGGTATCGACAAAGCATCGGTATTGGAGACTGTAGAAAAATTCATGGAAACCGTAAAGGACTCTCTTGCCAATAACGAGAATGTTTACTTGCGCGGATTTGGCAGTTTCATTGTCAAGACACGTTCACAAAAGACTGCCCGCAACATCTCAAAGGGTACTACGCTCATCATTCCCGAGCATAAAATCCCGGCTTTCAAGCCTGCAAAGGTATTCATGGAACAAGTAAAATAATCTCGCTTACACACTGCCGCACAAGAAATTGTGCAGTAATCAACAGCGAATAATCATATAACTCTTAAAAAATTAAAGATATGCCAAGCGGAAAGAAAAGAAAAGGCCACAAGATGGCAACTCACAAGCGTAAGAAAAGACTGAGAAAGAACCGCCACAAGAAGAAATAATGAATGTGTGTAGATTCAGGTTTCAGAAAACCAAGTCTTACAAAAGAACAAACAAAATGACACCCGGCACAATTATAGTGCGGACAGTGCTTCATTGCGTTTGTTCTTTGTGAATAATAATGAACCTGTTCTCACTCACACACATTGCACTTTTCTAAAAGCACGGCAAAAAACAGTCTGCACACACTTTTTACATCTTGCTCCAAAGCACAAAAATGCAGGAGCATAGATTTTTTATTTTTAACCATCAAAAACGGGTAATGAGAAGCGAACTCATCGTTGACGTAACTCCTGACAACATATCAACCGCCTTGACCGAGGACGGACGACTTGTATCCCTGCAAAAAGAGCCACGTGATGCGTCGTATGCCGTCGGCAATCTTTATATTGCCAAAGTCAAAAAGTTGATGCCGGGCTTGAACGCAGCATTCGTCAACGTGGGCTTTGAAAAAGACGCTTTTTTGCATTACCTCGATCTCGGCTCACAATTCAAAGCCTACAAGCAATTCCTCTCCACGGCTCTCGATGACAGAAGGCACGTGCCTCAAGTGTCGAAAATGAAACCGACACCCGACATCGACAAGCATGGCACCATCACCGATGTTCTCGAAATAGGGCAACAGCTGATAGTGCAAATTGCCAAGGAGCCTATATCGTCGAAAGGCCCGCGACTGACAACCGAAATATCATTCACAGGGCGGTTCCTCGTATTAATACCTTTCAACGACAAAATATCGGTTTCCCAAAAAATAAAGTCAACCGAAGAAAAATTACGCCTGCGGCAGCTGATTGAAAGCATCAAGCCGAAAAACTTCGGCATAATCATACGCACGTCGGCCGAGGGCAAACGTGTTGCCGAACTCAACAACGAGCTGAAAGCACTCTTGAAATGTTGGGAAGAAAGCATTGCCAAAGCCCAACGCTCAGATGCGCCCTCTCTCATCTATGAGGAAGAAAGCCGCGCCGTAAGCCTCATTCGCGATGTGTTTAACACGTCGTTTGAGAACATATATGTCAACAATGCCGAAATCTTCGACCAAATTCAGCATTATGTGACACTAATTGCCTCCGACAAGAAAGATATCGTAAAGCTATATGCCGAAGACACTCCTATTTTCGACCACTTCAATATCACGCGGCAAATAAAAACTTCATTCGGCAAAACAGTTTCATTCAAATCGGGAGCATACATAATAATCGAGAGTACCGAGGCCCTGCACGTAATCGACGTGAACTCGGGAAACCGTTCAAAAAATTCCACCAACCAGGAAAGTAACGCACTCGATGTGAACCTGCGTGCTGCCGATGAAATTGCCCGCCAATTGCGCCTGCGCGACATGGGTGGAATAATCGTCATCGATTTCATCGATATGGCTCAGGCCGACCACCGGCAAGCCCTGTATGAACACATGAAAGAGGTGATGGCCAACGACCGTGCACGCCACAACATATTGCCGCTAAGCAAATTTGGACTGATGCAAATCACCAGGCAGCGTGTGCGCCCTGCCTTAAACATTGCCACAGCCGAAGCCTGTCCGTCGTGCGGTGGGAAAGGGGAAGTGCAACCGTCGTTGCTGTTCACCGATATGCTGAAAGACAAAATCGACTACCTGATTAACTCGTTACAGGTAACAAATTTCACGATGTATGTCCACCCGTTCGTCGATGCCTACCTCAAAAAAGGCTTATTCTCGGAATATCGGCGGTGGCGCATCGAATTTGGCTTGAAATTCCGCATTCTACCCGACCAGTCGCTTGCCTACCTGCAATATAAAGTATTAGACCACAACAAGGTAGAAATCGACCTGAAGGAAGACAAAGACACCAGCACGTCAACCAAGAAAGAATCACGCTCGAAAAACGTAAAGGACGAATAACACATTCTCCCTTACCCACAATACGCATATGCGTTGCAGCTGCCCCCCCAAGCATCAAAATGCAAAATGGCATATTGGGCACTATCCGCTTATTTTGTATATTTGCATATATAAAACCCCAAGCAGGCGGCATATATGAAGCAACAAGAGGAACATTCAGGGCCGATGAAGCTGATTTTCAATTACAACGATGTGTTTTACAGCTTCTTTTACGATGACACAAGCGGATGCATCCACCGCAGCAGGGAATATGCAATGAATTATGTGTATTCGGGTGAAATGGTGCTTGAAAACGACAACGGCAACGAGCAAATACACGTGGGCAAGGGGGAATGTGTGTTCATCCCTCGCGACCACCATATCACCATGTATAAACGCACAGCCAACGGTGAACGGTATTGCGGAATATTCCTAAACTTCACACGCAACTTCCTGCGTGAGATGTATGGCAAGCTCGAACAATACCGCATGAGAACCAACGACTCAGGGAAATTGCCACGCGAGGTGATAAAACTCCCGCGCACCGCCGAAATCACAAGCCTGTTTGCCTCGATGACACCATACTTCGACCCCGACGTGAAACCTCAAGACGATTTCATGCACCTGAAATTGCAGGAAGGACTGCTTGCATTGCTGCACATCGACAGCCGCTTTGCCACAATGCTATTTGATTTCAACGAACCGTGGAAAATCGACATTCTCGACTTCCTGAACAACAATTATATGTATGAATTTTCCCAAGAAGAATTAGCACATTACACCGGCCGCAGCCTTGCTACATTCAAGCGCGACTTCAAGAAAATAAGCGACCTGACACCCGAAAAATGGCTTATTCGCAAACGCCTTGAAGTGGCTTATGCCATGATGCAAGACGGGGGAAAAATTGCCGATGTTTGCCGTGAAGTGGGCTTCAAGAACCAGTCGCACTTTTCAACTGCCTTCAAAAGGCAATATGGCATAGCCCCCACAGCCGTAGCCACGTAACTCACCACCCCGCGACCTTTTCAGAAAAGATATTTGAGCCTTACAGCAATAATGCCGTAGGGCTTTTTCCGTAATTTTGTATCGGAACCAAAATCAACGAAATTATGAAACACATTCTATTATGCACGATATTGCTCGCCTGCTGTTGCGGTGCGGCAAGCCTGATGGCACAAGAAAATCTTAATAAGAACTACTATATGGAAGAAAAACTGAACCTTACTCAAGAGTGGGACAAAGTGTTCCCGCAAAGCAACAAAGTGAACCACAGCAAAATCACGTTCCACAACCGTTACGGCATTACGCTTGCCGCCGACCTGTATGTTCCCAAAAATGCCGAGGGCGCGATGCCTGCAATTGCCGTATGTGGCCCGTTCGGAGCCGTAAAAGAACAGGCCTCGGGACTTTATGCCCAAGAACTGGCCGAGCGCGGTTTCCTTACCATAGCTTTCGACCCGTCGTTCACAGGTGAAAGTGGCGGCAGCCCTCGCTATGTTGCATCGCCCGACATCAATACCGAAGATTTTTGCGCGGCAGTCGATTACCTGTCAACACGTGCCGATGTTGACCCCGAACGCATAGGCATACTCGGCATTTGCGGCTGGGGTGGTATGGCCGTGAATGCCGCAGCCATCGATACCCGCATCAAAGCCACTGTGGCAAGCACCATGTATGACATGAGCCGCGTGAACGCCAATGGATATTTCGATGCAGCCGACAATGCCGATGCTCGCAACGAGCTGAGGCTACAACTTAATGCCCAACGCACCGAAGACTACCGTAACGGCACATATGCACTTGCAGGAGGACTGCCCGACGTTGTACCCGATGATGCCCCGCAATTCCTGAAAGATTACTTCGCATATTACAAGACCAGTCGCGGCTACCACAAGCGTTCGCTCAACTCCAATGGCGGATGGAACACCACCTCGTCGCTGTCGTTCCTGAATATGCCCATACTTACTTACGCGGGAGAAATCCGCAATGCAGTATTGCTCGTTCATGGCGAAAAGGCTCATTCGCGCTACTTCAGCGAAGACACTTACAAGATGCTGACCGGCGACAATAAAGAATTGCTAATAATTCCGGGCGCAAGCCACACCGACCTTTATGACAACTACGGGAAAATCCCCTTCGACAAAATCGAAGCCTTCTACCGCCAATATCTGAAGTGAAGGCACTTACATGGACCACATCAACAGGGAACAAAATAATAATGGGAAGCGTCCACGAAAACGCATCCCATTATTATTTATATGCTGAATACAGTTATTCTATTCCGAGGCGGCTGCGACGGTATGACCGTTGTCCGTAGATCATCACCATGATGTAGCAAATGAGAGGCAGCACAAACGAGACATTGACTGCCGGCATCCCCATCACTGTACCCATGTCAATGATGGCGGCCTGAACCGGAGGCAACACCGAACCACCAAGAATAGCCATGATAAGGCCGGCCGAACCAAACTTGGCATCATCGCCAAGCCCTTTGAGGGCAATACCATAAATGGTGGGGAACATGAGCGACATACAGCCCGATACAGCCACAAGGCAATACATTCCCATGCGATCCTGGAAGAATATCACGCCCAAGGTGAATACGGCTGCGGCTATCGCCAATATCTTCAACAGCTGACCGGGATTGAAATATTTCAGCAAGAAGGTGCAAATGAAACGGCTCACGCAGAACAGTGCCATAGCCACTATGTTATAGAGCTGCGACTCCACCTCGGCAGCCTGCTCGGTCATCCCCTCGGCCATGAATACGCGTGTTCCATACTGTATGATGAATGTCCAGCACATGATTTGTGCTCCCACATAGAAGAACTGCGCAATAACGCCCTCGCGGTAACGCGGCAACGAGAATATGCGCTTCATGGTGGGAATGAAATTTATTTCATGCGACTGGTCGCCATTTTTGGGCATCTTGGCAAAACGCACGATAAAGAACATGGCAAGAATGACAAGCCCAATAACCAAATACGGGGCTATGAGCGTGGCAAGGTCGGCATCGCGAATGGCCACATATTCGGCCTCGCTCAATGCTGCCCGGGCTTCGGTATCCATGGGGTGCAACTTATTCTGAATGAAATTCATCGCCACATACATTCCCAACAACGACCCTATCGGGTTGAATGCCTGTGCAAGGCTTAAGCGGCGCGTGGCAGTCTCCTCGCTACCCATCGAGAGAATATAGGGGTTACTGCTCGTTTCAAGGAACGACAATCCGCAAGTAAGAATGAAATAAGCCAGCAGGAACGGGTAATACTCTCCCGTCAACTTTGCCGGAAAAAACATCAATGCCCCTAAGGCATACAATCCCAAACCCAACAAGATGCTGGCCTTATAAGAGAATTTACGCATGAATATTGCTGCCGGGAACGCCATTGCAAAGTAGCCGCCATAAAAGGCCACTTGCACAAGTGCCCCCTCGGTGACACTCATGCGAAAAATTTTAGAAAACGCTTTCACCATAGGGTTGGTGATGTCGTTGGCAAATCCCCACAAGGCAAAACAGCTTGTAATGAGGATAAACGGCAACACATAGCTCACCCCGTTATGGTGAAGCAGCGATGCTGATTTTTTTGTTTCCATTTAGGTTTATGTAAAGTTATTCATGTTAAGTTTCATTAGTTTCCAAAAGCCTCGGCCTGAACCATTATGTTACCGATTGCAGTAGCCTCGACAGGTCCACTCACCACCGGAATGCCGATGGCTTCCTCGGTCAGGCGGTTAAGCAGACGATTCTGGTTCCCACCGCCTATTATACACAGTTCTTCAACCGGTCGGCCGATGAGGCGGTTCAGCCCCTCTATGCCGCGGCGATAGCGGTCGGCAAGCCCTCGGGCTATGCACAGCATATATTCGCCTTGCGTCTCAGGCACTTGTTGCCCCGTCATGCGGCAATGCTCGGCTATGGTCTCTTCCATGCCGTCGGGATTTTGGAATTCAGGTGCATCGACGTTGATAACCGACTCGATATGCGACTTCTCGGCTTCGGCAATAAGCACACCGTAATCGGTTTCACGCCCTTCTTCCTCCCATTGTGCACGCAGGCGTTGCAATATCCACAGGCCGGTAATGTTCTGCATGAAACATATTTTGCCGCCCACACCACCTTCGTTGGTAAAATCGGCAAGACGAGCTTCCTCGGTAAGAATAGGCTCGTCAAGTTCTATACCCAACAACGACCATGTACCCGAACTCAGGAATGCGCGGCACGCACCCCGACGCGAAACGGGCGGCAGAGCCTTGATGGCACTTGCCGTGTCGTGCGAGCCGACGGCAATCACTTCTACCGGATAATCAAGTCCTATCTCGGCTGCAATCTCAGGTCTCAATGTGCCGCGGCGACTGCCGGGCATCACTATCTCACCGAAAAGATGCTGAGGCAACCCGAGTTCGTCGATCAACTTGCGGTTCCAAGTGCGGCTGCGGGCATCGAGCAATTCCGACGTAGATGCAATGCTATACTCATTATTTGCCACGCCGGTAAGGAAAAAGCTGAATAAGTCGGGGGTGAACAACAGTTTGTCGGCAACTTCAAGCCTCACATCGCCCTCTTTTTTCAAGCCATACAATTGGTATATGGTGTTGATAGGCATTATCTGAATGCCTGCCTCGGCATAATGTGCGGCAGCCTTGTCGCCGCCAAACAGTTCTTCGGGCAACCCGTTGGTGAATTGGTCGCGATAACATATGGGATTGCCGAGCAAATTGCCACGGCTGTCAATCAGGCCGAAATCCACACCCCAGGTGTCGATACCTATGCTTTTGATGCGGTACCCTTTGCGGACGGCCATGCGCAACCCTTCTTTCATGTCTTGGAACAGCGACAAGAAATCCCAATAGGTGTGTCCGCCCATTCTCACCTGCCTGTTGCCAAACCGGCTGATAGTCTCCAATTCCAATTGACCATGGCTGAAAGAGCCAGCAATCACGCGGCCGCTCCCCCCGCCATAGTCAACTGCGATATAAACTTCTTTCATGCTGTGGGTGCAGGTAATTACTTGGTTACTTTACCCAAGATGTAAGTATCAAGGTCGGCAATCTCTTCGGGAGTGAATACATTGTAATTGAAACCCGATTGAATGATTATGCGGCAAGCCATTTCAAAGAACATGGCACGCTCGAATGCCTCGTCGAAATCTTTTCCGCACACCACTTGCCCATGCTTGAGCATCAATGCCGAGTTATGTTCCTTCAACGCATTCATGACAGCTTCGGCAAGTTCGGGCGAACCGGGCCGGTAATAAGGAATGATGGGTATTTCACGACCCACGTGGCACGGTATTTCAGCCGTCACGTTAAAGTTGGCAGGTTGTTCCTTCATGCAGGCTATTGCCGTTGCATAGGGCGACTGGAAGTGCAACACCACATTCATGTCGGGGCGTTCGCGCAACACACCCAGGTGGAACACGTGTTCCATCGACGGCTTCACGCCATTCACGCTTTGCCCTGTTGCAAGGTTGCAAATTGCCACTTTCTCTTTCTGCAAGTTGGGTACCCAGGAACCTGTACCCGAAATCAATACTTCTTCGCCTATGCGCCACGACAAATTGCCGCTGCTGCAAATGGTGAGACCTGCATCGCCCACACGATGGGCTTGTCTTACAAATTCGTCTATTTCAAGATTGGTAATCATGTCTGATATAGTTTTTTTTGGTTAAGGCTTATGAAACGGGAAAGGAGGGTGAGTCACCAATCGCTTCACCCTCTTCCCTTTTTATTAAAAAACGATTTAACTTAGATTATTTATATATAGGGCCGTAATTCATGCAAGCACGGTAGTCGGCACCTTCTTTGTCCATGCCGAATGCGTTCCATGCAGCCGGACGGAATATCTTGTCATCGTCAACATTGTGCATACAAACCGGTATGCGCAACATCGAAGCCAATGTGATGAGGTCGGCACCGATGTGTCCGTAGCTGATGGCACCGTGGTTGGCGCCCCAGTTGTTCATAACCGAATAAACATCCTTGAACGCCGGTTTGTCGCACAAGCGAGGTACAAACCAAGTAGTAGGCCAAGTCGGGTCGGTACGTTTGTTCAATACTTCAAATATCTCAGGATCAACATCAGCAGTCCAACCTTCGGCAATCTGCAATACAGGACCAAGGCCCTTTATGAGGTTCAAGCGCGACATGGTAACAGGCATACCGCCACGCGACAAGAAGTTGCTTGAGAAACCACCGCCGCGGAAGTAGTCACGGTCGGCAGGCAACCAGTTGGTAGCCTTCAGGCAAGCCTCGGCATCCTTTTCGGTCATTTCCCAACACGGCTTCATGCAATGTTCACCGTTGGCATTCACACTTTCACCGGTAGCGTCGAGCGTGGTTGCACCAGAATTGATAAGGTGTATCATACCGCCGGCAGCAAGTCCTGTCAATTCCCTGCCTGTCACGCGCTTAACAGCCTCGGGACTCCAATAAGTGCGCACGTCGCTGAACATTTGTCCGCAACCTGTCAACAAGTTGCCAAACAACATGGCCACGGCATTGCAAGTATCATTTTCGGTAGCAAGCACAAATGCCTTACGGATACCGTTCCAGTCAAATGTGCTGCACATCAAGGCTTCGGTGAAGTCGCCATTAGGCTTCCAGTCGGTCCATTGACGTTGGCCTTGGAAACCGGCGACAATGGCGTTATGACCCAATGCCTCTTCCTTGAAGCCCATCTCGCGCAATTTGGGGTTGCCGCGCATCAAGTCGCGAACGATAAGCGTCATCTTTACCACAAATTCCCAGTCGGCCTCTTTCTGCTCGCGGGTCTTTTGGCGTTCGGGGCGGTTCTTGTCCCAGCCTTCATTGGGCTTGCAATACTTTTCAACCCAAGCCATTGCTTTCTCATATTCCTCATGGTCGTAAATACCCTCGTCCATGCGGCGCAAAATTTCGGTCTCGTCAACGCTTTCGTTACGCATTCCAAGGTATTCCTGGAAGAAATCGTGGCTTACGATACTGCCGGCGATACCCATGCACTGGCTGCCTATCGAAAGATAGCTTTGCCCGCGCATTTGAGCAACGGCAACGGCTGCACGTGCCCAGCGCAATATTTTTTCGGCAACGTCGGCCGGGATTGTATTATCGTCCAAGTCCTGCACATCGCGGCCATAAATGCCGAATGCGGGCAAACCTTTTTGAGCATGGCCTGCCAACACGGCAGCCAGATACACTGCTCCCGGGCGTTCAGTACCATTAAAGCCCCAAACGGCTTTCGGCCAATAAGGATTCATATCCATGGTTTCCGAACCGTAGCACCAGCAAGAAGTGACGGTGATGGTTGCACCCACGCCTTCACGCTCGAATTTCTCGGCACAAGCGGCAGTTTCGGCCACACGGCCTATGGTACCATCGGCAATGACACATTCCACAGGTGCGCCGTCGCTGTATTTAACGTTGCTTGAGATAAGCTCGGCCACAGCCTTGGCCAAGTTCATAGTCTTTTCTTCAAGACTTTCACGAACACCGCCCTGGCGGCCATCAATGGTCGGGCGAATGCCAATTTTAGGATACTTGTTCATAGTTTCTATCTCTGTTTTAAAGAAGTATGTTATTTTAGTTGTTTATGTTCTGTATGTCTCACTGAATATCCGACCTGTATTCCATAATACGCACACGCGCAACCATGCCTGAGCAGCATGGCAAAATTTTCAATCTTGCGGACACTATACTCTTTCCTTGCGATGCAGCAGGCAGGAGCAACCTTGGCACGAACAGTCCACTCACGCGCGTGAATGGAACGCGAAACCGGTTCGCTCGCTAAAAAACTCACACAAAGTAACATATTTTGCCCTTGACGCACAAGAAAAAATATATGTTTTGCAACATAGTAGCCACGGGTAACAAACCGTTACCCAAGCACCTCGCGCACCTTGGCCGGATCGGTAACAAGGCGGCTGTATTCGTCGATGTGCACGGTTCCACCCATCGACACACGCGGATTACGATACTGCATCCCGCTTTCCACCCGGCTGCGAGCAGAAAGGTGGAACTCGGTTGCGCCGGTTTCGGCGGCAATCTTATCAATATTCGAGGCATTTACGCCACATCCGGGCATTATGATTATGCGGCCTGCGGCACGTTCCACCAATTGACGTATCAACGGTATGCCTTCCTCGGCAGTGGCAGCCTGCCCCGAAGTGAGAATACGGTCAAAGCCCATGTCGATAATCTGCTCCAATGCCTCAAACGGGTCACGGCACATATCAAATGCTCGGTGGAAAGTCTTGCTCATTCCTCCTGCGAAAGGCAGCAATTCTTGTTTTATCATATTCACATCCACATCGCCATCGGCAGTGAGGCATCCCACCACAATACCCTTGGCTCCCAAATAGCGAGCCATATTGATATCGCATTTCATAGCTTCAACTTCAAGTGGAGAATAAAGGAAGTCTCCGCCACGCGGCCTTATGATTACGTGCAGCCTTGTCGTCTTCAACAACCGTTTCGCCGCCATTATTTCTCCGCACGAAGGGGTTGTACCACCTTCGGGAATACCTGCACACAGTTCCACACGGTCGGCACCACCTTCTTGCGCCTTGACGGCACTTTCAGCCGAATTGGCACAAATTTCTATAACCCGGTAACTCATTATTATTTCAACGTTAATTCAATTACATAATCGGTTTCATCGGGAACTTTCGGCAGCCTTAGCAACACCCCGCCGTCTTTCTCTTGTTTATATTCGACAGGTGCGCCATCGGCAAACACCCTGGCCGATTTCACTTTTGCCTTGAGCGGCAAATAAAGCCCGTCATCGGCAAGGTCGAGAATATGTATAAACAAGCGGTCTCCCTTGCGTGTAGAAACGCCCCACGAGTGCGGGGCTATGTCGCCGCCACGTGTGCCATATATGGTTTCGCCATACACAGCCAGCCATTCACCCATTTCCTTGAGGCGTTGCACGGCTGTGGCAGGCAGTTCGCCATTGGGTTGCGGGCCAATGTTAAGCAGCAAGTTGCCATTGTTACCTGCCGTTTCCACAAGATAGTGTATAAGTTCCTCGGTAGATTTATAATTTTGGTCTTTTATATTATACCCCCATGTATTATTCATCGTTTGGCACGTTTCGAGCGGCAATGTACTTATATCCTGCCCCGAATACCCGGCAGTGTTCTCGCCAGGCTTGTCTCGCTCGAATATTTGTATGTCTTCACCGGGATAAGGGTCTCTGTGATGGTTGTTTCCCACAAGGCACGCCGGTTGCAGGCGGTGGATAAGGGCATATTGCTCGTCGCTTTGCCAATCAAAGTCGATTGGTTGATCCCAAAATCCATCAAACCATATCGCACCTATTTCCCCATAATTGGTAAGCAACTCGGTGAGCTGGTTGTTCATAAACCGGTAATAGCTCGGCCAGTCGCCATGTCCTTCCGGCCGCCCCGTGCCTCGCCCGGTATTGCCTTGCGGATAATCATCGCGCCGCCAGTCAAGGTGAGAATAATAAAAATGCAACTTTATGCCTTGGCGGTGGCATTCGTCGGCAAGTTCCTTTAATACGTCACGGCCGAATGGCGTGGCATCTACTATATTATAATCGGAATACTCGGTATCGAACATCGAGAAACCGTCATGATGGCGTGACGTGATACATATGTATTTTGCCCCCGAAGCTTTTATTGCCGACACCCACTCGGCGGCATCGAAACGTGACGGATAGAAAGCCGAAGCCAGTTTTTCATACTCGCACCTGTCGATATTGCCGGTATTCATATACCACTCACCTTGCCCCGGCATACTGTACAACCCCCAATGCAGGAAAATACCGAACTTGTTGTCTTGAAACTCTTCACGGGCTTTCAGGTTCTCCTCGGCGGGAACATATTTCCCTATTTCCTGTGCTGCAAGTCCTCCGCCCGACAACAGTAACGCAGCGGCAATTACAGCTTTACAAAAACGATGGTTTATCATATAAGGTTATATTAATGGTTTTATGTTGTACAAATATAGCGAAAGATTAAAGTACTGCCAAAATTGCCAAAGCGATTTTTACACTACGGTTACCACAATTGCGAATCGACGTGCCGAGGGAATACGTGTGTGAACAAGCAACATTATTTTTTGCTTACTACATATTTTTTCACCATTTTTGCAAGCAAAATAAAAGCACACGATGAAACGATATATCAAGATAATTTGCGCTATTATAATAGTGGCCGCCATATCACTGTTTGTGAAAAGCCGTTGGAACGCTTGGTTCAACAATATTCCCGAAGAGCCTTACACTGCGGCCGAAGCCCCCGACCGCATCATCCTGACGCCGGGTGAACAATTCATGTCACAGCGCACCGTGTCGTGGCGTTGCGGCGACACATTAGAACCGTCGTTCCTGACGCTTACCGCAGACGGTGATTCCGTGACACTGCAAGCCACCGGCACCGTGGTGGAAAGCCGCGGCGGACGCGATGCCTTCTACCGGGTGAGCCTCGACAGCCTGCAAGCAGGCAAGGAATACAGCTACAGCGTATCCACAGCAGGGAAACGGTCGGCGACATATTCGTTTACAATGCCGCAAGCCGACCTGCCACGTCGGCAATTCATATTCTTCGGTGATGTGCAAGACAATTTCGACGGACCCTCGGGAGAATGGTTTGCCAAGCTATACCGGAAATTCCCCGATGCCGATTTTTGGGCTTGCGCGGGCGACCTTGTTGAACGACCCATCGATGCTTATTGGAACTATTTCTACTCGACAGCCGATTCCATACTCACTTCAATGCCGTTAATCACAGCCACCGGCAATCATGATTACCTGAAATCGCTATACCCAAGCATCGACCCGCGTTGGCGACACACATTCGTGTATCCCGGGAACGGAGCAGAAACTGCTATGGGTATAAGTTATTACATCGACCTGCCCGACCTGCGTATAATGGTAGTCGATACACACGGCATTAACGACTGTGTTACTCTCGCCGCACGTTACAGTTGGCTGCGCGAATGTCTGAAAGAAGCTGGCGACAAGTGGAAAGTAGTTATGTACCACCACCCTGCTTATTCGGTGAGAAAGAGCCGTAACAACTTGTCGATACGCAACACATTCGTGCCGCTGCTTGAAAAATACGGCGTGCACCTGGTGCTGCAAGGGCATGAGCACGGATATATGCGCAACACAGGCACCCGTGGCGACCACCCTGTGTATATAGTATCATATATGTCGCCCAAGGCATATACCGCACGTCCCGAAAGTCCCGGATTTAAAGTAATCGGCAACACACCTATGTACCACACCGTCGATTACGACGGCTCCATGATGAAATTCCGCTCATATGCTGTAGAAAACGATTCGCTCATGGATTATGCCGAAATATCACGGTCGGTCACAGGCGGCTTTTAATCAATTTTGCCACTTGCTCCACGGTAAACCGCACATTGCGCAGCGTGACATCTTTCTTCATGGCATATTCAAGGCTCACAGGCGACTGCTGTATCGATAACAATGCGGCAAACCGGCTGTCATCAACACCCCGGCAATCCACACACCCGGCAATGCCTATAACCGGCACACCTGCACGGGCAGCACGGCGCGACACAGCACCCACCACCTTGCCCATAAGGCTCTGCGCATCTATCCGCCCCTCGCCGGTGATAACATAATCGGCACCGGTTATAATATCGTCAAAACCGGCAAGGTCGAGTATAATCTCGCTACCGGGTTTCAATTCGGCATCGAGTAATGCCGCAACACCTCCACCGACCCCACCGGCGGCTCCGGCTCCTTGCAATGCGGTTATCTCTTTCCCGCAATACCGCTTGATGGCATCGGCATACGTGGCAAGCCCGCGGTCGAGGTACTCCACCGACTGTCCGTCGGCACCCTTTTGGGGCGCAAAAATACGCGCAGCACCCATTGCCCCGGTCAACGGATTATCGACATCACAGGCCGCAGTGAACCGGCATTGCGCAAGACAAGGGTCGATTTCACCGGCATCTATTGCCGCGACTTGTGGCAGGCTCTCACCTATCGGAGCCAATTCACAGCCATTGCAATTAATAAACCGATACCCCAGTGCCGCAAGCAGCCCCATACCGCCATCATTGGTGGCACTGCCGCCAAGCCCGATTATAAAACGGCGGCAACCGCGGTCAACGGCATCTTTTATCAAAACTCCCGTACCGAAAGTAGTGGTTTTAAGTGGGTTCCTCAACTGCGGCTCCACCAATGGCAAACCCGAAGCTGCGGCAAGTTCTATTGCTGCCGTATTTCCATCATCAAGAATTACATAACCGGCCTTTATGGGACGCATCAGCGGGTCGAAGGTTGCACACTCCACCCGGCGCACGCCGCCCCTTGCCATGCGCGCAACAGCCTCTACCGTGCCCTCACCACCGTCGGCTACCGGCACATTCACCACCTCGCAACCGGGCAACACCGCACGAAAAGCACAGGCAACGGCTTCGCCAACCTCATCGGCACCCGCCGACCCCTTGAACGAATCAAAAGCTGCAACTATCTTCATAATTACCCGAAAAAACTAATAGAGACGCGATTAATCGCGTCTCTACGGCATATTGTGATTAACTTAATAAATCTCACTACTTTGTAAATTCCAGCCCGGCATAGATGCCATCGTAGTTTTCAAGCAGACTTGTGATGGTGGAAAGCTGCGAAATGTTCAACTTGTCGGAAACAAGCGACAACAGAGATTGCAACTTCGACACATCGGCCATCAGGCTTAACGTATTAAGCGATTTAGACACTTTCACGGTGATATTTCCTATCTTGCTTGTACTCGACAATTTATTGAAACCAAAAATCATTTCGCCTTCCTGCTCACCTTTTTTCACAGTGCCACTGAACGTTTTCCCGTTTTTAAGTGTCACAGTCACATTACCATCGGCGGCTATATTCATTTTCATGCCGTCGAGACCGATTTTGTTGTAATAAGGCATAAGTTTTTCCTTGATGACAGCAGCCGCAGCAGCCCCGCCGGCCTGTTCCAGCACATCGTCACTTTTGAACTGTATCGACGGACCGCTTATAGTCCATGTGCCTGCAATATCCTTCACCTCAAGATTATCGTTCTGCAACACGCCGCCAAGTATTCCGCCAAGTATCGATGCCCCGGAAGAGGTTGACGATGCTGTTGAATCGGTCTTTGTAGCTGAATTTTGCATCATTCCGCCTAACACACTACCCCAATCAAAAGCATCAGCCCGGGTTGTACCTATCAAGGAAACTACAGCTGTCAACAATAAAACATTAAACTTTTTCATCATTCCAGTTCCTTTCAGTTATTATATATTTCATGTGCAAAGATAGTGCAAGGCGAGCGCAATGCAAAAAATCAGCAAGCTGTTTTTTGATATTGCCAAGCCGAAGCCTATGTTATCCACACGAGGATGTTTTTTTGCCAAACCGTAATAACATTTTTCTTCAAAAAGAATGTGTTATATAACATATGCGCGGCAACTATGTAGCAATACCGTGTTTTAAGTAAACAAACATAACTCGCAAAACGCATTTTGTTTTGAATATTCACCATATCATACACAAATTTTTTATTTTATTGCAATTTATGAGCATTTGTGCATAATTATTTTGTTTTTGAATACATAAAGGTGTATATTTGCATTGCATTTGACCTCCAAGCCAAATGCTTTGTATAATTATGTCGTAAAACCATTAACTAATATGCTGGATAATACCAATATAAAAGTCCTCGACGACGTGGTGGTACGCTTCTCGGGCGACTCGGGCGATGGGATGCAACTTGCAGGCAACCTGTTCTCGAATGTGTCGGCCGGTGTGGGCAACCAAATTTCCACTTTCCCCGACTACCCTGCCGAAGTTCGCGCTCCGCAAGGATCGCTCAGCGGCGTTTCGGGTTTCCAAGTACACATAGGCAAAGGCGTTTATACTCCGGGCGACAAAGCCGACGTGCTGGTCGCAATGAACCCGGCGGCTCTGAAGCAGCATGCCAAATTCCTTAAAGAAGGCGGAGTGGCAATTGTAGATATCGATTCGTTCAAGAAACGCGACTTGGAAAAAGCCTTGTTCGTCACCGACGACCCTTTCACCGAATTGCAACTCAAAGCCCAAGTGGTGGAAGTGCCCATGACATCGATGGTGAAAGACGCACTCGCCGACAGCGGAATGGACAACCGCTCGATGACCAAGTGCAAGAATATGTTTGCACTGGGACTGGTGTGCTGGCTTTTCGACCGTCCGCTCGAAAGTGCTTTACACTTGTTACACAATAAATTTGCAAAAAAGCCTGCCATATATGAGGCCAACGCAAAAGTCATGCGCGCAGGCTACGATTACGGCCATAACATACACGCATCGGTATCGACCTACCGCATCGAAAGCGAAAGCATCCGCCCGGGCCGGTACACCGATGTCAACGGAAACACCGCCACTGCATGGGGATTAATTATGGCATCGGAGAAGAGCGGCAGGCCGCTTTTCCTCGGCAGCTACCCCATCACCCCGGCAACCGACATTCTTCACGAGTTGGCAAAACGTAAAGACCTTGGCGTAAAAGCCTGCCAAATGGAAGACGAAATTGCCGGAATTTGTTCGGCTATCGGTGCCGCATTCGCCGGCGACCTCGCAGCCACCAGCACTTCGGGGCCGGGCTTGTCGCTCAAGAGCGAAGGACTGGGACTGGCAGTAATCACCGAGTTGCCACTGGTGGTAATCGACGTGCAACGCGGAGGCCCGTGTACCGGTCTGCCAACCAAAACAGAACAGACCGACTTGCGGCAAGCCCTTTACGGGCGTAACGGTGAATCGCCATTGGCAGTAGTGGCTGCGGCATCGCCCACCGACTGTTTCGACATGGCTTTCGAGGCTGCCCGCATAGCCCTCACACACATGACCCCGGTGATATTGCTCACCGACGGTTTCATAGCCAACGGCTCGTCGGCTTGGCGCATACCCGACAGCGACGAGTATCCCGAAATTCGCCCGCCCTTTGTCACCGATGACATGAAAGGCCGCTGGCACCCATATATGCGCAACGAGCAAACGCAAGTGCGCTACTGGGCAGTTCCGGGAACCGAAGGATTTACTCACCGCGTGGGCGGACTTGAAAAGAGCGCAGTTACAAGTGCAATATCAACCGACCCGGCCAACCATGCCAAGATGGTGGAAGCCCGCCGCCTGAAGATAGAGAACATCGCACACGACATCCCTGCCCTTGAAGTGAAAGGCGACACCGAGGCCGACACGTTGCTTGTGGGCTGGGGTGGAACATACGGGCACCTGCTATCGGCCGCCAACCTGCTGAATGCCGACGGGCGGCGCGTGGCTCTTGCACACTTCCGCTACATCAATCCGTTGCCGCTCAACACCGGCGAGGTATTGGCCCGCTACAAGAGGGTTATCGTGGCCGAACTCAACAACGGCCAGTTTGCCGACTACCTGCAAGCCAAGTATCCGGCAACCGAAATCCACCGCATCAACAAGGTGGAAGGGCAACCGTTCCTCGTACAGGAAATAATAGATGGTGTAACTAAAATCATGGAGGACTGACGAAATGGAAGAAACAAAAAACACATCATACACAGCTGCCGACTATAAAAGCGACCAGGCAGTACGCTGGTGCCCGGGCTGCGGCGACCATGCCGTGCTTGCCGAGCTTCACAAAGCAATGGCCGAACTGGGCATACCACCGCACAAGATTGTGGTGGTATCGGGCATAGGATGCAGCTCGCGGCTTATTTATTATATGAACACCTACGGCTTCCACACCATTCACGGACGTGGTGCCGCAGTGGCCACAGGCATCAAAGTGGCCAACCCCGAACTCACGGTGTGGCAAGTGTGTGGCGACGGCGACGGCCTGGCCATCGGCGGAAACCACACCATCCACGAAGTGCGCCGCAATGTGGACGTGAATATGCTGTTGCTCAACAACAAGATTTACGGTCTCACCAAGGGGCAATATTCACCTACAAGCGACCGCGGATTTGTGAGCAAGTCGTCGCCCTACGGCACTACCGAAGATCCGTTCATTCCCGCCGAACTGGTATTCGGCGCACGTGGCACTTTTTTCGCCCGCAGCCTTGACGTGGAACAGGCCGTGTCGCAAGAAGTGATGGTAGCTGCCGCACGACATCGCGGTTGCTCGGTGGTGGAGATATTGCAAAACTGCGTGATTTTCAATAACGGGATACATAATTATGTGAGCGAACGTGCCAATCGCCCCGAACACACCATCCACCTCGAACATGGCAAAAAGATGCTTTTCGGTGCAAACCTCGAAAAGGGTCTTGTGCAAGATGGTTTCGGGCTGAAAGCCGTGACCATAGGCGAGGACGGTTATTACATCGACGATGTGCTCACACATGATGCACACTGCCAGTCAAACTTCCTGCACCAGCAGCTTGCAATGATGGACGGCCGCTCGTTGCCGCTTGCCATAGGCGTCATTCGCGACGTGGAAGCACCCGTGTATAACGAAGCCGTAGAGCAACAAGTAGCCGAGGTGCGGCAGCGCAAGGGTTACACCTGCCTGCGCGATATGCTGCTTGCCGGCGACACCTGGGAAGTAAAGTAATCCGACACTCCTTTATAGAAACACCATAAGCCTGAGCCTTCCAAACTCGTGTAAATGAGGGTTCAGGCTTAATTTATGCAACAAAAGATACCAATAACAACCTTAACCAAAACATTCAATTATTGGATATGATGATACTAATTTATCTATTTATGACACTATTACCACCATGAAGAGGCAACTAAAGGGGAAACTGTGTATTTTTGTTTAACCAAAATATGTATAACCATTGTATGGCTCGCTTGATGAGCCATCGACATAAACCTGAACGCATTTATGAACCGATTTCTGCTTGCCGCCACTTTGATGATTGGCACCATCGCCTCGGCGTGGGCTTTTGCTCCACGCGAATACACCGATATGAACCCCGGATGGAAATTCGCACTCGGCAATGCCGCCGACATGCAGGCCGACTTTACCCATGGCACCGAATATTTCACCTATATGTGTAAGGTCCAAGCCACTTTGCAGGCTCGAAGTCCCATTTGGACTGAATTCAACGACAGCGCATGGACCGATGTTGACTTGCCCCACGACTGGGTGGTTGACCTGCCATATAGCAGCGAAGCAAGCCACAGCCACGGATACAAAATGGTGGGTTGGCGTTACCCCGAAAACAGTGTGGGCTGGTATCGCAAGCATTTTACCATTGGACGTGAAATAGAAGGCAAGCACATATATGTGGTGTTTGACGCCATTTTTCGCGATGCACAGGTGTTTTGCAACGGGTTTTACCTTGGCCACGAGCCGAGCGGATATATCTCGCAAGTGTATGACATAACCGAATACCTTAATTATGGCGGAGACAACGTGCTGACGGTGCGCGCCGATGCCTCGACCGAGGAAGGATGGTATTACGAGGGCGCAGGCATTCCGGGCAACGTGAAGCTCTATGCGACTGCTCCGTTACACGTTGCACACTTCGGCACACAGGTAACCACCGACATTGCCGACGACTACAGCCGGGCGGCAATAAACATCTCGACAACAATAAGGAACACACGGCTCGCTGATGACTCGGCCACAGTGCGGCACACGCTGCTCGATGCCGACGGCACAGTGGCCGCACAATCGAAAGGGGTGAATTGCCACGTGGGATACAAGAGTGAAAACACCGTTCGCGAAAGCATCACACTACCAAACCCGCACTTGTGGCAACTCGACAACCCATACCTATACACAATAATCACCGATGTGATTGACAAGCAAGGAGAAACAATCGACACCTACACCACACGCATAGGTGTGCGTACAATAAAGTTCGATGCCGACAGCGGTTTCATGCTCAATGGCAAAAGGGTGAAAATCAAGGGTACCAATATGCACCTCGACCATGCCGGGGTGGGTACGGCCGTTGGCCGGGAACTGTGGCGTTACCGCATCAATCGGTTAAAGTGGATGGGCAGCAATGCCATCAGAAGCTCGCACAACCCGGCATCGCCCGATATGCTCGACCTATGTGACGAGATGGGTATGCTCGTAATCGACGAAAACCGTCCGATGGGCATTAACAAAGAGCAATTAAGACAATTGCGCAGCATGATTGTGCGCGATCGCAACCACCCGTGCATAATCCTGTGGAGCATAGGCAACGAAGAGTGGGCGATAGAGGGTACTCCCGGCGGCGAGAAAATAGCCCGGTCGATGTGTGCCCATGTGCACCGGCTCGACTCGACGCGCCTTGCCACTGCCGGCAACGCAGGCGGACGCGAGCTTATCAAGGGGCTTGACGTACAAGGTTATAATTATATTAAACAAAACGATGTTGACGGGCTGCACAAGCTCAACCCCGAATGGTGCGCCGTGGGTACCGAAGAGACTTCGGGGTGCGGCACCCGCGACGTGTATTACACCGACTCATTGCAGGGGCGAATGGCCGCAATCAACCGCGAACCGGCCGGCCAACAAGACATGAAAAATGTGATAGAACGCGGTTGGAAGTTCTATGACGAACGACCCTGGCTGGGAGGATTGTTCTACTGGACGGGGCTTGACTACCGCGGCGAACCCAACCCGATGAAATGGCCGGCAACCGGCTCGCAATTCGGCCTCATGGACTATTGCGGTTTCCCAAAGGACGAGACTTACTACCTGCGGGCTTGGTGGACGCAAGAACCGGTGTTGCACATATTGCCCCACTGGAACCTTGCCGGGCATGAAGGCGAAGAGGTGGAAATATGGGCTTACAGCAACTGCGACGAAGTGGAACTCACCGTCAACGGTCGCAACCTGGGCCGCAAGGCCATGCCGCACAACGGGCATATTGAATGGACTGCCACTTACCGGCCCGGAACAGTTTCGGCCATCGGGTACCGGAATGGCAAGAAAGTTGCCGAATGTGTAATCGAGACCACGGGTAAAGCCTCAAAAATCAATGCCGTTGCGCAGAAACAGTCGTTCAAAGGCGACGGGTATGACTTGGCTGTAATCGACATAGAGCTGCTCGATGACAAAGGCCGCCGTGTGCCCGATGCCGACATCAAACTCAATGCCGCCGTCACCGGCCATGCCGAAATCATTGGTTACGGCAACGGCGACCCGGGCTTCAAGTGGCAGGAACGCCCCACACCGGGCAGCGACAAGCAGCATTTTGCCATACGCACGTTTGCAGGCCGCGCCCAACTGCTTGTGCGTCCGCTGCGCGGCAGTGACGGCACATTCACTGTCACGCTCTCAAGCGAGGGCCTTACTCCCTCGACATTAGAATTTTAATATTTTTTAACTGGGGGGGGGTAAAATATACAATTCTCCAGGTAGGGCGTGCAACTTTTCACTACCTTTGCTGCATCTAAAGCTCAAAAACAATTCAATTATTCACATTATGCTTAAGATTGAACGGTTTATAGCAACTTTATTTGCAGCAGTGTCATTCACGTGTATTGCATCGGCTCAATACAGCGTGCGCGGCGAGGTGATTGACAGCACAGGAACAGGCGAACCATACGCCACCATACGCATATACTCGGCAACCGACACCACACGGGCGGTGACAATGGGAGTCACCGCCGAGAACGGCACATTCAACCAAGCCCTCTCCCGGGCCGGCAGTTACCGCTTGTCGGTGGCCTCGGTGGGAAAGCAGGAAATAAAGCGTAACTTCGAGGTCAGCGATGCCAATCGCCATGCCGACCTCGGACGCATGGTGGCACGTGTGGCCGACAATGTGCTTGGCGAAGTGGAAGTGGTGGCACAGAAACCGCTCGTCACTGCCGAAATCGACCGTCTTAGCTACGATGTGGCAAGCGATGAAGATGCCAAAGCAAGCAGCATACTCGAAATGCTGAAAAAGGTACCGATGGTGACCGTTGACGGACAAGACAACATTCGGGTAAACGGTAGCAGCGATTTCAAGATATACAAGAACGGACACCCCGACAACACGCTCTCGGGCAACCCGTCGCAAGTGCTGAAGTCAATCCCGGCCAACATGGTGGAAAAAATAGAAGTCATCACCGAACCGGGCGCAAAATATGATGCCGAAGGCGTTAACGGCATCCTCAACATAGTGATGAAAGACAACAGCCGCATCGACGGCATAATGGGTTCGCTTTACGCACAATACAACACTATGGGGCAACCCGGCGGAAACATTTACCTCACCACAAGCCTCAACGACAAGCTCACGGCAAGCGTCAACTACACGTATGTCAACATCGGCGGCTATGATGAACAATACAACGACCATTCATATGTGTACCGCTCTACGGGCAATAACGAAACAAGCAGCATTTGGATGAAAAATCCCGGCCACCTGCACTTCGCATCGCTCGACTTGAGCTATGAAATCGACTCGCTCAATCTTTTCACCGCTTCGTTCAGCGGATATGCACTCGGAATCGACCAGCATGGAGCCAATTCCACCTGTATGCTCGATGCGGCAGGCGACACGCTGTATTCCTATGTGCAATCGTTTGGTGAAGGACAGCAATACAACTATTTCAACGTCAGCGGACGATTTGATTACCAACATCTTACACAACTAAAAGGTGAGGCTTTGAATTTTTCTTACCTGCTATCGGCTTCAGGTACGGGAACCCGATACGATTCCCGATATGAATCGCTTGTCAATCCGCAATTTGATTATACGCGATATTTTTACGACTCCGACCAAAAGATGTGGGAACACACCTTCCAGCTCGACTACACCCGCCCACTGGGCGACAAGCACAAGCTCGACGTGGGTGCAAAATACATCTTCCGCCGCAACCATAGCGCAAGCAACACCCGGCAAGACGAGGCGGCTCCCGTGTTGCTCGACTTCATGCACCGCACGCACGTGGGCGCGGTTTACGGCGAATACTCGTTCTCCTCGGGATCTTGGATGGCTCGTGCCGGATTGCGCTACGAGTTTGCCCGTATGACGGCCGACTACCGCACAGGCAACTCACCATTCTTGGGCAAGAACCTCAACGACCTTGTGCCAACACTGAGCGTGGGCTATCGTTTTGACGAGAAGAACAACCTGCGACTCAATTTCTCCACGCGCATCAACCGTCCGGGCATAAGTTACCTCGACCCGACAATCAACGAATCGCCCACCGAAGTCAGGCAGGGTAACCCGGCACTGGTGAGCGCACGCAACCACTCGCTGCAAGCCACCTACACCTATATCCACCCTAAGCTGACACTCAACGTCACGGCAGGCGGCTCGCTCAGCAACGACCAAATCACCCAACTCATATACACCGACGGCGACATACGTCACGAAACCTACGGCAACATAGGCCGCCTGCGCAGCGGCTGGCTTAACCTGTTTGCCCAATGGATGCCATCGAAGAAGACAAACGTGTCGGTCAACACATCGGTCACATACAACTGCTACCAAAACACCAGCCTCGGCCTCGACAACAGTCGCTGGGACGTGAGTTTCTTCGCCCGTGCCTCGCAGGAACTGCCATGGAAACTGCGCTTGAGCCTAAGTGGCGGGCGCAACGGCGGTGGCATACCTGGCCTGTACAGCTATATTCGCCCCACGCACTTCTATATGCTGGGTCTGCAACGCTCGTTCCTAAAGGACGACCGCCTCACGGTGCAGCTGTTCGCCATGAACCCGTTCTCGGGCAAATACCAAAAGAACGAGACAGTGACGAGATACGGCGACTACACAGGATGGACCAAGGCTTATTACCCACAACGGATGTTCCAAGTGGCGGTATCCTTCACCTTCGGCTCGCTGAAAGCATCGGTGAAAAAGACTCGCACCACCATCACTAACGACGATGTTGTCGGCGGTGGCCGCGACAACGCCCCTGCCACCGGCACCTCCCCAACCGGCAATTGACAGCAGTACCGACGCGATTAATCGCACTGCTACAATATCACATGCACACCGCTCAAAACATATTCCTGCCATGACCGATCAGAATAATCGGCAAACGTTTGGCACGTAGCCTCAACTTGCACTACCTTTGCCACTGCGCGGCATCATTTGGCACCGCGCAGTGGCAAAATTTTTAACAACACTAAACGAAAAAAATGGATTTTCTTAGCGAAAACAATCTGCTCGGCCTCGCAATAGGCATCTGCACATTCCTCGTGATAGGCTTGTTCCACCCCATAGTGATAAAATGCGAATATTACTTCGGCACCCGGTGTTGGTGGTGGTTTTTGATTTTGGGATTAATATGCATGGGGTTGTCGGTATGGGTAGGCAACCTGTTTGTGTCGGCATTGCTCGGCGTGACGGCATTCTCATCGTTTTGGAGCATACTCGAAATCTTCGAGCAACAAAAGCGTGTGCAAAAAGGCTGGTTTCCACGTAATCCAAAGCGCAAATACCCATTCGATGAAAAAGTATAAACCTGCAAAACTCATTTCAAGCTCAAGGGCATAAAAAACAGGCAGCCGGCCTTTTAAAAAAATCGGTCTTTTTATCTTTCTGTCTAAAAAATAGGTATATTTGCATTACAG
The DNA here is from genome assembly GCA_949289215.1 of uncultured Bacteroidales bacterium. Classification (GTDB taxonomy): domain Bacteria; phylum Bacteroidota; class Bacteroidia; order Bacteroidales; family Muribaculaceae; genus Avimuribaculum. Next base: position 79,810 of record CASENC010000049.1, on the reverse strand, counting down.
AACTTTTTCAAAAGAGGATATAATGAACAGATGGGCCGTACCGATATTATTAAGCTGGGCAACCATGTTGCCCGGGAATATCGATGCCGCCCAACCCAAGTGGCAACCTGCAAGCGGTGCGGCAATTGAAGGCCAAAGCCTTAACAATGTCGAGAGTTCCAATGGCATAGCCATATACACCGGCAACAAATCGATAATAATCGTCACCGACCACAAGGTGGAAGTGCGCGTCTTCACAATTCTGGGGCAACTGGTGTCGCATGGCAATCTTCCACACGGAGCATCAATCCTCAACATCAATTCACGCGGTATATACATCGTGAAAATTGAAAACATCACCCAAAAAGTGGCTCTGTAACCAAAGTATCATAAACAAAACTAATATAACTGACGCTATGGAAGAAAACACTAACTTAGACTGGGCAAACCTATCGTTTGGCTACATGAAAACCGACTATAACGTGCGTTGCACCTACAAGGACGGCGCATGGGGCGAAATAGAAGTTACCAACTCGGAATACATCAACATGCACATGGCAGCCACTTGCCTGCACTACGGGCAAGAGATATTCGAAGGATTAAAGGCTTTCAAGGGCAAAGACGGACGGATACGCATATTCCGCCTCGACGAGAATGCCAAGCGCATACAGCGCAGCGCAAACGGCATAATGATGGCTCCGCTGCCCGAAGAGAAATTCCGCGAGATGGTAGAAAAGGTTGTAAAGCTCAACGAGCGTTTCATTCCGCCTTACGGCAGCGGCTCGTCGCTCTACATTCGCCCCATAGAACTGGGCATGACAGCCCAAGTGGGCGTGAAACCGGCCGTTGAATACCTGTTCATAATTTTTGTAACTCCGGTGGGTCCGTACTTCAAGGAAGGGTTCAAGCCGACCAAGGTTGCCGTTTATCGCGAATTCGACCGTGCCGCACCATGCGGAACCGGACGTTGGAAAGTGGGCGGAAACTATGCTGCAAGCCTCAAAGCCGGCGAAATGGCACACTCGGCAGGATACTCGGCAGTGCTTTACCTCGACCCGAAAGAGAAAAAATACATCGACGAATGTGGCCCGGCCAACTTCTTCGCAATAAAGGGCAACAAATATATAACCCCGAAGTCAAATTCGATATTGCCGTCGATAACCAACATGAGCTTGCAACAAATAGCCAAGGACATGGGCATGGAAGTGGAATGTCGTCCGATGCTGCTCGAAGAGCTTAACGATGTGGACGAGGCCGCAGAATGTGGAACAGCAGCCGTTGCTGCTCCCATCAGCGAAGTCGATGACATCGACGAAGGCAAGAAATATGTGATTGCCAAGGACGGACAACCTGGTCCTGTAACCACCAAGCTTTACAACCATCTGCGCGCAATCCAACTGGGCGACGAACCCGACACTCACAACTGGGTAACAATCCTTTAAAAAATTGATGATTGACATAATTGGTCCAATTAGGCAAATTAAACTAATTGGACCAATTAAATAATATATATATGTGTGTATGATAAATTTCTTAGCAATAATCGAGCAATATTACGGGCATGACACCGATGCGGCCCGGCTGCTTGTAAAACACAGCAAGCAGGTGGCCGACCTTGCCATAGAGATTGCCGGGCGAAAGCCTCAATTGGAAATCGACACCGATTTTGTCTATGAAGCAGCCATGTTACACGACATAGGCATCTTCCGCACCAATGCTCCCGAGATATTTTGCCACGGCTCGGAGCCTTATATAAAACACGGGATACTGGGGCGGGAACTGCTCGATGGCATGGGACTGCCGCGCCACGCACTTGTGTGCGAACGCCACACCGGTGCCGGCATATCGGTCATCGACATCAGGGAACAGCAATTGCCCCTGCCGTTGCGTGATATGCTGCCCGTATCTATCGAAGAAAAACTTGTGTGCTATGCCGACAAGTTCTATTCAAAGTCGCATCCCGATCGTGAAACCACCTACGAACAAGCACACAAAAAACTTCACAAATATGGCGATGCGACAGTAGCCCGTTTTGAAGCCCTGCACGAACTATTCGGCTGAAGCACAGCCATACACACGGCTGTGCATCTGCTTTACCGACCGTTCAAGCAGCTCCTGCGACACATCGCCGTGCGTCATCAACTTCAATTCAAGCGGTTGCCTGCCGGGGCCGTAAGGCGGTTGCACATAATGCACCGAATCCCACAATTTCATTCCAAGCGTTTCGTAAAAACGTATGCGCCTGACGGCTATAGGCGTGGTTGGCGGCTCCACTTCAATCACAATGGTTGCGGCCACATCGTCGAGGAAATGACTGAACACTTCCCTCCCTATGCCATGCCCGCGCATCTGCGGCACCACTGCAAAATGCTCAAGATACATTATTTCATCTAACTTCCAGAATGTGATAAAGGCAAGCAGGTTGTCGCTGTTATTGGCATCAAATGCCCCCAACACCGAAAAGGCGCCACAAGAAAGCAGTGAAGTAAAATCGGCAAAATCACGACGCTCGTCGGCAGGAAATGCCGACGTGTAAAGTTCCTTCACCTGCTCAAGCGCAAAGTCGGAATGTGAAACCAAACGGTAAATTATTCCCATAAATTAAAAAATTTGCTTACAAAATTGCGAAAAATCAATAATTAGTTTGTAACTTTATATCATGATTAAATTTGCTTACGCAAGTTACGACTTTTTTGCCAATGCAACAAATGCAGCGCAGGCCGTTTGACGAAAAAAAGGACACTTGGGTTGTATGCAAGGCCGAATTAAGTAACATATGACGTAAAAAAATACAATCGACACATAGAACACTTACTATAATAACTAAAAACTTTATTTCATACACATGGCAAATTTTCAATTAGACGAGTTAGACTGCAAAATACTGAAAATGCTGTCCTCGAATGCGCGTAAGCCTTACCTTGAAATCGCTCGCGAATGCAACGTATCGGGAGCTGCAATACACCAACGCATACAGAAACTTTACAGCGTGGGAGTGCTGAAAGGCTCGGAATCGAACATCGACCCGGCATCGGTAGGCCTCAACACTTGCGCATATGTGGGTTTCTTCTTGAGCGACCCATCGCGTTTCGACGAAGTAATAGAACGCCTCAAAGCCATGCCCGAGGTGGTGGAATGCCACTTCACCACCGGTAAATATGATATGCTCATTAAATTATATGCCCGCAACAACGAGCACCTGCTCGAACTTATACACGACCGGTTGCAATCGATAGGATTTGCCCGCACCGAAACACTTATTTCATTCAGGCAAGTAATCAAGCGCCAAATACCCATCTACGATAATATTGTAGATAATGATTGATTATAGCAACTTGCTGCTCGATGCCGTGCAGTGTGCACAAGAAGCAGGTAAAATACACCTGTCATACTTCAGGAAAGGGAACTACTCGGTGCAAACCAAGCACGGCAACGAAAGCGATATTGTGACATCGGCCGACAAAGCCGCCGAAACGGCCATAATCAATTTCATACACACCCACTACCCCACCCATTCAATACTCTCGGAAGAGGCGGGGAGTGAGGTGCATGAAGCCGAATACACATGGGTCATCGACCCGCTTGACGGCACCACCAATTTCAGCTCGGGGCTGCCCATGTTCAGCGTCTCGATAGGCATTATGCACAATGGCAACACCGTCGTGGGTGTGGTATATGCCCCCTATCTTGACGAATTGTTCCATGCCGTCGCCGGCGAAGGCGCATACCTCAACGGGGAAAAAATATCATGTGGCACGCACCTGTCACTCAATCAATGTGTCGTAGCCACGGGATTCCCGGTTGACAAAGACCGCACCCCCGACAACAACCTTGACAATGTGGCCCGCATAATGCCACGTGTGCGCGGTGTCAGGCGGTTAGGCTCGGCAGCCATCGACATAAGTTATGTGGCGGCAGGTTTTCTTGATGCCTATTGGGAACTGAACCTGCACGAGTGGGATGTGTGTGCCGGGCTGCTCATAGCCCGGGAAGCCGGGGCTGAATTCCATCACTTCCGCCACGACCGCAATATATCGGTATTGGTGGCTCCCCCTGCCATATCAGCCCTTATGCTGCCATTGCTATCCACCGATCCTGGCAAGGCTATTGCCAATCTCACAGGAAACGAGTAATTTTGCAATCGGAAAATTACAATTACCCAAGACACATGAAAGAAATTGTATTGAGCGGAATACGCGCCACCGGGCAATTACACCTGGGCAACTATTATGGCGCACTGAGCAAATTTGTGAAAATGCAGAACGACCCCGAAAGCAAGTACACCAATTACTTCTTCATAGCCGACTTGCACGCACTCACCACTGCTCCCGATCCCGACAAGCTGCATGAGAATGTGAAAAGCATTTTGGCCGAATATCTTGCCGCCGGGCTCGACCCCGAAAAATCGACCATATTCGTGCAAAGCGACATACCCGAAATACCCGAAATGTACCTGCTGCTGAATATGCACGTGGGTATAGGTGAATTGATGCGTACCGCATCGTTCAAGGACAAAGCGCGCAAAATGCTGGGCATAACAAGCGACAGCGACAACATAGAACAGGAAATAATAGGTGCCAACACCAACAAGCGTGTCAACGCAGGACTGCTAACCTACCCGACCTTGATGGCAGTGGACATTCTCATACAGAAAGCCACAAAAGTACCCGTGGGAAAAGACCAGGAACAGCACCTTGAACTGACTCGACGTTTTGCCCGCCGCTTCAACTCATTCTACGGCGTGGACTATTTCCCCGAACCGGCCAACTTCGACTTCGGCGGCGAGCCGATAAAAGTTCCAGGGCTCGACGGCTCAGGGAAAATGGGCAAATCGGAAGGCAATTGCATTTATCTGCTCGACGACCCGAAAACGTTGCGCAAGAAAGTGATGCGTGCAGTCACCGATGAAGGTCCGAAAGAACCTAATTCGCCCATGTGCGAAGCCGTACAAAACCTGTTCACACTGTTGAAGATAGTGTCAACTCCCGACAAAGTGCAATATTTCACCGATGCTTACAACAATTGCTCAATTCGCTATGGCGACCTCAAAAAAGAAATCGCCGAAGACATATTGCAAGTAACAACCCCAATACGCGAGCGCATAATCGACATACAAAACGACGATGCCTACCTTGCCCGCGTGGTGAAAATGGGTGCCGAAAAGGCTCGTGAAACAGCCTCAAAAACATTGCGCGACGTGCGCGAATTAATGGGAATACGCCCCTTCTAAGCAGCACTGCAAAAAAATCACACAGCCGCCCGGTGTCATCGATTTCCGAAACACCGGGCGGCTGTATTATAATTTAGACTAAAAATACCGGGGCGTATCTCCACAGTCTATGAAAAAATATTATCTTCGTAGGCATAATTAATACCGTTACCATAATATGAAAACCTACACCTCTTTTTTTGCATCCGCAGCACTCGCACTCATGTTGTGCACATCATCGTGCGGCGGCAGCCATTTTATTGGCGACAGTGAAGAACGTGCCACGGTCGAAGCCGATTTTGCGGCAAGGCGCGACACAGTGCCTTGCAAGCAGTTCTTCGACAACATCGACATGGTGGAACTTTCCACCGAGCAGCGTGAAGCGTTGAAATTCCTGTATGCCTATATGCCGATGGCCGACATTGCCGACCATCCGGTGAATTATTTCATCGAAAACATCGACTACTCGTTACGCGCCCGCAACGAAATGCCTTGGGGTAAAAGTGTTCCCGAACGCGAATTCCGCCACTTTGTGCTGCCAGTGCGTGTCAACAACGAAAACCTCGACACATGCCGCAAAGTATTTTACAATGAACTGAAGGAACGTGTACAAGGACTTTCGATGCGTGATGCCGTACTTGAGGTCAACCACTGGTGCCACGAAAAAGTCACCTACCGTCCCACCGACGCACGCACAAGCAGCCCGCTTGCATCGGTAAAAACGGCATACGGACGTTGCGGCGAGGAATCCACTTTCACCGTGTCGGCATTACGTTCGGTGGGCATTCCGGCACGACAGGTTTACACACCCCGCTGGGCACATACCGACAATAACCATGCTTGGGTCGAGGCATGGGTCGATGGCCGGTGGTACTTCTTCGGAGCCTGCGAACCCGAACCGGTGCTTAACCTTGCTTGGTTCAATGCGCCGGCATCGCGCGGTATGCTCATGCACACCAAAGTATTCGGCCGCTATATGGGTCCCGAAGAAGTGATGTACCGCACACCGCGATATACCGAAATTAACGTCATCGACAATTATGCACCCACAGCCAAAGCCGACGTAAATGTAGTCGATGCCGATGGCCGCCCTGTAGCCGGCGCGAAAGTGGAATTTAAAGTTTATAACTACGGCGAATTTTATTCGGTGGCAACAAAAGATACCGATACCGACGGCAAAACATTCCTCACCGCAGGTAAGGGCGACATGGTGGTATGGGCCTCACGCGACGGACGGTTCGGATATTCAAAAGTATCGTTTGGCAAAGACAGCGTGGTTACAATCACACTCGACAAGACGGCCGGTGAAAGTTACGCACTCGACCTTGACATAATACCGCCGGCAGAAGGAACAAACCTCCCCGAGGTTACTGCCGAGCAACGTGCTGAAAACGACCGTCGCTTTGCCCTCGAAGATTCTATACGCCGAGCCTATGAAGCAACATTCTATACCCAAGAAATGGGTAAGGAATTTGCCGAAAAGCACAATCTTAATCCCGAAGAGACTGTTGCCTCACTGCTTGTGGCATCGCGCGGCAACCATGATGTGATAACCGAATTCCTTGCTTCGCTCGACACCGACGAGAAAAAAGCCGCCGGCATCGACCTGCTGCAATGCATAGCCGAAAAAGACTTGCGCGACGTGGAACTTGCGGTACTTAACGACCATCTGCTTAATTCCCGACAAGGCGACGATTGTAGCGATGAACTCTTCAGCCTGTATGTGCGCAATCCGCGCGTGAGCAATGAAATGATTACCCCCTATAAGGCATTCCTCACATCGGTTGTTCCCGAAGACGAGCAAAAGGCTTTTGCAGCCGACCCCATGAAGATTGTGGCATGGGTGGCCGACAGCATCGCCATCGACCCCACTTGCAACCTTGGCGGCTCGCCAATCACACCCATAGGTGTGTGGAAGTCGCGTGTAGCCGACCGTCACAGCCGCAACATATTCTTCGTATCATTGGCCCGTGCCATGGGTGTGCCTGCCCGCATCGACGAGATAACGGGCAAGGTGCAAATAATGGGCAAAGAAGGTGCTACCGATGTCGATTTTGAACTCGTGGAACAGAGCATGGCCGAAACAGGCCGCCTTGTGGCCAAATACCGACCCACCAAGGTTCTCGACGACCCGAAGTATTATGACCACTTCACCATTTCCCGTATCACCGAAGATGGGCGCCTGAGCCTGCTCGGTTATGCCGAAGGTGCAAAATGGTCACAATTGCTCAAGAACGGTTTAACGCTTGATGCAGGCAACTACCTCATGGTAAGCGGAACTCGCCTGGCAAACGGCGGTGTGCTTTCACATCTTGTGTTCTTTACCATCAAACCGGGCAAAACAACCAATGTCGAACTGGTAATGCGTGAAAGCCGTGACGAAGTGCAAGTAATCGGCAGTTTCGACTCGGAATCCACCTATATGCCCATCGACGGAGACCTGCCACGGTCGATACTTTCCACCACCGGACGCGGATACTTTGTGGTAGGCGTGCTTGGCGTCGGACAGGAACCCACCAACCATGCATTGAAAGACATTGCCACAGTAAGCAAGGCATTTGAACAATGGGGCCGCAAAATGGTGCTGCTATTCCCAAGCGAAGAGCAATACCGCAAATTCAACCCCGACGAATTCCCCGGGCTGCCTTCAACAATCACTTACGGTATCGACACCGACGGTGCCATACAAAAACAATTGCGTGAACAAATGAAACTGAAAGGCAGCACACTGCCCATATTCATCATAGGCGACACATTCAATCGTGTAGTGTTCTGCTCACACGGCTATACCATAGGCATAGGCGAGCAAATGATGAAAGTTGCCCATAAGTTGTAACAAAAAACAACCAAATAAAACGATAAGGACGGACGACTCCCACAATCGCCCGTCCTTATCATTTTCTTGTTTTTGGGAAATATATTTTGCGATGTGAGTGGAAAGTTGTATTTTTGATTTAACTAAAACCGCTTAATGTATTGCAAAGTTGAAAATCAAGGGGATAGGGAAAATACTACTGTGGACGATTGCATCAATAGTCGGGATTGTGGTTTTAATTCTGGCAATGCTTTACGTGCCGTTTATTCAAGATGCCATAAAGGATATTGCAGTCACACAAGTATCCAAAGCCACAGGTTGGCAGGTACAAGTGGGCATGATGAGGCTGCAATTCCCATTAAAGCTGCGCATCGACGATGTAAACATAATCGACCACGGCGACACAATAATCTCAGCTGTCAACCTCACTACAGGTGTACGGCTGAAACCGTTGCTGCATGGGGAAGTCGTCATGCGCGGAGCACGATTGGAAAATGCCAAATATGGCATGACGAGTGCCGACTCATCGATGTTGCTCACCGCCCGTGTGGAACTCATCGACATCGACGGAGTGAAATACGACCTTGCCTCGGGGTCGCTCGACGTGCGCAAGGCATTGATGCACGGCGGCGACGTAAACCTCGACCTTTTCAACGACAAAGCACAACCTGCGCCGACCGACACTGCGGCAACGTCGCCATTCAAAATTACAGTGGGCAATGTATCGCTTGAAAAAATACGCTACACAATGGCAATGATGCCGGTTATCGACAGCCTTGGTGTGGAAATAGGCCGGGCTTCGCTTGACAGTGCCGTTATCGACCTCGGTTCACAACAAATCGATGCTCGGTTACTTGCCGTCGATAGCCTGCAAGGAGCATATTTCACACCGTCTGCCGAATACTTGGCGGCACACCCGGCCGACAGCATTGCCGCAGCCGAACCCGACAGCGTGACATCGGCCCCATGGGAAATACACTGTACGGCCGTGCGGCTCACACGGGCAGGAGGAACATATGCCATGCGTGGAGCCACACCGGCAGTTGAAGGTCTCGACATGAATTATTTGCAAGCAAGCAACGTAAACATTGCCATCGACAGCCTGTATAACCGCGGCACGGAAATACGCGTTCCCATCAAGCAATTCACAGCCGACGAACGCAGCGGATTGCGGGTGCTTGAGGCCTTGGGTACATTTGCCATGGACGACCGCGGCATGACCATCGACGGGTTCTATGTCTCCACACTGCTGTCGCAGTTGAGCGCCGAGGGATATGTCAGCAACGATTTCCTTACAGGCAACCCGTCGGGAAAAATCAACATTGACCTTGATGCCGAAGTGGGCCTTGCCGAGATTCAACGTGCAATGCCCGAACTTGCTCCTGTGTTGTCGATGATACCGCAATACCGCCCGCTCGAAGCACGCATAAATGCAGCCGGAACGGCAAGCCGCCTATCGGTAAATACTTGCACGGTTGCACTGCCGCGCTACGCATCGGTATCGGTAACGGGAGATGTTGAAAATCCCATGTCGCCCGACAAATTGGCCTTAAACCTGGATTTAAACGGAGATTTCAAGAACATCAATTTTATCAAGCCCTCAATGCTCGAAGCCGAGCAACAAGCGGCTGTAAACTTTCCACCTCTCAAGTTGGAAGGCCGAGTGAAAATGCGTGGCGAAGATGTAAAAGGCACTTTGACTCTTGCATTGCCATCGGGGCACGCAGCCCTCGATGCCGATTGGGCCGGCCGCACCACCGACTATAATATTTCATTGCAGGCCGACTCGTTGCCACTCAAGGCATTACTGCCGCTGAGCGACTTGGGGCTGCTGACAGCAGCAATAAATGCGCAAGGCCATGGATTGGATATGTTCGACCCCGAAACGTCGATCAATGCTTACGTGAAAATCGACGATTTTGAATTCGGCAAAGAAAATTACCATGACATAAGGCTTGCAGCACGGTTAAGCAACGGCCATTTTTCCTCTAACTTATTGTCACAAAACGATGTGCTTAACCTTTCGCTCGGGGCATACGGCACAATTGCACCCGATGCTTATGACGTGAAATTACAGGCCTACATAGAGAACATCGACCTGCAACGCCTTGAAATGTCGGAAACGGCCATGTACGGACACGCCGACATCACTTGCGATGGCACAATAGATCTTGCAAGCGGGAAATACAGCGGCAAACTCGGCATTAAAGACCTTGGCTGGACCATGGACGAGGCTTATTATTACGCCGATGCCATAGATATGGATTTTTCAAGCGATTCAACACACACCACAGGCAACATCGCAAACGGCGACATGACACTCTCGTTGAAATCGCCTTGCGGCATCGACTCGTTGCTTGCAGGCTTTTCCCGGACCGGCGCATTGGCTGCCGAGCAAGCCGAAAGGCTTGTTATAGATGCCGACACCTTGCGCGACGTGATGCCGCAATTCGATTGCAGCATCAAAGTGGGTAAGAAGAACCTTGCAAGCCAATTCCTGGAGAGCAGCGGCGTGGAATTTAACGATATGCGTTTCAATGTAACCAAAGACAGCACTTTCCGCATGACCGGCGACATAGACCGCCTCACTGCAAGCGGGTTGACCATCGACACGGTGCGGATGTATGCCACCGAACGCAACCGCCGCATAAGCTACCTGCTGCACGCTGCCAACCGTGACAACCGTAATGGAACCGGCATCGCCTCGGCCGGATTGCTGGGCATAATTGCCGGGAACCGTGCCACAGTGCTGCTGCGGCAATATGACTTCAACGACAGCATCGGGGTACGCTTCGGCATAGATGTAACCATGGACACGGCAAATGTGTTGTTGAAACTTATCCCCGAAGACCCTATAATAGGTTACAAGCGATGGCTCATCAACAAGGACAATCACATATCATATAATTACCGTAACCGACACTTCGATGCCGATATGCGCCTGCAATGCGATTCAAGCGTGGTTTCGCTTACCACCAAGCACGTGGAAACAGGCGACAGCACCGGTGTACAAGAAGATATTTTGCTCGACATATCGAAGGTACAGATAAGCGACTGGCTCACATTCTCCCCGCTTGCTCCGCCCATGAAGGGAGAACTGGGAGTGTCGCTCAAGGTGAAATTCAACGGCGAAAGCCTGTGGGGCGACGGTGTGGTGAATTTCAACAATTTCTATTTCAACAAGAAACGTGTGGGTGACTTCACCTTGAATTCACTTATCGACCTTGACCCGCAAACCGGAGGAACCAACATAGCCGCCGCTCTTGAAGTCAACGGACGGCAATCGCTCATTGCATATGGCGCAATAAACGACACAGCCACAACCAACGCATACGACCTGTGGATTGAACTCGACCGCTTCCCCTTGTCGATAGCCAACCCGTTCATGCCGCCAAATGTGCTTAATACCACGGGATACCTAAATGGAATGATGACAGTATCGGGCAGTTCGGGGTTGCCGTTGCTCAACGGGTACTTGCAATGCGACTCGACATATGTCAATGTACCGGTGTTCAGCACTTCGGTCAATTTGCCAAGCAAGCAAATCCCGATAGATTCGAGCGTGATACGATTCGACGATTATTCCATCAAGATGCTCAACGACAATCCGCTTGTGATAAACGGCACCGTAGATATGAACGACATTGCCAACATGGGGGTTGACCTTGCCATACACGGGCAAAATGTGCAATTTGTCAACAGCAACCAAACCAAAAAGGCCGAACTCTTCGGGCGCGGATTTGCCAACCTCGATGCAACCATGCGCGGCACCATGAACGACCTCGACCTCGACGCAACGGTGTCGATATTATCGGGAACCAACATCACATATGTCATGCCTACCGATGTGAACACCCTCACACAGCAAAACAGCGAACAATTAGTGACATTTGTGCAATTCAGCGATTCCACCACATACGTCAAGAGCGATTCGCTGCAAGCTGCCACCACAAGCAGCATGAACCTGACAGCGCGACTCAATATAATGCAAGGATCGCACGTGAATGTGTTCCTGAGCAACAACGGCTCGGACCGTGCCGAAATCGAAGGAAGCGGCAACCTCACATTTGCGCTCAACCGGCTCGGCGACATGACCATGACCGGACGTTACACCATCAACAATGGTTTTGTGCGTTACAATCCGCCACTCATATCGCAAGTACTGTTCAACTTCAAGGAAGGCAGCTTCATTCAGTTCAACGGGGAAATAATGAACCCGGTGCTGAACCTTACCGCCGTGCAAACCACAAAAGCCAACGTGACGCAGGAAGGGCAAGATTCCAGGCTTGTGGACTTCCTGATTTCGTTGTCGGCAACCAACACATTGAGCGACATGGACGTGCAATTCGACCTCTCAACCAATAGCGACGTGACAGTGCAAAACGAACTGCAATCGATGTCACAAACTCAACGCAGCGCACAAGCCATGAACCTGCTGCTTTACGGTACATATACCGGACCCGGCACATCGGCGTCGAGCAACCTTGCAAGCAACCAGCTCTACTCTTTCTTGCAATCAAAGCTTAACTCCTGGGCAGCCAATAATATCAAGGGCATAGATTTGTCGTTTGGCATTGACCAATATGACCAGACGGTAGATGGCGTGACTTCATCCACCATGCGCTACAGCTACCAGGTATCCAAGTCGCTTTTCAACGACCGCTTCAAGATAGTTGTCGGCGGCAACTACAGTCCCGACATGACGGGCGAAAACGAAATTGCGCAAAGCCTGTTCAACGATGTGTCGCTGGAATACGCACTTACGCCCAGCGGAAGCATGTATGTGCGGCTGTTCAACAAGTCGGGCTACGAGAGTATCCTTGAAGGTGAAGTAACGCAGACCGGTGTCGGTTTCGTAATCAGCCGCAAGCTACCGAAATTGCGATACCTGTTCAACTTCGGCCGTCCGCGTCGCAACGACACGCCGACTACCGACAAGCCCGAAGCCAAAAAAGAAGAAGAAAACGACACCACAACGACGAATGACCAATGATGAAACAATTTATAGCACATATCACCATATGGATTGCCGCACTGCTGGCACTGTCGGGCTGTTCCACCACCAGCCGCCTTGCCGACGACGAGGTGCTTTACACCGGCGTGAACCACATTACCTATAACGCACCCGAAGGGGAAGAAATAATAGGCAGTGTGGAAGACCAGGTATTCACGACCATCAACGTGAAGCCCAACAACAGCCTTTATTCACCTTACATACGCCACCCGTTCCCCCTCGGGCTATGGGTGTATAACCATTGGGACAACACTGCCACCAAGGGGTTCAAGCACTGGATATACGAGAAACTTGTTGCCGAACCGGTACTTATTTCCGACGTGCGCCCCGAGTTGCGTGTGGAAATGATTAACACTACGCTCGAAAACAACGGATACTTCGGCTCCAAGGCTGCCTATGAACTTGAATATGACAAGGACAACCACAAGAAAGCCCGCATAAACTATACAGTCAACCTCACCACACCACGTGTACTGGCGCGTGTAATGCTCACAGGCGGCACTTCGCCGGTGGAACAGTTCATCGACTCGCTTGCCCGCCGCAGCCACTACCTGCACCCGGGCAGCCGATACTGCACCGACTCGCTCGACGTGTTGCGCATCAATATCACCAACCGCCTGCGAAACCGCGGATACTACTTCTTCCGCCCCGAATACATCGAATACCTTGCCGACAGCATACTTATACCCGACAGCGTGGTGGTGAAAATGCGCCTTGCCGACAATATGCCGACGGCTGCCAAAAGGAAATATTACATAGGCAACGTGGAAACAGTAGTAAAAGATTTTCACAAGCAAGGCACCCCCGACACGCTCGAAACACGCCGCAGCGGACGCATAATAAAATATATGCCGCTGAAAATGAAAGACCACTTGATACCTTCATGCCTCACGTTGCGCAAGGGGCGCACATTCTCGGTGCGCACCATCGAGCAGACGCAAGACAACCTGTCGCGCATGGGCATCTTCAGCAGCGTGACCATCAATACCACGCCGCTCGACTCGGTGACAAGCGACACCATCGATGTTAACATCGAGTGTGTGCTTGATATGCCGCTTGAAGCCAAATTTGAAATACAAGCCGCATCAAAATCCAACAGCTACATAGGACCCGCCGCTGTGTTTGGATTGACACACAAAAACGTTTTCGGCGGTGGCGAATTGCTTACCACTCAAATCAACGGTTCCTATGAATGGATGACCGGCAGCGGCAGCGAGCAACGCCTTAACAGTTATGAAGTGGGACTTGACTTCACGCTTGCCGTGCCGCGGCTGCTTGCACCACGCTTTATCGACCGCAGCCGCCGATATATCAATTGGACAAAATTCAACCTCTCGGCCGACTTGCTCAACCGCCCCAGTTACTTCAAGATGGTACAATTGTCAACCGGATTCACATGGGAATGGCACACCAACCGTTATTCGTCGAGTTCGTTCACGCCGTTCAAGTTGTCATATACCAAGTTGCTCAGCCACACAACCGCATTCGATTCGATAATCTCGCAGAACCGTGCAGTGGAAAACAGTTTCAGCGACCAATTCATCCCCATGATGAGCTATACCTACACGCTCGACCGTGCCATCGACCGCCGCAACAGTTTTAATTTCACGTTCACCGTGTCGGAAGCCGGAAACATATTTTCGGGGATATGGGCCCTTGCCGGGCAACACGGCGGAGCCGGAACCAAAGAACTTTTCGGAACACCTTTCTCCCAATTCGTCAAGGCGCAGGCTCAACTCATATACACGCGCAAGGTGCTATCGGGGCACTCCATTGTGGCACGCGCATTCATAGGGGCGGAACACGCTTATGGGAACTCGGCCGAAGTGCCTTATGCCGAACAATTCTACATAGGCGGGGCCAACTCGGTGAGAGCCTTTGCCGTGCGTTCGATAGGTCCGGGCAGCTACCACTCCGATGGTACAGCCAACGGATATTACGACCAAACGGGTACATTCAAACTTGAATTGAATGCCGAATACCGTTTTCCCATTCTCGGGTTTCTGCATGGTGCAGTGTTCCTCGACATGGGCAATGTGTGGCTGCTGCAGGAAGACGAGCAACGCCCGGGTTCGCAACTCACTGCTCGCAATTTCCTTAATGACGTAGCTGTGGGCACCGGCATAGGCCTGCGCTTCGACATGGACGTGCTGGTGTTGCGTGCCGACCTTGGCATAGGCATCCATGCCCCCTACGAAACCGGGCGCAGCGGCTACTATAATATGACTTCATTCAAAGACAGCCTTGCCTTCCACCTTGCCATAGGCTACCCGTTCTGAACGATTGACAACAGGCATCCCAATAATTTCATACCCAATTCTAATCTGTCTCTTGGGAAGAGACGAATTGTAACAGCAATATCATGACTTACAGCATAATATCGGCATAAAATTGTAAAATAAAAGCAATTATGACAAGGCGTTTTCTGCCGAATATGCAAAAACAGGTTGGCTGATTATAATATAAATCAATATTTTAACTAATTTTGTAGCTAACCAATCTGTCTCTTCCCAAGAGACAGATTGCCAACTCGGCTTATATTAATGAAATAGACCTGAAAACTATGAAAGCTTGTTCGTATGATATAAAGTTCTGTTTGGTATGTTTTATTGCCGTATTGCTTCAAAGCTGCGGTGACAACAATGAAATGCCGCTCATGGAACGGCTCGACGATACCATAGCAAACAGTGCGGAATATGACCGTGTGAAAATCGCACGCATCGACAGCTTGAATCGTTTGCTTGCAACAGCCTCTACGCCCG
Organism: uncultured Bacteroidales bacterium; assembly: GCA_949289215.1. Classification (GTDB taxonomy): domain Bacteria; phylum Bacteroidota; class Bacteroidia; order Bacteroidales; family Muribaculaceae; genus Avimuribaculum. Next base: position 64,031 of record CASENC010000049.1, on the reverse strand, counting down.
AGCGCGAATTTGAATTAAACAGACTGCTGTTTCTTGAATATAAATCGTTTGTGTGCGACTCGGCTCTGCATTACATAAATGCCAACATTTCCCAAGCCCGAGATGCAGGCGACAAAGAATGGCTTATGATGTCGCTTATCGAAAAAGCCGACCTGGTTGCAAAAGCAGGCATTTTCACCGAGGCACTTAAAATACTCTCAGGAATAGACTCCCGTACCCTCCCCGACGACATCAAAGACAATTATTACCAAATATGCGGCACCACTTACCAATATATGGCCGAGTATGCCGACGGCAGCGAGTATATACATGATTATCAAACCAAGATAACAGCATACAGGGATTCGGTGCTGGCAATGTCAGCTCCCGACAGTTTTATCTATGAAACCGAATACGGGTCGCGATTAATCCAGCTTGGCAGGCGGCAAGAAGCAGCCGATTTCTTTACCCGAAGTCTTGAAAATTACAATTTCGGAACAAGGGAATACTCGGTCATTGCATCATTGATAGCCTATGTGTACCAACTTGAAGGCAACATCGACAAATGCGAATATTATATGGCATCAAGTGCCATTTCCGACATCCATGGGTCGGTGAAAGAGAACCTGGCACTGCGAGCACTCGCCGAATTCAGGTTTGAGGCCGGCGATGTCTCCCATGCCTATCATTACCTGAGGAAAAGCATGGAAGATGCCAACTATTTTTCGGCACGAATGCGCAAAAACCAGTCGGCAAACATCTTGCCACTGGTAATCAGGGCTTACGAAGCCAAACAGCGAGAAATGCAATCGCAACTAAAGTGGCTCATTGTGGTAATCAGCGCATTGGCCGTGGGGCTTGTGGTGGCAGTGTTTTTCATCATTAAGCAACTGAGAACGGTATCGCGCAGTTTGCGCCTGGTATCGATAACGAAAGACAAGCTGCTGAAACTCAACGAGGAGTTGCAACAAACCAATGCCACACTCAAAAGCACCAACACCGCACTCTCGGAATCAAGTTGCATCAAAGAGGAATACATAGGCAAATTCATGGAATTGTGTTCCAATTATATATCCACACTCGAACAGTATCGCAAAATGCTTTACCACTATGCCGCCTCGGGTCGCAGCGAAGACTTGCACAAGGCCTTGCGCTCCACCAGCATCGTGAATAACACGCTCAAAGAGTTTTATCAGGCATTCGACACGGCATTCCTAAATATTTTCCCCGATTTCGTGGCCAGGTTTAACGACCTGCTTCCCGAAAGCGACAAAATACTCTTGAAAGAAGACGAAAAACTCAACACCGAGTTGCGTGTGTTCGCCCTTATCCGACTCGGCATAACCGACAGTGCCAAGATTGCCGGTTTCTTGCGTTGTTCCATCACCACCATCTACACCTATCGTTCCAAGCGCAAGAAACGTTCGCTCTGCCCTGTGGATTTCGACGATGAAATAATGAAAATTGCATCGTTTTAAGGACTTTTCAATTAAGAAGGTATTTAGATTTTTATCATTCTATAACCACTTCAATCAACTAATACACAACTTGTTGCACCTTGAATATAGTTAGATTTATATTAGGTGCATTATGCAGCGGAATTTAAACTTAATAATTTCGTGTCGGTATGATTTTTTTGATTAAGCGTATTGCCGAATACCTTTTTCCATGAAATCATTCTTTTACCTATGTAAACTTATCATTAAAATCTAAAAGTTAACAGATGAAAAAAATTAATCAAGCCAAACAGTGCCTGCTCAGGCACGTGTTGATCCTATTGGGCGTGATGGTTACTTCTGCATCGGCGTTTGCGCAGCAAACGGTGAGCGGAACTGTTACCGACGCGGCCGGAGAAACCGTTATCGGTGCCACCGTAATGGTTAAAGGAACTACTAACGGAGTGGCAACCGACATCAACGGAAAGTATGCCTTAAAAAACGTTCCTACTGATGCCACTATCGTATTTTCTTCGCTTGGATACAAAACCATCGAAGAAAAAGTTAACGGCAGAGCCGTAATCGACGTGGTAATGAGCGACGACCAGCAGCTGCTCGACGAAGTGGTGGTTGTGGGTTACGGTTCATTGAGCCGCAAGGAATTGACCAGTTCGATTGTGCAAATCGACAAAGACCAGTTCCAGCAAGGCGGTATGAACAACGTCATGGAAATGCTTTCGGGTAAAGTGGCAGGTCTTAACGTATCGACCGTTTCGCCTGCCGACCCCAACAGCACATCTTCGTTACAGGTGCGCGGTGCAACTTCGCTGACGGCAAGCAACGAGCCGCTTATTGTTATCGATGGTGTGGCAGGCGGTGACATACGCACCCTTGCACCACAAGACATCGAGTCGATGACCGTGCTGAAAGATGCCGCCTCGGCTGCCATTTACGGTACGCGCGGTGCCAACGGCGTTATCCTTATTACCACCAAGAAAGGGTCGGGCACTCCCGGCAAGCCTGTCATAACCTACGACAGCTACTTCGCAGTGAACCTCGCAAAGGGCAAGCCCGATGTGCTTTCGGCCGACGAATGGCGTCGTGCACGTCGCGGCAACGACTTCGGGGCAAGCACCGACTGGTATGACGCACTGATGCGCGATTTCTCGTATGACACCAACCAATATGTGTCGATCGACGGCAGCACCGAAAACGGTTATTACAATGCCTCGATCAACTACAAGCGTGCAACCGGTCTCGACATAATAAGCGCACGCGAGGAATACGGGGCACGTGCCGCCATTCAACAGATGTTCCTCGACAAGAGGCTGCAACTCACATTCACACTTAATGCCCGCCACGTGAAGGAAGACTGGGGCGATAGCGGTATGTTCGACACTGCCCTTTCCATGAACCCCACAATCCCCATTTACGACGAAAACGGCGATTACTACCAACCCACATCGCCTACCGGCGTTTCCAACCCAGTGGGCAAGCTCAACCTTGAAACGAGCCAAGGCAACCGCACATATATCCTGGGCACTGCCGATGCAAAATGGAACATTTGGAGCAACGGCACCCACTCGGTAAACACTCAGGTGTCTTATTCTTATGACTACAACGACCTCAAGAGCGATTTCTACACCCCTTCCACTTCGAGCGAATCTTACTGGAACGGATACAAGGGCCGTGCAAGCATAACCTACCAAAAGTGGTGGACCAACCGTGTGGAATGGCTCGGCAACTATTTCTTCAACAACAACGGCCACGACGTGAAGGTAATGGTGGGTTACACCTATGAACGCGACAACTGGGAACAAATGTTCATGGAGAACAAGAATTTCACTTTCGACAACGCGCTGTGGCATGGCATAGGCTCGGGCAGCTACCTGCAAGAGGGCAAAGCCAATATGTATGCCGGGAAATCGGAATCTACTCTCGTCGGCTTCTTCGGCCGCGTTAACTACAACTGGCGCGATATGCTCATTGCATCGGCCTCGATGCGTTATGAAGGGTCCACCAAGTTCGGTGCCGACAGCAAGTGGGGTGCATTCCCGTCGGTTTCGTTGGCATGGGAAATAGCCAAGACGCCGTTCATGGAAGATTACAGCGACATCGTGCAAAGCCTCAAGCCGCGTTTCTCATATGGCGTTACCGGACGTAGCGACTTCGATGCTTACCAGTCTATCGCCACATATTCGGCCAACGGCAAGTACTATATCGATGGTCAATGGGTAACCGGTTATGCTCCGTCGAACAACGCCAACCCCGAATTGCAGTGGGAAAAATCATCGAGCGCAAACTACGGTATCGACTTCATGCTGTGGAACCGCGTGTATGGATCAATCGAATACTTCGATCGTCGCAGCAACGACCTGCTTTACACCTATACCGCACCTCAACCGCCTTATGTATATTCAACCATACTGGTTAACGTGGGTACCACCAAAAACACAGGTGTCGAACTCTCGCTCACCGGCGACGTGCTTGTCGATACTCCCGTGAAATGGACTACCGGAGTAAACTACTCTTACGGCACTACCAAGCTGTCAAAACTCTCTAACGACATCTACAAGGCTTCATATCTCGACCTGTACTTGAAGCCGGGCGTGGGAACAAGCGAATACTTCTTCCGCGTGCAGGAAGGCGGCAAGATAGGCCAATTCTACGGTTACGAATATGCCGGAACCGATGACGAGGGCAATATGCTCGTTTACAACAAGGATGGCGAAAAAGTGCTCACCGCACAAGCCACTGCCGAAGACAAGCGTTACATAGGCAACGGTGCACCCGAGCACTTCCTCACATGGAACAACACATTGCGTTGGCGCGACTTCGACCTCAGCGTGATGTTCCAGGGAGCATTCGGCCATGAAATATTCAATATGCGCAAGTATGGAATGGGCTTGCAAGGTTGCGGCAGCGACAACGTGCTGCGCAGTGCCTACCTCGAAGATAAGGGTGTGATTACCGGCGGCGGTATCATTTCATCTTACTTCCTTGAAAACGGCAACTACTTCAAGCTCGCCAATGTCACACTTGGCTACACTGTTCCGTTCAAGAGCAACAAGTTTGTCGAAAGCCTGCGTGTTTACCTCGCAGCCAAGAACCTGTTCACACTTACCGGTTACTCGGGCAACGACCCGTCGATTGTCACATCCACCGGCATTACTCCGGGTGTGGACACCAACAGTGCCTATCCGCAAGCCACCCAGCTCACACTGGGCGTAACGTTCAGGTTTAAATAATCTATCCAATTAACCAACACATTGACAATAACAATTATGAAAAAAATATGCTTGATTGCTGCTGTCGCTGCTGCCATGGGAGGTACCATGATTTCTTGTACCGACCTCGACGAGAAAGTGTTTGACCGCATCGACTCTTCAATCTATTATCAAGACGAAAACAGTGTGAAAGGTGCCATAGCGTCGGCTTACAATGCCGCCACAACGGGTTTCCTTGAATACTTCTGGTACCTCAACGAACTTAGTGCCGACCAGGTGGCCTGGCGTTCGTGGAACGGCGGAGCATGGGGCTGGGACGAAGGACAAAAATTCGTGCTCACGGCTCAATCGTGGAACTCCGAGTCGGTAATCATACGTCAGGCTTGGGAGAACGCTTGGAAAACGATAGGCTTGTGCAATATGCTTGTCGAAGACCTCAACGGCATAGATGCAGGCGCACTCGGCATGAGCGAGGAAGCAAAAGCCATGTATATCGCCGAAGTACGCACACTACGTGCCTGGGCCTATTACAACAACTTCGAGCTGTGGGGCGGCACACTGCCATTGTGTACCAGCACCCAGGGCGACATTCCCGGTTCGGCATCGGCCAACTTTGACGAAGGCTGCAAAATAATCTACGACTTCATCGCCACCGAACTCGATGAAAGCTATTCTTCGCTGATGAAGGAAGACGGCTCCGGCAATTCCCGCCTGCGCATCAATCAGGGCATGAACCGCATGCTTAAAATGCGCTTGCTGCTCAACAGCGAGGTATTCATTGGCGAAGACCATTACAGCGAATGTGCCACCCTTGCACAAGACATCATCGATGGCGACTATGGCACATATGGCCTTGCAACCGACTACCGCGACATATTCTCGAACGGTAATGTTTCTTGCCCCGAGGTGATATTTGCTTTCGCACAAGAAGACGGACAGTTGACCAACAACAACCGCAACACTCCGTTCCTGCCCTACAACTATGATGAATTCGTAGGACAAACATTCCCTAACAGCGGATGGAATTGCTTCTGCCTTGTACCGTCGAAAGACAACTCGGGTACCGTGCAACCCGACGGCGGCACCGACAACCCGAAGAGTTTCCTGTTTGATTACGGTGACAAACTGGGTGCCGTGTATGACCGCTTTAACGATGCCGACATTCGCAAGCAGAATTTCAATTGTACCGACGCCGGCGAATGGAACGGCGGCATATTCCTGAAGGGCGCAATGCTGAACCGCGAAACAGGCGAACCGGTGCTTGCCGATGCCGACCGCGACGGTATGCCGCTTGTATATGTCGATCAAGTGGGTACGTTCCTCGGCCTTGGCCGTCCGCTTGCCGATGTCATGAACCCTCGCTGGGGTGAAACCAGCTCGGGATTGCGACTGATGAAGTACCCCATGTATCCCGAATCGACCGGTCTCAGCTACCTGAATATTCCCGAAGTCGAATTCCGCCTTGCCGAAGCTTACTACACGCTTGCCGAGTGCCGTATGCGTGCCGGTGATGCCAACGGTGCAAAGGAACTTATCGATGACGTGCGTTCTCGTTACTTTACCGACAAAACCGCGCTCGACACTCCTGGCCCGAAATCGGTGTATGGAGAATTCGGCATGGACTGGCTGCTCAGCGAGTGGGGCATTGAATTCCTCAACGAAGGACGCCGCCGTCGCACCGACTTGCGCCGTTTCGACAAGTTCACACAAGGGCAATGGTGGTTCTTCGGCCGTGACACCGAAACCGGTTACGACCTTTCGGCACAGCGCAACCGCAAGTATGAATGGTTCCCGCTTCCCGAAGCCGCACTCATGGTTAACCCCGGACTTGTACAAAACCCCAATTATTGATTTTATCATGGTGCATAGGGGTACACACTCGTGCACCCCGGCACCATAAAAAACACATAAAACGTTTAATTTGCATATCATACAATGAAAAAGATATATTCATATATGCTGTTGCTGCTCATGATGCTGCCGCTGATGGCAACATTGCAGAGCTGCGACGAGGAAGAAATAGTTTTTGAAAGCGACCTCCCGCGGTTCGAGTTGCGCGACGACCGCATCTTGGTGGAAGTGCTAGTTCCTTCCAATACCCCTATTGGCGATGAAATGTACATAGTGGGTGCAATCAACGGCGGTGATGCCAATGCCGTAAAGGGCAATCCGCTGTGGCAATTGGAAAAGGCTGCCGACTATGATTACAAATATGGCATCTACCTCGATCCCACAACGTTTGCCGAGGGTACTTCTCTCGCCGACGGTTACTACTTTTACTCGGCTACCCAACGCGAAGAACGCACATTGAAAGGCGACAGTGTGATGCACTACGACAATGCCGGCGTTGGTTCGCGCATCAATATCAATGCCGAACGTTGGGCTTCATACTTTGCATCAAGCGAAGAAATCACTCATGACGGTTATGTGATTTATGTAATAGACAACAGCGGCTACGACGCACTTGCCATGTATGCTTATGGCGATGCCGAGGCATTCGGTGCATGGCCGGGCATATTGCCAACGGGAACCGAAGTTGTTGACGGAACCGAATACAAATATTTCGACACAGGCGAGGCTAATGCAGGATTGTCGTTGAACCTCATATTCAACAACAATAACAATGGCAGCCAGCTTGCCGATTTCCCCGTAGTGCTCGACCGTGACTACTTTATTGAATTGACTCCCGACGGTGCAGTTGAAATCGACCAAAGCGCAATGGTTGAACACGACGGCTATGCAATCTTCTTCGAGGACCTTACGGGCTGGGATGCTCTGAACCTGTATGTATGGGGCGACGGAGTGAACGACCTGTTTGGTGCATGGCCGGGAATGGCACCAACAGGCGAAGTCACCATCAACGGTGTAAATTACAAGTATTTCGACACAGGCGAGGCTAATGCAGGCGTGTTTGTAAATATGATAATGAACAACGGTGATGATCAATTCGACCTTGCAGGTATAACCCTCGACCGCGACTATTACTATTCGATTACAGCTACCGGAGGTGTGGAAATTGAAGATCCGAACTCTTACACAGGAGGCGGAGCCGTAGAACCGGAACCCGAACCTGAGCCTGAACCGGAACCTGCCGAAGCCTATACCATTTATGTGGAAAACCTCACCGGCTGGGATGCAATTTATATGTATTCTTGGGGTGATGTGAACGACATTTTCGGTGCATGGCCGGGAATGGCTCCGACTGGAACAACCGAAATAGAGGGCACCACCTACACATATTGGGAAATCGAAGGAAGCGGCGAATCGCAAAACCTGATTTTCAACAACGGTACCGACCAGGCACCCGACTTCGCAGCAACCCTCGACCGCGACTATTATCTTACTGTAACCGCCACAAGTGTTACCGAAAAGGAATAAATCGAAATGATGTAGAGACGCGATTAATCGCGTCTCTACATTGAACCTTGACGCAATTAACCCTGAATGCGATTAACCGCAATAAAATAAAACGAACGAATGAAAACGACTAAGATATTATTGTCATCATTGATGCTTGCAAGCTCGCTGTTTGCGATGGGCGGCTGCTCGTCGGACGACGAACCGGCTCCCGGCCCTGGCACAACCACTCCGGCAGCTGCCGCAGGCACTATGGTGATATACGAGGCCAACCCGCGTTTCTTCGCCACCGTCAATTGCCTTGATGCAATCAACGACCGTCTCGATGAAATAAAGGCGATGGGAACCACGGTGCTGTGGATTATGCCCGTGTGCGAGCCGGGCGAGCTGAAATCGGTAGGTTCTCCCTATTGCATAAAAGATTATAAAGCCATAAATTCGCATTACGGCACTGTCGATGACTTAAAGTTTCTCGTGGATAATGCGCACTCTATGGGCATGAAGGTGATACTCGACTGGGTGGCCAACCACACATCGTGGGATAATGCCTGGATTACAGAGCATCCCGACTGGTATGCGCAGGACGGTGCAGGGAACATAATCACGCCTCCGGGGCAGAACTGGAACGATGTGGCCGAACTGAACTATGACAATGCCGCCATGCGTGCGGCCATGATTGATGCCATGAAGTATTGGGTCACGACTGTGGGCATCGACGGCTATCGTTGTGACTATACCGACGGTGTGCCCCACGACTTTTGGGCCGATGCAATAAAGCAATTGCGTGCCATCGACAGTGAATTGTTCATGCTGTCAGAATCGGAAGGCAGCGATTACCTGAAGGACGGGTTTGATATGTACTACGACTGGTCGTATGCCACACTGCTAAAGAACCTGTTCAACGGCGGCGACATCAAAACATTCTTCGAGAAAGCCGACGAATTGCTTGCCCCGATTGATGATGCGGCAAAGGTAATGCGATATGTGTATAACCACGATGTGGCTTCGTCAAATACCCTTGCGTCGCTTTACGGCGGTGCCGATGCTCTACCGGCCGCATATGCGCTGACTGCGATGCTTAACGGCACACCGATTGTGTATTCCTCGATGGAAACCGAATTGTCGGACAACGGTACACTCTCGTTCTTCAACTATAACCCGCTCACGTGGAACAGCGAAAAAGCCGATGTGTATGCCCTTATCAACAGCATATACACAGCCACTGCCGATGCCCGTGGTGGTGAATTGCTCACATATTCAACAGGCGACGTAGTGACATTTGCCCGCACCAATGGCTCTCACTCGATGCTCGTAATGGTTAACCCCACAGGAGAACAGGCTACGGTAAAAGTCCCGATGGCCTACTCGGGTACTCAAATGCGTGATATGCTCACCGGAACCGATGCGACATTGCCCTTGACAATCGACCTCGCCGGTTATGGATATGCCATTTATTATAAATAACCGAGACATAATTTGTGTGTATATGAAACATTTGCTAAATAAGATATTTTCAGTTGTCGCTGCCACATTGCCACTGTGCGCCATGGCAGCCGACACGATTAGCTCTCCCAATGGCCGGTTGCAGCTTTCGGTAGATATAAACGACAACGGTCAACCATTCTACGGCCTGACGTTGGATGGCAACGCAGTAATCAAGAACAGCCTGCTCGGACTTTCGGGACGCGAAGCCGATTTCACCACCGGCTTTGCGGTAACCGACGTTGCAACAACCTCACACGACAGCACATGGGAGCCTGTTTGGGGCGAATATGCCACCGTTCGCGACCATTACAACGAACTTGCCGTGACTCTTGCACAGAACAGCGAGAACGGGGTGACGATGACTGTTCGTTTCCGCCTGTTCGACGATGGCCTTGGCTTCCGCTACGAGTTGCCCGAACAAGAACCGGTGAACTACCTTGCGGTGATGGACGAGGCCACCGAATTCAATCTTGCTGCCGACAACACCATGTACTGTATGCCGGGAGATTACGATACCGACGAATACCTGTATGCAACATCTCCATTATCACAAGTGGCAGCAGCACTTGACCGTTACCGCGGACGCCACTCCGAAAGCCAGGCTATCAAGAAACTTACTGTGCAAACCCCACTGATGATGAAAAGTCCCGATGGAGGGATGTACATCAACATACACGAAGCCGCACTTGTGGATTATGCAGCCATGTCGCTTGATGTTGATACATTGAACTACGGCCTTTCGGCTCACCTCACTCCCGATGTAAACGGCGTGGCAGCTTACGTGCAATTGCCGTTCAACACACCGTGGCGCACCGTCATCGTTGCCGACAATGCCTGCGACATTCTTGCATCGCAACTTATCTACAATCTTAACGAACCGTGCAAGATAGAAGATACGTCGTGGATTAAGCCGCAAAAATTTGTCGGCGTGTGGTGGGAAATGTTCATAGGCACACAACGCACTTGGGCCTACAGCGACTATTACAAGGCAAAGCCCGGCATAACCGACTATACAAAACTTACTCCCAACGGACGCCATGCAGCCAATACCGAAAATGTGAAACGCTACATTGATTTCGCTGCCGAAAACGGCATAGACGGTGTGCTGGTGGAAGGATGGAACGAAGGTTGGGAAGACTGGGCAAGTTTCCGCAAAAACCGTCAATTCCTCTTCGACAAGCCTTATCCCGACTTTGACATCGATGAATTGCAGCAATATGCCGCCGATCGCGGGGTGAAAATCATCATGCACCACGAAACCGCAGCCAATGCCGCCGACTATGAACGCCAACTCGACCGCGCCTTCCAATATATGGTGGACCACGGTTACAATTCGGTAAAGACTGGTTATGTGGGTGGCATCATACCTCGCAGCGAACACCACTCATCGCAATGGATGGTAAACCATTATTTACACGTAGCCAAGCGTGCCGCCGATTATCGCATCATGGTCGATAGCCACGAAGCCGTGCGACCAACCGGGTTGTGCCGCACTTATCCCAACTGGGTAGCCCAGGAGTCGGCTCGCGGTGGAGAGTTTGAATCGATGGGAGGCAATCCACCCGAGCATACCACCATATTGCCTTTCACAAGGCTTAAAGGCGGCCCGATGGATTATACCCCCGGATTGTTTGAAACTCGCCTGAGCTATTATAATGAAGGCAAAACCGGACAGGCATTGACCACACTTGCCCGCCAGCTGGCATTGTACCTCACAATGCCGAGCCCGCTGCAAATGGCCTGCGACCTGCCCGAGAATTACAAGCGATTCCCCGACGCATTCCAATTCATCAAAGATGTGCCTGTTGACTGGAGCGACAGCCGTTACCTTGAGGCAGAACCGGGCGATTACATCACCGTTGCACGCCGCGACAAGCATTCCCAAGACTGGTATGTAGGCGGTGTGACCGATGAAAATGCCCGCACGGCCGAAATAGACTTCAGTTTCCTGCCCGAAGGTGTGGATTATGAAGCTACGATATATGCCGATGGCAAAGATGCCCATTACAAGGACAATCCACAGTCATACAGCATTACTACCAAGAAAAAAATCAACCACAATACGCGGTTAAAGCAATACGTGGCCCCCGGCGGCGGTTTTGCCATGCGCCTTGTTCCTAAAAAATGAAATATCAATCATAGGTAAATAATATATACATTTGGGTAAAGAAGAATAACCTTAATCTCATGAATAAACAGTATCAAGGAAGGGAGCTGCCGCGATGGCAAGCTCCCTTCCTTATAAGATAAACACCTGCTCTTTTAGCCGGTTAACCCTTGAACCCAGTCATCAGGAATATTTTCACCTCATCGGCTGCCATGCCGTCAACATTTGCTACCCCCCATATTATATCGGGATTGCCTTCTATTTCATCAAGGCATTGATTCATGCCGTCCATGTGGCCAATCATGAAATTACCGTCACGTGGGATATGGAACGTAATCAGCATGCTCGATGGAGCCTTGCCGCCATGGGCGGCAGAAATCCGGGAGATTGCATCCTTAAGCATCGCATACAGGTCGGAGTTCAAGCCCGAGGCACTTGCAGCATCGATTTCACTCATGCCTTTTATAGTCTGCAACACATCGTTATGATCAATACTAATAAGATTGTCGCCGGCAATGAAACCATTCTCAATCATGTCGATTATTTCCTCTTTCGAGGCAAGGCCGCCTGCTTGCTTTTCAAGCAGCTCCAAAATTTCATTCTTGCAGTCGTCTGTCATAATACCAGTTAATTATAATGTTGTTTGACAAGGAATATAAATGCAGTATCGGATATACTGCAAAAATACGAAAAATCAACGAAACAGCCGAGACTTGATTTGCTTTTGCGCTCGCCTTGCACTACCTTTCCATAACGTGGGCGGCGGCTCGGCAAACAGCAAATTCATGCAAGCATGATTTGCTTTTGCGCTCGCCTTGCACTACCTTTGCACTCAGAAATCAAGATACTTAAATAGATATGGCTCTTCAATGTGGCATAGTGGGGCTGCCCAACGTGGGCAAATCGACCCTATTCAACTGCCTTTCAAACGCTAAGGCACAGTCTGCAAACTTCCCTTTCTGCACCATCGAGCCCAACGTGGGCGTTATTACTGTACCCGACGAACGGCTCAACGTACTGGCCAAGTTGGTTAACCCGCAAAAGATTGTCCCGACAACGGTCGAGATTGTTGACATTGCCGGGTTGGTGAAAGGTGCATCGAAAGGTGAAGGCTTGGGCAACAAGTTCCTTGCCAACATCCGCGAGACCGATGCCATTTTGCACGTATTGCGCTGCTTCGACGACGATAACATCACACACGTCGATGGAACTGTCGATCCGGTGCGCGACAAGGAAATCATCGACTACGAACTGCAACTGAAGGATCTCGAAACCATCGAGGGCCGCATAGGCCGCGTGCAGAAACAGGCACAGACGGGCGGCGACAAACAGGCAAAACTGCAATACGAGGTGCTGAGCCGGTATAAGGAAGCACTGGAACAAGGAAAACCGGCACGCACGGTGCAATTCGAAAGTAAAGAAGAACAGAAAGCTGCTCACGACCTGTTCCTGCTCACTAATAAGCCGGTGTTATATGTGTGCAATGTTGACGATGCAAGTGCCGTCAACGGCAACCACTACGTTGACATGGTGCGCGAGGCCGTGAAAGAAGAAGGTGCCGAAATACTCATCGTGGCCGCAAAAATAGAATCGGAAATCGCCGAACTCGACTCGTATGAAGACAAGCAAATGTTCCTTGCCGAAATAGGGCTTGAGGAATCGGGCGTGAACCGCCTCATCAAGGCAGCCTACAAATTGCTCAACCTTGAAACATTCCTCACCGCCGGCCCGCAAGAGGTGCGCGCATGGACATTCCGCCGCGGCAGCAAGGCTCCGCAATGCGCCGGAGTAATACACAGCGACTTTGAGAAAGGCTTCATCCGCGCCGAAGTGATAAAATACGACGACTACGTGGCACTGGGCAGCGAAGCCGCCGTGAAGGAAGCCGGCAAGATGTATGTCGAAGGCAAGGACTACATAGTCCAGGACGGCGACATCATGCACTTCCGCTTCAACGTGTAACACATTCCGACTTTTCATAACATACCCCGGGAACGAAGCTTAATATAAGCCCGTTCCCGATTTTTTTATGGGAAACGCCTCTCGGGCAAAAAACATATGCCAACCAATCTTTCTTACGAAAATAATTCAGTACCTTTGTTAATATAAGCAATATAAATTTTCCTAACTCTATGGCTGTTCTAAAATACCAAAGCGACAAATTCAAATGCGGGAACCATAAATATACACTGACGTTCTTTACTTCGACATACAACCGTAAAGATACCATAACACGCACATACGAATCGCTGCTAAGCATAATACCACCATATTACAACGGTTCAAAAGTGACATTTGAATGGATAATAGTGGACGACGGTTCCACCGACAACACTGCTGAACTGTGCAGAAAATGGTGCGACGAGAACCGCCTGCCCATGCGCTATTACCAACAGGAAAACCAAGGCAAGCACGTGGCAATGAACTTTGCCATACAACAAGCTGCCTGCGGCGAATTTTGGCTGACCATAGACAGCGACGACACCATATTGCCCAATGCTCTTGAAATATACTTCAGGGAATGGAACAACATTGGCAACGATGATGGATTTTGTGCCGTTACGGCCCGATGCAAAGAAGAAAACGGGAATATCGTCGGGAATCCCCTTCCGCACTCCCCTCTCGACGTGTCGGCAATAGACCTGAGACTGAAATACCGCATCAAGGGTGAGATGCTTGAAATGTATCGGGTTGAGATTTTAAAACAATATCCGTTCCCGTCATATGACCCACGCATGAGATTTTGCCCCGAGAGCATAGTATGGTTTGAGATAGCAAAAAAATACAAGATGCGTGTCGTTGACGAAGCTGCAAGGATTTATTTCCACGACACAGCAACCTCGATAATGTCGGCAAAAAACATAAACCGATCTGCCGCCAATTACTACTTGTGGCTTTACCATATCAACAACTTGAGCCGCTATATAATATACAACCCCGTTTTCATACTGAAAGCCTATGTGGGCATAAGCATGGACGGCTTCACATCGGGTCGCAATGTGTTCTCGATTCTAAAAGATTGCAACAGTTTATTAAAAAAATTGCTTGCAGCTCTGTTCATGCCAATCGGCTTAATTTTATCCCGGCGTTGAATTCTTATCAGGAATATGGAATTTTGAAAACAACATATTCTTATAATACTTAGGCAAAACAAGATATATTAATATCATGGCTGCTGACAAGAATGCAATATCCTGAATCAACGAAGTATCAAAATAAAACGGCAACATTCCGACAACAACCATTATAATGGGCACAGCCGAAGATATATTCAACTTTAATTTTACATAACGCACCATGTCGAAAATCCTATATAACAACAGCACCAAATAAGTAACGATAGAAGTCACTATAACACCATACACTCCAAGCCACCTTACCAATATAAAATTAAGAATTATATTCATGCATGATACAACTATCATCTGTACCATGGTGCGATGAGTATCAAGCGCACACTGATATATAATATTGGTAAAATAAACCATGGTGTACAAAAATGCCGATATGCCGAGTGGATAAAGATACTCGATGCTACCTTGATACCGGTCTTCGACAAGCCACGGATAAATCATCTTCAAGCCAAAAGTATAAAGCAGCAAAATAACCACCATGGCAAAGATATAACCATTGAGCACTTTTGAGAAGAAACTGTTCCGATCGGAACTATTATATTGCCTGAAAGCCGAGTCTTGCCACGCCTGGTAGAAAATAAATCCGAATGTTTGCAAAATGGCAGTAAAACGCACTGCCACCGAATAAATACCATTCTGTTCCAATCCCACATAATGCGCAATAAAGAAACGGTCGCTGCAATTAATCAGCCACCAATACATAGTCGTATAGACCAATGGCAATGAATATTTTAATATTTTGCCAAGCAATCTTTTCCTGCCGATTACCGCAGTTTCATCGTTCCCTGACAAATATTTCCTTATTATTCCAACTTTCAGTTCAATAAAAATAATAGCAACAACTCTCGACAGTATATTAGCCCAAAATATTCCCGGAACCCCCGCCTCGAAAACTACCACAAACAAGACACTGAAAGCACCAATCCCTATCGATGACAATATTCCCGATGCCACATACAATTTTGAATAGCCAAGGCCTCGTGCCACTTGCGATATTACGTCGTGTAACGACATCGCAAATAACAAACCTAACGAAAGCCACACATACTTGATTTGCCAAAACATTGAAACAGCCACCACGATCACCAGCGACAACGATAACATTGATGCCAAGGTCCTATATATAACCGACAACACGGCTCGTTGTCGGCATTCATCGTTACCGGCATTCAGCAAGAACCTGAAAGCCCCGTCGCCTAATTGCAATGTAACAAAAGGCACAAAGAAAAACACTACCGACAGACACAAATCATAATATCCGAAATCGCTTACGTCGGCAATGAAATATGTATATAACGGAACCATCAAGAATGTTATAATCTTGGAACCCAAGTTGCCTATGGCATAGATTCCAACATCTTTCATGAATTTCTTGTTTCTATTTAGTTCCGTTTCTGCCGCCATGCACACTTCAGTTTAATATAATATACCGGGCTACAAATACATCTCCATGCGCCTGCATAGAGCATATGTGATGAAAAGGCATTTCATTGGAACCGATAATTTTTGAAGTCCAATAACCGGTACCTTTCATTACATCACGATTATTCTTATACAAAAATAGCACAAAATAAATGCTTATGCAAATAGGGAACAACACTTACGTGCCAGTTGTCAAATAATCGCATCAAAAACTTCCGCCATTTTAGATGCAACATTAGTCCATGTGTAATTACTTATGGCATAATCTACTTTTCGCGGTTCTAAAGACAATTCCTGCCTGATGTGCCTCGACAAGTCTTGAGTATTGCCGGTTTTAAAGAAACTTTGCATAGGCAGTTCAGGTAATTTATTGGCCTTGATATCACTTGCCAATATAGGCAAATGGTAACTCATGGCTTCAAGCAACACCAACGGGAAGCCTTCATTATAAGACGGAATGACAAACAAGCGTGCATGAGAATATAATTGCCGTAACGGCTCCCCATCGACATATCCCGGCATAATTACATGATGCTTTACTGCCTTTTCTTTAATTTCCGATGCATAAGCCGACTTGTGATCTATTCCACCGGCCAAAACAAGTTTTAAACCATGGGGAAGAGAATTTACATACCCATCAATCAAATAATCGAAACCCTTTTCTTGGGTAATCCGACCCACTGCAAGTATATAACCTTGAGGTTTTAAACCGATACTTTCTATAAAATCGGTCTTTTCGCTCGGAGACTTTATCGACACCCCATTCGGTATATACACAGATTTAGCCCTGATTTTACCGTCAAACCGTTCAAATTGCCCTTTATTGACAAATATAACGGCATCGGCCCACTTTAAAGCTATGCTTTCACTTAATTTCAATATCTTTCGTGCAAAACATCCCCATTTTTTGTGTTCGTAATTCGCACTGTGGTAAGTCAGCACCACTTTCCCTTTCGCCAATTTAAGCAAAGGAATAAACATTCCGGGGCCTATATTATGAATATGCACAATATCAGGCCTCTTGATCATGCAGAAAATTGTGCACAAAAAAGAATGAAAAAATGCCTCGAAACCTTTTATCCGAGTAGATGGCAAATCTATAAAATGTATTCCTTTAAACTCCTTTATTTTTTTATCGGTTTTCAAAAAAGGAATCCTTCGGAACACATGAATATCATATTCCGACAGCAATTCAGGATACAACTGCTCGCAATGTTTTTCAACGCCTCCCTGCACTCCGGGGAACCCTCTTGTCCCAAACACATATACAGTCTTCATTCCATCACCCTTTCTTCATATCGATAACCAACTGATAATTCTTCATCAATTGCTTATAATGGCTTTCTTCTGAAAAATTCTCTAACGCAAACCTCTTTGCTGCTGCCGACATTCGGGTGTATTCTTCTGTCGTTATGGAACAAGCCCTTTCTATAACATTCTTTAAATCCTCTGCCGATTTTGATTGAAAGGTATAACCGGTCTCTTTTTCAACAATCAGTTCAGGAATGCCGCCCAATTTACTCCCTATTACCGGTGTTCCATTCATGTAAGCCTCGATAATCGACATAGGATTATTTTCATAACACTCCGAAGGGACTATTACATAGGAAGCATTCTGAATTAACAATTGCAATTCTTCGCCCTTCCTAAACCCTAAAAATTCGACATTCGAAGGTGCCGCAAATTTTAAACGGTCAAGCAAGGGTCCCACACCGGCTACTTTTAATTTTATTTCCGGAATTAATTCCATTGCATTCAACAAAGTACATATACCCTTCTCGACAGAAATCCGGCCAAAGAATAAAACATATTTTCCTTTTTGCGTAACATCAACATCCACATTCGGAGTAAAATTATATAAATAAGTACATTTATCCTTATAGCGCTTATCTTTATCGATATGCTTATTCATGGAAAATTTACTTACAAATATAAACCGATCAATATAATTAATCGGTTGGAAAAAGGTTGCGCGGAAATAACTATCCATGCTCAGCATAAAACTGTTGAATATATTTCCTTTATAACATTTATGCAAAATGCAATTATAATAACGTTCATTGCTGCACCGTTCACAAAAATTACCGTTCCCATCGGTGAATGTATATGCAGGACACACAAGACGATAATCATGCACACTCATCACTACCGGAATATTATATTTCCTGAGGACAGGCAGAATGGAGACCGACATACTGTTGAACATCAAGTGTATATGTGCTACATCGGGTTTCTCTTTCTGCAATAATATTTCTAATTTACGCGCAGCTTCCCTATTATATATAAACGAAGGCAAATATTTAATCTTCTGTGGCAACGAAGATTCTGACAACTCGGGATAATCCACAAAATAATCCTCGTATGGCGACGATTCATTCTTCTTGTTCTTCAAACTGAACGGAATTACCTTATGTCCATGTTTCTCAAGAAGACCAATTGTATTAAAAAACACAGTTTCGGCGCCACCCTTCCTGTAATAATATTTATTTATCTGAAGTATCTTCATTTTTAATTTATTATACAAGACAAACAGTGTGTAGAGACGCAAAAATTTGCATCTCTACAAACACAGTCTTAATATATGTAATAGGCCACCTCGCCTCGGTTCTTGCCCGATTTGGCAATATTGTCTATTTCAGCCCGCTTGGTATAACCCGATTTTACCATATATACCATCACACGTGCGTCATTGCCTTCGGTCAAGGCAGCCGATGCTGTATCGGCATCTTCACTATATTGATACAACAGTAATATCTTGTCGTATTTCTCGCACAATGAAGATGTCAATGCCGCAAATTTATCATTCAGCAACATATCGCTTGCCATGGTACCATTATACCCAAGGTAATCAGTTCCCTTAAACGAAGATGGCCTGACATCGGCTTGTGATGATATATCGTTTAATCTACATTCACCTCCACATATATCATCAAGGTCGATAAGCAGGACCTTTTTTCCCGCATTGGTTATTTGTTCACATATTTCAAGCACCGCCGCAGACAATCTTTCCACGGCCATTCCCGATGTACAACAATACGTCATCGGCACCAATTTAGACGTACATTGGGTAAGCAATATGGAACGTAACACTACCGCATTGTCATATACCAAACTGTGATCGACCGATGCCGGCATATCATACTCTTTTTCAATTTCCTGATGGCGATGCAACCAATAAATCACATACAATGCCATAAAAACGAGCGACACAACCAAACCTATTATAGGATATGCCATACTTTTCAAGCGTGACGGCTTGTTTTCCTTGTTATAAGCAATGTCGATTACAGTCGCAGGTACAGAATTCGACTCCTGCCTCAACTGGTAATCCACCTTCTTTCCAAGCAAGAACAAGTATATTTGATTATTCAGCTCAACGTCACGCTGGCGTATGACATATTCCCGTTCAAGCCTCGGAGTGCTATTGAGACGAGACTCAAATTCACCGTATTGCTCGTCGAGTACCGATAAACCTGCTTGTATGTTCTTTTTCTGTTGCTCTACGCTCTCAACCACGGCACCCCGCATAGCATCGATGTTTGCAGTAACTTCCGTGAGTGCCACATTGTCGGGCTTTGCCGAGCGTAACAGCCTCATACGTTGCAGCACGAGGGCATTATATTGTGTCACCAGCGGATTACCTCCAATCGAATTGCCGCCTTTAGAGCGGCTGCTCGTTCCACCGCCACTTGATGTTCCACCGCCACCACTCTCCATGGTTGGCAACAACGAATATTTGCTATCCTCGGTTCTAAGAAACATCAGCATCAAGTCACATATCATATCTTGGGCGCGAGCCTCAAGCATACCTTCGTTAAGCTTGCTGGCTGCTTCGAGCATGACTTCAAGTTCCACCGAAATGTTGGTGATTTTGTTCTCCTCCTTGAATTTCTCCATGTTGGCCTCGGATTGCACAAGGCTTTCATAAACTGTTTTCAATTGCCGATCGATAAATTCCACCCCCAACATTGCTTTCTCTGATTTCCCCTTCAACCGGTGCTCTTTGTATTCAGCCACCAAGGCATTAAGGATATCTTTGCCTCTTTGCATATTTGGGTCATCGTAAGCCATCAGCAAAGCATCCGATTTCTTATCATATGCGTCTATATTTATTTTCTCAGACAGGTCTTCTACTGTCGTGGTTACATCCGACAGAAACACATTCATTTTCAACGGTTCGCCTTCAACGTAATAATCAGTTGGCAACAATGCAAACGACACACCGTCAACTTTAACCGTGGCAGGCAAATTCATATCAGAACCTTCGTAAAGGGTATTAAAGAAACCACGCACAGCCTTTACATCGGCTTTGCCATTTTTCTTTAGTTCTATCTTAAATTGCAATGATTTCGTCAAAGTATCAAAATAACCGTCATCGGCTACCACAAGTACTGGCGAATTGCCATATAGCGTCTTCTTGCGCATAAAGCCTTCTTTAAGGTAATATTTAATATTCAGGTCAAGTTTTTTAACAACCCTCTCCATTACAGAATGAGACTTCACCACCACCATCTCATTCTCGATAGAAGCTTTCCCAAAACCACCTATCGAAAGCATATTCATCAAAGAGTTCCTACTTGCTCCTCCAAGCAAAGCACCAGCACCGCTGCTTTGGTCATCTTCGACCAACATAATAGAATACAGCTCGTACTTTGGTTCACGCGTAAAAGCAAAATATATCGACCCGGCCATCAGCACAACAAATGCCGCAAGGCAAATCCATTTGCACCGTTTAACAGCATTTATGATACGCCGCAAGTCTATTTTATCATCGCTTATATTTGCCATACAGTTTAATTTTGTATATAATCGTTCGACAATATTTTATTTTTTTCTTCCTTGCTCATTAATCTGCAACTGCTCACAATCATGCCAAGCAACATCATCGGCACATATCCGCCTATTTGCAGCACAGTGGCACCGGCCACACTTTCTATCAAAACATAACAAATGGCCGAAACACCTATTGAGAACTCCATCACACGCCCCAAATGGAGTATGACACGGAGTTTCCGCCATATCCAAGCCCAAAAATACACAAACAATATTATGCCTACAATGCCAAATTGAGCCAATACAGGATAATATGTATCTGACACAAAATCCGACATCTTAGGTGACAATCCATACACTTTATCAATACCGTACTCTTGATATACGCCGGAATAATTGACATACGCCGATGAAGAGTGAGACGCAAACGACGCAAGGCCGGACCCAAATATGGGATAATCCCCTAATATCAGAAACATTGTGGCATATAACACAGGACGGGCTATCGACTCTAATTCGTCAACAGAAAAAGAAAACGCATCGGCCGCACCTGAAATAAAATAGAACTTAATCTTGTGCCATGCCACGACCACAACACAAACCATGCCTAAAACCAAGACCATTGCATGCTTGAAATTCAGGTTACGTACCAAGCCTGGCCGATACACAAAGAACATAAATAAAATTGCCACATATTCACCAAAAAATTTGGACCGTGTGCCCAGCAATCCTACAGACAACAACAATATCCCGACAATCATGTCACGTAGCGGAACTTTCCCCTCGCTATCAATACTGCAATATAGATAAAGCAACGAAACCGATACTGAAATAGTGCCATAATGATAGACATGCCCTAATACCAATTTCGTCAATTTTGAGAAAAACAAAAGAGCCAATATAATTGCCGTGGCTATGGATATGGCTTTCAATGTGGCCTTCATTTTTACCGTAAATCTTGGAGCCATAGCATACGCTATGATAAATGGGACAAAAGCCTTCTGCTCCAAGATAAAATCATTAATTATTGCTCCTACAGTATTAAAATCCCTGAATAGTACAGAAAAAACAAAATAAAATAAGAATATCCCTTCGAGTACAAACAGCGATTTATATCGCACGAAATCACGATTTACGACCAAATCAAGAGCAATAACAAGCAAGAACAGTAATAACAACAACTCATCGACTGGCTTAACCCATACAGGAGCAAGCATCTCGGAGAGCAGAACCAACAGGAATAATCCAAAGAATATTTTATTCTTGCTTAGCATTATGCTGTACTACTTAATGACCAGTGCTATGATGAGCGTGGCAATTACCGACACCGCACTGATGGCTGTGGAAATCACCTGCACCTTGTAGCTATTGTTTTGATTATACTCGGCATTCGACTGGCGCACGTCGTTTGGCTCAACGTACACCACATCGTTCTGCTGCAAGTAGAAGTAAGGCGACGTAAGCAAGTCGCTACAGCCCAAGTCAAGTCGGTGGTATGAACGTGTGCCGTCGTCCTCCTCGCGTATGAGCAGGATATTGTCGCGGCGGCCATACTGGTTGATGTCGCCAGCATCGCTTATGGCATCAAGTATCGAATAGCGTTCTTTCGCCACCCACTTGGCACCAGGGCTGTTCACTTCGCCCATCACGTTGACACGGAAACTGGCCAGCTGCACCCTCACGTAGGGGTTGCTCACATCCTTCGATATGCGTTCGGTAAGCAGGTCGGAGATTTCACCCACGGTAAGGCCCTCCACTTTCACTTTGCCCACCACGGGGAAATTTATATACCCATCCTTATCGACTATGTAAGTCAGTATCTTGGTGTTGGCGGCGAGGGTGTTGTCCGTTCCCTCGGCGTATGCCACTTGCGGCATATTATATATGGCAGTGGCCTCCGGCACTTCCGACCACACGCTTATCAGCAACTCGTCGGCAGGCTTCACGCGCACGGCGTAATCCTTGTAAAGAGTTTCGAGCCGCTCGGGATTGTCGTCGATGTCACGGAAGTACACCATATTCTTGTTGCTGTTGCAACTCGCCAACATCATTACAATGGCACCGACAAGGAAAGGGAGTATTTCTCTCATAATAAACTTATATACAATTTGTTGTAACGACTTTCATAAATTTAACGCAAGTTCGCTGTTTTTAGTATGCCGTGGCACACTAAAAATCAGTCGATGATGAGCATGGCATCGCCGTATGCGCCAAAGCGGTACTTTTCTTCAACAGCCACTTCATAGGCGTGCATCACCTCTTCGTAACCGCCGAAGGCCGCCACCATCATCAGCATCACCGAGTAGGGCAAGTGGAAATTGCTCACTAACGCGTTGCACACGGTGAAATCATACGGGGGGAAGATGAACTTGTTGGTCCAGCCCGAATACGGCTTGATGTGCCCGTTCATGCCCACGGTGCTTTCAATTGCACGCAGTGTGGATGTTCCTATCGAGCACACACGGTGTTCACGATCCTTGGCCGTGTTGACAAGTTGCACCAGCTCCTCGCCCACTTCCATCTGTTCAGAGTCCATGCGATGCTTGGTGAGATCCTCCACATCTATTTCACGATAATTGCCAAGCCCCGAATGCAACGTAAGGAAACCGCTGTCAACGCCCTTTATCTCCATGCGTTTCATCAATTCGCGGCTGAAGTGCAAACCTGCCGCCGGAGCCACCACGGCACCTTCGTTCTTGGCATATATGCACTGGTAACGCTCGGCATCCTCAGGCACCGGGCTGCGCTTTATATAATCGGGCAGCGGAGTCTCGCCCAGGGCATACAGGTTGGCTTTGAATTCATCATGTGGCCCGTCGTAAAGGAAACGCAACGTGCGGCCGCGCGAGGTGGTATTGTCTATGACCTCGGCAACCATCGAATCATCGAGACCGAAATACAATTTATTGCCTATACGAATCTTGCGAGCCGGTTCCACCAGCACATCCCACAATTTGTGCTCCTCGTTAAGTTCACGCAACAAGAATACTTCAATCTTGGCACCGGTCTTCTCCTTGTTTCCGAACAAGCGAGCCGGGAACACCTTCGTGTCGTTAAACACGAAAACGTCGCCGCTGTCGAAATAATCAAGTATTTCCTTGAAAATCCTGTGCTCTATCTCTCCCGTCTTGCGATGCAACACGAGCAAGCGCGATTCGTCACGCACCGGCACAGGCTCGCTTGCTATAAGCCCTTCTGGCAATTTGTAATTAAATTCCGATAATTTCATTTTGGTTTCTGCTTTATATCTTTAACGTTAACTTTTCTTCATCTCCACCGATTGCGGCAAAAGCTCCTCGGGCATTACCATGTCGCACTCTTGCAGGTATCCGATAAGACTATCAACCGTATGGCACTTATCCACACACACATCGCCCACCCTGGTGCGGCGCAAGGCCACAAGGTGCGCACCGCTACCCATCGCCTCGCCTATGTCGCGGGCCAAGGCCCTGATGTAAGTACCCTTGCTACACACTATGCGCAGCGTGGCACATGGCATCGAGAAATCGACCAATTCTATTTCGTCAATGACAAGCTGCTTCGGCTTCAATTCCACTTCGTGCCCTTTCCGAGCCATCTTATATGCCCTGTGCCCATCGATTTTACAAGCCGAGAACGATGGCGGCACCTGCTCAATAGCCCCCGTGAACCGTTCGCGCAACACTCGTTCAAGCCCTTCTCGCGTGATATGTTCCCATTCATACCTGGCATCGACCTCGGTCTCAAGGTCGAAGCTCGGCGTGGTTGCGCCAAACTGCAACGTGGCAACATATTCTTTCACATGGGCTTGCAACTCGTCGATGCGCTTGGTCGCACGTCCGGTACATATAACCAGCACTCCGGTGGCAAGCGGGTCGAGCGTTCCTGCATGACCCACTTTTATCTTTTTCATGCCAAGGCGATGCGCAAGCTTGGCACGCACACGTTTCACCACATCAAACGAAGTCCATCCAAGCGGTTTGTCAACGGCAAACACCTCGCCTTCTATGGGATTCAACCTGCGCACTGCCATCATGCTATTTCAAGACTTACGCCACACAACAACATGACAATAATGGCCCCGCCGATAATAATCCTATACCATCCGAAAGCCTTGAACCCATATTTGGTGACATAACTGATAAACAGCTTTATCGCCGCCATCGCCACGATAAACGCCACAATCATGCCCACCACGAGCACCACCCAGTTATCGCTAAGCTGCTGCATCGACTCAGGCTCGCTCATCAAGCTCCACATTTTGTAAACCGACGCGGCAAACATCGTGGGAACGGCAAGGAAAAACGAGAATTCGGCTGCATCTTTTCGCGACAGCCCTTGCTGCATACCGCCCACTATGGTTGCCATCGAACGCGACACACCGGGTATCATGGAGATGCACTGATACAATCCCACCATTATCGAGCGTCGCTCGGTCATAGGGGTTTCCTTGCCTTCGTTTTTCGCAAACCATTTGTCAACAAACAGCATCAACACGCCGCCAAGCACCAACATGACGGCTACCACAGTCACATTCTCAAGCATGGCATCGATAAAGTCGCTGAGCAACAGTCCGAACGCTGCGGCAGGCAAAAACGCAAGGAACAGTTTCCAGTAAAAATCATACCTGATGAGAAATGCCTCAAGGCCTTTCTTGCCGGCAGGAACTTCTTTTAAACGGAAGAACCGCTTCCAATAAAGGCACACTACCGACAAAATGGCACCAAACTGTATTATAAACGTAAAAGCCTTTACAAACGTGGTTGACTCCACGCCAAGTATTTCTTGCGTGATAATCATGTGCCCGGTTGACGACACAGGCAGAAATTCAGTCAAGCCCTCAACTATGGCAATGACAACCGATTGAAAAATATCCATTTTTATCTAAAGATTTTTATCGGCGGCAAACCGCCTTTACCACATAAAAAAATTCGGCAACTGCCTACTGCCGCAATAAAACGCCATAATGCGCCCACTGCCGCAGCAGCACTGCCTTTCACACTTATTTTTTCCCTTTGTAAATAATCGAAACAGCCATAGCGACAAAGCCGATGAAGGCCATCGTCGGCCCGACGACCACGCGCCTGGTGCTGAAAATATCGTTGTTAAACGCTTCACCGTCGTTGGCACTTCCCAACATGAGCAAAAAGCCAACCACTATCAACAATCCGCTTGCCGCCATCAACAAGAAATTAATTCTTGCCAACGGGAATTGGCCATGCTTTATGTTGTCGTCACTACCGGAAATGCCGGTGCCACCTTCGCGCAAGTTTGATTTTGCCATTATCTAATTTATCTTAATTTGTTATCGCTTAAACAATTCATCATAATCGAGGCGCAAGTATTTATTGGAAGCTAGCAAAGCTCCTATGCCACAAAGCACAGCACCGGCCACCACCAATCCGCCATACACGCACCACACCTCCGCGGGAGTGACCAAATCCGACCAGCCCCCTTCGGCCTTGTCGATATAAAACAGCCCCACGCTAAGCACTACGGCAGCCACAAGTGCGGCAATCACACCATTAATTATATTGCTCACCACTATCGGGCGACGTATGAAACCGGGGGTCGCACCCACCAGCTTCATAGTGTAGATAAGGAACCGCCGGGAATAAACAGTGAGCCTCACGGTGTTGTTAATCAAGGCAAATGATATAGCAAGCAACGCAAGGGCTACCACGCCAAGCACGGCCACCACGTTGCTTATGTTGCGGCTTATGGCCTCAACCCTGTCGCGATGCACCTGCACCACATCCACACCCGGCACTTGCGACAATGATGCCTCTATCGCCCCAAGGCTGTCAACCACAGCATACTGCGGACGCACATGCACCTCAAATTCGGCCGTTAGCGGATTGAAGCCGAGCACTTTCATCAAGTCCTCACCCGTCTCTTGCTGCCAATACATCAACGCTTCTTCCTTTGATATATACCTCACACTTGCCGTGTAAGGTGCAGCCGAAAGCAATCGTTTCATAGCCAGCACCTGACCGTCACTTGCCGTGTCGGACATCGACACATCAAAACCGATGTTGGCCCGTACGCGCTCGGCGGCACTGCGAGCAAACAAGCCCAACATCGCCCCCATACCCAGCAACAGCAACACAAGTGCCACGCTGATTATCGAAGTAATGTTGGTGTTGATATATGAAATCTTAGTTTTTTTCACCACGCCGTCATTTTATCCACAAACCTCTGCACGCCCGTTTCCACTCTCACATTGCCACGAGACAATGCTGCGGAAAATTCACTTTTCCTGCCACAAGGCTTGAAATAACGGTACAAAATTACAACCCTCAAGGCCGTTTGTCAATATTTTTTTGAATTATTTGCTATTTATCGCACATTTTTCCTTTTTATGCATGACAAATAAACCATATTTGTGTGTACTTTTGTCATGACAAATTGTTCCGGCCCATGCATTGCCACAAACATTGCGACATGGCACACTTTTCGACAAAACGACAAGACGGATTCAAAACGTGAATTTTGCACTAATTTATGTTAATCGATTATACGTTTTTACATATTTAGTGTATCTTTACACCCAAGATATAACCGGTAATTGTAAATTTTATTAACCACATATAATTTTAATGCATTATGAATAGCAAATTATTCTTATCAGTCTTAGTGGGCGGTGCTTTGGCCCTGACGAGCTGTAACAAAAAGCTCAACGAAATAAGCGCCGAGTACTTTACGGTTAACCCGTCCCCACTGGAAGTCGTTGCAGGTAAAGTTCCGGCTACCGTAACCGGTCAAATTCCTCAAAAGTTCTTCGTGAAAAACGCCGAGGTTACCGTTACCCCCTACTTGGTATATGGCGACAAGGAGACTCCTTCTCAATCTTACAAGTTCATCGGCGAAGATGTCAACGGAAACGGACAGACAGTTTCTTATGATAACGGCGGTACAGTTTCGGTTCCCGTTTCTTTTGACTATGTTCCTGAAATGATTAAATCGGAACTCGTTCTTGATTTCAACGTCGTTCAAGGCAAGAAGACCTATACATTGCCTCGCATTAAAGTTGCCGACGGCGTTATAGCAACTGCAACTTTTGCCGATGCTGGTACCGTAACTCCGGCTACCACGCCCGACAAGTTCCAACGCATAATCAACGAGCAATATAATGCCGAAATCAAGTTCCTCATCAACCAGGCCAACGTAAGGAAGAGCGAAACCGAATCGCAACAAATTGCCGATTTCAACGCTGCCCTTGCCAATGCACAAGGCAACGACCGCCTCGACATACAAGAGGTTAACATCAAGTCTTACGCTTCGCCCGATGGTAAGTATGACTTCAACGAGAAACTTGCACAAAAGCGTGAGGACAACACCCGCAAATACCTCGACAAGTCGTTCAAGAGCAACAAAATCAAGGAATTCGGCGAACTCACTGCCGACTTCACCGCTGAAGACTGGGAAGGTTTCCAGGAATTGGTTTCTGCAAGCAACATCCAAGACAAGGATCTTATCCTGAGCGTATTGTCGATGTACAGCGATCCCGAACAACGTGAAAAAGAAATCCGCAACCTCTCTTCTGTATTTGAACAACTCGCCGACGAAATCTTGCCGCAATTGCGTCGTTCTCGCTTGACTGCATCGATCAACGTTATCGGTAAGAGCGACGATGAAATCGTAGCCGCTTACAACAGCGACCCTGCATCGCTCACTGTTGAAGAACTGCTCTACTGCGGTACTCTCACCGACGACAACGCTAAGCGCATCGAAATCTACACTGCTTGCACTCGCCAATACCCCAATGACTACCGCGGTTACAACAACCTTGGTATGTGCCAGTTCATCGCAGGCGACTATAGTGCAGCAAAGGGCAACTTCAACAAAGCTGCAAACCTCGCTCCCGACAGCAAGGAAACCACTATGAACCAAGCATTGTGCGATATCATCGACGGTAACTACGACAGCGCAAACCAGAAACTTGGCAACGCCGGTGGTGTTGAAGGTTTGAACGAAGCACTCGGTGTTTATTACATGGAACGTGGCGACTACAACGCTGCTGTTAACGCATTTGGCGACGCAAAGAGCAACAACGCAGCTCTCGCACAAATCCTCACCAAGGATTACAGCAAGGCTCGCAACACTCTTGCTGCCATCGCTCAACCCGATGCTACCACCTACTACTTGATGGCCGTACTCGGTGCCCGCACCAACAACCAACAAATGGTTACTTCTAACTTGAGCCAGGCTATCAGCAAGGACAGCTCGCTCCGCGACAAGGCTGCCAACGACCTCGAATTCTCGAAATTCGACATCTCAAGCGTTCTCTGATAAAAACATAACTTTAAACATCAACAGCCGGGCATCACGTCCGGCTGTTTTTGTATCCGTTTATGTTATGCACAGGCAGCATCTTCAGGCAGAAAGGGCCATTACCTGTTTCAATACGTCACCCGCCCCCTCACTTGTGTAAATATAGGCCTTTGCACAATTATGCCATTTATCTTCTGCTGCATGAAAATATATACATCTGAAAAACACACATCTTTCATTTGAAAAAATATTTGCCTTTACAGGCAAAAAATATTAATTTTGTACTGTAACGGCATTTCCCCATGAATAATAATCAAAAGCCATTGACATAACTTATGTTTCACCTAATATATCATTAAAAAAAACGTCATGAACCGAATTGCTCTGAAAGTATGCGCAGCCTCAATGGCTATGATGCCATTGGCTGCCGCTCCCGTGGCAATGCAAGCCCAAAACGTTGTAACAAAAACTCAAATGGAAAAATTCGCAAATTATCCGGCATATGATGGCGAAGACCTTGAACTTGCCATCGACCGCAACGGTTATCACTTCTGCCTTTGGTCTCCAATGGCCGACAGCGCACGTGTCAACATCTATAAGCACGGACAAGGCCGCAACCTGATAACCACATTCCTGCTTGAAAAAGATGCCTCTACCGGTACGTGGCGGGCTACATCGACCGATGACTTGATGAACCGCTTCTACACTTTCCAAATAAAAATCGGCGACCGGTGGCTTGATGAAACTCCGGGCGTATGGGCCAAGGCTGTGGGAGTAAACGGCAAGCGAGCTGCAATTATAGATTTCTCAAAAACCAATCCCGAAGGCTGGGGCGACGACCGTGGCCCACAGGTGGAAAGCACCACCGACGTGATAATTTATGAAATGCATCACCGCGACTTTTCGATACACCCCAATTCGGGCATAGCCAACAAGGGCAAATTCGTCGCAATGCTCGAAGAAGGCACCATTTCGCTCGATGGCGAACAAGCCACAGGAATCGACCACTTGAAGGAATTGGGCGTGACGCACGTACACATACTGCCGTCGTTCGACTATATGAGTGTAGATGAGACGCAACTCCCTTCCAACAAATACAATTGGGGTTACGACCCTATCAACTATAATGTACCCGACGGCTCTTATGCCACCAATCCGGCCGACCCATATTGCCGCATCCGTGAAATGAAAGAGATGATAAAAGCCCTGCACGATGCCGGCATAGGCGTAATAATGGACGTGGTGTACAACCACACCGGCATAACAGCCGGCTCAAACTTCGAGCTCACGGCTCCGGGATATTATTACCGTCAACGCCCCGACGGGACCTATTCCAATGCATCGGCCTGCGGCAACGAAACGGCAAGCGACCGCCAGCAAATGCGAAACTTTATAATCAATTCAATAAAATACTGGGTCAAAGAATACCACATCGACGGTTTCCGCTTCGACTTGATGGCCATACACGACACCGAAACCATGACTCAAGCAGCGGCTGCCATAAAGTCGATCAACCCGTCGGCATTCATATATGGTGAAGGATGGATGGCAGGCAGCTCTCCACTGCCGGTCGAGCAACAGGCACTTAAAGTAAATGTTGCAAAAATGACCGACATTGCCGTATTCAGCGACGATATTCGCGATGCCGTGAAAGGGCATTACGCCAACGAGCGCGACCGCGGATTTGCATCAGGGAAACCGGGAAACGAGGAAACGGTGAAAATAGGCATAGTGGCATCGACGGCACACCCGCAAGTGGACTACAGCAAAGGGAACAATGCCAAAGCTCCGTATGCCACTTCGCCGCAACAAATCATCAATTACGTTTCATGCCACGACGACTTGTGCCTTACCGACAAATTAGACATCTCGATGGAAGGCAGCAATGAAGCCGACCGCATCAACGCAGCCAAACTGGCCCAGACCATCGTGTTCACATCACAAGGAACACCGTTCATGTTTGCCGGTGAAGAAGTATTCCGCAGCAAGCAACACGTACACAACAGTTTCAGCTCGCCCGACAGCATCAATGCCATCGATTGGAACCAAAAAGCTCATTACCGCGACCTCTTCGACTATTACCGTAATCT
Organism: uncultured Bacteroidales bacterium; assembly: GCA_949289215.1. Taxonomy (GTDB): domain Bacteria; phylum Bacteroidota; class Bacteroidia; order Bacteroidales; family Muribaculaceae; genus Avimuribaculum. The sequence continues at coordinate 32,768 of CASENC010000049.1, read as the reverse complement.
CATAGCCATGCGCAAAGCCCACCCGGCATTCCGCCTGCGCACTGCCGATGAGATTGCCCGGCATATAAAATTTGATGACGCCAACACCGACAACCTTATTTCATATTCTATCACCGACAATGCAGGCGGTGACTCGTGGAAAGAAATAAAACTTGTGTTCAATGGTGCAAATGAGGCACAAACGGTTAAAATCAAAAAAGCCGACTGGACAATCATCGCCCAAGATGGCAAAATCGACATGAACGGCCTTGGCACGACCCGCGGCGGCGAAATCACACTGCCACCACACACAGCCCTTATCCTCGCAATCGATTAATTGATATTAAGGATGTGTCAAAATACAGATTGGGCGGCAAAGCCGTCCAATTTGAGGTAAACGACGTGTGAGGTGAAACCGAACCGTCGGAACTTGAAACCATCATATTTGGAACGGCTTCAAAGAGGTCGAATGCATTTAGGTTCAATGTGTTCGACCTCTTTGAGGCCGAGCTTATTGATGCTTAGCCTTGCCGACGGCTTGCATCTCGCCTCCTCGGCGGCCGCTGCACCGCCGGTTACCACAGATTAGACGGCTTTGCCGCTCTCCCTTTGATACACCCTCATTGTTTACACACGTAGCGTCCTAAGTGCATTAAGCACGGCAAGCACCATCACCCCGACATCGGCAAATACGGCCATCCACATCGTTGCAAGTCCAAAACCGGCAAGCACTAGCACCGCCACTTTCACGCCTACCGCAAACCACACATTCTGCCTGGCTATGCGTAATGTGCGCCGTGCAATTTCCACAGCCAATGCTATTTTCGATGGCTTGTCGTCCATAAGCACCACATCGGCAGCCTCGATTGCCGCATCCGAGCCAAGTGCCCCCATAGCAATGCCTACATCGGCACGTGCAAGCACCGGTGCGTCATTTATGCCATCACCAACAAAAGCAAGCGCACTTCCTTCGGGCTTTACCGCAATCAGGTTCTCAAGCATAGCAACCTTGTCGGCAGGCATCATTTCGGCATGATATTCATCTACGCCCACCTTTTCGGCAACATCACGCCCCACGGCATCATGGTCACCCGTAAACATTACAGTCTTTTTAATGCCAAGCCTTCTAAGTTCGTCTATGGCACTTCGTGCATCGGCCTTCACGGCATCGGCCACAACTATATGCCCGGCATATGTGCCGCCTATGGTAACATGGACAATGGTACCCACCTTGTGGCAAGGCTTCCAATCGACACCCATAGCCTCCATCATTGCCGCATTACCCACACACACCTCGCAGCCATTGACTTGTGCACGCACGCCTTGCCCGGCAACCTCTTCAACGGCTTCTACACTGCAACCATCATTCTCACCGGGATAAGCGTTGCGCAGCGAGCGTGCAATAGGGTGCGTGGAATACCGTTCTACATGAGCGGCAAGATGCAACAAATGTTTTCCATCACATTTGTCGGGATGCACCGCCTCGACCTCAAACTGCCCCTTGGTGAGCGTACCGGTCTTGTCAAACACTACAGTTTCCAACTTCGATAATGTATCGATATAACTTGCCCCCTTTATCAATATGCCATTCCTCGACGCTCCGCCTATGCCGCCGAAAAAAGTTAACGGGACCGATATGACCAACGCACACGGGCACGACACCACAAGGAAGGTGAGCGCACGCCCCAGCCACACAGGGAATTCCATGGCGAAATTACCCGACAGCAATGGCGGCAGCAAGGAAAGCACCACGGCCACAAAAACCACAATCGGAGTATATACACGAGCAAAGCGCGCAATAAACGTCTCGCTTCGCGATTTTTTCTCGCTCGCGTTTTCCACAAGTTCTATTATCTTCGTAGCAGTAGAGTCGCCAAACATTTTCGTCACTTTCACTTTCAACAAGCCGGAAATATTCACACCGCCCGACACGACGTCATCACCGGCCGAGACATCCCACGGCAGGCTCTCGCCGGTAAGAGCCACGGTGTCAAGGCTTGATGCACCTTCTATTATTTCCCCGTCAAGCGGAATTCTCTCACCGGGCTTCACCACTATCGTTTCGCCCACGGCCACACTCTCGGCCGGAACCACGGCTACCAGTCCGTCGCGCTCCACACAGGCCGTGTCGGGGCGTATATCCATCAAGTGTGATATGGCCCGGCGGCTGCGCCCCTCGGCATACGCTTCAAATAATTCACCGACCTTAAAAAACAGCATCACAAACACGGCCTCGGCAAATTCATTTTCCATGCCCGGCATGAAACCTATCGCCAATGCTCCTAATGTGGCTATGCACATCAGCAAGCACTCGTTAAACATCTTGCCATGGAACAATCCTTCCAATGCCTCACCTATAACGTCATACCCGGCCACAAGGTAAGGAACCAGATATACAAGCAGCAACTGCCACACAGGCAATTCCCCGAAATGTTCCACAATTGCAGCAACTGCCAGTAGCATTGCAGCCACAGCAATCCTTGTCAATTTCTTTTTCATATTGCGTATTTTTCCTACCGCAAAAGTAGGCAATCGTCCATGCAACACAGTTGCAAAAGTCACCCCTTGCCGGAAGTCGCTGTAAGGGGCCTTTATTTGCACTATATTTTCACTATCTTTGTGCAAAAATAAGCACATGAAACACGTCATCACCATCACCCTGCTCTCAATTGCCGCCATTTGCGGTTTCACCTCATGCAAATCGAGCGAAGCCAACTACCGCGCCGCATACGACACCACCATTGCACGCCAACGCGAGAAAGAGGGCGTTGACAGTGCCACATACGCCCGCATCGAGGCCGAACGCACTGCCAACACAACAATGATTTCGGGCGACTCGGTCAGAATGGTTACCGACCGTGTGAACATAGTTGACGGTACCCTATCAGACTTGAAGCCTTACGGAGTTGTCGTGGGTGAATACAAGCAACTTTTCAATGCCCGCTCATTCCGAAACCGCCTCAAAGGCAAAGGGCACCCGTCTTACGTTGTCAAAAACAGCGAAAGCACCTACTATGTCATCGCCAAAGGTTTTGACACCGCCCCCGAAGCCGCTGCTTACCTTGACACCGTCGCCCGGACACTTGAAATACGCATACCCATTCCCAAACCCTGGATTCTCGCTCTACCACGGTAAACGCAACCTGTCACAGGTCGCTGCTAAACCCGATGCGCGTTTGCGGCCGACCCTTGGAAATCTTTTCTTCACCGCAAAGCCGGTTGACTATCTCGAATGATGGAACCGTGCCGTCAAGCACCTCCATCATAGTTACTTTACGTACAATGTTGTCGATTTCCCCGCCGCTGAAATTATAATTCACGGCAAGCTGCCCGGCTGCCGATGCATCAAGCCCCGGTAACTTATCGAGCCAAATCCGACGCTTTGCCTCGACCGACGGGCGGTCGAAACGTATCTTGAACAGGAACCTGCGCTCGAAAGCCGCGTCAAGGTTTCCGGCCAGGTTGGTGGTGGCTATCAATATGCCGTCGAGCCGTTCCATCTCTTCGAGAATTATGTTTTGGATTGTGTTCTCGGTTTGGTCGATGCTGCGGCCTCCGTCCATGTCGCGGCGTTTCGAGAATATGGCATCGGCCTCGTTGAAAAGCAATATGGGCTTCATGGCAGCCCGCTTGCAAGTCTGCCGGTAGCGGGTGAATATCCCCTTGATGATTTTTTCGCTTTCGCCATACCACATACTCTTGGCCGCGCTGATGTCAACGTGAATAATATCGCGCCCCGACTTGCGCGCCCATTGCATCACGCTCTCGGTCTTGCCGGTACCGGGCGCACCATATAGCAATATGGCTATACCGTGCGGCAATCCTTTCGTGTCGAGCCGCTCCACAAGATTACGGTAATTGTCTTCCTGCAAGGCGTTCTCCACCATCGACAGCAGCTCCTGCTCACGCTGAGAGAAGAACAAGTGTTTCTCCTTGATGCCCGAAGCCTCGATAAGTTCTTTTTTGCTTATTTTCTCGATGAATATGGGGGCATCCTCCTCGAAATACAGCTCCTTGGCCATATCGGTAAGGCGCAATACCGTGTATTCCCCGAAAAAGCTATCAATCGAAACCATCTCTACAAGATCGAGACGTTGCAACTTGTGAGCCTCGTCTTTCAGCAACTTCAAGTTATTGTTTCGCTCTTTCACGGGATACAGCTTGCCAAGCTCACCAAGCACACTTGCCCCTTCTTCGCCATTGGCACAAGCATCACAAATGATATAGAACAATGCACGATAATCTTCTTCGGGAACAAGTTCCTTTATTTTGCCAAGGCACGATAGCGACGAATTGGCATCTTCAATCAACTAACTGTATTTTCTCGGCAAGGCGTTTCATGGCCTGCGGATTATCGATATCATGCTCCTTTCCGTGAACAAATTTTTTTACTTCCTTGGCAAATGAATAACGGTTAAGCCCTATATATTGTTTGCCAAATACGCCGAAGTCTTCCCCGAGGAAAAGCCGCTGCCCGTGGAGCGACAGCAGTATGTCTTCTTTGTTGCCCGACAGCTCAACCAAGTCGGTCTTGAGGAGCGGGTGAGACCCTTCGAGCAGCGATTTGCGTTCGCTGAAACGCACGCCATAGGCTTCGTATATATCTTTTAATGTATCGGTCAAGTCGCTGCGGCCATTGCCGTCACACATGAAAAAGTCGTTACACACTTCATAGAACAGTGCACGGGCAGGCAATTCATGCACGATGGCCTTCAATTCTTTAACCAACGGCATATCCCGGTTGTCGCGTTCCAGCGACTCTACTTGCTGGAAAAGTGCCTCGGCTGTGATGTCACTGTCTTGCACCATCGAATCGACCAATTTACAAAAGTCGTATTTGTCAAACTTCTTTTCAAGAATACGAGCCTGCCGCGACTCTGGCTTCTTATTTTCAAGTATGCAGCCTATAACATAATTGGTGACCATGAAATTCTGGCGGCCTATGCGACATTCGCTTAAATCGGTTTGTACCACAAGGTCTTTTTTCAGCAATGATTTCAACGATGGAACATATTCCATGATTTCAAGTTGCGGACAACCGAAATAGTGCGCTATATCATCAAGATCGCTGCTGCGGCCGGCACAACTGCGGTCGAAAAGTGCCGTGAATATTATTGCTTCGCCCTTGTCTCCAAGTTCCAAAGTACGCATTATCCCTTCAAGGAACGCCGTTACTTCCTTGCCGCCAAGCCGTTGCAACTTGCTGTCGCGCAGTTTCGAGGCCGCAGCCTTGATGTATTGTATCGAAGTCTTTTCCATATCGCCTGTGATTTATGCCACAAAATTACACAGGGGTTATGCCAAACCGTGGCACAACTTACGGAAAAACTATTATTTTACTTCTTCGATGACACCTTCAAGCGGATACCATATGCGACCCGACACTTGCGGCAAGCCGGCTTCCGACACAAATTCCATATACCTCTTTACCTGCTGCCTGTAGCTCGGCAAGTGCTTGTCGCCAAACTTGAAATCTATTACAATGGTTTCGCCATCGGGAGTAATCACCACACGGTCGGGGCGGTAATGCTTGCCATCAACCGAAATTGTCCGTTCCTTATATACCCTGTTGCCGCGGGCAAACCACCGCCGCACTTCATCGTTTTGTACCAATATGCGGCGAATGGTGCAGCTGATTTCGTCATACCTGTCGGGCAACACCACGCACCTCACACGGCAATACTTCAGGCAGCGTTCTATTTCACTCTCGTCGTGTATCATGCCCAGTATCTTGTGCAAAAGTATTCCTCGTTCTTGCTGCATGGTATAAAACACATCGGGCAAGTCAAATTGCGCAAGATTATGGCGGTTGACTACAAAATATGGCAGCATCGCAGTAATCGGCGGCATCTCTGTGGCACTTCGATCATTCGGCATAATCTCCCCTACACGATATCCTGTCTCGCCGGCCGTAACACCTGTGGCAACTTCACACCCGAACTTATCATTCAATTCCTTAACCCTGTCGGGCAGGCATCTGTCGGCACCGAAATCACACAAGCACTCGCTAATCAACAAGTTTCCAAGCGTTTCGGCCTGTTTCCCGGGGCGTTCGGTGAATATATGCAACTCGTCCACGGCACGAGTAAATGCCACATACGTCTTGTTAAGTGCATCTATCACGCTCTCTTTCACACGTTTGTCATAAGCATCGGCAAGTCGTGAGGAAGTATATAACTGTTTGTAATGTTTTACCGGGACAATTGGCGGCACCGCGGCAGTAGCATTGTCGTCAAACAACCCGGTCTGCAATACTTCTTCTCGTGAAAACCACACCGTGTCGTCGGGTTTGCACATTTCCCAGTCGGCAAACGGTATTACCACGCAGGGAAATTCAAGCCCCTTTGACTTGTGTATAGTCATCACGTTAATAGCATCCACACCCGATGGTGAAGTTATCGACAACTTGTCGCAATTGCGATCCCACCAATCGACAAACGAGCGTATGCTCGGGTTGCCGCGAGAACTGAAGTCTATCACATAATCCTGCAATGCTGCAATAAACGGGTTTTCATGCTCGCAAGCCTCCTCCGAAACAGTTTTTTCTATGATACGCTCCACCACCGACACCAGATTGTGGCACTGGCTGTCACGCGGTACAAATTCATCTATTTCTCCCAGCATATCTTCCTTGCTCACAGGCGAAGTCACGGCAAGTTCCATGGCCTGCTCGGGCGTTTTGCCTTTATTGAGGTAATTCTCGTATTGCCGCAACAGACGGTGAATTTTTTCTTCAACCTCCTGGCGGTCGTTCTTCAACCCGTCACGCATTTCCACCGCCACGCCAAGATAGCGCAAATGACTTATAATCAACCGCACCGTGGGACTATTCTTCAAAAGTAACGAATCGCTCGAAATCACCTTGAATTTACGCACAGCCGTCTCTTCAAGGTTATATTCAAGCAGGCGTTTTATAACTGCGGCGCCATCGGTATTCGTATTTACAAGTATGGCAATGTCGCTCTGCCTGTATCCGCGGTCAAGTATTGCCGACAATTCCTGTGGCAACCGTTCAAGCACCTTGTCGGCAAATTTCAATTCTTGCATTTCGGCACCTTCGCAGCCATCACTGTCACCGGCCTTTTTTTTCTCGGGAGGGTCAAGAATTTCCACTCTCACATATCCCTTTACTTTACGTTCCTTTTCATTTGGCAACTGCACAACGTTCTCGTACACATCGGTAACATCCATACGCAAGGCTGCCATTGAAAAGAATGTATTATTGAACTTTATTATGTTGGGAGTGCTTCGCCAATTGGTGCTTTTCGTTCCGTCAACTATTGCCTGGCTGCCAAATTGCTCTTTTACACGAAATTGCAACAGCGATGGATCACTGTTGCGGAAGCGATATATGCACTGTTTCTCATCGCCGATTATCAAATCGTCGTAACCCGACGACAAGCTATTGCTCAACAAAGGCCTGAAATTCTGCCATTGCAATGCCGACGTGTCTTGGAACTCATCGACGAGAAAATTATTAATCCACACCCCTATACGCTCATATATAAAAGGGGTATCATCTTCGCTTATCACCCGGTTGAGCAACTCATTGGTATCGGAAAGCAATATCAAATTGTTGTCTTTACGGAATCGCCCCACACTGCCGCTTATACCGCCAAGCAATCCAAGTGTGTATATATGGCGGTTCATGTTGCTCAACAATAAGTAATCAGCATAGTAATCCCTTATTTTCCCCATCTCGGGTGCGATACATCCTATTATTCTGTCACGCAGGTCATCTTTCTTTGCTATTTTCTTCAGCACCTTCTCAGGTTGTTCCATATATTTGAAAAGGTTGTCAGGCTTTTCGTCCTTAACGGCATCGTTTTTTTCGGCAAGTCGGCACAGCATTGCAGCAGCTCCGTCTTTTCTCATAAAATCGGAGACTCCGTTATCACTGATAATTTGCAACGCCCTGTACGCCGCATCTTTTATCATGTCACGGCATCTATCGGCCATATTACCCACAGCCACCTGAAATTTCCCAACGTTACCGCCGTTATTTGCGGCAAAGTATTCCGACATCTGCCTGCTTGCCTTGCGATACTGTTCGGTATTGATTACTGCGGCAAATTTAAACAAGTCGCCACCACCTTGCTGCGGTGAAATTGATGAAAATATGTTCCACCCCGAGCCTTCGTTGATCTTTTCGGTTACGTATTTCTTCAGCCACCCCACCACGGGGTTGCCGGCCAGTGAATCGTTGCGGCGCAATCGTGACAGGAAGTCGCGGATACCCACCTGCATGGCATATTTCTCGTTAAGCTCGATATTGTAATCATACGGGACATCGATTTCCCCGGCAAATGTGCGAAGTATTATTTGGAAAAACGAGTCGATGGTACTTACGTTGAAATTGGTGTAATCAAACAGCAATTCACCCAAAGCTCGTCCGGCTGCATGGCGTATTTTATCCTTTTCTACCCCAAAACGTTCACAAAGCGTATCGAGGTAAGGACTGCGACCACCGTCACGGTAACCGGCCAGCACCGCAAGCTCCTTGATGATGCGCTCCTTCATCTCCTCGGTGGCCTTGTTGGTAAACGTCACGGCAAGTATATGGCGGTGATACTCACGCCCTTCGACATCGGCAAGGCGATACTTGCCCGATTCCTTGTTTTTCTCGCCCAACAGCAATGTGATATATTCCAACGCAAGGGTGTAAGTCTTGCCCGAGCCGGCCGATGCCTTGATTATCTTCAACATAACAGATCGTGCATCAAATTATTCTGGCCTTGAACCCGCGCTCGCGCAGCAGTTCGCACACGCGCTGCCGCATATCGCCCTGTATCAATATCTCGCCTCCGCGCGCCGAACCGCCCACGCCGCAATGCAGCTTCAGCTCCTTGGCAAGAGCCTTCACCGCCTCGTCGCTGCCGTCAAAGCCCACTATAAGTGTCACTTTCTTACCGTTACGGTTGCGCTTATCGAGCATCACGTCGAGCCTGCCGGTGGCAGCCAGTTCCTCACCTGTTTCAGTCTTTTCTTCCGGTTCATCGGCCTTCACCTCCGACGGGTCGATGCCGAATGCGGCCCCCAATTTATCTTTCCAATCGATATCCATGTCACACATTAATTATTACAGGCCATAAAGATAACAACTATTTTCCACATCAAAAAAAACGGTTCAAAGCAAATTCGCACACACAATCGTTCTTCGATATTGGATATTACACAACCTTCACCTCCCCCGATTTTTATCTTATAAAGGCAATATTGGGGCTGCGGTTTCGTTCTTATTATTGATGAAAACAGCTTTATTGCGTTATATTATTTTGTTGGTGGCCGTGCTGGCCTGCGGCACGGGGCAGGCCGTGGCCGCCGGTGGCAACAACCAGGACTTGCTCAACCGCCCGTATGCCGACTTGAAACGGCTGCACTTCGGGTTCTCGGTGGGAATGCACTTCCAAGACTTGATGCTGAAGAACAACGGGTTCGTCACCGATGCCGGCGAGGCTTGGGTGGCCGAGGTGCCGGCTCATTCGCCCGGTTTCTGCGTCAACGTGCTTGCCGACTTGCGCCTGTCGAAATACTTCAACCTGCGGCTTTCGCCGGGAATGTACTTCGGCAACAAGCGGGTGACATTCCTCGACACCAACAACGGCACCGAGGAGACGCAAAACATACGCAGCAACTACGTGGTGGTGCCGCTCGACCTGAAATACTCGGCCCTGCGGTACAAGAACCTGCGCCCTTACTTGGTGGGCGGGGTGATGGGCGTGTTTGACGTTGCCAAGAAGCGCAGCGAGCAACTCAGGCTCACTTCGGCCGACTTGATGCTGACCATCGGGTTCGGGTGCGACTTCTACCTGCCTTTTTTCAAGCTGTGCCCCGAAGTGAAATTCTGTTTCGGCCTGCGCGACTTGCTCGACCACGTGCGCGACGACCTATCGGACGACCCCGAAATGATGAAATACACCCGTTCGATCGACCGCGGACGCTCGCGAATGGTTGTCGTTACTTTTTATTTCGAATAAAATGACGAGCCGCATCATCAAAATATTCGCCACAGTAGTCACAGTGCTTACTGCAATACTTGCCCCGGCAGGTGCAGTGGCTCAAAGCGATGCCCTGTTCTCGCAATACTGGGCATTGCCGTCATATTACAACCCGGCAGCTGCGGGAAACAGCGACTCGATAAAAATCACTGCCGGAGCCAAAATGCAATGGGTGGGCATTCCAAATGCGCCGGTCACATTCACCGGGCTGGCCGACAGCCCGTTCAAGGTATTCGGCAAGCGTATAGGTGCGGGCATTGCGTTTTCACAAGAAAGCATAGGACTTTTCAGCACCATCAACATAGGGGCGCAACTCGCTTATAAAATGAAACTGCTCGGCGGTATGCTAAGCATAGGCGTGCAAGTGGGATTGGCCAACCAGACATTCCACGGCACCGAAGTTTTCATACCCGAAGGCAACGACTACCACAATAGCGACGATGAAGCCATCCCCACCAACGACATTGCCGGAATGGCTTTCGACATGGCTGCGGGCGTGTTCTACACTCACCGGTGGTTTTGGGCTTCGATATCATCGACACACCTGTTGCAACCGACAATGACGCTGAAGTCCGAAAACAGCCAGTCATCGGAAGGCCAATACGAATTTCAAATGGGCCGTGCGCTGTATTTCATGGCCGGTAGCAATATTCCTATAAAAAATACGTTATTTGAAATACAACCGTCAATGATGCTGCGCACCGATTTCTTTTCATTCACCGGCGACATAACTGCCCGGGTGCGTTTCAAGAAATTCCTTTCGGGTGGCATAGGTTACAGGTGGAACGATGCTGTATCAATAATGGTTGGAGGCGAATACAAGAATTTTTTCCTCGGCTATTGCTACGACTACCCCGTCTCGGCCATCTCCAAGGCCAGCAGCGGCAGCCACGAGGTGTTCTTGCAATACAACGTGAAACTGAATTTACAAGACAAAAATAAAAACAAGCATAAAAGCATTCGCATAATGTAGAATTATGAAAAAAGGATTGATTTATATTGCTTCGGCATTAGGGCTGCTCGCCACTTCGTGTATGTCGTCGCGCAGCATTGGCGCAGGCGGCGAAGTAACCGGGGTGGGCGGAACCGCCTATACCGAACCCACCCCCTACGGCATGGTGCTGGTGGAACGAGGCTCGATGCGCGTGGGTCCGGCCGAAAACGACACTGCATGGGGCATTCGCAAGGACGACCGCGGAATCTCGGTCGATGCCTTCTGGATGGACGAAACAGAAATCACCAATTCCAAGTATAAGCAATTCGTGCTGTGGGTGCGAGACTCGATTATCCGCGAACGCCTTGCCGACCCGGCATATGGCGGCAATGAGGAATACCGCATCGAGGAAGACGATGAAGGCAATCCCATTACGCCGCACCTCAACTGGAACAAGGCGATACCTTGGCGCAACCCCGACGAGGACGAGCAACGCGCCATCGAGAGTGTGTACCGCACCAACCCCATTACGGGAGCACGTGAACTCGACCCTGAGCAGATGAATTATCGTTACGAGATTTTCAACCTCACCGAGGCGGCAAAGCGCAAATACCGCCGCGACCCTGCACGCCGCGACCTCAACACCGACCACCCGGTGAGCGAGGAATTGCCCACAATCTCGAAAGACACGGCCTACATGACCGACGACGGACGCATCGTCCGCCAAACCATTACGCGCCAACTCACAGGCGACTATGATTTCCTGAACACTTACATCGTGAATATATATCCCGACACGACGTGCTGGATCAACGACTTCGAAAACTCATACAATGAGCAATACGTGCGGATGTATTTCTCCCACGCCGGGTACAACGACTTCCCCGTGGTGGGTGTTAGTTGGGAACAGGCCAATGCGTTCTGCGCATGGCGCACGGCATACCTGAAACGCGCACTGGGCGCACAAGGCGTGTATGTGGAACCATACCGGTTACCCACCGAGGCAGAATGGGAATATGCCGCACGTGCCGGCATCGACAAGAACAAGTTCCCGTGGGAAGGCGATATGCCCATCGACGAGAATGAAGGATGCTTCTATGCCAACTTCAAACCGCAAGAAGGGAATTATGTGCGCGACGGCAACATCATCACTTCACAGGCAGGCACTTACGATGCCAATGAGTTCGGGCTGTTTGACATGGCCGGCAACGTGAGTGAATGGACATCTACCGCTTACTCGGAAAGCATGAGCGAACGCACTTCCGACCTCAATCCCGAATATCGCTACAACGCTGCAATCGAAGACCCTTACCGCATGAAACGCAAAGTGGTGCGCGGCGGTTCGTGGAAAGACGTGGCACACAATGTGCGCAGCGACCTGCGTATGTGGGAATACCAGAATGAGCAACGCTCGTTCATCGGCTTCCGCTGTGTACGCTCGGCTGTAGGATACCAAAAGAGCAAACGCAAATAATACTCATTAAAAAAAACATACTCATACATACATCTCGACATGGGTAAATATAAAAAATATAAAAACAGCATAGAGCGGTTCCTCTCGGGTGAAAAGGGGCAACGTTTCTTCAATTTTGCTTACAGTATAGGTGCAGCCGTGGTAATTTGGGGTGCACTGTTCAAAATTTTGCACTTGCCTGGTGGCAACACGCTGCTTTGCATCGGTATGGGCACCGAAGTGCTTATGTTTATCCTCACCGCATTCGACCGCCCCGAACAAGCCTACAAATGGGAAGAGGTATTCCCGGTGCTGAGGTCGAATAATCCCGAAGACCGCCCCGACTTTTCAAGCGGCAAAGGAATTGTGATCAATGGCGGTGGAAACGGTGGCGGAACGGCTGCCGAAGGTGGTACCATCAACATCAATGCCGCCGGCGGAACCGGTGGCGTATTGCCTGCCGGCGTGAACGTATCGGAAGAGGATACTCGCTCGCTAAGCGAAAGCATCGCCAAAATGGCAGCGGCAAGCGACCAACTCTCGAAAATGGCCGAACTGACCGATGCCACAGGACAATACCTGTCGCAACTGTCGGCAATATCCGAGCAAATGGAACAATTACGCTCTACAACCGAAGCCTTGAACCAAGTGACATCGGTACTGCTTACTTCATACAAGGCCATAACCGACAACAGCGAGAATATCACCCGCAGCTCGCAAGGATATGTGGGACAGATGGAAAACCTCAACCGGAATATCAACGGGCTTAACACTATCTATGAAATACAGTTGAAGAGCATATCCACGCAGCTCGACAACATCGACCGCGTGAACCGCGGGCTGAAAGACATACGCGATATGTATGAAAAATCGGCCGCCGAGAGCGCAAGCTATTGCGACGAAGCCGAAAAAATGGCCCGTTACATGAAGCAGCTCAACAACGTGTATGAAAAAATGGTGAAAGCCATGACCGTGAATATGTACCGCCCCATGATGCCGGGAATGGATACCAACAACAACGACGACGATAACAAAGCATAAACAAAGAGATGGCTAACGCACATAATCAGACGGTAGGGCGAATGTCGCCGCGGCAAAAGATGATAAACCTCATGTATATCGTCTTGACCGCAATGCTGGCACTCAACGTGTCGAGCGACGTGCTCAACGGCTTCACTCAGGTCGAAGACGGCCTGACACGCTCAAACCGCACCGTCGCCGACCGCAACCGCGCCATCTACGACCAACTTGAGGCATTCAACGCCCAAAACCCCGAAAAGGGTGGTGTGTGGTATGCCCGGGCCTCGGAAGTGAGACAACGCACCAACCAACTTTATTCATATATCGACTCGCTGAAAATCGCCATCGTGAAAACTTCGGACGGCGAAGATGGCGACGTGCGCAATATTCGCAACCAAGACGACACCGAAACACCCTCGGTGATAATGCTTGCCCCACGCAACGGCAAGGGCAAGGAATTGCGCGAGCGCATCGACCATTACCGCACCTACGTAGCAGCCATGCTCGACGACACACTAAAGCGGCAAAACATCGAGAACGCGCTCTCGACCGCACCTCGCGAATTGCGTGCCGTGGGCAAAAACAAGTCGTGGGAAGAAGGTATGTTTGAAAATATGCCTGTGGTAGCTTCGGTGACGCTGCTTTCAAAAATCCAGAACGACCTGCTTTATGCCGAAGGCGAAGTGCTGGGCACATTGCTCAACAATATCGATGCAAGCGACCTGCGTGTAAACCAGGTCGAAGCCTTCGTGATTCCCGAGTCGCGCATCGTTATGCGCGGCAGCAGCTACTCGGCCAACATAGTGCTTGCCGCAGTCGATACCACGCAGCGGCCTGCAGTATATGTCGGCGGTAACCGCCTCGGCAACGACCGCGGGCTGTATGAAGTAACCACATCGCGCTCGGGCAATTTCGATTACTCGGGTTACATAGAGGTGGCTCATGGCGACGGCACCACGTCGAAGCACAACTTCACTTCGTCATACACCGTAATCGACCCCACTGCGACAATCTCGGCAACCATGATGAACTTGCTTTACGCAGGCATTGACAACCCGCTGTCGATTGCCGTCCCGGGCATTCCCGGCAATGCCATTTCAGCATCGATGACCAACGGCACGCTCACACGCAACGGCGACACTTGGGCAGCACACCCCGACAAAGTGGGAACCGAAGCCGTGATAACCGTTACTGCCACCATCGACGGCAGGCAACAAACGGTTGCCACGACCAACTTCCGTGTACGCAAGCTGCCCGACCCGATGCCATACATAGCATATACCGACAGTAAAGGCAATCCCGAGCGATATCGCGGCGGCAAGCCGTTTGCCAAATCATTGTTGTTGCAAACCAACGGCATCGCGGCAGCCATCGACGACGATATGCTCAACGTGGCATACCGTGTGCTGAGTTTCGAGACCGTATTTTTCGACTCGATGGGTAATGCCATTCCCGAAGTGTCGGATGGCGACAAGTTCTCAAACCGGCAAAAGAGCAGTTTCCGCCGCCTCACCCGCGGCAAGCGGTTCTACATATCACGCGTGAGAGCAATAGGCCCCGACGGCATCGAGCGCACACTCGCCCCGATGGAAGTAATTGTGAACTGATGACAAAACCTCATAGATAAATATATGAAGACCTTAAAATATATTTTAGCAAGCGTGTTGCTGATGGGCATTGCAATGCCCTGTGCCTTGGCACAAGATGAAAGCGGCGTGGTGCGCCGCCGCACTCCCGGCGGCCGGAATGTCGAAAAAGATGAAACCGGCATGACCGAACGCATGAAAGCATTTTATGAAGAGCGGGAACAGTCAGATGCCAATGTGGAATGGATGCGTGTCATATACCGCTCCATCGACCTCACCGATGCAACCAACATGGCATTGTACTATCCCGAACTGCCCAACGAGGACGGGCAGAACCTGTTTTTCATAATAATGCGCCTGCTTGCCGATGGCAAAATCCCGGCCTATGAATACCTTGACGGTCGCGAACTATTCACCGAGCAATACCGCATCAACGTGAGTGAAATGCTCGACCGTTTCCATGTGCTTTATACCGAAGCCAAGGGCAGCACCGAGCGCAACCCGCGTTTCACAATCGAGGAAAGCGATGTCCCGGCCAACGAGGTACTTAGCTACTACATCATCGAACGCATGGAATTTGACCGTCTTGAAGGGAAAATGAAAAAGAAAGTCACGGCAATATGCCCGGTGCTGCACCGTACCGATGATTTTGGCGGCGATGCAGTGCGCTACCCGATGTTTTGGGTTGAAATGGACGACATCAGGCCCTATATTTCCCAACAATACGTATTCACCGACAACGATAACAACCTTGCCCGTTACAATCTCGAAGATTTCTTCGTTATGGGAATGTACAAGGGCAGCATCTATAAGACCAAGAACCTGCGAAACCTCTCAATGGTGCAAATGTTCCCCGACCCCGAAGACTTGAAACGGGCACAAGACAGCATCGAAAACAGGCTTGAGTCATTCGACCGCAACTTGTGGATACCTTCGCGCGAAGAACTGCAAGCCATTGCCGAAGCCCGCGAAGCGGCAGCCGACAGCACAGCACTCGCCTCAGCAGGCGATGAGGAAGACGGCATAGTAATCCGCGACCGTGACGAAGACAATCAAGAAAAAGAACCGAAGAACAAGCGCTCGAAGCGCACAAAAAAGCCAAAAACATCGAATGTGAAAAAGGCCAAAGTTTCAAACAGCGGCTCGGCCGTCCGCTCGGTTCGCCGCAGAAAGGGTTGACAATTGACAATCAACAATTAACAAAGCGATTTATATATGTTACTTACCACAACCAACGCCGTGGAAGGTATGCGCATAACAACCTACTATGGCATAGTATCGGGAGAAACCATAATAGGTGCCAACTTCGTTCGCGACCTATTTGCAAGCGTGCGTGATTTCATCGGCGGACGTTCAGGTTCTTATGAAGAAGTGCTACGCGAAGCAAAAGACACCGCACTGGCCGAAATGGAAGCCCAAGCCGCACAATTGGGCGCAAATGCCGTCATAGGCATTGACTTGGATTACGAAACCGTCGGAGCAAACGGCAGTATGCTTATGGTGACTTGCAGCGGCACCGCAGTAAACATAGCAAATCTGTAGAAACATGCACTGAGGAACAACCGGACCGTTTCCACAATACAATTCCCGCAGGTAACCCCTACAAGAGCATCACTCTTGTTTGCGTTTACCTGCGGGAATAATTTTTGCGCTGTTCTTGCAGCCTGTCAGGATACAAAATTTCCCCGATACATTTCCTGAAGTCTCTCAGACTATGTATTTCGGGTCTTCACCATATTGGTTACGCCCTATCTTGCCATCTTGGCACCACCACACAATCAGCACAATCGCGCCAACGATAGGAATAAGAATCAACAAGTAGTACCATCCGCTCTTGCCTATGTCGTGCAAACGGCGCACACTCAAGGCAATCATCGGTATCAGGCAAGCCAACGACGCGATATAAGTCCAGCCCAACAACAAGTTTATCACAAATACCATAAGATAAGCCCACCAAAACTCGGCACGGCGCGAACGTCCCTCGAATACGGCATATTTGGTCCAGAACATTTTACATGCTTCAAGCATTTCAAGGTTGCGCACCTTCATACCGTTAGGGGCTGTATAATAAGCCTGCTTCTGCTGTTGGTTATAATTGGGCGGCGTTTGTTGCTGCCAATTGTTTTGTGACTGTTGATTGGGTTGCGGAGCAGGTTGGCCTTGACTCACAGGCTGCCCACAATTAGGGCAAAACATCGAATTATCTTCGATCATCTGTCCACAGCGATTGCATCTAATCATAATATAACGATTTTTGGTTTTGTTAATTAATTATCAAAATTATATATTATAATTGAATTCAGCATAAACACAACCATATTTTTTAATGAATTTTTCGGTAGCTCCCCGGCAAATAATTATAACATCAACGGTAACCATACGGCACAACGTGAAAAAACAGGCCGGTTTGCTTTATTTTGCGCTTGGCTTGGAGTAACTTTGCATCATCACCAAAACGATAACATTGTATTGCAATGAAATATTTCTTGATTGCCGGAGAGGCTTCGGGCGACATTCATGCCTCGCAACTTATTAAATCCATAAAGGCTGAAGACAGCAAAGCCGAATTTGAATTTTTCGGCGGCGACCTCATGGCCGGGGCTGCCGGTGTGCAACCCACAGTGCATTATCGCGACATGGCATTCATGGGTTTCATCGAGGTACTGAAACACATCGGGCAAATCACCGGTTTCCTTCGCCGGGCAAAACGCATAATTGACGAATGGAAACCCGATGCGGTGATACTCGTCGATTACCCGTCGTTCAACCTAAAGGTGGCCGGGTATGCCCACAGCCGGGGAATAAATGTATTCTATTTCATTTCACCCAAGGTGTGGGCGTGGAAAGAATACCGCGTGAAGCAAATCAAGAAATATATCACCGAGCTATACTCTATACTGCCTTTCGAGACCGACTTTTACGCACGCCACAACTATCGCGTGGAATATGTGGGCAACCCTACGGTAAAAGAAATGGCCGAAGTTCGCAAAAATTTCACTTCCGGCCACCAATTCAAGCAAGACAACGGCCTTGAACCTTCACGCCCCATCATAGCCTTGCTGCCCGGTTCTCGACACAAGGAAATACGCGACAATCTGCCCGAGATGGTGGCTGCCTGCCTTGAATTTACGGAATACCAGCCGGTTATAGGCGGCGCACCAAGCATTAATGAAGAAGAATACCGCAATGTGCTGCACAAGGCCGGCATCAAGCAGGCCGACACAATAAAAGTGCTTTTCGGACGGTCGTTTGAACTTGTTGCCCATGCCCGTGCCGCAATAGTCACATCGGGTACGGCTACGCTCGAAACAGCTGTGCTTGGCACGCCGCAAGTGGTATGCTACCGCATGAACGGCAGCAAGCGTGTGTATGACTGGTACAAACGGCTGCTTAAAGTGAAATATGTATCACTGCCCAACCTGATTGCCGATGAGCCTATACTCACCGAATTATTGCTGCACTTCTGCAACCGCCGCTCCATAGCCCGAGCCATCGCGCCGCTGCTCGATGACACACCGCAGCGCAGCGAAATGCTTGCAGGCTACAGCCGCATGATGGACCGCCTGGGCTCGGCCGATTGCACAGCCACCGCCGCCCGCCTGCTCACCACCCGCCTGCGCCGGCAGCAGCAATGAGACACTCAGAGAAAACTTGCGGGCTGCCATACTGAAACAGGGAGGTTTGCCGTTATTAAAAGGAATAATGTTTTCTGCGTGAAACTCGAATGAATTTTTCCTGTACTAAAAGATATATATTGCTGTTGCTGTGGTGCATTGTGGCATTGGCAGCAGGTGCCGCCAATGTTAAACTGTCGGGGAAGGTTACCGATGGCGACAACCAGCCTGTGGAATTTGCAACAGTGCGCATCGGCGGTTCTGCCATAGGAGCTACCACCGGACTTGACGGGCGATACAGCCTTACCGTGCCACAAGCCGACACCATCACTGTTATATTCAGCTGCATGGGTTACACCGAAGTCACCCGCAAGCTCGCCGATGCCGAAGGTGATGTGACGCTCGACGTGAAATTACTAAAAAAGTCGCTTGAATTGAAAGACATTGAAGTTACCGAATACAAGCGGCAAACGGGACAAATGCAAACCATCGACGTCGGAGCAACCAGGCTTTCACCCGACGCAAGCGGCGGCAGCATCGAGGCGGTGCTTTCCACTATGGCCGGAGTAAGCCAAAAAGACGAGATGAGCTCGCAATATATGGTCCGCGGCGGTTCGTATGACGAGAACAGCGTGTATATCAACGGAATAGAAGTTTATCGCCCGCAACTCATCAGTTCGGGACAGCAAGAAGGACTTAGCATAATCAATCCCGACCTCGTGGGCCGGGTGGAATTTTCCACCGGCGGGTTCAGTGCCGAATACGGCGACAAAATGTCGTCGGCACTCGACATCACATACCGCCAACCCGAGGCATTCGAGGGTTCGGTGGCGGCAAGCCTCATGGGCGGCAGCGTGGCCGTGGGGCAAGGCAGCAGCCGCTTCTCACAACTGCACGGGTTTCGCTACAAGCGCAATTCATCACTGCTTGGCTCGCTCGAATCAAAAGGGGAATACGACCCGCAATATTTCGACTACCAAACCAACCTGAATTTCCAAATCAACAACCGCTGGAAAGCCTCGTTCCTTGGCAATATCTCGGTCAACGATTACCGCTTCACACCCGAAACCCGTGAAACCAACTTCGGCACAATGAACAATGCCCGTACGTTCACCGTGTATTTCGACGGGCAGGAAAAAGACCGCTTCGAGACCTACTTCGGCGCATTCTCACTCAATTACCGCCACTCGCGCAGCACCGACCTTACACTGCTCGCCTCGGGATACCTTACCAACGAGCTTGTAACATATGACATTCACGGCGAATATTGGCTCGACGAGGCCGGAACCAACGATATGGGCAATGGCGGCGGAATTGGCGGCGAACTGGGCGTGGGCATGTATCACGAGCACGCTCGCAACCGCCTTAAAGCAAGCGTGTTTGCCCTCACACTGAAAGGAAACACGTCGATAAGCAACAATAACATTAGTTATGGCTTGACGTATCAACACGAAAACATACACGACCGCACCCGCGAATGGGAACAACGCGACTCGGCCGGATATTCGTTGCCGCACACCGGCAACGGCGTGAACATGGTGTATAACCTCACTTCCCGGCACGATATTACATCTAACCGCCTCTCATTTTATGCACAAGATGCCTTCCGACTGGTAAACGACGCCGGTTACATCACATTCAACGGCGGCGTGCGTTTCACTTACTGGGATTTCAACCGCGAGTTCCTCGTAAGCCCACGTGCAAGCGTAGGCTTCGTGCCCGCACGCAACGAACGCATCGCCCTGCGTTTCGCCACCGGACTCTACTATCAAGCCCCGTTCTACAAGGAATACCGCATGGAACAGACCGACGAGCGCGGCAACAGCAACATTGTGCTTAACCACGACATTAAGTCGCAACGCAGCGTCCACCTTATACTTGGCGGCGACTACACGTTCCGCGCCATGAACCGCCCGTTCAGGCTGTCGGCCGAATTGTATTATAAAAACCTGTCGAACATCATTCCCTATGAAATCGACAACCTGAAACTGGTATATTCGGGCATTAACAGTTCAAAAGGATATGTGGCCGGCATCGACATGAAATTCTTCGGGCAATTTGTCGAAGGAACCGACTCATGGATAAGCCTGTCGCTGATGAAGACGCAGGAAAACCTCAACGGCGTGAAAGTGCCGCGCCCCACCGACCAGCGTTACAGCATAGCCCTGTTCTTCACCGACTATTTCCCCAAGTTTCCCAAAATGAAATTCAGCCTGCGCGGCATATACTCCGACGGACTACCTACCACTGCCCCACGCTCCACTCGCGACCAGGGATACTTCCGCACCCCGGCCTACAAGCGCGTCGATGTGGGCATATCCTACCAGCTCGTGGGCGGCCAGTCTCGCCCCACAACCGGCCTACTCAGCCACTTCAAGGACATCTGGCTTGGCGTGGACGTGTTCAACCTGCTCGACATCTCCAACGTGAGCAGCTACTACTGGGTAACCGACGTGAACCAAATCCAATATGCCGTCCCCAACTACCTCACCCGCCGCCAGTTCAACGTCCGCCTCTCCCTCCGCTTCTGAACCTGCGGGAAAATTGTTCCACGACCATGTTCCCATCTACCCCGTGCAATATGTCATTACCAAATACAAGTTATTAAACGACATACCATTTACCTGCACTCATTTAACCACGCATATATACGCCAAGCCCCGACAGCTTTTGGAGACTGTCGGGGCTTGTATAGCGTTTTTCCCAGTTATGAAATTACTGTTGTTTCTTGCGGTTGCCGTAGCGTTGCATGAACTTATCGACGCGACCTGCGGTGTCAACCAACTTTTGCTTGCCGGTGAAGTACGGGTGCGACGAACTTGTGATTTCAAGCTTTACCAATGGGTAAGTTACACCGTCGATTTCGATTGTTTCCTTTGATGCCACTGTCGAGCGAGTGATGAACGTCTCACCGTTTGACATATCTTTGAAAACTACTTCGCGGTAGTTGCTAGGATGAATACCTTCTTTCATTGTCGTCTATTGTTTTTTATTTTGATACTACATTTTTACCACGTTGGTAGCGTGGATTTCGCAATGGCGTGCAAATTTACGCATATTTTGGGAATTACAAAAATTTTCTTTGTAATTAGCATCACAATCGGCTTATAATACGGCATTTTATAAATGCAACGCATGAAAAACAGCCAAAACCGACGAATTATTTGGGTGTTCTTTTTCTCGTGTATCATTATTTATTATTAAATTTGTGCAATCGTGTTTTTCACAACTTTGTGTATGGACAACGTGGCAAAGATGTTTGAGAACAAGCGTGTGGGCCTTGCCTTAAGCGGCGGAGGCGCACGCGGTTTTGCCCATGTGGGCGTGCTGATGGCTATGGAAGAACTCGGCATAGTGCCTTGCGCAATTGCAGGTGTCAGTGCCGGGAGCATTGTCGCGGTGCTTTACGCATCGGGCATGAAAGCCGCCGACATCGCCAAAGCCTTCGGTGAAATGTCGATGGGAGACCTCACCGAAATTGCCATGCCCAAGAACGGGTTCCTGAAACTCACGAAATTAAAAGAGTTCTTGAAGAAACGCATCGCCGCAACACGCATCGAGGAATTGCCAATGAGAGCAATCGTGTGCGCCACCGATTTCGACAATTGCCGCCCTGTGGCATTTGAAGAGGGGCCGATAGGCGACTGCGTGACTGCATCGTGCAGCATACCCATAGTGTTCCAGCCGGTGAAAATCAACGGTGTAACATATGTAGATGGCGGCGTGATGCGCAACCTCCCCGCATGGTCGGTGCGTGACAAATGCGACGTGCTGGTGGGAGTGAACGTAAGTCCGATGCCGGGAACGAAATACCGGAACTCGCTGATTGAAATAGCTTCGCGTTCTTACGACATAATGTCGCGCAGCAATGCCAGGGAAGACATCGCAATGTGCGACATCACGATACAGACACGCGGCATCGGCGAATTGAACGTTTTTGACATCAAGCCTAAAAATAAAATAATGAAATCGGGATATGATGAAGCGATGACTGCCATCAACAATTATGTGAAAAATTTGACCAACAACGAAAACAACGTATAATATAAATCATGAAGCCTGTAATATACCAACTGTTGCCACGCCTGTTCACCAACCAATGCTCGTCGTGCGTGCATTACGGAACAATCGAGCAGAATGGTGTGGGCAAGATGAATGACATCAGCAACCGGGTGCTCGACTCGATACGCGCCCTGGGTGTTACCCATGTGTGGTACACCGGAGTGATAGAACATGCCACCACTACCGACTACTCGCAGTATGGCATCGCTCGCGACAACCCATATATAGTAAAAGGCAAGGCAGGCTCGCCATATGCCATAAAGGATTACTACGACATCGACCCAGACATTGCCGTGGACGTGCCCAACCGAATGTCCGAGTTTGAAGCACTGGTAAAACGCACCCATAACGCCGGGCTGAAAGTGGTAATCGATTTTGTGCCCAACCATGTGGCCCGCCAATACCACAGCGACGTGAAACCCGCAGGCATAGAAGACCTGGGTGCCGATGACGACCGCACCAAGCATTTTGCGCCCAACAACAACTTCTATTATATCCCACGCCAGCAATTTATACCTAACGATGTGTTCCTTGGGGAAGGCAAAGACACCTATATCGAATTCCCGGCAAAAGCCACAGGCAACGATTGCTTCACGGCATTCCCGTCGAAAAACGACTGGTATGAGACCATAAAGATAAATTACGGGCGTGACTACGGTGACCATACCGAGCACTTCGACCCCGTGCCCGACACATGGTTCAAGATGCTGCACTTCCTGCGCTTTTGGGCATCGAAAGGTATAGATGCCTTCCGCTGCGACATGGTACATATGGTTCCCGTACAATTTTGGAAGTGGGCGATACCGCAAGTAAAAGGTAAATATCCCAACATATTGTTTATCGCCGAAATCTATGATGTGGGATTATATCGCGACTATCTCTATAACGGCAAGTTTGACTACCTGTATGACAAGGTTACACTTTACGACACGCTGCGCAACATCCAGTGCCATAACGTCTCGGCCGCAACACTCACCAATTGCTGGCAGACGGTTGACGGCATAAGCGACCATATGCTCAATTTCCTTGAAAATCACGACGAGCAACGTTTTGCATCATGGGAATATGCCGGTAATGCCGCGCTCGTGGTACCGTCGCTCGTGGTATGCGCCACCATCAACCGCGGTGCCATGATGATATATGCCGGGCAGGAACTGGGCGAACGTGCCATCGATGCCGAAGGCTTCAGCGGACGCGACGGGCGCACAACCATATTCGACTACTGGAGCATCCCCACCGTGCGCCGCTGGTACAACCATGGCAAGTGCAACGAGGAGCACTTGTCGCAATTTGAAATAAGGCTGCGCAACACCTATGCACGCATACTGTCGATATGTAACCGCGAGAAAGCAGTGAGCGACGGATTGTTCTTCGACCTGATGTATGTCAACTACGGCAACCTCAACCCACATCGCCAATATGCTTATATGCGCACTTATGGCGAAGAAGTATTGCTTATCGCGGTAAACTTCGACAATGCACCGTGCCACATTCGCCTCGACGTGCCGCCCCTTGCATTCTCATGCCTGAAAATAAAGCAAGGCGACTACCGGTGCAGCGAACTGTTGGCCGGCCACAAACGCGACTGCCGCTTTGCCATAGGCGAACCGTTTGCAACCGATATACCGGCCAACGGTGCCGTTATATGGAAATTGCTGCCGGTTGACTCCGAGAAAAAAGTTGAAGAAAAAAAGCAAAAAAACGATTAAATAACATTAACTTTGCACCAGTTTTTCACAAGCCCTTTATTATAAAAACGTATGAATTCTTTAACTCCATTCAAGATTTTCTCGGGTACCAATTCAATGTACCTTGCTACGGAAATCTGCCGGAACCTTGGCGTTGAGTTAGGTAAAATGAACATCCAGCACTTTGCCGATGGCGAATTTGAAGTGTCGTTTGAAGAGTCGATTCGCGGTTGCGAGGTATATCTCGTGCAATCGACGTTCCCCAACAGCGACAACCTGATGGAATTGCTCCTGATGGTTGATGCGGCCAAACGCGCATCGGCTAAGTCGATCATTGCTGTCGTGCCCTACTTCGGCTGGGCGCGCCAAGACCGCAAGGACAAGCCGCGTGTGTCGATAGCATCGAAGCTCGTTGCCGACCTGCTCAGCACCGCCGGCATCAACCGCCTCATCACGATGGACTTGCACGCCGACCAAATACAAGGCTTCTTCAACGTGCCTGTCGATCACCTTTATGCATCATCGTGCTTCATCCCCTACATTCAATCGCTCAAGCTCGAAAACATGGTGATTGCATCGCCCGACGTGGGTGGAGCCAAAAGAGCCAACAACTATGCCAAATATTTCAACGTGCCATTGGTGCTGTGCCACAAGCAACGCATAAAAGCCAATGTGGTTGAAAACATGACCATAATAGGCGACGTGCGCGACAAGGATGTGATACTCGTTGACGACATGGTTGACACCGCCGGCACCATTTGCCGTGCAGCCAACCTGATGAAAGAAAACGGGGCTCGTTCGGTAAGGGCTCTCGCCTCGCACGCAATCATGAGCGATCCGGCCTCGCAACGAGTAATGGACAGCGCACTGACCGAGATGATTTTCTCCGACAGCATACCTTTCCACAAGGATTGCCCCAAGGTGACCATATTAAGCATTGCCGGGCTGTTTGCCGACACCATACAGCGTGTACACGAAAACCGCTCGATCAGCTCGCAATACCTATTATAAGAAACATATCAAGCAACACAAGATATGCGCCCCCACGATGTGTGTGCATGGCTTTCAAGCCGCCACATCGTGGGGCGCATTTTTACATGATTTCGTGGTTTACTTCACCCTTTTATAGCCATATACGGCACGGTCGCCCAGTTCTTCCTCGATACGCAACAGCTGGTTATACTTGGCCATGCGATCGCTGCGGCTCATCGAGCCTGTTTTAATTTGTCCGCTATTGGTTGCCACGGCAATATCGGCAATAGTGGCATCCTCAGTTTCACCCGAACGGTGCGATGTGACGGTAGTATAGCCGTGACGGTGAGCCATTTCAATAGCATCGAGAGTTTCGCTTAACGACCCTATTTGGTTAACCTTAATCAATATTGAATTGGCGCAACCAAGTTCAATGCCCTTGCGAAGGAACTCCACATTAGTAACAAACAAGTCATCACCCACAAGTTGGCAGCGGTTGCCGATGCGGTCGGTAAGCCGTTTCCAGCCATCCCAGTCATTTTCACTCATGCCATCCTCAATCGAGTCGATGGGATACTTGTCGATAAGGCTTTCGAGATAGTCGATTTGCTCATCGGCAGTGCGCTTGACACCCTTTTCACCCTCAAACACGGTGTAATCGTAAACCTCGTCTTTGTAGAACTCCGATGATGCACAGTCCATGCCAATCTTTACATCACGACCCGGTTCATATCCGGCAGCCTTGATGGCAGCCACAATCGAGTCAAGAGCATCTTCGGTACCGGCAAGAGCAGGAGCGAAACCGCCTTCATCACCGACAGCGGTACTGAGCCCACGGTCATGTAACACTTTTTTCAGAGCATGAAACACCTCGGCACCCATACGCAATCCTTCACGGAACGACGGTGCACCCACCGGGCGAATCATAAATTCCTGGAATGCAATGGGAGCATCGCTGTGAGAACCGCCATTGATAATGTTCATCATCGGAACCGGCAACACATAAGTATTCACACCGCCAATATAGCGGTATAGCGGCATTTCAAGGTAAGCGGCAGCAGCCTTGGCCACGGCGAGCGACACGCCAAGAATGGCATTTGCGCCAAGTCGCGACTTGGTGGGAGTACCATCAAGTTCAAGCATCTTGTGGTCGATGGAACGTTGCTCAAGAGCCGACATTCCAATCAAAGCCGGAGCGATAACATCATTGACATTGGCAACCGCCTTCAACACACCTTTCCCACCGTAACGATTTTTGTCCTTATCGCGAAGTTCAAGGGCCTCATGTTCACCTGTCGATGCGCCCGAAGGCACTGCAGCCCTGCCCATTACTCCACATTCAAGAGTCACATCCACTTCCACCGTGGGATTTCCGCGCGAGTCAAGTATCTCGCGAGCCACAATTTTTTCAATCTTCATAATCAAAAATTTAGGTTATCTTATATACAAATCTTGTAAAGGCGCAACAAACCTCGCGCACCTTGCCTGTTTCACTTTTTCCACCACAAAAATAGCCCCTTGGCGACACAAAATCAATCCCCATTAATAGGGGTATTTTAGGTGACACACCGATTGTTACCGCACATTACGCGGCCGTTCCCAAACATGACAATGCCCTGAGGCATTGCAAGAAAAATGTAACCAATCGGCTCTTAACTATAGAAAAAATGTAGTTTCGGACGGCACTTCGAGTTTTTTGCTTAATTTTGTGCCACAAAAACTATATAACGACTAAAAATGCCAGACATTTCTCTTCGCGGCACAGTAATGCCCGCATCACCTATACGCAAACTGGTGCCGCTTGCCAATGCGGCAAAGGCTCGGGGCATAAAGGTTTACCACCTCAACATAGGACAGCCCGACCTGCCCACTCCGCCCAATGCGCTCGAAGCATTAAAGCACATCGACCGCAAGGTGCTTGAATACAGCCCGTCGGAAGGGTTATATTCATTGCGTGAAAAACTGGTGACTTATTATAAGAGGTTCAACATCAACGTCGATGTAAACGATATAATCATAACATCGGGCGGCTCGGAGGCTGTATTGTTCGCATTCATGGCCTGCCTCGACCCGGGCGATGAAATCATTGTTCCCGAACCGGCCTACGCCAACTATATGGCTTTCGCCATCTCGGCAGGCGCCGTTATCAAAACTGTTCCGTCGTCAATCGAAACCGGCTTCTCGCTTCCTCCCATAAGCAAATTCGAGGAACTTATCACCGAGCGCACAAAGGGGATACTTATATGCAATCCCAACAACCCTACCGGTTACCTTTACACACAACGTGAAATGGAACAGTTGCGCGACATTGTGAAAAAATACAACCTGTTCCTTTTCTCCGATGAAGTGTACCGTGAATTTTGCTATACCGGCGCACCTTACATATCGGCATTCCACCTTTCGGGGATTGAAAATCAAGTAGTCCTCGTCGATTCATTCTCGAAACGCTACAGCGAGTGCGGAATTCGCGTGGGGGCGCTTGTCACCAAGCACGAGGAACTTAAGAAGAATGTCATCAAGTTCTGCCAGGCCCGCCTGAGTCCTCCATTGCTTGGGCAAATAGTGGCCGAAGCATCGATAAGCACTTCACCCGAATATATGCTCGGAATATATAACGAATATGTGGAGCGGCGCAAATTTCTCGTAGATAGCATCAACAAGATACCGGGCTGCTACACGCCTATTCCGATGGGGGCATTCTACACGGTGGCAAAACTGCCCGTCGATGATGCCGACCTCTTTTGCCAATGGTGCCTGCGCGACTTTGAATATGAAGGTCGCACCGTGTTCATGGCACCGGCTTCAGGCTTCTATACCACACCGGGGTTGGGACGCAACGAAGTACGCCTGGCATACGTCTTAAAAAAAGAAGACCTTGCCGACGCAATGTTTATTCTTGAAAAAGCTCTCGCGGCATATCCAGGCAAAACAATATGAAGTATGAGCTGATGATAGCACGGCGGCTCAAGTTGAGCGAAGGGCAGGAACGCACTTCATCACCGAGCCTCACCGTTGCCGTTATCGGCATGGTGCTTGCCATCGTCATCATGATTTTGGCAATCACCATCGTAACCGGTTTCAAACAGGAGATTTCCGACAAAATCTATAACATCGACTCGCACGTAAAGATTGGCAATTCGGGCTATTCGCTCGATACCGATTATAATTGCGTTGACGAGCGAAACATCATCCCTCTGTTGGAAAGCCTGCCGGTTAACGATTCTATCGCAAACATGAGCCTGATTGCCGAGAAACCGGCAATATTCAAGACTGCCGACGACTTTAAAGGCGTGATATACAAAGGCTGCGGCCCCGGCTACGACTGGCAATACCTTGCCGATTGCCTTACCGAAGGCCGATTGCCTGCCATGGGCGATGACGCAAATATATGGGAAGTAATCATTTCCCGTCTCATGGCCTCGCAACTGCAATTGCACGTGGGCGACCGCATATACACCTATTTCATCGACGATAAAATCAAGGTGAGGCGCATGACTGTGGTGGGAATTTTCTCGACCGACTTTGAAGAATATGACCAAGCATTCGCCATCGGCAACCTTAAAGCTGTACAAAACGTCAACGGGTGGAACAGTCACACGGGAAGCTATGTGGGTATAAACATAAAGCGCACCGACTGGATTGAAGATGAAGCATATTCGATATTTTCAACCCTATACAACGACCGCACCGACAATCATGGCCGCCCGCTATACAACGTCACCGAGACGCATGGCAACAATGTGGCATACTTCTCATGGTTGGGCCTGCTCGACATGAACGTCGTAATCATTATCATACTGATGGCCATCGTATCGGCATTCACTCTCATATCGGCACTGCTGATGATAGTACTTGAGCGCATCAACATGATAGGGCTGCTCAAAACACTCGGAGCCTGCAACAGCTCGATACGGCGCATCTTCATCTACCTCACGCAGAAGCTAATATTCAAGGCTTTGGTGATAGGCAATGCCGTCAGCCTCGGGCTGGCTTTACTGCAACAGCACTTCCATATCGTCAAGCTCGACGCAGAATCCTATTACATACCATATGTTCCCGTAGAAATCGACTGGTTGACTATTATACTGCTCAACATCGCCATAATCATAGTGTCATATCTCACATTGATAATACCTTCATTGGCAATATCATCGATAAAACCGTCTCGGTCCATTAATTTTGAATAAAACCATTTACCGTCATGATAACTGTTCTGCTGTTAATATCAGGTCTTGCCCTGCTGCTTGCAGGAGCCAATTTCCTTGTTGATTCGGCCATCGCCATCGCAAGGCGTGCCAAGGTGTCGGATTTCATCATCGGCATTGCCGTGGTGGGCATAGGCACATCTCTGCCCGAATTGTATGTATCGGTATCGTCGGCCTTACAAGGCATGGGCGACATGGCCGTGGGCAATGTGGTGGGATCAAACATCTGCAACATTTTGCTCATACTTGGCCTGACAACGATTATCACCCCCTTTTCTGTGACACGGCAAAACATGGCACGCGACATTCCTTTCGGCATATTGGTGTCGATACTGCTGCTGTTGCTATGTTCCGACACTCTGTTCCCGCGCATCACCCAAAACGAGATAGGCCGCCTGGACGCTTTTGTATTCCTGTTAATCTTTGCCGGATATATGGCTATTGCCACACTACATTCCCGCAAAGAGGAAAAATCGCGCCATGAAAACGAGGAAAACGCAACCTCGCGGCTCTCGGGCCGACCGGCATTACTGC
Organism: uncultured Bacteroidales bacterium; assembly: GCA_949289215.1. Classification (GTDB taxonomy): domain Bacteria; phylum Bacteroidota; class Bacteroidia; order Bacteroidales; family Muribaculaceae; genus Avimuribaculum. The sequence continues at coordinate 2,723 of CASENC010000049.1, read as the reverse complement.
TATGGACCGTGGCAGCAGTGTCGCTTGCCGCACTGCTTTATGGCGGTAACCTGTTTCTCGACAACACCGTTGCCCTTGCTCGGCAATGGGGCATAAGCGACAAGGTGGTGTCGCTTACGATTGTCGCCGTTGGCACTTCGTTGCCCGAACTTGTCACCTGCATAATCGCAGCTGCAAAAAAAGCGCCACAACTCGCACTCGGCAACGTGCTTGGCTCTAACATATTCAACATACTCGGCATACTCGGCATCAGCGGCCTTATCCGCCCGTTGGTGCTTGAAGATATCAATATCATCGACTTCGGCGTAATGATACTTGCCGCCGTGCTGACCTTTGTGTGCGCCTTCACTTTCAAGCGGCACGCCATCGACCGCCACGAAGGCATAATTTTCGTAGCCATATACATAGCCTATATCTCCTGCACCGTCATTTTCAACTGATTTTCATTTTTGCACCATGGATTTTAAAACATTAGCCAAACAATTTGAACTACAAGATTATCCTACACACATTTAACTATTATTTCCGCCATCGACAATCCCATCAAGCGTGCTTTCTATGAAATGGGAACAATTCGTGTATTCATCTCTTCGGTTGAATATTAATAGCACGTTTTGTTTTGCCACCGCCTTGCACTATCTTTGCATCGTAAGAATCCTACTAAAGAAGTTATACCTAAATCAAATTTCTGCAAATGATTGCTTTGACTGTCATCGACTACATATTTTTTGCGTTTTTTGCCGCCAACGTGCTTTATCTGTTGCTGTTTGCGACACTGTCGCTGCTGAAAGTCCCGGACCGGAAAAGCCCGGGAAAGTCGCGGCGACGCATGGCCATACTGATTCCTGCATACCGGGAAGACAGCGTTATAATGGAATGTGCACGCTCGGCAATTGCACAACGGTATCCACGAGACCTGTTTGACGTAGTGGTAATCTCCGACAGCATGACCGACGATACCAACCGCCGGCTGTCGCAGTTGCCGCTGCGCCTCATAGTAGTAAACTTCGACAAAAGCACCAAGGTAAAAGCCCTGAACAAAGCGATGGCAGAAATAGGCGACCGATATGACGTGGCAATAATCCTTGATGCCGACAATGTGGTAAAACCATCATTCCTGACCGAAATAAATGCATCATTCGATGCCGGATACCATGCCGTGCAGGCACACCGCACCGCAAAGAACATGAACACCGACATTGCCACGCTCGATGCACTGAGCGAGGAAATCAACAATTCGATATTCCGCAAAGGGCACGCCGCAGCAGGCCTCTCGGCAGCCCTCATAGGCTCGGGGATGGCATTTACCTACAAGTTGCTTGAAAATCTCCTGGGCAGCATAAACGCAGTAGGCGGTTTTGACCGGGCACTCGAACTATCGCTCACCTACCATCACATACATATAGCATACCTGCAAAATACAATCGTGCTTGACGAAAAAGTACAATCTTCCGGGAACTTCTCAAACCAACGTCGTAGGTGGCTGTCGGCACAATGGCACTATTTCCTGACATTCGCCCTTGATTTCTTCCCACAATTATTCAAGGGCAACATTGATTTCTGCAACAAGGTATTCCAAAATATGCTTATTCCACGGCTTATGCTGATAGGCCTGTGCTTAATCGTCGCAATCACAATCTCATTCTTCAACCTTGCCGCAGCAATCAAATGGTGGGCAATATTAGCAGCCACATTGCTTGCAATGCTGCTTGCCACTCCTCGCAAGCTATACACCGCACGGCTTGCAAAAGCCCTTGTGAAGTTGCCTTGGCTCTTCCTACTCTTCACAGCCAACATCTTCAAGCTGCGCAACGCCAACCGCTCATTCATCCACACCCCACACGGGATAAAATAATACATTGATACTAATACTATTTTTCTCATGAAAGTTTCCATAATAATACCTGTTTACAATGTCGAGCCTTACATCAAGCGATGTCTCACATCGGTGTTAAATCAATCATACGGCGACATCGAGATATTGCTTATCGATGATTGTTCACCCGACAAATCAATGGATATCGCTCGCCGCTTGCTTGAAAACCATCCACGGAAAAATGCCGTTGAAATAATCACCCACACCCAAAACCAGGGATTGTCGTGTTCACGCAACACCGGTATCAATGCCGCATCGGGCGACTACCTGTATTTCCTTGACAGCGACGATTATATAACCGACAATGCCATCGAGCTGCTTGCCGCCCAAGCAATGAAATACGATGCCGACTTTGCCATAGGCAATTATACCTTGATAGGGAATAACCGACGGCCGCCGCGCCTTGAACTGCCATCGGGCGCAGTAAAAGGCAACAAGGAAATAATGAAAACATTCTACCGCGAGAATGGTATGTGATGGCGTGGAACAAACTGATAAAAACCGATTTCGTCAAGCGGCACAATTTATACTTTGAACCCGGCATCGTGCACGAAGACGACCCTTGGTCGTTCAAGATTGCGACAGTGGCACAAACCATAGCTGTGGTAAACGCCACTACACTGGTCTATGACCTGCGTGAAGGCTCGATAACTGCCAAAAGCTCGAAGTGGAAACTGCAGTGCCGCATAAAGGTACTTGAAATATTATTATTGGTGTCCGGTAAAACTTTTTATGTCCAATAAAAATTAGGGCAGGCTTCCTCGCTTGGAAGTCTGCCCTTTTCGTTACCTTTGTTTCTACCACAAAACTATAATAACGATGAGCAAAGGTACACATTTTCTCGGAC
>CASENC010000048.1 GCA_949289215.1 uncultured Bacteroidales bacterium | reverse complement strand
ATTTGCAATAAAACTTACGTTATTGCTTATGCTTATTGTTTCTAACGAAATGTAAGCCCCTATATGTAAAAATCCATGTAAACACCTATTGTTTAGCAACTTATATACTTACAGTCAATTTTTAGCGGACACCAATAATTTCTATCCAACTTAAGACTGCTTGCCGTGCGCATTTATCATCGAAATCAGCAATAATAACTATTGATAACAATTATCAATGGCAACAATAAAGGTGCACCATTATGGAAATGACGCACCTTAAAAAAGTAGGAGCAATTAAAATTGACCTACATTTCTGCTATCGACGACACTATTTGCCCATCAAATAGGTTTATTATTCTATTGGCATATCCGGCATCATGTTGGCTGTGGGTAACCATTACTATCGTCGTGCCATCACGGTTCAAGTCAGAAAGCAATTGCATCACTTCCTTTCCGTTTTTCGAGTCAAGATTTCCGGTAGGTTCATCAGCAAGTATCAATTCTGGATTGGATACCACAGCACGGGCTATTGCCACACGCTGCTGTTGACCTCCCGACAGCTGTTGCGGGTAATGCTTGGCACGATGGCTGATGTTCATTCGCGACAAGATTTCAGCCACACGTTCTTTACGCTCTTTGGCCGGTATATGCAGATATGTGAGAGGGAGTTCCACATTTTCCGACACATTAAGCTCATCTATCAAGTTGAAACTTTGGAATACAAAACCTATATTACCTTTCCTTACATTAGTTCGGTCTTTCTCTTTCAAGATTCCAACTTCTTTGCCACTCAGATAATAATGCCCCGACGTAGGATTGTCGAGCAAACCCAAGATATTAAGCAGCGTTGATTTTCCACAACCCGACGGTCCCATAATCGCAACAAATTCTTTATCATTAATCTCCATGCTCACGTCGTTAAGGGCTATCGTTTCCACCTCGGTAGTCCTAAACACCTTGCTTAAATTCTCAATCTTAATCATAACTATCTATTTTTTTATTATTGTTATTCAGTTTTTATATTTTCTACCGGGTTTTCATTTACGGCTTTACGGCCTATCAAATAAACCGACAAGAGCGACACCACAGCTACAATGGCAAATGCAACGACAATTGTCCACCAAGGGCTGAAATCGCCGAATGGAACGAAATCATATATTTTGATTAATCCTGACACTGCCAATGGTATGGCAATTAACAAACTGGTTATAATCGACCACATGGAAAGACGCAACAATAATCGCATTTCTGTTTCTGCAGTAGAACCAAATACCTTACGCACGGCAATGTCGCGTTTACGCTGCGAAATCATGTATATGTTCATCGCGACAAGACCAGACAGGGAAATAAGCAATGCCGAAACCGCAAATGCAATTATGGTATAATTCAGCAATTCTATATCATCATACCATTCCGAAACCATATCGCCATACCATTTAGAATCAAATGGAATACCACCGTTTATACTATGATATAAGCTATCTAATTCTTGCTTGTGCCTGACAATGTCATCGTCTGTAATTTCTACCGATATATTTTGTACATTTATACTATCAGTTGGCAAAATTTTAAGCAATAATGGTTGCTCATCATAAAATACCGAACGTATTTTGAAATCCTTAAATTGTCCGGCAATATACACTGTGTAATTACAAGATATCTTTTCGGTTCCCAATCCTAATTCTGCATAGTCTTTCAATCCGCTCTCATTTATATAATATGCCATTTCTTGCTTTGCGAGTTTACGATCCTCGGTGATTTTTATATTGAACATCTTAATGAAAGCTGAATCCACTTCAAATGTTTGAAATCTGAAATTAACAACCGAATCTCCCACTGTCACAGGCATTGTCATATTATACCCTCCATCCACAGGTAATCCTTTGGAAAAGGCCACATTCTTGACATATGGTAATTTCATTGCCTCACTTCGGAACACTTTCATATTACCATTACCGTCAATAGGTGGATATTCTATCACATCTCCATACACGTAACCCAACGGTACGTTTGAAATGTCGTGTATCTGTTTTGTGAGATATATTGCACACGATAGCAATGCAACTGCAAACCCACATTGCACCACACTTAACAATCGCAAATACGCAATTTTAGTCTTTCCTCTAAATCGTCCTCTTACGATATCCATCGGGGAATGCATTGATAAAGCTGATGCTGGAATTAAACCACTCACAAACGACAACAATAACATAAATAACAACCATACTCCGATTGATATTGGTGTAAAATCTCCTATCACATCAAGTCTTACACCGAGACATTTAATTGCATATGGTTCTACGACAGATGCGAGCAATAATCCTGCTGTAAAAGCCATGACAACCATCATAGCAGACTCTGCCATTATTCTACAGAACACATATTTCTGAGAAGATCCCAACAACCGTCTGGTAGCCATTTCCTTGGCACGGTAATTCATTTGTGCTACATTCATTACTATATAATTAAGCACAGCCATTATCAAAATAATCAATCCGGCTACAAAAAAGACGACGACCTTTGCAAAATCATATTGGTTCAAGCCTCCGGTTGAACCAATTTCCGAGAAATAAAAATCACGCATAGGAACAAATGTTAACGAATTGCTGTTTCCACTTCTGTATGACCATATCCAATTGCGCAAGCACATTAACATATCGTCTTTGTTTGCCTCGGGATCTGTATTGGCATAAAACTTAAAAAACAATGTCGCAGCCGACTCATTAACTATATTAGTATCATTTATGTCGGAATATTCATTAATCCACTTTATGTTGTCTTGTGGTAAAAAAGCATCTATGCCGCTTGGGAAAATCGAATTATCTATATCTTCGGCTATCGCAGTAACTACATAATCGCTGCCATTCAAATTATCGATGTTAAAACTATTTCCCATTACATCATCCGACCCAAATAGGCGCAATGCAGCCGTACGTGTCATCACAATGCTTTGATCAGGCAACATTGCACTGTCGGTATTCCCTTTAATAATTTTATATCCGAAAAAATCAAAAAAGTTTTTACCGACAAATGCAACTTTTATCACAGAGGCTTCTCCATTCTCGCATCTTATTATCAACGGGTAGCACCCACCCCACGAACACCAACTTTCAATCTCGGGATAGCGATTCTGAAAACGTTGCCCTATTTGATAATGACCGAATGTTACACTTTTCCCGGCCATTATATATATACGATCGGCATCGGGTACATCGCTGTCCACTGTGAGTTGCCGTGTAACCATATCGGCAATCAGCAGTATGAACATAAACGACACCGCAAGCCCGACAACATTAATTGTCGTAAACATCTTGTTCCTACTGAGAAACGTGAAATATGTCTTAAAACCTTTCATATTTATTCGGTCTTTATATTTTCTATTGGATTCTCATTGGCAGCTTTGCGCCCTATCAGGTAAACCGACAAAAGCGATACAACAACTACTGTTGCAAATGCAGCAATCGGAATCCACCACGTCGGGATATCTCCATATGAAATAAGGTCGTTAATCATTTTAAATCCTATCCACAATAACGGCAACGCCACAACCAGGCTAAAAGCTATCGATTGCATAGAAAAACGCATAAGCCTTATTTGTTCGTTTTTTGCAGTCGCACCAAACACCCTGCGCACAGCTATGTCACGTTTTCGTTGCGAAATCATATAAATATTCATGGCAATCAGGCCTAACAGCGATATTATGAGTGCAGCAATAGTGAATGCAACCAATATTTTATTAAAGTCTATCACTCCTTTATACTGATCCAGCATCATATCGCTATACCAAATCGATTCAAAGCCTATCGGCTTTACTATGTCCTCATATAATTTATCAATTTTCTGTTTATAACTCCTCAAATCACCTGAATTTATATCCACCAATATCATTTGAGGCACAATCTTATCCTTGTCCTTGACTCGTATCAATATATTGGCAAACATATTGTCCATAAGCACCGATTCAAGTTGGAAATCATTAAATACCCCAGCAATATCAACACTACCACCCGCATATCTGAACCTGTCAATTCCAAGGTTAAATCGTTTATAGCGTTCCATAGTGCTTTCACTCATGTAATAAGAATTTGCCAAATTGGCAAGTCTGCGGTCTTCAAGAATTTTGATATTGAACACCTTAAAAAATGCCGAATCAACTTCAAAAATACGATACATTTCCATTACCGTGGTGTCGCTTGTCGCTATTGCCATCGCCGAACCTTCTCCTCCATATATCGGGGTACCTGAAGTAAAAGACACATTCTTCACATATGGCAAATTTTCAACTTCGCTTCTAAAAGTCTGCAATTGTTCAAGCGTGCCATTATTTTTATAGCACAGCACATTGCCATATTCATAACCAAGTGGTGCATTTAACACCACATCTAACTTCACCCCAAAATATATGGAACATGATATCAATGCTATTGTAAGTCCGCTTTGCACTACGTTTAACACTCGCAGATACACCATCTTGGTTTTGCGACGGAATGTACCTTTTACCACATCAAGCGGATTGTAATTCGACAATATTGAAGCCGGAACAAGTCCTGCAAAAAACGACAATAGCATCAAAAATATCAACCAACATATTGAAGTGAGCCACGAAAAATCCCCTATTACGTCGAGTTTCACACCCAATACATCCATGGCATATGGTTCAACCACCTTGGCAAGAAATAATCCGATTAAAAAAGCAATTATGGTCAAAAACAGTGCTTCCAATATCATTCGCCAAAATACATCGCCACGATAAGAGCCGAGCAATCGACGAGTTGCCATCTCTTTTGCCCGATAAGAGGTTTGTGCTGCACTCATGCTTATATAATTAAACACCGACATTAGCAAAATTATAATGCCTGCCGCCAAAAAAGCCAAAACTTTAACAAAATCATATTGTTTCAAGTGTTCACTTGCATAAATTGTCGGAACCGATGAATAATAAAAATCGTGCATATTAATCATCTGTACAGAATCCACGACGCCATAAATGTATGGCCAAAAACACTCTTTTAACAACTCCAGAATTTCATCTTGTTTGGTTGTCGGATCATAGTCTTTCGGAAATTTAAAAAACAAGATTGCCGATGCAGCATTTTCCATCATTGCATCACGTACATCCATCGACGAATCATAATTAACAACCTGTTCAATCGGCATAAAAGCTTCAATTCCATCTGGAAATATCGAATTATCGATATCTTCAACAACACTCGTAACTATAAACGTACCTGACTTATGTGTGGTCGGGAATTGCAAATTTAACATCTTTCCCACAACTTTTTCTGTTCCGAAAAACTTTATTGCACCTGAACGTGTAAGCACAATATTGTTATCAGCCGACAACATAGTTTTGGCATCACCTTCTATAATTTTGTATCCAAAAAAATCAAAAAAATTGTCTTTCACAAAAGCCGTATGTGCCACAATCGTTTGCATATCCTCTAAATTACATTCCAATTCAGCGCACTTGGCAAATGCACACCAGTCTTCAATTTCGGGGAAACGGTCTTGGAATCGTTGTCCAAGCGCATAATGTCCGAATACATCTTCACCGGTGGTATAAATGTAGATTCGGTCGGCATCACGTACATCTCTGTCCACTGTAAGTTGCCGTGTAACCATATCGGCAATCAGCAATATGAACATAAACGACACCGCAAGCCCGGCAACATTAATTGTCGTAAACATCTTGTTCCGACTGAGAAACGTGAAATATGTCTTAAAATCTTTCATATTTATTCTGTCTTTATATTTTCTATTGGATTCTCATTGACAGCTTTGCGCCCTATCAGGTAAACCGACAAAAGCGATACAACAACTACTATTGCAAATGCAACAATCGGGATCCACCACGTCGGGATATCACCATATGGAACAAAATCATAAATTTTAATCATTCCTACAATCGACAACGGAATTGCTATCGCAAGACTTATTACTACCGACATCAGTGAATAACGCATTAGTGACGCTATCTCTATCTTTGCTGTTGACCCAAACACCTTACGCACGGCAATGTCGCGTTTACGCTGCGAAATCATATATATGTTCATCGCCGTCAACCCGAGCAAGGACACAAGCAATGCTATACACGTGAAAATAATCATAACCTTATTCATATTTATGATACTTCGATATGTATCATTCACCATGTCGCCATACCACTGTGAGTCGAGCATAGGTAAATCGTATATTTGCGAAATCAACGTGTCGATTTGCTGCTTATAGTAATCCAAATCACCGTCAGTCACCTCCACCAATACTCTCCATGGCCATATACTGTCGGTTGGCAACACTTGCAACAGCAATGGGTGTTTATCTTCCTCCAATATCGACCTAATCTTGAAATCCTTGAACTGCCCCGCAATAGTGCTATTAAACGGTAACTTTTCCTTGTTACCTTCTAATTTCTCCAAGTCTTTATAGGCATTTTCACTGACATAGACCGAATTTTGGCTGTCGGCAAGTTTTCTATCTTCTGTAATTTTAATATTAAATATTTTTATATATGCCGAATCGCCTTTGAATATTTGGAAACTGAATGTGACAGCCGAATCGCCTGATTGTATTTGTGTAGTCAGATTGTTGCCGCCATCATTAGGGGTGCCTTGTGCAAACGATACATTCTTCACAAAAGGCAACTTGCTCACCTCGGTTCGGAATGTTGTCAAATTATTCCTCATATTATTCGCCGGACAAACTAACACATTACCATATTCGTAGCCAAGAGGAGCATTTAGTACACTATATATTTGAATACCCAAATATATAGAACAGGCAAGCAATGCTATGGTGAGGCCACTCTGCAAAACATTAAGCATTCTCAAATACACCATTTTGGTTTTGCGGCGAAATGTTCCTTTTACGACATCAAGAGGATTATAACCCGACAATATAGATGCCGGAATAAACCCCGAGGCTAAAGACAAAAGCAACAAAAATGCCACCCAGCACAGAACAGCCACCCATGTGATGTCACCTGTTATATCGAGTTTCACATTAAGCAGATTTATGGCATATGGCTCCGCAGCCTTGGCAAGCAACAAACCAACTATGAAAGCCACCACAGTCATCAACAGCGATTCTTCAATCATTCTCCAAAACACGCTACTGCGTGATGTGCCAAGCAGACGGCGAGTTGCCATCTCTTTTGCCCGGTAAACTGTCTGTGCAACACTCATACTCACATAATTTCCCACAGCCATCAATAGAATTATGATACCTGCTATGAAAAATATAACAACTTTAGTAAAATCATACTGCATTATACCATGCCACACGCGAATTTCTGAGAAATAAAGATCATGCATTGGTATCATTCGAACGCCATGCGCATTGCCATACTGATATATCCAAAAGAATTCCTTTACGTAGTTTTCCATATCTTCGGTTCGCAACGACGGGTCGAAACCTTCGACATATTTGAAAAACACCATTGCCGAACCTGCATTCCCCATATGCACATCGTCAATGTCGGCCGTCGAATTGAAGTATTTTATATTATCAATAGGGATAAATACTTGTATGTTATTAGGAAAAATTGAATTATTAATGTCTTCAACTACGCCATTTACGACAAATGGCATACCAGATATGTTGACATTTTTCCCAATTGCCGACTCATTGCCAAAGAGGCTGTATGCTGCCGAACGTGTAAGCACTACATTATTATCCGAAACAAGTGCATCTCTTGCCCTGCCTTCTATAAGATCTCGTCCGAAAAATTCAAAATAATTCTTCTTAACAAAACTTACCGACATTATTAGTTCTTTATCGTCGGCCTGTTTACACAACATTTCTCTAATTCCTCCATACGCGCACCAATCTTCTATTTCTGGATACCGGTCTTGAAATTTCATCCCGAGCTGATAATGGCCCCACGTATGGCTATCGGATGCGAAAATAAAAATGCGGTCGGCATCAGGTACATCCCTGTCCACTGTAAGTTGCCGTGTAACCATATCGGCAATCAGCAATATGAACATAAACGACACCGCAAGCCCGACAACATTAATTGTCGTAAACATCTTGTTCCGACTGAGAAACGTGAAATATGTTTTAAAACATCTCATGACAATATCAATTTAAAATCAACAAATCTTTATCCTTAAAGCTCTCATAGCCCGACACAATCACCCGTTCGCCTTTTTCAAGCCCATCAAGCACTTCATAATATTGTGGATTTTGGCGGCCTATGCGTATTTCTCTGCGATAAGCTTTGCTGCCGTCTTTATCCACAACAAATATCCATCGACCTCCGGTAGTTTGGAAAAAGGTTCCTTTGGGTATCAGCACACTCTCGGTAGATTCACCAAGTTGCAAATCGATATAATAAGTCTGCCCTATCCTAACATTATCGGGTAATTCTCCATCAAACACGAGGTCGGTGCGAAATCGGCCATCACGCACTTCGGGATACACTTTGCGCACCTTCAGGCTGAAACGGCTCCCTTGGCGGTCAAGTGCAGCCGATAGGCCGGTTGAAACACGGTCTATGTAATGCTCGTCGATATAAGCCTCTATTTTTACACCCGACAAATCATTAATTTGCCCAACCATTTGTCCGGCAGCAATGTTTTGCCCCAGTTCTACATCAAGCAAACCCAATTCGCCATCAATAGTGGCACGTACATCAAGTTTACTCTTTCGCTCACGTATAAGCAGCACATTTTGCCGCATATTATCAAGATTTTCTTCCATTTGATCCATTTGTATCGTGCGATAGATGGAATCCTGCACCAATCTTTCATTTACAAGGCTATGCTTCTTTTTGGCCATCTCGTAATCTTCACAGGCTTGCAAATATTCTTCACGACTTATCAATTTTTCGTCATACAGACGCTCATATTGTTCATACGTGCGACGTTTACGCCGAGTATCTATTTCAAGTTGCACTTGTTCTGTTTCATTATTCAACTTATCTTGTTGCATGGTTACCTGAGTATTACGCAGCAAATTTTGTTTTTCGGCAAGCTCCGACTCGGCATTGAGTATTTGCAAGTCGAGGTTGGAATTGCTCAATCGCAATATAACATCCCCTTTTTTTACAAACGCACCTTCTTCTACCACTTTTTCACGGACTATTCCCCCTTCTTCAGGACTTATCTGCACCACCGATATCGGTTTCACCTGCCCGTTAAGCCTCACATAATCGCTGAATTCTCCATAAACGACATCTGTTACGGTTATCGACTTGGCCTCAACGTTTTGTGTCGCCACATATGGATTAAAAAAGATCCACAACACAAGCAACAACATAACGACAGCCACAGCTATGTAAATTACATGACGTTTCTGCAATCCTCGCTTTTTCTCGATTTGTATATCCATAGCATTTTCCTGTTCTTTTAATCTTTGATAATATTATTTCCTTTGTAATAGTCCACAAGCCGGCATTTTAACACATACGACAACTTACTGCGCAACAGCGTTACTTTACTTTCAAGCAATGCCGAGGCACTCGTTTGCACATCGAGCGAAGTCATAAGCCCCTCTTCATATTTACGCTTCGTCACATGATAAGCTATCGAATCGGAATGTACTTTCTTTTCCATTTGTATGCTCTCTTTTAAGAAACCGTTACGGTCAAGCACGGCCTGAGCCACAAGTTTCTGCAGTTCCTCTTTTTGTGCCTCGTATTGTTCGCTTGCAATACGGTAATTGTTTTTTGCCTTGCGCACAGAATTCACCCGTGAAAAACCATTAAACAGCGGTATGCTTATGCGCATACCCACATACTGTCCGAAATTGTTCTGCAATTGCTGCCAAAAATCAGCATATCCGGTTACATTCAACTCCTTGTAATATGATGAATTTATACCGGCAAACAATGAAACGGTAGGTAACACATTTGCCCACGACCGTTTCATATCCAACTTATAAACTTCCCTGTTATAATGAGATTGCCGTAAAGTGGGATTATAATCAAGAGCCGCTCCGAATATCTCATCGGAAGTATCATCCGGCATCAATGACAAATCGATGGCATTAGTCTCAAGCAGCACCGTGTCGAGCATCAAAGGTTCGTCAAGCGTATAATTCATTTGCTGCTTCAATGCAAGCATTGCCGCTTCATACAAGTTAATTTGATTAGTTAACGTATAATCATCGGTGGCATATTGCGCCTCTATCTGTGCAACATCAGCCATTCCCTTCAATCCAAGTTCTTCTTGCCGACGAGTCTTTCGCAACAACGAATCACTTTCTGCCACTTTTTCCCGGGCAAGTTTCACCGACCCATAATAATATAACGCATCAATATATGCCTGGAAAGTTTCGATAGCCGTATTGTCTTGTTCCACCTGCAATGCAGCTTTTCCCATCAATTCAGCTGCCTTCGACCGTCGCAATTGGTTAACCAGGTTGCCTCCGTTAAAGATGGTCAACGAGGCTTCAAGCGAATACGAATTATTAAACGTAGAAATATTGTTATAGGTATTGGTTTCCGGATCGACCGAACGCCCCCAACTGTATTGCAACGAAGATCCCCCGCTAATTCCCGGCAAGAAACTGCCTATGGCATTCATACGGTCGATTTTGTAATTATCCACTTCATAACTGCGTTGCCGCACCGTGCGGTTATGTTCCACCGCATATGCCATGCATCGATCCACACTCCACACTTCTTGTGCATGAAGTTGTAAACTTGCAGCAGAAAAACATAATGCCGTTAAATTCCATAATGTGGTTAAACTCATTCTCATTGGTATAATATTATGTTTCTGCTATAATATATTCAAACATCAAGCCAAAAACACAATACACTCATTACCAACAATATACAACAACCACATTAAGCAAATATGTAAAAAAATTAGACATCAATGTCAAATTATTTTACACTCGGTTATTCAAATTCAAGCAAGAAAGTCGTATTCCAACCATTGGTTCCGGCATCAAGCAGACTTATACTGCCGCCACTTAATTTCATAATTTGTCGTGACAACGACAAGCCTATGCCGTTACCGTCTTTCCGTGTCGTGAAAAATGGCATAAAAATCGTCTCTGCGACATCGACGGGAACTATAGGACCATCATTACTGATATAGACATATATATGTCCGGTTGACAGAGTATGTGCATTAATATGTATTTTACCAGAATTATCCCCTATTGCCTGTACTGCGTTTTTCAATATGTTAATCAATACTTGTCTTATTAAATTAGGGTCAGCATAAATCATCAGGTCTTGTGGCTCTATCCTGCATGAGAATTCTATTTTTGCCGGTATAAAATTCAAATTATTAATACTTTCTACCATCTCCGACAAATAAAATGGTTTCGGTGCAGGCTTTTGTAACGTGGAAATCACACGGTAATTATCAACAAATGAAACAAGGCCGGCAGCAGTGTCATGAATAGCTTGCATTCCTTCATAAATATTGCTATTCTTAATTTCTGCTTTGTCAAGGAAAGTGGCACTCAGCGATGCTATCGGAGCCACCGAATTCATTATTTCATGTGTCAATATCCGGGTAAGTTTTATCCAAGTTTCAAGTTCTTTTGCATCAAGCTCATTTTTAATATCACTAATGGCAAGTATCTTCACCTGCTCGTTGCCAAGTACCATTTCAGCCGCTTTCACCAACAAATGCACTTCTCCTGTGGAAGTTGTAAAATCCACCTGCAACCGCTCCCCATTTTTCATGGCACTCAACATTTCCGGAAGATTAATGTCATGACGTTCCAACTGCTTCAATGAATAAAACAATGGCAAATGTAGCAACTTGGATGCAACAGGATTTGTTTGAATGATTTTATTATCCTTGTCAAGAACAACAACACCTGTAGTCACATTCGTCAAAATCATGCCGAAAAACTGTTCACGTTGCTCCATTATCAGTTTTTGCCGCCCCATTATTTCACCAAACTCATTCAATGTCGTTTGTAATATCCTCTCATAGGAATATATACCTTTTTCATTCAACTTAAACGAATTGTCGCCGTTTTTCACTGCTTCGAGCATTAAGCGGCTGTTTTCTTGCATTGTCCTATAAACTTTAAACATAAGCGCTATGGCAACCAACACAAGAATGACACCGATTACAATAAAAAAATCGCCCCACTTGGCCACCCCACCGGCAATCAAAGCACCACCGCATAACAATAGTGCCGCACGAACCGGTAACGAATATGCAATCTTATCAAAGCCCATATCGCTTCATCTTGTTATACAGCGTTTGTCGTGTTATTCCCAATTGTGCGGCAGCTTGCGACAAGTTGCCGTTATTCATCATTATGGCTTTTTGTACCATATTCCGTTCCATTTCATCAAGAGGCACAATCGTGTCATTTTCTTGTTTTAATCCATCATTGCGGCTCTCTTGGATTTGCACCGAACAGATAGTTCCGTTATTATCCGATAATAATACCGCCCTCTCCATCACATGTTGTAACTCTCTGATATTTCCGGGCCATAAATGGTTTATCAGAATTTCACACACTTTATCCGACAACCTCACATCTCCGCGGCCATATTGCCCTGCATATCGGCATACAAACCTATGGGCAAGCTCTATAATATCTTCCTTTCGTTCCCTCAACGGAGGCAAATGCAAATGTATCGTGTTGATACGATATAACAGGTCTTCCCGAAATTCACCATTCCGCACCATATTATCAAGGTTACGATTTGTAGCGCAAATCAAGCGAATATCGGTAGGTTGCGGCACATTGCTGCCAACTCTTACATAACTACGTTTTTGGATGGCCGTCAACAATTTTGGCTGCAAACAATATGGCAGGTTTGCTATCTCATCAAGGAACAGCGTTCCACCATCGGCAGCCTCAAATCGCCCCACGCGGTCGGTATAAGCATTGGTAAACGATCCTTTAACGTGCCCGAACAACTCACTTTCAAATAACGACTCGGTAATTGCACCCATGTCCACGACAACAAATTGCCTATTGTTTCGTTCCGACAGTCGGTGTATTTCCCTGGCAAGCATATCTTTCCCCGTTCCATTCTCTCCGGTAATCAACACATTCGCATCCGATGCACTTATTCGCTCCACAATTTCCTTAATATGGTACATCGCAGGCGACTGACCCCAATACATTGCATCAGGTTCCTGCTTTTCATTTTTAATATTGTGTTTCTCACCTTTGGTCACCTTATATGCGTTTGTCAAAGTTTGTTTCAACCTTGCATTATCCCACGGTTTGACCACGAAATCAAAAGCCCCTTCCTTCATACCGGCCACAGCAAGTTCAATATCGGCATATGCGGTAAACAACACCACTTGCACTTGCGGTTTCAATCGCTTTATTTCTCTCAACCAATACAACCCCTCATTGCCCGTATTCAATCCGGGTGAAAAATTCATGTCAAGCAAAACCACATCAATCTGTTCCCGCAACAATGACGGCAGCAATTCGGGATTATCCACAAGCAATACCTTGGCAAAAACATCGCCAAGCAAATATTTAAGAGATATCAGTATGTTACGGTTATCATCAACCACAAGTATTGTACCTTGCAATGCCATTATATCTTAAATTTTAGGTTGCAAACTTACAGAAAAATAACAGATTTTTCCTAAGTTTGTGCGCCAAAAACGGGAGAAGATGAAAATAGAACTTGCCATATTTGATTTTGACGGAACACTCGCCGACACTTGCAACACCATAGTAAATACAATGCAATCGACATTACGCCAAATGCAATTGCCTGTTGCCGACACAAATACCTGCAAAGCAACAATCGGATTACCTCTGAAATCATGCTTTGCTCAAATATATCCGCAACTTGACGACAAAACACTCGACAAATGTGCCGCCACCTATCGTGATATATTCAATAAAAATAAAACATTAATCCCGCCAACCTTGTTTCCAAACGTAAAAGACACGTTGGCCGAACTGAAACAGCAAGGAACCACGATTACCATAGCATCTTCACGCTCTTCGGCTTCATTGATTGAACTCAGCAATGTATTAGGCATTAGTCGCTACATATCACATATTGTAGGAGCCGATAATGTAACAAATGCAAAACCGGCACCCGAACCGGTACTGCAAACCCTCGATGCACTGGGCATGAAAGCAAAAGACACAATTGTAGTCGGCGACATGCCCGTTGATATAATCATGGGGCGCAATGCAGGAACTCTCACTTGTGGCGTAACTTACGGCAATGCCTCTATACAGCAATTAACTGATGCCGGAGCTGACTACATTATCGACAATATATCTCAATTACTCAAATTATTACCAGTAAAGTAGTTCTTTTTTCATGATTTATGAGTATATTTGAGCATTAGTTTCACTTTATGCTTATGCCGAATAACGATTATATCACTTCTCAAATATTGCTGTCTCAACCTTGGTTATTAAGGCTCGCTTATAATTTGACACTCGACTTGGATGATGCCAAAGACTTGTTGCAGGAAACTGTATTGAAAATCCTCGATAACAAAAACCGATTCGTACAAGGCACCAATTTCCAAGGCTGGTCGAGTGTGATAATGAAAAACATCTTTATAAATCAACGTCGCCGTTCGGCAAAAATAAAAGCAAACGACATGGTTGACAAGAACATATATGACAGCTCATTACATGAAAAAGCTGCCGACAGTACCCCCGAAAACAACCTGTCGGCACACGAGATTTTGTCAAAAATAAACAATTGCCCAATCGACCATTGCCGCCCGTTTCGACTGTTTCTTGCCGGATATTCCTACAAAGAAATTGCCGACAAGCTCTCCCTGCCCATAGGTACGGTAAAAAGTCGCATATTCACGGCACGCAAAATGCTGCAGACGGCATTAACCGGTTACAGCAAATAACTGTAAAATAGGTAACCAAATCAGTAAAATATATAACTGCGTTTCATTCTCTATTATTAATTTTGCATCATCGATTACCACACAGTTTGTAATTTTTATTCGAAATAAAATACTGCTATGTTAAAGAAAATCAGACTGACACTTGCCATTCTGTTTTTTGCTGCCATAACAATGCTGTTTCTCGACTTCACGGGAACGATGCACGCATGGCTCGGATGGATGGCAAAAATCCAGTTCTTGCCTGCCATACTCACACTCAATGTGGGTATTGTAGTAGCATTGGTGATACTGACACTTCTCATCGGACGCATATATTGCTCGGTGATATGTCCGCTTGGCGTAATGCAAGATGTCATTTCTTGGATCAGCTCCCGGCGTAAAGGGAAAAAACGTCGTTTCTCCTACTCTCCTGCCAAAACCTGGCTCAAGTGGGGAGTGTTGGTGCTGTTTATTGTAGCTTTGATTGCCGGTATTGGTTCCATCGCAGCATTACTTGCGCCATACAGTTCCTACGGGCGCATAGCCAATAATCTGCTTGCTCCTGTTTATGGCTGGGGCAACAATATACTGGCATACTTCGCTGAACGGGCCGACAGTTATGCATTCTACCGCACCGATGTGTGGATTAAAAGTTTACCCACATTTATTATTGCCGCAGTTACATTTATTGTAATCGCAATACTTGCATGGCGAAACGGACGCACATATTGCAACACCGTATGCCCTGTTGGTACCGTCCTTGGATTTTTGTCAAAGTATTCCTTGATGAAAATACGCATCGATGCCGGCAAATGCCGCAACTGCAGCCTGTGTTCCCGCCAATGCAAGGCTTCGTGCATCGATTTCAAGAACCATGTTGTCGATTACAGCCGCTGCGTGGATTGTATGAACTGCATCAACAGTTGTGAATTCGATGCAATAAGTTTCGACATAGCACGTAAATTCCCGAAACAAAGTACCGCCAATAATTCAAAAGCACAAGAAACCGACACCTCACGACGCACATTTATCATCACAGCCTTGGCTACCACGGCAACAACAGCCCTAAAAGCCCAGGAGAAAACAGTTGACGGCGGACTTGCCGTAATCGAAAACAAGAAAGTACCTGAACGTACCACACATATCGAGCCACCGGGAGCATTAAGCCTTCGACACTTTGCACTGCACTGCACAGCGTGCCAATTATGCGTATCGGTATGCCCCAATGGGGTCTTACGCCCTTCAACCGACTTATCAAGGCTCATGCAACCTGAAATGTCTTATGAACGAGGCTATTGCCGCCCCGAGTGCAACAAGTGCTCTCAAGTATGCCCCACAGCAATACATCCCATAACAATAGCTGAAAAATCGGCAATACACATAGGTCATGCAGTGTGGATACGCAAAAATTGTATTCCTCTCACCGACGGACAAGAATGTGGCAATTGCGCCCGGCACTGCCCGACAAAAGCAATACAGATGGTTCCTTCCGACCCGTCCAACCCCGATTCGCTGAAAATCCCGATTATCAATGAAGAAAAATGCATCGGTTGCGGAGCTTGCGAAAATCTATGCCCTGCCCGCCCGTTCAGTGCAATTTATGTAGAAGGACACGAAGTACATCATGAAGCATAAAACAGTGAAACTATGAAAGAATGCAATAAAACAAATATATCTCGCCGCAAATTCCTGAAGACGTTGGGTATTGCGGGTGCTACCGTAACTGTAACAAGCCTACCGGGATGCAACAACAAAGGAAACAACAACCAACCGGCAAATAATATTGTACCCGGTACCGGAGAAATGACATATCGCACCAATCATCACACGGGCGACCGCGTGTCGCTGCTCGGATTTGGAATGATGCGCCTGCCTTCAATCGACAACCGCAGTGCCCGTGAAGGCAACAGCGAGATAGATCAAGAAATGGTAAACCGAATGGTCGATTATGCCATTGAGCATGGCGTTAACTACTTCGACACATCTCCGGCCTATTGCCAAGGTAAATCCGAAGCCTCGACAGGCATTGCATTAAGCCGACACCCTCGCAACAAATATTTTGTCGCCACCAAGTTGTCAAACTTTGCACGCTCAACATGGCCCAGGGAAAAATCTATTGAAATGTATCACAATTCCTTTAAAGCCCTACAAGTCGATTACATCGATTATATGTTACTGCACAGCGTTGGCAACGGGGGGATGGAAGAATTTGAAAACAGGTACATCAAAAACGGAATACTCGACTTCCTGCTTGAGGAACGCAAAGCAGGTCGCATTCGCAATCTCGGTTTTTCATACCATGGCGACATCAATGTGTTTGACTCGTTACTTGCACAAAACGACAAATACAAATGGGACTTCGTACAAATACAAATGAATTACATCGACTGGAAAAACGCCAATGAAATAAACGACCGTAATGTCGATGCCGAATATTTGTACAACGAACTGGTAAAGCGTGGCATACAAGCCATAATAATGGAACCGCTGTTGGGAGGTCGATTGTCGAATCTTCCTGACAACATTATGGCTCGCCTTAAACAACAAGAACCTGAGCGTAGCGTAGCGTCATGGGCATTTCGTTTCGCCGGGACTTATCCCGAAGTCCTTACCGTATTAAGCGGAATGACACGCATGGAACACCTGCAAGACAATTTGCACACTTATTCGCCGCTTGACCCGTTGACCGACAAAGAACTCGATTTTCTGCAAGACACAGCTACATTGATGATGCAATACCCCACTATACCTTGCAACGACTGCAAGTATTGTATGCCTTGCCCGTATGGCATCGACATTCCGGCAATATTGCTGCATTATAACAAGTGTCTAAATGAAGGCAATATAATAACAAACCCGCAAGATGACAATTACAGCAAAGCCCGAAGAGCATACTTGATTGGCTATGACCGAAGCGTGCCTAAATTACGCCAAGCCAACCATTGCATAGGCTGCAACCAATGCTCGCCACATTGTCCACAAAGCATCAATATTCCACATGAACTACACAAAATAGATGCCTATGTGGAACAACTGAAACAATCGCTATAAAAATAAAGAAGTCGCTACAAAATATTTAATTGCAGCGACTTCTTTACTATTTGTTGAATACGTAATCTATTACTCTTATTATCTCATCTCTGGGATATGCACCGGTGATTGCGGTAGGGATGCTTCCATCTGCCGGACAAAACAACATGGTCGGCACAGAAGTCACACCATATGCTTGAGACAATTCACGGCAATCATCAATATCCACTTTATAGAATATTATCTTACCTGAATATTCTTTTGCAAGGTCATCAAGTATCGGAGCCAATCGTTTACACGGTCCGCACCATGTTGCCGAGAAATCGATCACTGCATTCTGTTTCCCTTTGTACACCCATGAGTTTGGATTGGTGATATAATCATGCACAAGTGCTTTGTATTCACCTTGTGACAATTCATTCACTTTGCCGGCTTTTACCTCTGCATTAACAAACGGGATACACAACAGGCACAAAGCCAATGAGATAATATAGAGCCTGATATTCATGTTTTTATCCTTGATGCTGAGGCCTTAATAAGTCATTAACGGTTTTAACCGGATTAAACGTCTCAATCGGAACCTCCACAAACACCGTATTCCAATCACTCATCGAGCCGTTCCACAATCCCGGCAATTCGAGAGCTTTTATTGTAACGCCCGATTTCGACTTTTCCGAAATAAGCCCCGTGTCGGGATCCACATATTTCTTCAAATCGAAGTGCGTTCCATCAACATCTTTTACATAACATACCAAATCAACAGGATTGAAGTGGCTTCCATTCTTAATCATTTCCACAGCCTCAGGCTTGCTCTTGTCAAACTGGGCACTCTCCATGATTTGGGGCGAAGATGTTCCATCGCTGTTGTATGCTATGTATGGACCGCCACCGGGCTCGCCATCATTCTTTACCACGCCGCAAACACGTATCGGGCGATGCAACTTTTTAAGCAAATAAACCACAAGCTCCGAATCTTCCAACTTCTTGGTATCATCATAACGGGTGCACAACACATCGTGCATAAAGGCAACCACCTCCCGAACTTGCTCCATGGTATATTTACCCGATTCGAGCAATTTCACATATTCGGCAATCTGCTTTTGTACTTCAATAAGGACACCGCCTATCACTTTTTTATATTCCACAGTCACGTCTCGCAACTTACGCGGAACCACATTATCGATGTTTTTAATAAACACCACATCGGCATCAATATCGTTCAAGTTTTCGATTAATGCTCCATGGCCGGCCGGACGGAACACGAGTTTGCCGTTTTCACGATATGCTACATTATCCATGGTTACGGCAACGGTATCGGTAGAAGATTTCTGCTCCGACATTGATATATCATATTTCACACCCCATTCTTTCTCCACTTCGGATATACGAGCATTTATCAATTTTGAGAATGCTGCACGATGTTCTGGAGACACTGTAAAATGTATATTTACAATACCATTCTTATCTTTGGCATATTGCGCTCCCTCTTCAAGATGCTCTTCTACCGGAGTATGCACAATTGTTTCCGTTTTGTGGAACGACAACAAGCCTTTTGGCAAACTACCATAATCCAATCCATCATTGGTGACAAGGCACTTTACAACATCAACGTATCTGCCATCGTTTACAAGCGCAGCTACATCTTTGCCATGTTTCTTAACACAAGCTTCATTTAAAGCATCGTAAAATGCAAACTTGGTTATGCCGTCAAAAAATTTCTTTTCAAAATCGGTTTCGGGAGCTTGACGACCCGATGAAACAAATTCAAACAAATTCTTGAACATTCGGCTTGCGGCACCCGATGCCGGCACAAATTTCACCACCTTGCACCCATTGGCAAGACGATCGTTCCACACGGCAGTATAATGCTTCACATTTTCTTCAGTAAGCTTGGCAATGCCATTGCCCACAGTTGCTACTGATTTCACTTTCAGATACGGAAATCCGGTTTTAAACCGATTAATTTGTGCTTCAAGCACCTCGGTTGTTATACCTTTTTTCTCTAATAGTTTCAGGTCTTCTTGAGTCAACATGATTATTTAGGTTTAAATAGTATCCAAAAATACTAAATTTTACCTTTTAAATACAATAATTGCTCGTTTTTTTTTAATATATTCGTGCAAAAATTTCTCAGTAAATTGACAATGACCGGAAATTATTTTAGCCAAGACGAACGGTTTCTCGCATTAAGATTATGCAAGAACTTAATAATGTTGTCAAGCAACACTTTGACGCATGAAGATGTGCGCAATGTTTATGAGATTATACGTAACGGTATCGCAAACGATTATTTCAGACGTGATAAATACGGTATTAACCCTACTATACGTGCACTTAATACATCAATATTGCTTGCAGAGAACATTCATGCCGACCGTGATATGATTATAGCCGTCATGGTATATATGTTATGCCACAACGAGGCGATATCAACCGATGAGATTAAAGCAAAATTCGGTGACGACACCCTTAAATTAGTATCCGGACTGATAAAAATCTCATCGTTATACAAAAGCCGAGCAGCAGTGGAAAATGAAGATTTCCACAAATTGTTGCTGACATTTGCCCAAGACATAAGGGTCATACTCATAATGATAGTTGACAGGTTGGGAATAATGCGCATGATTAATCATCACCCAAACGAGAAATTCGTCCGGGACATTTCCACCGAAGCAAAATACCTGTATGCTCCATTGGCACATAGATTAGGGTTATATAAAATAAAATCGGAACTCGAAGACTTGTCGTTAAAATACATCGACAGGGAAACTTTTACACAAATAGCCCACAAACTTAACGAAACAAAGGCAAAACGCGAAGAATACATAAACAATTTCATTGCTCCATTAAAAGAAGCTCTCGACAAAACCCACCTGAATTATGAAATCAAAGGACGCACCAAGTCGATAAGCTCGATATGGAACAAAATGAAAAAGCAACACGCCGATGTCGATGATATATACGACCTGTTTGCCATTCGCATAATCATCGATACCCCCGTGAAAAAAGAAAAAGCCGATTGCTGGCTCGCATATTCAATTGTTACCGATATGTACACGGCTAATACCGCGCGATTGAAAGACTGGATTTCCAATCCTAAATCAAACGGATACGAATCGCTGCACATAACAGTTTATGGCCCACAATCAAAATGGGTGGAAGTACAAATACGCACCAAGCGCATGGACGAAGTTGCCGAACGCGGTCTTGCCGCCCACTGGAAGTATAAGGGCATAAAAAGCGAGGGAAGCATCGACAACTGGATGAACAACATTCGCGACATACTTGAAACAAGCAACACGCCCACAGAGTTAATGCGAGACGTGAAAATGGACATCTACAATGATGAAGTGTTTGCATTCACTCCCAAAGGCGACCTATTTCGGCTGCCTGCCGGTGCTACCCTGCTTGATTTTGCTTTTGCCATTCACTCCAATGTGGGTTGTACCTGTATCGGCGGCAAAGTGAATGGACGAAACAAAAAGATTACTTACAAAATAAAAAGCGGAGACACAATTGAGATACTTACATCTTCGTCTCAGGTTCCCAACGCCAATTGGCTCAATATAGTAGTCACAGGAAAAGCCCGCAATAAAATTCGACAATCACTAAACGAACAAACTTCAAAGAATGTAGGTTTCGGGAAAGAATTGTTGCAACGACGTTTTAAAAATCGCAAGATTGAAATCGACGAATCAATTCTCACCAAAACAATAAAAAAACTGGGTTTCAAGACTGCCACAGACTTCTATGTTGCCCTTGCCGACAGGCTTGATGTCAATGATGTCATAAGCACATATTTGGAAATTGCCGAGCCATCCGACCAACAAAACACCCCGGAATCAGCCGGTAATTTCACACTGCAACAACCGGAACTCGAAGAGAGTGCCGACTCGCGCGACGTGCTTATTATTGGCGACAATATCCGTGGTATCAACTACCGCTTATCGAAATGCTGTAACCCTATCATAGGCGACAAAATCATGGGATTTACATCTTCAGACGGAGCAATCAAAATACACCGAAGCGATTGCAAGAATTTACAGCATTTAATACAAAAATATCCTTACCGTTGCATCAATGCGGCATGGTCGGGGAAAATCGGGCAACAGTTTGCGGTAACTCTGCGCATTGTAGGGCAAGACGATATAGGCATCGTAACAAATATTACATCACTGATAAACAAAGAAAAAGACACTTCGTTGCGAAGCATTTCCATCGACTCCAACGATGGCATATTCCGCGGTTACCTTGTTATAGGCATCAACGATACCAAATCATTGAATGAATTAATGAAAAAAATTAAAACAATAAAAGGAGTAAAAGATGTTCAACGCAGCAATTAAATCCACCTTATTATGTGCCGCTCTTTTGCTTGTATCATGCGATAGCGGGCAAAAAGAAGAAGCAACTGCATTGTATAAAAATGCCGAAGCATTATATAATGCACATATGTATGACAGCACATTGTCGGTTCTCGACAGTTTGTATAAACGCTACCCTGCAGAAACCGATTTAATAAAACAAGGTATGCACCTAATGGCGCAGTCTCAGGAACAAATTAGTATCGCAGGCATAGCAAAAGCCGACAGTGTGATAGCAGTCAATGCACCAATTGTACAAGAAATTGCAAAACATTTTATAGTAGTAAAAAATCCCGACCTGGTGGAAAATTACCGCATTTACAAGACTCTTAAAAATAATCCGCTCATCAACCGCACCGGCCTTGAACCTCGTGTCGATGACAATGGAAATATATACCTTGTATCGTTACTTCAAGGTCGCGCCATCAATCACACAATGCTACGAATTACAGCTTCCGATGGCAGTTCGGCAGAAACAGCATCGGTCCCGTTTGACGATGCACAAAATTACAGGTTTACCAATGACGGAATTACCAATGAAATGGTTACTTTCCACGCTGACCAATGTAATGAATTTTGCGAATTCATTGCCGATAACGCCGATAAACAACTTAAACTGGAATTTGTAGGAAAATCAACTTATCACATGACACTGCCACAGGCACTGAAAGAAGCTATTGCACAATCATACGCTTATTCCGTTGCAATACAAGCAGGCATGAAAGCCGAAAGCGAGAAACTTTATTATAACAAACGCCTTGAGGTTGCAAAGAAACAAATCGAACAAACCCGACCTCAATCATAATCCTTTATTCCTCAGCCACTCAAATATGTGGTAATATAAAGAATACCTTACCGGAATGTGCGACAGAAATAAGTCGTGCATTCCGTTTTTTACTACATATTCGGTTATATCATTCCCAAGCCTCTTGCCATAACATGAAATCTCATTCACATCTAACACCATATCTATATTACCGGCCTCTTCATCGTTTACATCCCCTTCATTTCCACTTTTATCAGAATGCATCAACAATATTGGCACTTCTATATCCGCCCCCTCATGCAATATATCTTGTGCCGTAGATATAGCTCGCAGCCAACCGGTAGTTACCGGTTGCGGCCATTCAAATTTCCACTGTGTATCATATTCCCATTCGCCACCATAATGCGCGAGCAATGTCCGGGCATACTGGTTCCCACCTCCTTGATTTATTGATAAATCGGGGAAGAATATTCCACACAAGCTTGCCACTGGCAAAATAAAATCTTCTGTCAAAACATCCAGATTCATATCCAAAAAGGGACTATTCAAAATCAATGCTTTTATCGGGTATTTTTCATGATTGCTTGAAGCCAGGTAATATGACGTAATTAGTCCTCCGGTAGAATGCCCCATCAGAATTACCGATTTATTCCCGTCTTGCAATATTATATCAAGTGCAGCATTAATATCATCAAAATATTCCTTTAAGTCTCTCACTTCAAAAGGAATTTGCCCGGGCAACATCGATCGTCCGTATTTGCGCAAATCCACAGCATAAAAATTATACCCGTTATTGATAAAATTATTACCCAGTTCCGCCTGAAAGAAGTAATCGTTATACCCATGCACATACAGCACCGCCCTACCTGTGCTACATTGTGATTTAAGCCTTACAACCGTAGCTTTTACATTCCCTGAATAATCATCGGCCTGCCATATTTCCCTGCAACAATAGCCGTCTCCTAAAACATCGGGGGCCCACAATTGGGCATATCCGGCCATATGGCTGCACAACAATGCGATTACGCTTAAAAATAGCTTATTGAACATCATAAAAACAAAAGCGGCGCACACTCGCAGTTTTTCTTCACGAATGTACGCCGGCCGTTTATCTTATACCTCAAAATTACATAATCCCTCTCTCACGCAATTTCAATTGCCAGTTCCAAGCCGAGCGCATGGTATCATCAATTGAGGTTGTGGCTTTCCAGCCAAGCACTTCATTGGCTTTCTTTGGCTCGGCCCACACCTTCTCGATATCACCACTGCGGCGACCCACAATCTTATGCGGTACTTTTACACCTGTGGCACGCTCGAATGAATTAATCAATTCAAGCACCGACAAACCGACACCTGTTCCAAGATTGAAAATCTCAAGTTTCTCTTCGCTCTTGTCTTCAAGCATTCGTGCGAGTGCCGTAACATGGGCTTTAGCAAGGTCAACCACATTTATAAAGTCTCGTATGCACGATCCGTCGGGAGTATTGTAGTCATCGCCAAATACACTCAATTCCTTACGGATACCGATAGCGGTTTGCGTCAAATAAGGAATCAAATTTTGAGGAACACCATTGGGCAATTCGCCGATTTCTGCGCTCGGATGAGCACCAACTGGATTGAAATACCTCAAAATTATACTCTTTATAGGAGCGCCCGAATTAATATAATCAGTAATTATTTCTTCCGATATTTGTTTGGTGTTCCCATAAGGAGAAGTTGCTTTCTTTATTGGAGCTGTTTCATCAACGGGGTTCTTGTCTGGTTCTCCATAAACAGTACAAGATGAAGAGAAAACAATACCCTTTGTACCATATTGCGGCATCAATTTCAATAGGTTGATAAGAGTAGTGAGGTTGTTATAATAATACAACAACGGTTTTTGTACCGATTCACCTACAGCCTTGCTGGCAGCAAAGTTGATGATTCCGTTTATACCGGGATTATCTTCAAAAAGTTTTGTCAACGTTGCCAAGTCGGTGCAATCGCCCTTTACAAATACAGGACGTACACCTGTAATTTTCTCGATTCCATCAAGAACTTCAATATTACTGTTCGACAAATTGTCGATTATAACAACGTCATAACCTGCATTCTGAAGTTCAACCACGGTATGAGAACCGATATATCCGGTTCCGCCGGTCACTAAAATTTTACCTTTCATGATAATTTAGTTTTATTTAAAATCAAACAATCTGTTCGGATATGTGCCATCAGCTACCAATTTTGCAATATTGGCCACCACCGATGGTTTATCGGCAGCGTATGTCACGCCAAACCATGACGAAGTAGTATCATAAACCTTAACCGAAGCCACATTTTCAGTTATCAGTTTATTAACCATCGTTGGTATATAGAATTCGGTTTTTAAATCATTACTATGTTCCGTAAGGAATGCGATTAATTCCTTTTTTGAATATTCAAAATAGTCGGGAGTAAATCCCCACATATTCATCGATACCAACGTGTTGTCGGCAAGCGGATGCGCCGAATCATCTTCGTCCAAATAAGAAATCTCACCATTTTCACGACGCATTATATGATGCCTCTCGGTAACAGTGGTAAGAAATCCCATGTCTGAAATATTGCATACTCCACGTGAAACTTCACCACTTTCACTAAGCGTGTTGCCAACATGGAAACCTATCATGCAATATTCATTGCATTTCCCATTCATTTCTTGTAAAGCCTTTGCAAGTACGACAAAACTGTCTTGTCCGTAAAAATCATCGGCATTTATCACAGCAAACGGTTCATTTATCACATCACACCCCATAAGCACGGCATGATTGGTTCCCCACGGTTTCGTCCGTTCCTGATTTGGTTTAAATCCGGCGGGCAATTTGTCGATTGCCTGGAATACTACTTCTGTAGGAATGTGATTTTCATATTTACTCAATACTTTTTCTCTGAAATCCTTTTCAAAATCGTGCCTTATCACAAAAACAACTTTACCGAAACCGGCACGTATGGAATCAAATATTGAATAATCCATGATAGTTTCCCCGTTTGGGCCTATTCCGTCCAATTGTTTCAATCCGCCATACCTGCTACCCATCCCGGCAGCCAATACAAGTAATGTTGGTTTCATTATTTTATACTGTAACGATAAATAAATGTCAAACTCGCATCACACATATGATGCACTATGCAAAGTTAACCATTATTCCCGAAAAGGCATGAAATTATAATATGTTTTTTGACAACATAAACCATATCATAACAAAACTCAATAAAAGCAGAAATTAAGCAAAATCCCACATGGTGGCACAATTTTTGAAGATAAAAAAACATTTACCAACCAATAAAATTAAGAATACAATTATGACACCGTTTATAATTTTTATTGCAATAGCTGTCATAAGCTATCTTGTACAGGCTTCATTAAAAAACAAGTTCAACCGATATTCACAAGAGCCTTTGCCGGGAGGCATGACCGGTCGTGATGTAGCCCTGAAAATGTTACACGACAACGGGATCTATGATGTCCAGGTGCGCAGCACCAGAGGTATGTTGACCGATTTTTACAATCCTGCCGACAAGACGGTAAATCTTAGCGAAGGTGTTTACGGCAGTTGCAGTGTGGCGGCTGCAGCTGTAGCGGCACACGAATGCGGACACGCCGTACAGCACGCCACACAATACAGTTTCTTACAAATGCGTTCCAAACTTGTACCTGCTGTGAATTTCGCATCACAATGGATGTCATGGGTACTCTTAGCAGGCATATTGCTTGTGCAAACAATGCCACAAATATTGCTCATCGGTATAGCTTTGTTTGCAATAACCACCTTATTCAGTTTCGTCACACTGCCTGTTGAAATTGACGCAAGTCGCCGTGCACTTGCCTGGCTTAATCGCAGTGGCGTTACCATGGGGGTAAATCATGACCATGCCGCCGATGCTTTACGCTCAGCAGCCTATACCTATGTGGTAGCAGCTCTCGGTTCTTTGGCCACTCTTGTATATTATGTAATGATTTTCTTGGGTAGCCGTCGGGAATAAACAACCTTTTTTTGTAATTTTGCGCTACAAAAAAATTTACGATTAATATGGCACAAAAACCATGCATACCCAAAGGGACAAGGGACTTTTCGCCCGAAGAGATGGCGAAACGCAATTATATCTTTAACACTATTAAAGAAGTATTCCTGCTATACGGATTCCGACAAATCGAAACACCGGCAATGGAAAGCCTATCCACATTGATGGGCAAATATGGCGAGGAAGGAGACAAACTGCTATTCAAAATCTTGAACAGTGGCGATTATTTGAAAGATGCGCCCGATTGTGAATTGACCGAGCGCGATTCGGTTCACCTTACATCTCACATCTGCGAAAAGGGTTTGCGTTACGATTTAACAGTACCATTCGCACGATTTGTGGTTCAACACCGCAATGAGATACAATTCCCGTTCAAGCGCTACCAAATACAGCCCGTGTGGCGTGCCGACCGTCCACAAAAAGGACGCTACCGTGAATTTTACCAATGCGATGCCGACATTGTAGGCAGCGACTCTCTGGTTAACGAAATAGAGCTGCTAACAATGCTCGACGAAGTATTTAATCGCTTTGGCATAAACGTGACCATTAAAGTCAACAATCGCAAAATACTCACCGGTATAGCAGAAATAATAGGTGCTGCCGACAAGATAGTTGATATAACCGTAGCCATCGATAAAATCGACAAAATCGGCATCGATAACGTAAATGAAGAATTACGTTCAAAAGGCATTGGAGATGATGCAATTGCTACCTTGCAACCATTATTGCAACTCAGCGGTAGCAATAACGATAAATTAAACACACTCAAGGAAATGCTTGCCCATTCAGAAATCGGCATAAAAGGCATCGAAGAAATGTCTTTCATTTTCAACAATATTGCCGATTTGGGACTCAAAGCTAATGTGGAAGTGGACGTATCACTTGCCCGCGGGCTTAATTACTATACCGGAACAATCATCGAAGTAAAAGCCCGTGACGTGGAAATAGGCAGCATAAGTGGTGGCGGTCGCTACGACAATCTTACCGGTGTATTCGGCCTTCAAGGGGTATCCGGTGTTGGCATAAGCTTCGGTGCCGACCGTATATACGACGTGCTCAACGCACTCAATTTATATCCGGATGGAGCATCAAATGGCACAAAAGTGATATTTATCAATTTCGGTGCTGCAGAATGCAATGAATGCTTGAAACACGTGATGGCTCTGCGCAAAGCAGGCATCGCCGCCGAAATATATCCCGACGCCGTAAAAATGAAAAAGCAAATGTCATACGCCGATGCATTGCACATTCCATACGTAGCACTTGTAGGAGAAACCGAAGTTGCCAACCATTGCATTTCACTAAAGAATATGGCAACAGGAGAACAATCCACGGTGTCAATCGAACAATTAATCAATAAATTAAAAAATTAATTACCAAATACTTGCTTAGAGCCGCCTGTATGCAAGGCGGCTCTTTTCATTAATATTATGCTTAAAGACATTCACATCAGGCAACTGCTAAAATCATGGATGCTACCGATATCCATGTTGAGTGGTATATTATTCCATAACCATATCGATAAGTTATCGGTCATTACCCCATACTTAATTTTTGTAATGCTTACTATCACTTATACAAAACTGAAAATTAGTGAGTTCAGGATAACAAAATTCCAATGGTCGCTATTGGGCATACAAATCATTGGCGGGGCATTGTTTTATGCCGGGCTTTATTTCATAAATCCAAACATTGCCGCCGGAGCATTCATTTGCTTTTTCATGCCGACGGCAACTGCAGCACCGGTTATCACCGGTATGCTCGGGGGAAGTGTAACAAAAATTGCAACATATTCCTTGCTAAGCAACCTTGTAGTAGCAGTTGCAGCACCATCATGCCTGTCGTTTATACGTGGCGACGGCATCGATTTCATGGAATCATTTACAACCATATGTGCCGAAGTCATTCCATTGCTGCTAATCCCGTTTGTTACTGCAATATTATTGAAATTCTCGGTTCCTCGCATACATTCTACCATTGCTGAACACCAGTCAATATCGTTTTGGATATGGGCAATATCTTTATTCATCGTCATGGGGCAAGCCGTGAGTTTCATGATCAAACAGCCGGTTGAAGAACTACCTGAAATGATATGCCTTACAATCACTGCATTAATTGTGTGCTGGCTGCAATTTTTCATCGGACGAAAAATAGGACGGCATTTCGGCGATAAAATTTCAGGCGCCCAAGGACTCGGACAAAAAAACACGATTTTAGGACTTTGGATGACACTCACATATCTTAATCCAATTATATCGGTGGCCCCGGCTGCTTATATTGTATGGCAAAATACAATAAACAGTTGGCAATTATATCGCAAAACAAAACGTGAAAGCAACAACAAAAGCCAAATACACAAATAAGAATTCTGCTTTTATGCCCTTTTTTTATACGTGACGGCTGCAACAAGGCAAAACAACAAGGCAAAACCAAACAATAATGCATACTGCATCCAAAGATCTCCCATACCGGCTCCCTTCAAATAAACCGAACGCATAATCTCGATAAAATATCGTGGAGGGATAGCATAAGTTATGTATTGTGCCCATTGCGGCATCGAAGCTATGGGTGTAAACAATCCGCTCATGAGTTGAAATACCACAATAAAAGCAAACATCATGAAGATGCTTTGCAAAATAGTTGCCGATTTATTGGCAATAAACACACCTATGCCCGACATTACAAGGCTGAACAATATGGCAGCCAAATAAATATACATGACATTCCCTTCAGGCACAAGCCCATACACCAGCCAACCAATAAGTATTCCTACCGTTACAACCAGTATTCCCACTACCCAATAGGGTATCAGTTTTGACAAGACAAACTCCAATCTTCCAACCGGGGTTACGTTCATCGCCTCGATAGTTCCGGTTTCCTTCTCACTGACCAGATTTAGAGTTGGTAGAAAACCACAAATAATGATAAGCAGTACTACCATAAGCGCCGGTATCATGTAGTTGTGGAAATCAAGTGTCGGGTTATATAAATTCACCGGAACAGATTCCGACAACGGCAAACCAATCCCCTGTTCCTTCTGCCATCGTGTGACAGTATTTGCCACCGACATTGTAGCATATTGAGCGCCTAAAATTCCTTTTGTCGCGTTTACACCATTTGCTTTCAAATCCAATTCAGGTCTTTTCCCGTTTATCAAATCATGCAGATAATCTTTCGGGATAATAACGATGGCATCCGCACTGCTGTTCTCTATCTGACGGAAAGCTTCATCATAATTAAAATAGCAACCGGACACCGACAAATATTCCGATGCATCCATATCCGCCACTATCCGTCGCGACAATTCTGTCCGGTCGTTATCCACTACAACAACTCCCACATTTTTCACATCAAGGGTTGTCACTAAAGGAACTATCAACATTACAAGAATCGGCATGCCCACTATCAGGCGTGGTATAATGGGATTACGTTTAATCAGCGAAATTTCTTTCTTCAATAATATCTTCAACGTCTTTAAATTCATATGTCATTTATTTTTTAGCATTAAACTTCTTAATAGCCAAAATCAATACGACCAATGTCATTCCTGATAAGACTGATACCTCGGTCAATACATATCCGACGGGTAATTGCTGGATCATCAGTATTCGCATGGCTGAAATATACCAGCGCGCAGGAATAATGCACGTGAACCATTGCAGAACCAACGGCATATTCTCCACAGGGAAAATCATTCCGGATAACAAGACGACAGGAATCATGAACATCACCCCGGAAACAAGCAAAGCGGAAACCTGCGTGGATGCAATGGTGGAAATTAGCAATCCTAAAGCTAATGCAAGAATTACATATAGAATAGTCACCCATATTACATTGATGACACTGAAAGAGAATGGTATGCCTAAAACGGTATAACTCAGCATCAGCATTAGAGTCAGGATGATGCACGATAACATAAAATAAGGCACTAACTTGCCCAAGATGATAATGTAAGGACGCACAGGAGAAACAAGCAACAAATTCATCGTGCCTGACTCCTTTTCACTGACAATAGATACAGAAGTCATCATAGCACAGATAATAATGAATATCATACCCATTATACCCGGCACGAAATTGTATGCGCTTCGCAATTGTGGATTATATAATGTATTAATCACAACCGGAATACTATTTCCGGAGCTAATTACACTTTCCAAATAGGCCGTAGCGGTCTGTGCCATATTGGTATTGGATGCATCCACAATGATTTGATGTTTCAGTTTCCCTTTTTCCGTACGGAACGTAACAGCGGCATCAACCCGCCCTTTCCTTAAAAGGGTTTCCATGTCATTGCGAGTAACCACACCTACAAATGTAAAGTAGGAATTGGTACGGAAACGCTCTATAATCTGTTTAGTCTCGTCTGTATGCTGCTCAACTACAGCAACAACCCGTACATTGTTAACCCCTGTGGATATTGCGAATCCAAATAGCAACAGCAACACTACAGGGATGACCAGCACCACTGTAACCGTGCGAAAGTCGCGCATGAGGTGTAATATCTCTTTCTTTATAAGTGATTGAAATACCGACATAATACATTGACTTTTCTTTAGATTACTTAATCCCACCTTTTCGCACCTCTCGCCACAATGCGGAACACCTCGTCCATTGTTTCGGCATGATACCTCTGTTTCAATCCTGTCGGGCTATCCAAAGCCTTGATATGTCCGTCCACCATGATGGAGACACGATTGCAATACTCTGCTTCATCTAAATAATGCGTCGTCACAAAAACCGTCATGCCTTCTGATGAAGCCCTATAAATCATTTCCCAGAACTTGCGTCGCGTGAATGGATCGACACCTCCGGTAGGCTCATCCAAAAAAACAATATCCGGTGAATGTAAAGTGGCAACCGTAAACGCGAGTTTCTGTTTCCACCCAAGAGGAATTTCTTTTACCAATACATTTCGCATATTTTCCATGCCTAATGCTTCGAACACGGCGCCTGCCTTCTTCTTGATGTCCTTCGCAGACATACCATAAATAGTAGCAAAAAGATTCAAATTTTCCCATACAGTCAATTCCTCATATAGCGAGAACTTTTGACTCATGTAACCTATGTGCCGTTTGATTTCCTCTGCCTGTCGAATGATATCATAACCGGCCACTGTCCCGGTGCCGGATGTCGGGAAACTAAGCCCGCACAATATGCGCATGGCTGTGGTCTTACCGGCTCCATTCGCACCCAAGAATCCGAATATTTCACCACGACTGACTTGTATGGTAATGTGATCTACCGCTATAAAATTACCAAACTTCTTGGTAAGGTCTTTTACCGATATTACAATTTCCTTATCCATCCTTATCAGCCAATTTAATGAATAAATCTTCGATAGTTCCTTTTGCCGGCCATATCCGGGCATCTGCCAGACCTTCATGTCGAAGCCTGCCAATAGCATCGTCCGAATTGAAACCGTCATTTGTCACCACGTGCAATGTAGCTCCAAAGGTATAGCAATCTTTTACGTCAGGAAAAGTACGCAAAGTTTCCAAAAGCGGATACATATCTTTAGCCGTAGCATTATATAAGTTCTTGTCCATGCCTGCAATCAATATGCCGGGTGAATTCACATCTAAAATCCTTCCTCTATTTATTAAAGCGATACGTTCACAACGCTCGGCTTCGTCCATATATGATGTAGAAACTAAAATTGTAATGCCATTTGCTTTCAACGCGGCCAACATATCCCAAAATTCACTCCTCGACACAGCGTCCACTCCGGTAGTGGGTTCATCCAGCAGCAACACTTTAGGACGATGTATCAACGCGCAACTCAACGCAAGTTTCTGCTTCATGCCCCCTGACAAAGCCCCTGCTCTGCGATTAGGGAACTTATTCAGTTGTCCGAATATCGGGGCTATCAAGTCAAAATTTTCCTTTACATCTACCCCAAACAGCGAAGCAAAGAAATGCAAGTTCTCATCCACGGTAAGATCGGGATAAAGGGAAAACTTCTCCGGCATATAACCTATCTCGGTGCGTAGTTTTCGGTAATCCTTTACCACATCCAAGCCGGCTACAGTGGCAGTTCCATCATCAGGATTGAGCAAAGTGGTCAGTATCTGGTATAACGTGGTCTTCCCTGCACCATCCGGACCTATAAGACCAAATAAAGAGCCTTCAGAAACGGAAAAGCTCACGTGATCAAGGGCCAAAAGCTTTCCGTACAATTTCGTCAGCCCTTGAATTTCAACCGCATTTTTCATAGGCGAACCTCTCCATATTGCCCGAGTTTCAGCCTACCATCATTTTTTACCGCTATTTTCACGGCATACACAAGGTTTGCTCTTGAGTCTTGTGTTTGGATAGACTTCGGCGTGAACTCACTTTCCTGTGCAATCCAAACAATCCTGCCCGGATATTCATATCGTTCATCTCCGCCAAAATCAGCAATTACGGTCACTTCTTGCCCGATTCGGATATGGGCCAACTGTGATGCAGTGAAATAGCTTCTCAAATATATGTCATTTAAATTTGCCATTTTAAAAAGTGGACGTCCGGGAGTAGCATATTCACCTTGCTCGGCATATTTCTGTAAAACAGTTCCGGTAATCGGTGCAGAAATATAACACTTGCGTATCTGTTCTTCAATCTGTTCCTTTTGATATTGCAAGGCTGAAACACTTTCGGTAATGGAACTGCGGTTATTGTCTAAAGTGGAAAGCAAACCTTCCAGTTCTCCCCGTAATGTTCTCAACTGTGCATTAGCATCATCACTCTGTTTCTGTGTGGCCGCGCCGTTAGCCAACAGACGGGCAATGCGGTCGCACTCGTTCTGCTGGTGGGCTATCTGTGACCTCAACGCCGCAGCCTGTGCAGCGATATCGGGCGATGACTTCTCTGTGGACAACTGCTGGCTGTGCAATTGTTTCTGCTGTAACGCAAGCAAAATAGTATCCACCAGTCCTACCTGTTGCCCGGCTATAATGCTGTCGCCCTCGTTAATATCAAACAAAACAAGTTTCCCACTGGTTTCTGAGGACACTGTTACAGTATTCGCCTCGAAGATGCCTGTAGCATCATATTCTATTGAGTTTCGACAAGAAACCATTATCAAAACGAATGCGAAGAATAATGCTATTTTTTTCATTTGTTCAATGTATATTTAAGTTTATAAATACTTTGAAGAAGTTGTATTTCATGATACGAAGCTGTGAGGCGGGCTTGTTTCTCGTCCGTCAACTTGGTCAGCAAGGCGGTTGCGTCAATCACACCGTTGTCTAATTGGGATTCGGCAGCTTTTCTGACATTAGTCCGCAATTCCACTATCCGGTCATTCTTTTCCATTACACCCTTCAGTTCTTCAATATGGTCAAGTTGCGACCGTACCTGCATATTTGTATTGAACAGAAACACATCTCGTTCCACTGCAATATCGTCTGATGACAGGCGCAATTTCCGCCGATTATTTTTCTTCGTGTAAAACGCACCTATGTTCCAGGACACTCTCACCCCTGCAAGTATATTGAATGACAGATCACGATTCATCATGCTTTCAAAATAATCAAATCCCGGATAGCCATAATAAGCTTGGGCAAACAATCCTATTTTAGGCATTGTGCTTGCCGTAATACTTGCAATTTTCGCCTCATTGGCTTGCAGTTGCGCTCCAAAATGCTTTAATTCGGGACGGTCGGGTACTAAATCTTGTGGAACTGACGCGTCTGGTTTTACCAATTCCTGCCCAACGAGCTTTTTCCCGGTAAATATCTCCAGGACTTCCCGGTAGCTCTTCGCCGTGCTTTCTGCCTGAGTGAGCTGTTGGACAGTAGTGAGGTATTGCGCCTCCACCATATCTACATCGCTTTGCATAGCTGTGCCGTTTTCATACATCACTTGCAACTTGGCAAGATTACTTTGTAATAATGTCTGCATATTTTTGGTTTGCTTAACTTGTTCCTCGATAAGCAATATTCCAAAAAACAAATCTTCGACCCGTTCCCTGATTGCATAAAGCCGGACTTCCATGGCAGCCTGCCGTTCTGCATCCTCGGTACGTTCTATCTTACGTTGTATTTTCGACGCGCCCCCATCCCAAATGTTTTGGTTAATGTCGGCACCTATTTTATATTGCCATTCATTCAATCCTGAAACTGAAGTACCGGTATGACTGATTATCTCGGCCAGTGACTCCGGAAATGAAGGTGTCGCGTTCTGCACGGTACCTTGGCCATATACAGTAATTTGCGGTAACCAACTTTTATTAATATCCGATAGATTAACCTCTTTTATTTGATTTAACAAATCATACTTTCGGATAAGCGGATAATTATCTTGCGCAAATGCAATACACTCCTCCAATGTTACTTGAGCAAACAAATGAACACTTGTAAACAGTGACAATGCTAAGAACAGATACAGTTTCAACATAATCAATGAATTTTAAGTTTTCTCAAAATAGTTTCTACATTCTCTTGTTTGCGAGCGACCAAAAAGTCATCATAGCTGGCATATAAATGGCCTATAGCCCCTTTTACAATGGGAGCCGCTATAAAAGGAAATATGTTGAGCGACACAATGTCGATGAGCAACATCCGGGCATCAGTCTGCTTGCATAATCCTTTGGCCGCATATTCGTCAATCTCTTGTTGCAGATTATTCAACAAGTTGTTTACGATATTCTGTACTCCTGTTTTAAGCATATCTACCCGCTCAGGGTGAGAGAGGACTTCGTTGACTACAAACCTGGGCAAATCACGATTAAGGGAAATGAAATCAAAATGCTGCTCTATCCCTTGCCTGATTCTGTCTTCCAGTGGCAAACTGTTTTCACCAATAGCGCACAAGATAATGTCGCCCAACATACTTATCTTCTTCGACACAATCCGTTCAAAAAGTTTGTCTTTCGTACGAAAATAATAATGAAGCATGGCATGAGTTACACCGGCAGCCTCGGCAATAGATGCCGTTCTTGCACCGGCATATCCTTTTTCAAAGAATTCCTTCTCGGCTGCTTGAAGTATTCTTGTTTCCGTGTCATAGGAATGATCATGTTTTTTATTCATATCGCAAACTTTTTTATTAAACAAATTTGACTAACAAAATTGTTAATATAAATAACTGTATTATTCTTCAAATTTCAAAACTGCTACTAGTCTTTTAACTATTATTTAACATGACTAACCTTGATAAAAATATCAAATGAAATATTTATAACGGTAGTAGATCGATAAAAACGATATTTTTGCATAATATACACAAAATATTCTATACTTCTCTTGTTTTTTTAATTTCCATACACTTATTTTGCATTAACATTCAATTTAAACGTATAATTATGAAAACAAAGAAATTTATCCTCCCGGAACAAGAGATACCTACTGCATGGTACAACATTCTTGCTGAAATGAAAAATAAACCTCTGCCGATGAAAAATCCCAAAACCGGGCAGCCAATGAAAGAAGAAGACTTGTATCCACTGTTCTCGCGTGCAGCGTCGCATCAAGAAATGAACGATACCGACGCATGGATAGAAATCCCCGAAGAAGTGCGTGAAATGTACAAGATATGGAGACCTACTCCACTTGTACGCGCCACCGGACTTGAACGCGCACTCGACACACCGGCTCATATATATTTCAAAAACGAAAGTGTCAGCCCAGTAGGTTCACACAAACTCAACTCGGCCATAGCACAAGCCTATTATTGCAAACAAGAGGGCGTGACCAACATCACCACCGAAACCGGTGCAGGACAATGGGGCGCAGCACTGTCGATGGCAGCAAAGCACTTCGGGCTCGAACTGGCAGTATATATGGTTAAGGTATCCTACAACCAAAAGCCATACCGCCGTTCAATAATGGAAACCTACGGTGCCGAAGTGATTGCCTCGCCGAGTATGTCAACCCGCGCCGGGAAAGACATCATCACCAAGAACCCCACCTACCAAGGTTCTCTTGGGACGGCAATCTCCGAAGCTGTGGAACTTGCCATGACCACGCCTAATTGCAAATACGTGCTTGGCTCTGTTCTAAACCACGTTGCCCTGCACCAAACGGTAATAGGGCTTGAAGCCGAAAAGCAAATGCAAATGGCAGGCGAATATCCCGATGTGGTGATTGGTTGTTTCGGTGGCGGCAGCAATTTCTCGGGAATATCATTCCCGTTCCTGCGGCATAATCTTGCAGGTAATGCCGAAACCCGCTTCATTGCCGCCGAACCGGAATCGTGCCCCAAGCTAACCCGTGGCAAACTATGCTACGACTATGGCGACGAAGCCGGTTATACGCCGCTCATACCCATGTATTCGCTTGGCCACAATTTCGCTCCGGCCAACATTCATGCAGGCGGGCTTCGTTACCACGGTGCAGGGTCGATAATAAGCTGCCTGAAACACGACGGGCTTATCGAAGCTATGGACATACCACAACTTGAAACATTCAATGCCGCAACTCTCTTCGCCCGTGCCGAAGGTATCATTCCCGCACCCGAATCTTCACACGCCATAGCCTCGGCAATACGTTGTGCACTGCAAGCCCGTGAAGAAGGCCGTCGGCAAGTAATCTTGTTCAACTTGTCAGGCCACGGACTCATAGACATGAGTGCCTATGACAGCTATTTCGCAGGAGACCTAAACAACTATCAAGTTCCCGACTCCGAAATAGCACGTAACACCGCCCCGCTCCAATCCCTGTAACTTATATCATCTGCGACATGTGTAACATACAGTAAAAAAACGGACGGTTATTACCGTCCGTTTTTTACCATTGCGTTTCAATTTTTCACACAACTTCATTTTATGTTGTCGTCCTCTTGCTTTGAAAACGGGGGCGGTGTCGTCTCTGGCTTACCTGTTCCCTTAACGTCCTTGTCCTCGTTATTTTGAGGCTCGACATTCTTCCCGGCTTCCTCTTCTTTCCTGCGTTTTTCTTCTATTTCTTCATTAATCTTCAATATCTCATCGGTACGAGACACCCATGGGCGTTTCCCGAAGATATTTTCAACGTCATCGGTATAAATGACCTCACGCGACAGCAACATCTCGGTGAGCTTGCCGTGCCCGTCGGCATATTTGTGCAATATTTCCTTGGCGCGCTCATATTGTTCCGAAATAATACGCGACACTTCTTCATCGATAATCTTTGCACGTTCCTCGCTGTAAGGTTTTGTAAAACCATATGATTGTCCTGTCGAATCATAGTAACACAAGTTGGGCAGCTTCTTGCTCATGCCAAAGTATGCAACCATCGCATAAGCCTGTTTGGTTACACGCTCAAGGTCGTTGGCTGCGCCCGAAGATATGTGACCAAGGAATAATTCTTCGGCAGCTCGTCCGCCAAGTGTAGAGCACATTTCATCAAGCATAGCTTCATAAGTGCTGATTTGGCGTTCTTCAGGCAAATACCAAGCCGCACCAAGGGCTTTGCCACGTGGCACGATTGTCACCTTGACAAGCGGGTTGGCATATTGCAAATGCCAGCTTATGGTGGCATGCCCTGCTTCATGTATGGCAATGGACCGGCGTTCTTCCTCGGTGGTGATGACCGATTTCTTTTCAAGTCCTCCCACTATGCGGTCAACGGCATCCATAAAATCTTGCTTCTGCACACAACTATTCTTACGACGGGCGGCTATCAACGCAGCCTCGTTGCACACATTGGCAATATCGGCACCCGAGAATCCCGGTGTTTGCCGTGCGAGCAAATCAAGATCGACACTGTCATCTTTCTTTATATTTTTCAGGTGCACCTTGAAAATCTCCTTCCGACCGTTAAGGTCAGGCAGATCGACATATATTTGGCGGTCGAAACGCCCGGCACGCAGCAATGCCTTGTCAAGAATGTCAGCACGGTTGGTGGCCGCAAGTATGATTACACCGCTGTTGGTCCCAAAACCGTCCATTTCGGTTAATAACTGGTTAAGCGTGTTTTCTCGCTCATCGTTGGCTCCCATATTTGGATTTTTACCACGTGCACGACCTACGGCATCGATTTCGTCGATAAACACAATGCAAGGAGCTTTCTCCTTGGCTTGCCTAAAAAGGTCTCGCACACGTGATGCGCCCACACCGACAAACATTTCCACAAAATCGGAACCCGACATCGAGAAGAACGGCACATTGGCTTCACCTGCCACCGCTTTTGCAAGTAGCGTCTTTCCGGTTCCCGGAGGGCCTACGAGCAAAGCTCCCTTTGGGATTTTTCCACCAAGCTCGGTATATTTTTGAGGCGTTTTCAAGAAATCCACAATCTCAGCAACCTCGGTTTTCGCTTCTTGCAAGCCTGCCACATCGTTAAATGTAACATTAGTACTGTTATCCTTGTCAAACAATTTAGCTCGCGATTTCCCCACATTGAAAACACCGCCGCCCGAACCTCCGACGCCACCCGACATACGCCGCATGAAAAAGTACCACAGCACCACAAGCAGCAATATAGGCCACAAGCTCCACAGGAATCCGCCGAAATCGCTTCCTTTTTCATATTTCACATTTCCGCTAAACACACCGTCGGCCTCCCATTGGTCGATTTTTTCTTGCATTTTGTCGGTCGATGGTATGTCGGTAACAATACGAGCCTGTGCGGTTGTAGATTTTTGATATTCAGGAAAAATTTTCCGAGCGAGGGAGTCGGTGAGGACACCTTCGGCGACATTTTTGTTGGCTACCACAATGATATCGGTCACACCGCCATGCTGTACATATTTCTCGAATTGAGTCCAATCGACCGGTTTCGTATAACTGTCATTATTTATCATGTAAAGCCCTATCAAAACCGCCAA
The DNA here is from genome assembly GCA_949289215.1 of uncultured Bacteroidales bacterium. Classification (GTDB taxonomy): domain Bacteria; phylum Bacteroidota; class Bacteroidia; order Bacteroidales; family Muribaculaceae; genus Avimuribaculum. The sequence goes on along the minus strand of CASENC010000048.1, from coordinate 45,196 downwards.
TATAATGGCATACAGCCAAAATATGTTAAACTTTGGCAGTTTCATTTTAGGAGCCTCGTTACTTGGTTGGTTGTTCATATCTAAAATAGGTGAATGTCGTTGTTAGTCAAGGTCGGGAACTTCGGTTATCGGCGCGTCGCTCCACAACTGTTCCAAATTATATCGTTCACGATATTCAGGTAAAAATACATGAACATAAATCGTGCCATAGTCGATTACAATCCATTGCGAACTTTCATACCCGTCATAGTTAAACGGTTTGTCGCCTGTTTTTTCCCTTACATATTCCCTTATGCTGTCGGCTATGGAAGAAACGTGCATCGTCGATGTGCCTTGGCAGATTATGAAATTCTGTGTAGCAACATTCTCAATACCACTTAAGTCAACCAATGTGATTTTCTTTCCTTTACGTTCTTGAATACCTTCGATAATGCTGTCCAATAATTGCTTTTGTTCTGTCATATATTTGTTTTAGTGCCAATTAATCGTACAAAGTTAGTGCATCAATGTGGTAAAACCATAAAGTTGTCTTTAAAAAATGTTTAGGTCGTCTCCACGCGGCACATAAGTGCCTTTTTTTATGTCGTAATTACTTCGTAAATTTGCAATACCTTTGAAACAGGAATAAAAATTTAAAATATAGAATATCGATTTATGAAACATCATATGCTGTTGCTCATCGCAGCAATTTGCCTCACGAGCTGCGGAGCCACCGGTGAAGAAGAAAGCAGATTAACCGCCGAAGCCCGTGAACGTGCCGAAATTGCAGCCGCTAAAGTGGTAGCAAGTGACAGTGTCGGGCTTATGCATCTGCAAGACTGCGTATTACACGCGAAATCGGTACAAAGCGAATATATGTTACTGGGCGACACAGCTGCTGCCGACACATTCGATGCAGCTTTTCGCCGATATGTGAAACAGCATAACCCAAGGCTCGCAAGCGAGCTGTTTAATGCCGCAACCGCTCACAAACATTAATCCATGGTAATAACCCAATAATATCCGAATAAAAAATTATGTTGAATTTTGAAGAATATGTTGACAAGGCAAACCGAGCTGTAGCAGCCATCAACTATCCCGCACAACCGGCCGGATTATACGAACCTATTGCCTACACCATGTCGCTCGGGGGCAAACGCCTGCGCCCGGTACTTGCACTGATGGCGTGTGACGCATTTGCAGGAAACTGTGACAAAGCTCTTGATGCCGCAGTGGGAATAGAACTATATCATAATTTCACTTTGCTGCACGACGATGTAATGGACCGTGCCGACTTGCGCCGCGGCCACCCGACAGTTCATGTGAAGTGGAACGACAACACGGCAATACTTTCGGGCGATGCCATGCTCACAATGGCCGGACAATTCATAACACGCACATCGGCCGATGTGCTTCCACGAGTGCTTGACACATTCAATCGCACGGCAATGGAAGTGTATGAAGGACAGCAATATGATGTTGACTTTGAGCAACGCGATGATGTTACTGAATGTGAATATATCGATATGATACGCTTGAAAACAAGCGTATTGCTTGGTTGCGCCTGCAAAATAGGTGCGATAATAGGCGGTGCCGATGAAAAAGCTACCGATGCGCTATACAGGTACGGGTGCGACCTTGGGCTTGCATTCCAACTGCAAGACGACTTGCTTGACGTATATGGCGACCCTGCCACTTTTGGCAAAGAACTTGGTGGCGACATTGCCAACAACAAAAAAACTTATATGCTCATAAATGCCATGACCGAAGCTACAGGCAATGATGCAATAGAACTAAAGCGCTGGCTTGCCGACAACGAGCCTGCACACCGCGCCGACAAGATTACCGCAGTACGCAATATATATGACCGTCTTGGCATTGCACAAAAAGCCGAAAAAGTAATTGCCCAATATACATGGCAATCACTCGAATGGCTCGAAAATGTGCCTATGGACGACGATGCACGTCGGGCTTTCCGTAATTTAGCAACAATGCTTGTAGGCCGCAAAAAATGATCGACACACATTCGCACATCTACCTGCCCGAATTTGACGAAGACCGCGACCAAGTGGTATCCCGCGCCCAGGCAGCCGGAATAAGTCACATAGTGTTGCCAAATGTCGATTTGACTACTGTCCAACCGATGTATGAGCTTCATGACGCATATCCATGTTATACATCTATAGCAATGGGATTGCACCCTACCGAAATCGGTAACGATTACAAGCAGGCTCTTGATGCCATAGCCGCCCGAATCGAAGAACGGCCGATAGTCGCAATTGGTGAAATAGGCATCGATATGTATTGGGACACGACGTTTCGCACAGAACAAATGGATGCTTTTGCCGAACAAATAGGTTGGGCTTTAGAACGTGACTTACCTATAATAATACATTGCCGTAACGGGCTTGACGAAGTATTACAAGTATTTGACCGATTTGAGCAATTGCCACAAGGTGTGTTTCACAGTTTTGGTGGTACAATCGATGATGTGCGGCGTATTCGACATTATGGCGATTTCTATTTCGGCATAAACGGAGTGGTTACGTTCAAGCGGTCACAAGTGCCTGCCGTTTTACCCGAGATAGGACTTGACCGCATTTTACTTGAAACCGACTCGCCTTATCTTGCACCTGTGCCACACCGCGGCCGCCGCAACGAAAGCGGCTATATTCCCGACATCGCTGCCTGCATAGCGACCCACCTTGGTGTAACCGATGAAGAAGTATCGGCAATAACCGACAAATCGGCCTGCACACTTTTCAGGTTAAAACACGCCTGAAAATACGAATTCTACCAAAACCTAATTGCATAAAAAAGTTGGCAACCACATAAGCGATTGCCAACTTTTTTTCATATACTGTTTTTTTCCTGACTTCGTCGAAATATTTGTTAATTTTCATAATTTATTGAATATTAGATATTTAAAAAGTCAAATTCGGCTATTTAAGGTGGCGCGCAAAAATTCTTTCAATTTTAGAGACTCGTACCTCCCTACAGGAGCTTTATCAAATATTCAATTCTCAATGAATTCAGCTATTTGCATTCATTAAAATAGGTGACGCAATGACGAAGTCAGGATAAAAAAGTTGGCAACCACATAAGCGATTGCCAACTTTTTTTCATATACTGTTTTTTTTACCAAATCACAACTCTATCTTCAACAGGGAGGAACATATTGTCTCCGGCTTTTATACCAAAAGCATTGAAGAATGTATCGATATTGCGCAAAGTCGCATTTACACGCAAGCGGCCTATCGAGTGCGGGTCAATCTTGGTACGACGTAAAATCTCTTCTTTCGTAATATTTGCAGCCCAAACGTTGGCGTATGCCAAGTAGAAACGCTGGTCGGGAGTAAAACCGTCTATTTCCACATCACCCTTTCCTTGTTCAGTCTTCTTGAATGCGGTGTAAGCCACGCGCAAACCACCTTGGTCAGCTATGTTTTCGCCAAGTGTAAATTGGCCGTTTGCGTGTACATCGTCGGCAACCACAATGGCGTCAAACTGACCGGCAAGTTTGTCGGCAAGAGTTTTGAATTTTGCAGCATCTTCGGCAGTCCACCAGTCGGTCATATTTCCGTTTTGATCAAAGTTGCGACCTTGATCGTCAAATCCATGAGTCATTTCGTGACCGATAACCACACCTATTGCACCATAGTTGCTTGCATCATCATTATTCATATCGAAATAAGGTGCTTGAAGAATGGCAGCCGGGAAACATATTTCATTAGTGGTTGGATTGTAATATGCATTCACGGTTTGCGGAGTCATGCCCCATTCATCACGATCAACGGGCTTGTTCCAACGTTGATAATTATCTTGTGCAAGGAACAGACTTATGCCTTTGACATTTTCCCAATAAGTCTTCGTCGGATCAACAGTTACACCGCTATAATCTTTCCACTTGTCAGGATAACCTATTTTTACGGTAAAGCTGTTAAGCTTCACAAGTGCGTTCACCTTGGTTTGATCGCTCATCCAAGTGAGCCCTGCAATATGTTCGGCAAGGGCTTTCTTCAAGTTGCCCACGAGCTTGAGCATACGCTCTTTCGACTCGGCAGGGAAATATTTTTCCACATAAAGTTGTCCAACAGCTTCGCCAAGCATTCCGTCGGGTACTGATAATGCTCGCTTCCAACGAGGTTGCATCTCTTTCTTGCCCGACATCGTACGCGAGAACATATCGAAATTGGCTTGAATGAAATCATCGCTCAAATAAGGTGACGCCGATGAAATATATTTGCACAATAAATAATCCTTTATTTCACGGTCGCTCAACGAGCCAATCAAATTATTGACCTCGGCAAGGAACTTTGGCTGCATAAGGCATACTTGGTCAAGATTTGGCAGACCTATACCCGTGAAATAAGCCATCCAGTCAATATTGGGATATTCGGCTTTAAGTTGGTCGATAGTGTAAATATTGTACTGGATTGCATAGTTGCGCGACTCTTCGCGAGTCATGGCTGCATTGGCAAGTGCAGTTTCTATTTTCAGCACATTCTTGGCAGCTTTCTTGGCGTCCTTTTTCTTGAAACCGGCAAGTGTGAATATTTTTTCGATATACTTCACATATTCGTTACGAATATTCACTGTGTGCTCATCGTTCTCAAGATAGTAATCGCGGTCACCCAATCCTCCAGAAATTTGTGCCACATACATTATATTAAGGTCGGCATTCTTCAAATCGGCCATCACGCCGGTGCTGAAGAAAGGCGATGCAATACCATTATGCAACCAAGCAATAACATCGATGAGTTCGTTTCGCTTCATGCCATTGATTTTCTCGATGTCGGCTTGCAAGGCTGTTGCACCTTCATTATTAAGGCGCACACTGTCCATTCCCATTTCATACAAGTCGCCAACCTTTTGGCCTACCGAGCCATTTGCATGCTTGGTCTCGCTTAAATGCTGCACAAGCGACTTCACCTGCTCGCGGCTGTTCTCGGCAAGTTGGTCAAAAGTGCCAAAACGCGAATACTGCGCAGGCAGCGGATTGTTTTTCATCCAACCGCCACAGGCATAATCATAAAAATCCTGCCCTGGCGATACTGTTTCATCGAGGTTTGCGCGATCAACGCCTTTAACCTCCTCTGCATTGATGTTGTTAGTAGTCATAGTCAATGCCAATACCGGAATAATGTACTTTAACACTTTCATTATTAATATATTAAAACAAATATATATTTATCATTCGTTTGTTATGGTTTCAAGTTCGTTGCATGCCAACTCCCACGCACTCATGGCGTTTTCGAGTTTCTTGCTAAGCGCGGCATGGCGGTCATATATATCTGCCGGCAACTCCCCTCCGGCAGCCATTTGTTCTTCTATAGCCTTTATCTGGCCCTCGATATCTCCTATTTCGGCCTCACAAGTGGCAACGCGTTTTTGCCTGCGTTTCACTTCGCGTTCATGCTCTTTTTGTTCAAAATAACTTCTACGAGCTGCACTTTTACCATCGACAGGTGCTTCTTCATTTGATTTCAATTGAAATTTTGATGTATTAGCCGGCTTGTCGGGTGACGATATTTCAAGTTGCCGTAACGACTCAATCTTTTTTGCCTCAAGAAAATCATATATTCCACCAAGGTGTTCCTTCACCTTTCCGCCACCGAATTCATACACCTTGCTTACCAATCCGTCAAGGAACTCACGGTCGTGCGACACCACAATCACCGTTCCGTTAAAATCCTTTATCGCCGCCTTCAATATATCCTTGGTGCGCATATCCAAGTGGTTGGTAGGCTCGTCGAGTATCAACAAATTGACAGGCTCAAGAAGCAACTTTATCATTGCAAGCCGCGTCTTCTCACCGCCCGATAGCACTTTCACTTTCTTGTCGGATGCTTCTCCGCCAAACATGAAAGCACCAAGCAAATCTCGGATTTTTGTACGAATGTCGCCCACGGCCACACGGTCGATGGTATCAAACACCGTCAGTTCGCCATCAAGCAGTTGCGCTTGATTTTGGGCAAAATACCCGATTTTCACATTATGGCCAATCTTGAGCGTACCCTCAAACGGGATTTCTCCCATGATACACTTCACAAGCGTCGATTTTCCTTCGCCGTTCTTGCCAACGAAAGCTACTTTTTCTCCACGTTTTATGGTGAACGTCGCCCCACTGAACACAAGGTGGTCGCCATAGCTTTTGCTCACGCCGTCGGCAATCACAGGATAGTCGCCCGAGCGCGGCGCGGGAGGGAACTTCAAGTTGATATGCGAATTGTCAACTTCATCTATCTCTATACGCTCAATCTTGGCAAGCTGCTTGATGCGGCTCTGCACCTGCACCGACTTGGTGGCCTTGTAGCGGAACCGCTCAATGAAGTCCTCGGTGTCTTGTATCTGTTTCTGTTGGTTCAGGTAGGCCCGCGTCTGCTGCTCCACACGTTCCTTGCGCAGCTCCACGAATTTCGAGTAATTTACATTGTAGTCATATATCTTGCCACACGATATTTCTATGGTACGGTTGGTGATATTGTCGATAAACGCACGGTCGTGCGACACCAGCATGACGGCATTAGCCTTTGTCTTGAGGAAATTTTCAAGCCACTGAATCGACTCTATGTCAAGGTGGTTGGTAGGCTCGTCGAGCAAAAGTACATCGGGATGGCGCAACAGCAACTTGGCAAGTTCTATGCGCATACGCCAACCGCCGCTGAATTCCGATGTTGGTCGGTCAAAGTCGCTCCGTTCAAATCCAAGTCCGATCAAAGTCTTTTCCATTTCGGCATCGCAATTCTCGGCACCTGCCATTGCAAGATGCTCATTAAGCATTGTCACGTGTTCTATCAGCTTTGCATATGCCGGGCTGTCATAGTCGGTACGGGATGCAATCTCATTATTGGCTGCATCTATTTCAGCCTGCAATTGGGAAATACGGTCAAATGCCTTCTTCACTTCATCTCGCACGGTAGTACTGTCGGCAAGCACCATCTGCTGTGGCAAATAACCTATAACCGTGTCGGCAGGTACTGCAACAGTTCCTCCGGTTGGCGACTGTAACCCTGCTATAATCTTCAACATCGTTGACTTACCGGCCCCGTTCTTGCCCACAAGTGCAATCTTATCCTTCTTGTTTATGACAAAGCTCGCCCCTGAAAACAATGGGACGCAATTAAACTCTACCGATAGATTTTGTACCGAGATCATCTATACTAAAATAGTGCTTGACTTAAGTTTCACAACCAATTTATGTGGCAGCATATGCACACCGCCACATAAAAAATCGCACAAAGTTATCGATTTTAGTTCAATATATCCACCATTTTCCCCGACTTCTACCCATTTTTACAATCCTCTAACATTTCTCGACCTCACCACGGGCTATTTCGCTACGGTAAAACCGTTTCAAAAAATCATATAACAACAATTCATTCACACGGTTCTGGCTCGCAAAGTGTCTGTTCATCATCATATGAACTATTGATGCAACATTCAGCGCAGCAACCTTTCCTTTGGTTTTTGACGCGACAAACCAGTTACGCCGCTCGAAATATGGAACAATCGTCGTAAAAGCACTATCAACACCATGCAACACCTTCACTATCACATCACGGCGGCTGCGATACATATCATTAAGTTGTTTGCCATTGTGTTCATTATAGCCAAATTCTGCACGGTAAGAGGCAGACAGTTTGCTAATGAGTTCTAATTTTTCATTCACACCAAGCCCTAAAGCCGACAAAAAGCCATCAACTGAAACAAATGCCAAAATCCACCTATAATCGGGCGACATTCCACTCATTTTGTGCAAAACAGCACATACACACTCGCTATCGATGCAAAACAAGTCCTCTGTCAACTGCATAACATTTTCGCCATATCGCTCAATTTCCCTGCAATAAGTGTCAATTACAAACTTGTGCAATACACTACTGTCGCACATCGGCCTTAACAACTTATTCACCGCACGCACGACTTTCCCGAAAGAGTCATCCGAAACTAACCGCAACCTTAGCCTTATATGAAAGTCAGGATCGCTATAACGAACAAAGAACCATTGGCTTACGTATCCTTCACGCTTTAGGCGATTCATCAACGAATATAATTTGCCGCACACCAAGTCATCGCAAGTCTTTATGCCGCCATATATCTTGAAATACAGCCACTCATCACCGGGATAAAAATTTCGTTTCACTTTCATGGTATTTTCACGTATGGCATTACGAATTCATTTGCATAACAGTTTCCCTGTTCATCAACCACATAATCCTCGCAAGGAAAATATTCCTCAAGCACAAATTTGCCTAACTTCGACACCTCCGCGGCCAACAAGCTGACACTCGTGACGTTTTCAAGGTCGATATACAGCTTGTTATCACCCACGACAAGATTAACCTCCCTCGGCAACCGCTTGGCAGCCCTCCACGACCGCACTTTATCCATATCGACCGATGCCGTCCTCTTCCCCATGAACTTCTCTTTTACCAAAGTCCACCTCGCAGGAGACAAAATATTTTGTTTATATATGACACAAGGCAGATAGTCATACACAGCCTCAAGTCCACCCCAGCTGAAATATAGCGATGCCCTGCCCGATTGGTTTTGCAAATCACATAGAAAACGATACAATGGAGTGGTTTTACCCTTGTAGTTATGAGCTGACGTTAACCGTGGAATAATCTCCTTTTGCAGTCTCCGCGACCGTAGCACCACCTTCCGTCCTTTCACCGACACTAGCAAGTCGCTCGCCGGTATCACGTGTTCATCATCAAGTGTACTGCCGGTAAGATAGGTTATTTCATAATCCCTGATATGTGGGCGAAAAAGTATGTTGCCGGTACGTGACTCCGATATATGGGCAATCTCAGCGACTATGACACCATTCACGGCAGCCTCTTCCCTTTGGGCAATAGTTTGCACTATCGGTCTTATGGTTTCTTCGTATGCAAAACGGCTCAGCATATTGGCAGCCGATGCTCCCGAGAAATGCACATCGGCAAGCCTGTATGTACCATCGACATTTTTACCTACAACCCTGAAAAACGCCGCCATAGACAATGGCAGGTCGCCAAAGTCGGCACCAAGCCCACGCACATCGTCATCGGTCAATTCTATGGCATTGTCTGTTTCAGCGTTGAAATCCATTATTTTCTGCAACAGAATTTTCACTATCGGGGTCAATGACAGTTGCCCCATTTGCCGTTGCTGTGCCTGTGGCAGGCGCAACCCTGCAATCAAAGGATTCGGAATGCGGTCGTTATTGACGATGTACCCTATGCCCACATCGGGATCCAAAGCCTCAAGCAACCCCACTTCGCGAGCCTCGTAACGCTGTTCAAACCTGTGACAGAAATCCACAATATTGGCAACTTCGTGTCGTGAGGTTATTTTGGCCATCAGCGTCATGCATTCGCCAAGCTGGTCGGTAATCTGCTTTGAAACAATACCATGTTTTAGCGGCCTGAACGAATCGGTCTGTACCACATATTTCTTGTCGCATTTTATGCCATACTTGCCAAGCATAATGGCTATTTCATCATAGCACTTTGCATACGTCGCCACACCTTCGCATTTGTCGATTGCAGCAACGGCATCGGCTATTGCATCAATATCGGCCTTAAACTCCGCACCAACATTGGCCTGCAAGAACAAAAGATAATCATCACCCGTGACAAATGGCTCTATTTCGCCTACAATCAACTGATTGTCAATCAAGTCATCAACATAATGCTCTATTTCCTTTTCACCTGCATCATAATTGCCGATTACACTTTTAACTATTTCACCATAGCCAACATATCCATTTTGGCACAATTTCAGCACAAAAGCAAGCAACCCCGAGTTTTTGACCTGCTCAATGGAATACGAACGCCCATTTGGCAAATACCTGCACGACACATACCTCACACTGCCGCCAATGCGGTAAAGTGTGGAATTTGCACGGTAGCGAAGGCTGCGCCTCATTTTCACTTGCAATACCTGTGACAACGAACACAAGTAAAGCATATCGGGGCGCGAGCAGGTTTTTACTTCCTGCGAAAGCACTATGCTATCTTCATTGCCGACTTCCACGGCGGCACACGCGGCAAAGGTCGCAAATGGGGTGCAACGTGTTGACATACGGCCAAGGTATTTCAGCAATGCGTTTTTCAATCTTGCACTATCTTTTGCCGACAATCGCCCGGAAAGGTATTTTTCATGCTCTGCGCTCAACGATGGCGATGCAAGGTAAACTGCCGCCTTGAAATCGTCGCTTGCAATCACCAACTCGAAAAAATTTTCATCGGCCAATGCCCTGTGGATATAATTTTCGGGAAAACGAGGAACTCGCATCACAATACGGTCGGTATAAGCATATTTCATGGTACACTATACTAATCTATTATCAACAACCGTGGCAATACATTCCCTGTTTTGAGCAAATACATACCCACTCCTGCACTGCCATCGAGCAAGCCGACCCTATGTTCAAACCGATTTTCAAGTGAATTGTAAAAACGGTATTCATATTTTCCTTCTACTCTTTTTACGTTTTTAATCACCACATTATCCCAATACTTCCAAGTATTGGCCAAAACTGGAGACGATGTGCGTTCCGACATGGTTTTAAACACCTGCGCTATTCCCGTGGCTCCGTGGCACAAACCTGCGTCATACACGGCATTCATGGCAGGATTGCGTCGGCTGATCGCGGCATATTCAAGTACCGACATAGCCGTTTGCCGCCAATCGTCGCGATGCAACGCCTCGGCTGCATCAAGCAGTGCAACAGCCACACCAAGGTCGCCATAGCACCAGCCAAGGCGGCTGCGCCGCACTTGCGGCTCGCATTCCAAGGAAGTTGATACAAACCAACTGCCATGCATTTCTTGGTCGATGCGCTGCATGAGAATGTAATTCACGGCACCGGTTATCAACCACGTTACCTGTTCCCGTTCTTCTGTATCCAAAGCTATTGAATTGAGGATTTTGCAAAGCACTACAACTACGCTCGACATTCCATGCGACAGCGATATGTTGAACTTTTTTTCAGGCTCGTCACTGAACTGCCATTTTATGGCATCACCCTGCTCAATAGCCTGCCTCCGCAATGCATCGACCATTACTATTATTCGGCTTTTGGCATAAACCGCATCATTTGCATACCGCTGCAAATAATATAGCGCATAGCCTGAATACCCATGCAGGAAATCAATCTTGCCTTCGCCAATAAATTCATCAAATGTAGCATCGATGCGGCTGTCAAGCTCAGCCAAAGCTTCGCTTACCCCTTCAATGAAACCATCAGCCTCCAATATCGACAGGCCGACTCCCATTCCGGCAAATCCTGAACAATATGTTCCCCAAACGGGCAGGCTGCCAATCGAGGCAAACATCTTGTCAAGCAACCCATCGGCTATGGCCTCATACCGTTCTTCAATTTTGGAATAATAATACAAGAACATTATTTCCCCGAAGTCGCTGCCAAGCAAACTGTAATTGCAATACCGTTTTGCTTGCAACCTGCCGGCAACTTGCCCGGCCAAGTCGTGCAATATATCATTGCGAATGCCATCCATTGAGTCACATTTTTACCGTTTACGTATTTGCGTGGTGGCTTGCACCAATTCTCCGCCACGGGTCACACCCTCCACCACCACATCGTAACGGGTGTTACGGTTGTCATTGGCATAAAATTCCACCATGGCATTGCCGTCGGCATCAATCTTCACGTCGGGATTCCAATAAACCGTGCTACGCAGGTCGCCTCCGTCGGAGCTGTTGCCGAAATCCTTGGCATACTTGGGGCTGTAGAACTCGGCAGGCTGCTGGTAGCCGAGCGGAGTGATATATTTCATGCCGTAAGGTTTCTCGTCTCCTATTTCAGCACCCTCCTTCAGGTCTATGGAAATAGCCGCATTGCCTTCCATTGAGAATGTCAAGGTGGCATTCGGCGGCAAGAATGATACCTGCTTTATCATGTCGAAGGGTATTGCATCTTCCACCTCCCTCAACATACCACGAGAGGAGGTGGGATAAGAAAGTGCCCGCATGGCCGCCGCAAATGATGCCTCGGCCACTGCCCCACCGCCAGCACGGGCACGGCGGCGGCGGTTTTCACCGTAATTCGCAACTATGTCGGCAGCATCGGAAGTTCCCGCCAGGGAGAACACCATTTCATCGACCAAGAACATTACCGGCCTGTTACGGTAAACCACATCTCCGTTGCCCTTTACTATCACGCCTGGCAATTTCCTTATTATTTCTTCTAAAGTGGTAACGCCTTCTTTTTCAAAATAATCCCCGTCGAATGTCTTGCTTGCCATTATTTCGGTTATGGATTTGTCTCCAAATTGTGGAGCATGCCCCTCCACAACAAGCTCGTTTAATATTATATTATAAACGCCCGATGCCGAAAGCCGCATTTGTTCAACCGAGTCATCATTATTAACAACATCTTCATTATCAGTCGATTTATAATCTACAATGCCATCTATCGGTTCTATGACCGGATATATGTCATAATCTATCTCCACGTTGCTCTCGGTGTTGCCATTCTTGTTCACGGCCTCCAACTGATAAGTTGCACCATCTGCGTTGTCAAAGCCCTTGAAGTAGAACCTGCCCACGCTGTCGGTCTTCACCGCACGGGCAAAGCCCAACTTCTTCGACAGTATCTTCACCGAGGCATCGGCAAGCGGCTTGCCGCGCCACAGGCTCTTGACCGTGCCGCTTATCTGCTGGCTCTTCTCTATCGCTGCAGTCGGGTACTGGTACTCGCCGCGCAGCGAGGCCGGTATGTCGTAACGCCGCCATCCTTGCGTCAGCAGCAGCGCATCGAGCGCGGCTCGCCGTGCGCTGTCATTCGCCTCAAAATAATACGCCGGATTTTCTATATAACCACGCAACTCCGATTGCAGCAACAGATTCGACAGTATGTTGCCGCCGCCCGTCTCATCGCCAAACAAACGGTCGGTAACCGATACGGCAACATCCCCCTCGGCATTGGTATAACCGTCAAGCCGCAGGTTCAGTATAACCTTGTCCCGGTTGCCATAGGTCGGCCTCGCCGGCGCGACTGTCGCAGTGCAACTGTCGGTGTCGGATGCCCTGACAAACAACAACCGCTCGCTCAGCGCGTTCAAACTGCCGTCGAGAAGAAGCACCTGAACCACTCCGCTTTGTAAGCCGCCACAGTCGATGCTCGCTTCCCTGCGGCCGTCAAGACTGCCGGCATACACCAGCAGTCCTCGTTCCTGTATCGCAATTATAGCATCACCGGGGCAGCGACCCTTGACCCGGAGGTCTATTATGCCGTCACCGCACAAGTCGGCCGACACGACTACCGCACTGTCATTCACCAACGGCAAGGCAAACAATGCCGTCAGGCTGTCACGGGCAACACATTCAGCACGGTATGCCTCACCAAGGCGCGGCGTGAACGTCAGCACTCCCATACCACCGTGCAGGCTCTCAAATATAGCTACTTCGTTATTTTTTGAATCAATCACACGGCCATGCACTGCAATCCCGTCGCCGTAACTGTCTATCGCCTTGAACGCAACACGGCACTCCTCCCCGGGCACCAAGTAGCCGCCCTCGGGGTGGAACGTGACATCAAACCCACCCTCGTTCTTGGGCAATCTTATGTACTTGGCATAGTCGTCGCACATCACAAGCAACCAGCCCGACATGTACTCCTCGCGATCGAGCTTCACCGTCTCCGTACCACTCTTACGCCAGCTCTCACGCCAGTCTCCATCCTTTATCGTGCGGTAGGTGAACTTGCGCTCACGCTCCTCGCCTGTGACACGGTCGCGGTAGTCGATGCGGCACACAAGCCGTTCGCCGCCATCCTCCCACTCGAACTGCGACGACAAGTCCATACGCAGCGAATAGGCGTTGCGTATGTTCACCGGCTTCTTGAAAAAATATGCCTCCCCTGCGCTGTTCATGAAGTTGGTGTACGCCACAAGCGTGTAGTCACCCTCTGGCACCCGCATATCAAGCGGAACATACCCGGCATAAACCCCGTCACGCTCAATCACCTTGATACGTTGGTCAACTGTGTTGTAAGGTGTTCGCAGCTCAACATACAGATATTTGCTCACCGAAACAGGCTCATGCGTGGCCGAACTCACAACGAACCCACGGAACCATATAGTATCGCCTCCCATATAATGGTTGCGGTCGGTCGTCATGTGAACCTTCTCCTGCGGATACTCGTAATACTGCTTTTCGAGCCGCATTCGCAACGTATCGGATAGCCCCTGCGCAAAAACAGCAAACACCATCGACACCGCTGCCAATATTGTAAATATCTTTTTCATATTAAACCTTTTTATTGGTCACAATTAACAGTCCTAATCACAGGACACTCATCTCCCGTCAAACAAGGATTTTCTCCGGCAGCCATGGTTTCTACGGGAGCAATTGTACATGCATTCGTGTCTTGACATTCATCTACTTTAAGCGAATTATATTCGCAATTATTTGTCACATCCGGCGGCAGCTCACAACACAGAGCTTGAGATGCCGTGGGATTGCATCCATCACTTTCACATGGCATATTGTCGCTCAAACACATACAGTTACTTTGAAAAGTTGCCTCTTCACAGCCTACGCATGAAAACTGCTCACATTTAGTTTGGCAAGTATAAATAGTACGGCAATCTAAACAATTGGTGACTTGCCTTGTTTGAGGCATATCAGAATTGACATTATCACTTATAGATGAAACAGTTTCTTTATTCAACGACAAGTCATTTTTATTGATTTTTTTCATAATACTACATTTTAATGTTTGTTTCCAAAATATGGATTTCACACAAAACCGCAACATTTTACAGCAAATAAATATTGCATTTGCACATATTTAACAGCAATGCTTATTTTTTTTCAAACTTTATCGTTTTCGGATTTGCGTAGTAGTTCGCACCAATTCACCGTCGCGAGTTATTCCTTCCACCACCACATCATAACGGGTGTTACGGTTGTCGTTGGCATAAAATTCCACCATGGCATTGCCCTCGGCATCAATCTTCACGTTGGGGTTCCAGTAAACCGTGCTGCGCAGGTCGCCGCCATCAGAGTTGTTGCCAAAATCCTTGGCATACTTGGGACTGTAAAACTCAGCAGGTTGCTGGTAGCCAAGCGGACGGAAATATTTAATACCTTGGCTCTTCTCATCGACTTTTTGGGTTCCATCTTTCAAAGTTATTGCTAATGCACCACCGGCGCAATTTCCATAGATTACAGCAACTTCAGGCCGCAAAAAGTCAACACGCTCTATCATATCAAAAGGATATAACGATTCGATTTCGGTCAACAACCCTTCGCTGTACAACAATCCGTCACTGTTGTCATCAACAAACCCAAATGTCGTTGATCCGGCTTTCTGCCTTACGCTATAATATGGCACGTTGTCAATGACTACCGTCACTTTCTTGTTACGATATACAATATCGTTATTGCCGGTAATCCTGACACCCGGAATTTCACGAATGGCCTCTTCAAGCGAAGTATATCCTTTCCCCTCCATATAATCGCTGTCAAGCGACTTCAGTGCCACAACATCCATAACCGACTTTTCCCTCTCAGCAACTTTGGCACCCTCAATCACAATTTCATTAAGAATTACATTGTAAACTCCCGATGCCGACAAGCGCATTAATTCAGCCGACAAATCGTTATCTCCTTCTGAAGTTGCCATAGTTTCAATATCGCCTGCGGTCACATTTATCGGATTTACAGAAGGAAACAATTCAGGATTTATTTCCACACTGCCCTCGGCGCGGCTTTTCTTGTTCACGGCTTCCAACTCATAAGTAGCACCATCACTGTTATCAAAGCCTTCAAAACAGAATCGCCCCACGCTATCGGTCTTCACTGCACGGGCAAAGCCTAACTTCTTCGATAGTATCTTCACCGTGGCATCGGCAAGCGGCTTACCGCGCCACAGGCTCTTCACTGTGCCGCTTATCTGCTGACTCTTCTCTATCGATGCAGTCGGATATTGATACTCACCACGTAGCGAGGCCGGTATGTCATACCGTCGCCAACCCTGCGTCAAAAGCAGCGCATCGAGCGCAGCTCGACGCACACTGTCATCGGCTTCAAAGTAATACGCAGGATTTTCTATATATCCCCTCAATTCTGATTGCAACAGCAGGTTCGACAGTATGTTGACGCCACCGGTCTCATCGCCAAACAGGCGGTCGGTAACCGACACGGCTACGTCGCCCTCCGCATCGGCGTAACCGTCAAGCCGCAAGTTCAGTATCACCTTATCACGGTTGCCATAGGTCGGTCGCACAGGTGCTACCACCGCAGTGCAGGTGTCGGCGGCACGGACAAACAACAACCGCTCGCTCAAGGCATTCAGCCCGCCGTCAAGCAGCAGCACCTGCACCACGCCGCTCTGCAAGTCGCTGCAACCAATGCTCGCTTCCATGCGGTCGCCAAGCCTACCGGCATACACTAGCAGCCCCCGTTCTTGTATCGCAACTATCGCATCGCCGGGGCAACGACCCTTGACCCGAAGGTCTATCACGCTGTCGCCGCGCAGGTCGGCCGACACCACAGCCGCACTGCCGTTAACCGCCGGCAGGTCGAACGATGCCGACAGGCTGTCACGAACCACGCATTCCGCGCGGTATGCCTCGCCAAGGCGTGGAGTGAACGTCAGCACCCCCATCCCGCCGTGCAGACTCTTAAATTTAACGACCTCGTTATTACTCGAATCAACCACGCGGCCCTGCACCTCAATGCCGTCGCCGTAGCCGTCTATAGCCTTGAACGCAACGCGGCACTCCTCGCCGGGAACCAAGTAGCCACCTTCGGGGTGGAACGTGACATCGAATTCGCTCTCGTTCTTGGGCAACCTTATGTACTTCGCATAGTCGTCGCACATCACCAGCAGCCACCCCGCCATGTACTCCTCGCGGTCGAGCTTCACCGTCTCAGTACCGCTCCTGCGCCAGCTCGGCCGCCAGTCGGCATCCTTTATCGTGCGGTAGGTGAACTTCCGTTCGCGCTCCTCGCCCGTGGTACGGTCGCGGTAGTCGATGCGGCACACAAGCCGCCCGCCGCCGTCATCCCATTCGAACTGCGACAACAAGTCCATACGAAGCGAATAGGCGTTGCGTATGTTAACCGGTTTTTTGAAGAAATACGCCTCCCCCGCGCTGTTCATGAAGTTGGTGTATGCAACAAGCGTGTAGTCCCCCTCCGGCACCCGCATATCGAGAGGAACATACCCGGCATACACCCCATCGCGCTCAATCACCTTGATGCGCTGGTCAACAGTGTTATAAGGTGTCCGCAGCTCCACGTAAAGATACTTGCTCACCGACACCGGCTCGTGCGTGGCCGAACTCACAACGAATCCACGGAACCATATCGTGTCGCCCCCCATGTAGTGGTTGCGGTCGGTGGTCAAGTGAACTTTCTCCTGCGGATACTCATAATACTGCTCTTCGAGCCGCAAGCCCAAAGTATCGGCAATATTTTGCGCAAAAACAGAAAGACCTGCCACCATCGCAATTAATATCGAAAAAACATTTTTCATATTCAGATGGAATTATCAATTTCAAAAATAAAGAATTTACCCACTAAACGCAATTATTTCCATACAAACAATGTTAAACATGGCCGCAATGCAAGCTGCAACTCAAATCAGCAGTTTCGGGCGATTTTTTTGCTTAAGCCGAAAAGTGTTCCTAATTTTGTGACTTGTTTTTGGCAAGGATATGAAAAAGGTTATAAAGGCTCAAGACGTGGAATTTTGCTACACGGTGGAAGGCACTGGCAACCAGACCGTCATACTCATGCATGGCTGGGGGTGCAACCACACCACGCTGGCAAGCATCGAGCGGTTGCTCACTGGCAGTTTCACCGTCTATAACGTGGACTTCCCGGGATTTGGCGACAGCACCGAGCCTCCCGTTGAATGGGGCATGGAGCAATACACAGCCATCATAGAACAGATGGTGAAAGCCGAGCACATAAGCCGCCCCATAATGATGGGACACTCATTCGGCGGACGAGTGGGCATCATGTATGCCTCGCGCAATGACGTGGCAAAACTCATACTGATTGATGCCGCTGGAGTGAAACCACGTCGCAGCCTGAAGTATTACTTCAAGGTGTACAGTTACAAAGCCTACCGCCGCCTGCTGCCACTACTTGTGGGGCGCAACCGTGCCGACAATATAATCGACAACTACCGCCGCCGCGTGGGTTCAAGCGACTATAACAACGCATCGCCCATGATGCGCCGCATAATGAGCCGCGTGGTCAACGAAGACCTATGCCACCTGATGCCGATGATAAAATGCCCCACCCTACTGGTATGGGGGGAAAACGACACCGCCACCCCGCTGGCCGATGCACGGAAGATGGAACACCTTATTCCCGATGCTGGCCTCGTAACATTCAGCGGCGCGGGGCACTACAGTTTCCTCGACAATCCCTACCAATTTGCCGCCGTAATACGCAGCTTTTTAAGCGAAGAAATGAAACACTCGTAACACTAATATGATAGGACTCGGAATTATAATCACAATATACGCACTGCTCGCCGCAGTGTCGGTGGTGCTGTTTGGCACAGTCGTAACCCGCGACTTGCAAATGCTGCAACAAAACTCCTACCGCAACGAGCGTTACTCGCGGTGGATAACCACAAGCGGCGACACCCTGTCGCCACGCCGCCTGCTGAATGCGGCACTATTCATACTGATGATTTCCATGTTTGCCCAATCGATATTCGTAGTGGGCATAGTGCTTGCAATCATGGCCATCGAGTGCGTGGTGATTATGACACGCAAGTCGAAGAAACCGCTCGTGTTCACCAAGCGCGTGTGGAGGCTTTTCGCCTCCGTCAACCTGCTCACATGGTTGGTGGCCGCACTGGCAGCAATATTTTACAGCAGTGCCGACAGCATAGGCATATTGCACACCTTTGCACTCGTGATGATGCTTGCAACGGCACTGTCATCGGCAATAACGCTTGGGGTAAACTGGTTGCTCAAACCGGTGGAAAAAGCCATAAACAACCGCTATATCGACGACGCACGCCGCATCCTTGCCCAAATGCCCGGCATGACGGTAGTGGGCATCACCGGCAGCTATGGCAAAACGAGCACCAAGCACTACCTGTACCGCATACTCAGCGAAAAATACTCGGTATTGATGACTCCAGGCAGTTTCAATACGCCCATGGGCGTTGTGCGTACCGTGCGCGAAATGCTACAGCCCTACAACAACCTTTTCATTGTGGAGATGGGGGCAAAGAACATTGGCGACATTCGTGAAATTTGCGATATAGTGCACCCCCAGTACGGCATAGTGACAGCCGTGGGCGAACAACATTTGGAATCGTTCAAGACCATCGAGAATGTGCAGCGCACCAAGTTTGAACTTATCGATGCCTTGCCCGCCGACGGTTTCGGCGTACTCAACAACGATTTCCCATACGTGGCCAACCGCCCGGTGAAGAACGTGGAAGTGAAACGCTACACCGTAAAACCAGCCGATGGCAGCGACTATCACGCCGAAGATGTAACATACTCGGCACGCGGAACGTCGTTCAAGGTGGTGGGCGAAGGCAAATCGATAGAACTAACCACACGCCTTGTGGGAGAATGCAATATTTCCAACCTGATTGCCGCCGTAATCATGGCAATGCGCCTTGGCGTGCCCGACAGCAAGATACAATATGCCGTGAGTAAAATCGAACAGGTGGAACATCGCCTGAACGTGAAACGCACACCCGCAGGCATCACCATAATCGACGATGCCTTCAACTCAAACCCCGACGGCTCTCGCATGGCTCTTGACGTATTGGCAGGCATGACAGGAGGAAAACGGGTTGTAATCACCCCGGGAATGATTGAACTTGGTTCTAAACAAGAGCATTACAACGAATTATTCGGCGAGCACATTGCCGAAACGTGCGACGTGGCAATCATCGTAGGCGAATACAATCGCGAAGCAATAACAACCGGCATCAAGCGCAAGCAGCCGAAAGCACTTGCAGTGCATACCGTAGCTACATTTGCCGATGCACAAAAAACGTTACTCTCCATAGCCCGTCCGGGTGACACCGTGCTTTATGAGAACGACTTGCCCGACACTTTCAAATAAAAAAATTTCACATAATACATAACTCATTAAAAAATGAAAACAACTATCGGAGTGTTTTTCGGAGGACGCTCTACCGAACATGAAATCTCGGTGATATCGGCTTCACAAGCAATGCACGCCATAAATAAAGACAAATATGACGTTATTCCCATCTATATTTCAAAACAAGGGAAATGGTACACCGGCGATGCTTTGCTCGACATACAAAACTATCGCAACACTGCCAACCTGCTTGCTCAAGTGGAAGAAGTGTATATGGAGCCGACTTTCGGCGATTACAACTTATACAAGAAGAAACGGAGTCTCTTTGGCTCTCAAGTATTCAAACATCTTGATGTAGTTATTCCGGTGTTGCATGGTTCGAATGGTGAAGACGGCATATTTGAAGGAGTGCTTGAAACAATAGGCATTCCGTATGCAGGCTGCAGCACATTGTCGAGTGCAAACGGCATGGACAAAATCACAATGAAAATGATTCTTAAGTCATGCGACATTCCTGTTGTAGATTATGTTTGGTTTTCCGATAAGGAATGGTTTTCTCGTCGAGATGAAATTATTGCCCAAATTGAGCGAAAAATCGGTTATCCTGTAATAGTCAAACCGGCCAATCTTGGTTCAAGCGTAGGCATTGGCCGTGCACGCAACCGCGAGGAACTTATTGAAAAAGTTGACGGAGCCGAAATCTACACAACCCGCATCATCGTTGAAGACATGGTAGAAGAATTGCAAGAAATCAACTGTTCGGTTCTCGGCGATTGTGACGAATGTGAAGCTTCGGTGCTTGAAGAGCCTATCAAGAGCGGTGAAATCTTGTCGTACGAAGACAAATACGTGGGTGGAACAAAAGGTGCCAAAGGCATGCAAGCATCACAAAAACGCATTCCTGCCGACTTGCCAAAGGAAGAAACCGAGCGCATACAATTCCTTGCCAGAGAAACATTCCGTGTATTATCGTGCCACGGAGTAAGCCGTGTCGATATGATTATCGACCGCAAAACACGCAATATTTACGTGAACGAAATAAATACTATACCGGGTTCGCTGTCGTTCTACCTGTGGGAAGCAACAGGCATCAACTTCGAACAACTGATGGACCGACTGGTAGAACTCGCCATAAAGCGTAAACGCGAACAAGGGATGAAAACCGTCTCTTACGACCACAATATTTTCAACCTTGGAGGCGGCATAAAAGGCGGTATCAAAACCAAATAATAAACAACAAGATAAACACCAAAAAAATAAGATGAGTTTCTCACTAAAAGTGACTCATCTTATTTTTGTTTATACATTCTTCAACGAAGGTGCAAGATACTTGTCACCGATGCCAATGCCGAAAAGAGCAAAATCATAAATCACCGGATCACCCGGACGCATTTGACGCAATATACCGGTTAATTCCATAACCGTGCGGCGATCATTGGCCCGGCGCGTCACCAAACCCAATGCTCGGGCTGTATCTCCTACATGCACATCAAGCGGAATGAACAACCGGGATGGCTTTATGCACGTCCATACTCCCATATCTACAATACCGTCATTTCGCACAAGCCAACGCAAAGCCATATTAATGCGTTTAAGAGCCGTATCGGCAAGTTTCCCGGGCAGGCAACGCGAATCGGCCAACCCTCCATTAGCCTCCGAAAACTGCTGTTGCATAAGTTCCACAAGCCTCCACGATGGTGCATCATCGCTGCCAACGTCGAAATGCGCAGCAAAATCATGCAACGAGCCATATTTCTCAAATATGGCCCGAAAACCACGCAACATATATTTAAAATTACGTGCGAAAAACGTTCGGTGGATATTCAATCCGTCAGGCAATTGTTCATATGCCTCGTCCATTACATAGCCCAAAGGATCTCCTTCCATCATTGCAAGCATCTTTTCACAATTATTGCATATCATTTTACGGTTACCCCAAGCTATGGTAGCCGACAAAAATGCCACAAGTTCTATATCTTGCAACTGCTCAAACCGCCGTGGGAACTGCACCGGGTCATTGGCTATAAACCCGATATTATTAATCCGTTCAGCCTCAGAATCAAGGAAATCGCGCAAACGGATAAATTCTTCACTGTTAAAATCCATATAATTATTTTTTACGCCACGAAGCTATTTGCAACTTCAATCTGCGGAAACCCTCAACTCCAAGAATTGTCAAACCTCCATATTGCGCAATCTTGGCAAGCCCGAAAAGCATCACCCACAACACCCCTTTCGCCTCGATACTTATAGGCAAAAAGAACTGCACCGCCGATAATACATAAAACGGAATGCACATGAGCAACACAGCTACTCCGGTCCGAAATGACAAGCTTGAAAGCCATCGCTTGAATTTTTTCATGCCGCAAATTTAATAAATAACCGTGATTTATCTTAATTTTGCACTCATTATGGACGAGAATACCAAATTACAGATAGAAGAAAAAATAGTGATGTTACTAAAAACCGTATATGACCCGGAAATACCGGTTGACATATACAGCCTTGGCTTGATATACGGCATCGACGTGGAAGACAACGGCAATGTGAAAATCGACATGACGCTGACTGCACCGTCATGTCCTGCCTCGGATTTCCTAATGGAGGATATCCGCACCAAACTCGAAAGCATCGACGGCGTTAAAAGCGTGGAAGTGCGCCTCGTATTTGAACCTGAGTGGAACCAAGATATGATGACCGAAGAGGCCAAACTCGAATTAGGCCTGCTATAACACCCTTAAGCCAAAATGGGCAAAAAGAAAGTATTTTTCATATCCGACCTGCACCTTGGCGCAGGCAACATGGCCGACACCCACCGCGCCGAACGTCGTGTGATTGAATGGATAGACTCGGTGCGCGACGAGATGGCCGAATTGTACCTCATGGGCGACATACTCGACTATTGGTATGAATATCGTTATGTAGTGCCGCGCGGTTTCGTGCGCTTCTTAGGCAAACTTGCCGAACTGAGCGACAGCGGGGTGAAAGTGCATTGGTTCATTGGCAACCACGATATATGGATATTCGACTACCTGCCTCAGGAACTCGGGATAGAAGTCGTCGATGGCACCTTGGTGCGCGACATCATGGGTCGCCGTTTCTTCCTAGCACACGGCGACGGCGTGGGCCGCCAGTCACGTATGCTACATTTCCTGCGAGCACTATTCCGCAACCGCCTTTGCCAACGCCTATACTCGGCCATACACCCACGATGGACAGTGCCGTTTGCACACGGGTGGTCGAGCCACAGCCGTCACTCACACAAGGGCGAACCAACCAAAGAGCATCCCGATTGTATCGGCACTATACGCTACATCGAGGAATATTCCATCTCGCACCCCGAAATAGACTTCTACATTTTCGGCCACTTCCATATCGTCGAGGACATTCGGCTACAATCGGGCAACGCCCGCATAGTGATACTCGGTGACTGGACCAGCAAATTCTCGTATGCGTCATTCAACGGCACCGACCTTGAAATTGGCTACTTCAAGAGCAAAGGCAATCGTTAATCAATTAGCAAATTTTAAACAAATTTACTAATCGACCGCATCATTGCATTTTGCAACCAACAAGCATTGAAAATCCAATTATTTTCGGTAAATTCGCGTTGTATTCTTAAAAAAATCAGCCACGATGGAAACATTTTTCCATCGCAGCGGCACAGGAAGACAAACTTCACAATATTTAACTTTGTGAATATTTGAAAACACAAATTCAGTAATCATTTAACCGATACTATGTTACGTATATCACATATAACACTCCTTAACAGCGGCAAAGAAAAACATAGTTTTTAAACATATATTTTTATTTGCCACAATCGAAAATAAGGGTGTACATTTGCAACATAAACCTAAAACAATCTTTTTTACCTTAAAAAGTTATACCTATTGAAGACCTAAAAAGGAACTTTGCAGAAAAGTTCCTTTTTACTTTATATACCATGTCAGATTTGCACAACACATCGTTTTTTATTTATTTTGCAATAACGACGAATAAAGGAAAATTCCCGATTCAACATTCCAAATTAAAAAGATGACTTATTACGCAATAATTGTTGCCGGAGGTTCGGGCAACCGTTTCGGCTCGACAATACCCAAACAATTCCTGCCATTGGCCGGAGAACCGGTACTCATGCATACCATTCGCCGGTTCACCGGTGCCAATGCTTCGGTAGTATTGGTATTACCACAATCCCAAATCAACTATTGGCACGACCTATGCCGCCAATATGATTTTACCACGCCGCTGAAAATAGTTGCAGGGGGTGATACACGCTTCCATTCGGTAAAAAACGCCCTTGAAGCCATAAACACATCACCCGGCGACATTATCGCCATACACGATGGCGTACGCCCGCTTGTGCCGCAAAGCATAATCAAAAACGCATACACCGAAGCAGCATTACACGGGAATGCAATACCTGCAATACCTGTTACCGACACCATCAGGGAGACCCTTGGCAACGGACAATCCAAGGCACTCGATCGTTCACACCTTATGGCCGTACAAACTCCACAAGTATTTGATGCCAAAATGCTCAAAGATGCCTATAATGTTAATTTCAACCCCACATTCACCGATGACGCATCGGTAGTGGAACATACCGGACACACCATTCACCTTATCCAAGGTGACACCAGGAACATAAAAATCACTAATCCCGGCGACATTGAGATAGCCGAGATATTGCTCAAACAAAGTGGAAGAACTCGCTAAACTTGACATAAAATATTTGCATGGCGTAGGCCCCAAACGCGCCGAATTACTTGCCGCCGAGTTAGGCATACGCTCATATTACGATCTGCTTTACCATTTCCCGTTCCGATACATCGACCGCAGCAAAATACATAAAATAAACGAACTGCGTAATTTGGACGAAAGTGGTGATATGCCATACCTGCAACTCAAAGGCCGGTTTGCCGCATTCGCGACACATGGTGAAGGGGCTAAACGAAGGCTTAACGCATTGTTTTACGACGGAACAGGTTCAATCGATATAGTATGGTTTAACAAAGTAAAAATCATACAAGAAAGCCTACGCACCGATACCGAATACATAATTTTCGGCAAACCCGCCTTGTATAATTCACGATATAGCATGACGCACCCCGAAGTTGACGCATATAAACCAGGGATGGATTCTCAAGGATTAACGGGCGTTTACAATATCACCGAAAAGATGCGCAACCGTTCATTCACAGCGCGGACAATGAAACAAATCATGCAAAACCTTCTCGCCACCCTGCGCCACATTGACGACCCGCTGCCCCGAGAAATAATAGCACGTTACCGATTCCTTCCTTTACACGATGCACTAATCAACATTCATGTGCCCACAACTGTGCAAATGCTGCAACGTGCACAATTCCGCCTGAAATATGACGAACTGTTCTTCCTTCAACTCAATCTGCTACGCTATTCCAAATCCCGCTCTATAAAACTGGGAGGATTGCGCTTTACATGCGTAGGTGAATATTTCAACAATTTTTATCACAACGTATTGCCATTTCCGCTCACCGGTGCCCAAAAACGCGTGATAAAAGAAATTCGTGCCGACATGGGTAGCGGACGGCAAATGAACCGTCTTCTGCAAGGCGATGTGGGAAGCGGCAAAACACTTGTGGCACTGATGACAATGCTGCTTGCCATAGACAACGGTTACCAGGCCTGCATAATGGCTCCCACCGAGATACTGGCTCAACAACATTATGAAACCATTAATTCACTTGCCTCCCAAGTGGGTGTCAAAGTGGCATTGCTCACCGGATCTACGCCCAAAAAAGAACGCGATGCAATACATAACGGATTGCTTAATGGAGAAATAGGCATCACAGTCGGAACTCATGCTCTTATAGAAGACACCGTAACATTTGCCCGACTTGGCATGGCAGTGATTGACGAGCAACACCGCTTTGGTGTGGCGCAACGCGCCAAATTATGGAGAAAAAACACGATTCCTCCACACGTACTTGTCATGACCGCCACGCCGATACCGCGCACACTTGCCATGACAGTATATGGTGACCTTGATGTATCGATTATCGATGAATTGCCACCGGGACGCAAGCCCGTACAGACGGTGCTGCGGTATGACAACCACAGGCAGCAAATTTACCGCTTCATCGGTTCTCAATTAAAAGAGGGACGACAAGCTTACATTGTGTACCCCCTGATACAAGAAAGCGAAAAACTCGACCTGCGCAATCTTGAAGAAGGCTATGAAACAATACAAGAAACGTTCCCCGATTACCACGTTTGTTTTGTTCACGGCAAAATGAAACCAAGCGAAAAAGAACATCAAATGCAACTGTTTGTAGAAGGCAAAGCACAGATAATGGTAGCAACAACTGTTATAGAAGTAGGTGTAAACGTACCAAACGCATCGGTCATGCTCATCGAAAACGCCGAACGATTCGGACTGTCGCAATTGCACCAATTGCGCGGACGTGTGGGTCGTGGTGCCGACCGTTCGTATTGCATATTAATGTCGCACGTAAAAATTTCGGGAGCAACACGTCACCGACTCGAAGTCATGACACAGACTACCGACGGATTTGTAATCGCAGAAGAAGATATGCGCTTGCGCGGACCCGGCGACATGGAAGGAACTCAACAAAGCGGAATTTCATTCAACTTGCATATTGCCGACATTGCAAAAGACGGACAAATAATTCAAGCGGCCCGTAATGATGCAATGAACATTATCGATGACGACCCCACCCTATCAAAGCCTCAAAATATAAAATTGGCACAACAATTGCGATTTTTGTACAGCCACAGTCAAGATTGGAGCCGCATAAGTTGACACAGCTCCACTATTGTTAAAATTCACATTTTTAACAATAGAAAAGCAAAAATCAATCATAAAATCAGAGCAAAACACAAAATATGCTGCAAAACATATTTTCACACAAAGTGTTATGTATAAGCAATTTAAATCAAAACTTAAAACAACAGTCATACATATTTAGAATATTTAACCCTAAGAAAAAACCACTTCGACAAGAAAAATGATTAAATTTGAAACGCGAGAATCAAAAACAGGTTTCTGTTAACAAATCGAAGTCTCAAAACAAACCATTTCAACCATTTAAATCGCATTTAAACGTGGAAGCTACATTAGTAATTCTAAAGCCATCGGCAATAGGCCGGGCCATTGCGGGTGAAGTTATTTCCCGCTTCGAGAAAAAAGGTCTGATTATAGCAGGCATGAAAATGATACAATTGACGAGCGAAATTCTCGACGAGCATTATGCCCATCTTATCGACCGCCCGTTCTTTCCTCGCATTAAAGCTTCCATGATGGCGACCCCAGTAGTGGTGATGTGCATAAAAGGTAAAGATGCCGTACAAGTGGTCAGAGCCATGACAGGTGTCACCAATGGGCGAAATGCCGCACCGGGAACCATTCGTGGCGACTACAGCATGAGCGGACAAGAAAACATCGTGCACGCATCCGACTCGGTCGAAAATGCACAAATTGAACTTAACCGATTCTTCAAACCTGAAGAAATTTTCGACTATACCCCCGAAGGTCTCAACTACCGTTACGCCAACGATGAGATCTGATAAAAACGACCACTTTATCACATTAACGGAAAGATGAAATTCAAAAGCATTTTTGGTTATCTAAGCATAAGTTTGATTTTTGCCGCACCTACATTTTCAGCCTCGGCTCAAAACATACAATCGGTATCAAATTATTCACAAGCACATGAAGACTTGTTGGCTTCTCAGTCACACATCCTCGACCAAATAAAGGTTGACGAAGTGCAAGAATTTGCCAGCAAACTTTATGAAGACCTCGAACCTGAATCTGAAGTATTTTCAATATGCTGGGAAAGCGAGCACGTTGATGCGTATGCAGGTTCTGGCATCGAAATTCCCGACAAACAAGACATTGACGTGAGTGATTATTGTATGCCTTGCACAAGCAACGTAATTACAAGCAACTATGGTTACCGTCGCCGTTTTGGCCGTATGCACAAAGGCATAGATTTGCGAGCACAAGTCGGAGACACCATTCGTGCGGCATTCGACGGAAAAATCAGGCTCACCAAGTATGAACGCCGTGGTTATGGCTATTATGTGGTCATGCGCCATGAAAACGGCCTTGAAACCGTTTATGGCCACTTGTCACGTTTCCTTGTGAAACCAAACGACTATGTGAAAGCCGGCGATCCAATTGCGCTAAGCGGAAATACGGGTCGAAGCACGGGTCCTCATTTGCACTTTGAGACACGCTTCATGGGTTACGCAATAAACCCCACGGCCATTTTCGATTTCAAGAACCGGACAACGCACACCGATGTTTATACGTTTAACAAACGCACCTACAAGCGTTCGCGTAATTACGCTCCCGCAAGCTATGCTTCGGCAGGCAAGCAATACCATAAAATTCGCCGTGGCGATTCACTCAGCAAAATTGCAGCACGCTACCACACTACAGTAAGCAAGTTATGTGCACTTAACGGCATCTCGAGAAATTCTACAATTCGTGCCGGACGCACATTACGCGTGAGATAAGCATCATTCCCACAAACCAAAAATGCAAAACATCATAACGAGGGTGCATCATTAATTTAATAACGATGCATCCTCGTTTTTTTCACACACACAATCCCCTAAAAGAATATCAAACCAAAATGGAAGAGGTAATAAAACTTAACAATATCGACGACTATAGTCGATTATTTGGTATTGAGACTATGCACCCGCTTGTAAACGTAATCGACCTTAAAGAAGCGAGCAACTTCCCAAATCATTTCAAAGTAAATTATGGAATATACTCGATATTTTTAAAGGAAACTAAATGCGGTGACATACGTTACGGACGACAAACCTATGACTATCAAGAAGGGACAGTGGTGAGTTTTGCTCCAGGGCAAATTGCCGAAGTTGAAATGATCGAAGGTGCAAAACCAATGGCCATGGGAATACTTTTCCACCCCGACTTTATCAAGGGCACTTCACTTGGACGCGAAATCAAACAATACTCTTTTTTCTCTTATGAATCGACCGAAGCTCTACACTTGTCTGAAGAAGAACGGAAAATCTTTGTCGATTGCATAAACAATATACGAACTGAGCTGAGCCGTCCTATCGACAAACACAGTCACCGATTAATAATACGAAACATAGAACTATTGCTTGATTATTGCATGCGCTTCTATGAACGTCAATTTGAGACGCGGACCAAGGTCAATCGAGATGTGCTTACACGTTTCGAGGCATTACTCGACGAATATTTTACAAGCGGCCTGCCACAAGAAGAAGGTTTGCCTACGGTAAGATATTTTGCCGACAAAGTGTGCCTGTCTCCAAATTATTTTGGAGACTTGATAAAAAAGGAAACCGGGAAAACCGCACAAGAATATATACAAAACAAAATCATCGACATTTCAAAAGAAATGATTCTTGGTACAGAAAAAACGGTAAGCGAAATAGCCTACGACCTCGGGTTTCAATATTCGCAACACTTCAATCGCATCTTCAAGAAAAATGTAGGAATTACTCCAACCGAATACCGCAAACAATCTTCACAAGCATAACATCGGCAAAACAAAATAAAAATAGGGTTGCAAACTTTTCACAAAGTCGGCAACCCTTAAAAAACTTAATGTATTTATTATTGAATAACCAGTGTGTTCTATTTTTAATTTACAGCGACGGCCTCACAAAAAGATGAGAGACAATCCAATCAACGCATTTCTTCATCGTCATAATCGGCAAGGTCGCCAAGTTCATCCTCATTAAAACCGTCTTCGCCATAGAAATCTTCATCAATATCTTCAAGCGACAAGTCTCCTATTGCAACTGCTTTGGCTGCAGCCTTGTCATTAACCTCGTCAATATCAACAAACTGAGCCGGAGCCTTACCCTCTTTGCGTTGACATAAAGGGTCTTTAAGATTTTTCCCCGGAACACATTCTTTCATCTCCATGAAAAAGCATCTGTCGGTCATGTAGTCAAACACAAAAATCAACTTCTGGCCTTCATCTTCGATGAGTTCGCTCAGTTGGGTATCTTCCATCAGCCATATATCTTGGTCGGAGTCAGAATCCATTTCCACCAACGTGATTTCCTTTTCCTTGCTCCAGTCATCGTCGCAAATGAAGAAAGAATCCATTTGATCCTTGGTATATCCCACAGAGTCGAGAATTGCATTGCGCAAACGCAAAAATGTATCATCGGCATCTATGGCTATTTCACGCTTGAAGTTGTCAACTTCATCCGATACTATACGAAATTTATAAATCATCTCTTTATACGGTATGTTTATATAATATTAGTATGTATTTCTTGATGCTGTGTTTGATGTTGCGAAATTAGTAATATTTTTTCACTCGCAACACCTCATCATATATTTTTTTCACTACTTTTTAAATGTAAATTCACGCGAAGCAAGGCGATAATCATCCAGGAACAATTCCACGGTATATGTTCCGGCATTAAGCGTAGTATTCACATTCCAATATATAGCCATATCTGGAATTTCCTGCCCTGCATATTCAAATGTCTTGCGTTCGGTATATGCAACATTGCCTCCTTCAAACGAGAAAGTACCATTTTCTCCAAGCAAATAGCCTTCAGGACCGGTAATGCGCATATATATGGTCTTTTCTCCTACCGGAGTTGAATTATTTTGCGGAATAGTAAACATTACCCGCAACTGTTTGGCCTTGGTGATTTTTTTCTCATTTTTACCATTGCTTTTCAGCGCAGTCAATGTCACCCCCGAGACATTTAACTTTTCGGCAAGCGTCATTCGCTTCGACAAGTCTTCATTCTCCTTGGTAGCACGGCTCACTTGCGTTGTGAGCTGCCTGTTTTGAGACCGGATTTTTTCATTTTCGGCCTTTAACCCGGCATTTTCACGGCCAAGCGAATCGATAACCTGCACATAATGCCGCATGATACCTCGCAAAGTCTCTATTTCATCCTGCAATTCCTTTATACGCTTATTACTCGTTATTCGCTGAGTTCTAAGTTCCGTAAGCAATTTTTCAACTTTATCTTTTGCCTCTCCATATTTTATAAGCAACGAGTCATTGTTTAAAAATCGCGTTTGACTTTCGTAATTCTGGAATTCGGCACTCAGGTTTTCATATTCCTGTTTCAGTTGCAATTGTTCATTTTGCAACATCAATTGTTCATTTGCTGCCCGTGCGTCGGCAATTTGTTTTTGTGAATAATACACAAAGAATGAAACCAACGCAACAGCCACCAGTGCGCCTACTATAATCAATGCTTTCTTCTGTGACGGAGCCATATCTGTTTCTGATAATTTTTTCAAGGTGCAAAGTTAAACATTCTAAATAGAAATGGAGACTAAAACTTTGTAAAAAAAGAATAATGTAAGCACCACCGCAGCATCATATATAATGCAATTGTTCTCCTTCAAGCGTACCCGGTTTAATGGGTTTATCCTGTTCTCCCTTCTTTTGTATTTTCTGTTTCGGCTTCTCCCCTATCTTGAAACTTTCAAGTATCTTTTTTACCGACTCTTCATTTTCCAATATGTAATTAATCTCTATCTGCATGGCAAGGTCTTGTTTTTTAGCCTTGACATTTGTCAAATTGGCACGAGAGCCATCGGGCAATATACCTGTAAGCGAAAACCCCTTGCAGCCCTTTATCTTGGCTTTCCCCATTTTCACATCAAACATATTATATCCGGCTGCAGTACGTCGCAATACTTGTTTCATGTAATCGTCCTCGGCTTTTGATTTATCATATATCTTTATAAGCACCGTAAGATCATACCATTGTATTTCAAACACCGACCGTGAATTATATGTCACCACCCCACCCTCAGGCACATCAAATGTAAGGTTATGACCCGACCATGTAAACTGTTCTCCATTACAGTTGCATACAACCATAATGGATAGCAGCATCGATATAATAATATGTTTCATAATTCCCATGTGTTTTTATTGTTGCAAAGGTAACTAAAAATCTGTTTTTTACTAACCGGCTGCACTCTTTTTCATAAACTTCGGAACAATCATATTATATTTGCAAAACAATTCATTTCAAATCGTTTTAAGACATATAAAAATGCATATAGCTGTCGTTGGAAGTGGTTACGTTGGGCTGGTTACAGGAGCCTGTTTTGCCGAAACAGGCATAAAAGTAACTTGTGTCGATGTAAACGAACAAAAGATTAACAATTTAAAGAAAGGCATATTGCCTATATACGAACCAGGCCTTGGCGAAATAGTCGAGCGAAACGCCCGAAGCGGACGGTTGATGTTTACAACAAACCTCGCTGAAGTTCTTGATGATGTGGAAATAGTGTTCTCGGCAGTAGGCACACCGGCCGATGAAGACGGAAGTGCCGATTTAAAATATGTGCTTGAAGTGGCTCGTACCATCGGACAAAACATGAACAAATACCTTGTCGTGGTTACAAAAAGCACGGTTCCTGTGGGCACTGCCGAAAAAGTACGCCGGACAATACAGCACGAACTCGACCGGCGGGAAGTTAAAATAGATTTCGACGTTGCCTCCAATCCCGAATTCTTAAAAGAAGGCGTGGCAATAAAAGACTTCATGAGTCCCGAACGCGTTGTGGTGGGAACCGATTCCGAAAAAGCCGAAAAACTGCTTGCAAGACTTTACAGGCCATTCATGCTCAACAGTTTCAGGGTAATTTTTATGGATATTCCATCTGCTGAAATGACAAAGTATGCCGCTAATGCAATGCTTGCGACACGCATCAGCTTCATGAACGACATTGCCAACTTGTGCGAACTAGTTGGGGCAAATGTAAGCATGGTACGCAAAGGCATCAGCTCCGACAGCCGCATCGGTAGCAAATTCCTTTATCCTGGTTGCGGATATGGGGGCTCTTGCTTTCCAAAGGATGTAAAAGCCCTTGCACACACAGCCATCGAGCATGGAATGCATATGCGCATAATCGAAGCCGTAGAAGCCGTAAATGAAAGTCAGAAACACGTCTTGTTTAACAAACTTTCCAAAATATTCGGCGGAACCAAAGCCCTTGCCGGGAAAACCATATCGGTATGGGGGCTTTCATTCAAACCGAAGACCGACGACATGCGCGAAGCTCCGTCACTGGTTTTAATCGACTCACTGCTTGCCGCAGGCTGCATTGTGAAAACATATGATCCCGTTGCGATGGACGAAGCGCGTCGCCGACTTGCAGGAAAGCCTATATTGTATGCCAAAGACATATACGATGCCGTAAACGATGCCGATGCGTTAATCGTTGTCACCGAATGGGAAGAATTCCGCCTGCCATCTTGGCAAGTAATCAAAAAAGCCATGACAGGCAACATTGTTATCGATGGGCGTAATATTTATCAGCCCGAAGACCTCACTTCGGTAGGGCTTGATTATTATAACATCGGGCATAAGCCATGTCTAGCTGTTGATTACAAGCCTTCAACCGAATAAATCACATAATTGCAAAATAATCCTTATAATTATTTACTAGTTGGAAATAAAGCAGTAATTTTGTGCTGTTTTTCTTGGAACGAATAACTTTTTTTCAAATACTTTATGAGTTGGTTGACTGAACTAATAATGGACAACAGCTCTATTGCGCACGCTATTTTCTTGTATGCGTTGGTAATAGCATTTGGTGTCATTCTTGGGAAAATTAAAATTTTCGGTGTCTCGCTCGGAGTCACTTTCGTGCTTTTCGTGGGTATCCTCGTTGGGCATCTCCAATTGACGGTAAACACAGAAATCCTTCACTTCATTAGGGAATTTGGACTTATACTGTTCATTTTCTCTATCGGTTTGCAAGTAGGTCCCGGATTTTTCTCCTCTTTCAAGCGAGGAGGACTTATTCTCAACGGACTTGCCGTATTAATCATTCTACTTAACATCATCGTTGCCATTGCCATTTATTACGGTTTCGGCGACATCAGCATCTCAAACCTTGTCGGTGTGCTATCAGGTGCCGTAACCAACACCCCTGGACTTGGTGCTGCACAACAGACGCTTACCGAAGTGGCCGGAGCATCGCCTGCAACAGCCGATGCCATAAAGGGAATGGCCATGGGTTATGCCGCCGCATATCCGCTCGGAGTGCTGGGAATTATTCTGTCGATGATTTTAATTAAGGCTATATTCCGCATCAGCCTTGACCAAGAACAGGAGAATTTAAATCATGAGAACGAACAAAGTCAATTGCAGCCACACGTAATCACTTTGCAAGTAACCAATGCGCTTATCTTCAATCACACTGTAAAACAGGTACACGACGTTATCGACCGCAATTATGTGATATCGCGTATGAAGAAAGCAACAACAGGCGAAATCATCATACCAAAATCCGATACTTTAATCGAAAAAGACGATTTGCTGCTCATAGTAATCTCGGCACAAGAAGAGCATGTATATGAATCGGTTATCGGCCACAAGGTGGATATGAAGTGGGATATGAACAACGGCCCGGCGGTATCTCGCCGCATACTCGTGACAAAGAGCGAATATTCCGGCCGCAAAATAGGCTCGTTGCGCTTGCATATGGGTTACAAATTAAATATCACCCGTGTCAACCGTGCCGGTGTTGACCTCCTTGCCAATCCAAACCTCGCATTGCAAATTGGAGACCGCCTTACCGTAGTTGGCAACATCGATGATATCAACCGACTTGCCGAACGCATGGGTAACTCATTGAAACGCCTTAACCAGCCCAATATGTTTACAATGTTCATTGGTATATTATTGGGTATTATATTAGGGTCAATTCCTATCGCATTCCCTGGTATGTCGGTGCCGATGAAATTAGGGTTGGCGGGCGGTCCGCTCATTGTGGCTATCCTCATCAGTTGCTTCGGCTACAAAGTAAAACTTGTCACTTATACGTCATCGGCAGCTAGTCTCATGCTACGCGAAATAGGCATATGCCTCTTCCTTGCATCTGTCGGCATTGCAGCAGGCGGCGACTTTGCCGAAACGGTATTCAATGCTACCGGTTTGCGTTGGGTCCTCTACGGTTTCCTCATCACATTCTTCCCATTGTTGATTGTCGGATTTATTGCACGCCGCAAGTACAAGCTTAATTACTTCTCTATAATGGGTCTTCTATCTGGCAGCTATACCGATCCACCGGCCCTTGCTTACAGTAATAAGACGGCTAATAACGATGCCCCGGCAGTAGCCTACTCCACCGTTTATCCGTTAACTATGTTCTTGCGAGTAATATCTGCTCAGATTTTGATATTGGCGTTAGCATAACGTAATGCTACAATAATATACCATAGTAGTGAGGCGTGATTTAAAAGTCGCGCCCCACTTTTTTATACACAATAATCACATATCAGTAATTATTGGTAGTTGCTATTACAATCTGGTTACGTAACTTTATACTGTAAAATCAATAAATCTCGACTATGAAACGAATAACATTACTTTTTACCGTCATTGCCATGACTTGCGCGGCAGCCATGGCACAAAGCAAAGTGTTGGTTGCTTATTTCTCGGCTACAGGAAATACCGAACGTGTTGCACACTTGGTGGCTGAATCAACCGGAGGCACATTACTTGAAATAATCCCCGAAGCGCCATATTCTGGCAACGACCTTGACTGGCACAACGACCTGTCACGCAGCAGTGTGGAGATGAACGACACAAAAGCCCGCCCGGCTATCGTGAACAATCTTCCCGATTCTGTCGCATCTTATGATGTAATTTATCTCGGATACCCAATTTGGTGGAACCAGGCTCCACGTGTGATAAACACATTCCTCGAAACCTACGATTTATCGGGGAAAACAGTGATACCATTCGCCACATCGGGTGGCAGCTCAATAAGCAACTCGATAAAAGAATTGCAAAAAGCATATCCCAACATCAAGTGGGGTAACGGCAAACTGCTTAATCGCGCAACTATCAAAGAAATAAAAACTTGGACCAAACAATAAACATCATGAGAAAGAATTTCGGTGCAAAACCTCTAACTTATCCGCAACCGGTGCTGATTATCGCAACTTACGATGAAGACGGCACTCCCAACGCAATGAATGCCGCATGGGGAGGCATCAGTGAAATAAATCAAATAAGCATCTGCCTGAGTGCAGGACACAAAACTGTGAAAAATTTGCTCAAGCGTGGCGCATTTACCGTAAGCATGGGCGAAGCAGCTCACGTGGTGGCTTGCGATTATGTGGGGATAACTTCAGGTAACAATACTCCCGACAAGTTTGCACGCAGCGGCTTCCATGCTACCAAATCACAATTTGTGGATGCCCCGCTCATCGATGAATTATCGGTGGCACTTGAGTGTCGTCTCATCGACTATAACCCTGAAACCTGTATATTGCGCGGCGAAATAGTCAACGTAAGTGTAGACGAACGTGTCATTGATTCTAACGGAAAAGTTGATCCGGCCAAAGTATGCCCTATCACATTTGATCCATTCAACAACACCTACCTGAAACTTGGCGAAAAGGTAGCCGATGCATTCTCCGCAGGCAAACAATTGAAGTAAATCCCTAAAAAGCGACAAATTACAAAGAGAATGGCAACGAAGATAGAACTTGCCACTCTCTTTGTTTATCCATTCAATGTTTCACTATTCTATCAACGAACAATCAATTTTGTAGTTGATGAATTAACTCCATCACTCACCATAAACAAATACAAACCTGCGGACAAAGACACATCTACCGAATTCCAATCATCTTCAGCCAATAATGTACCATCCCCTACTCGCATTCCGCTTAATGTCGTTACCGTGTAACGAAGTTCCCGCTTTGATGCACCCATTACCTTGACCCAAGCCGAACCGCCATACACAGGATTATTGCGCAGAACCACCGTAAATCGTGACTGCGAGTTGACTTCATCTATACCACTTGCTTGCTGTATGGTGGTAAATTGCATTTCACTGCCATACGTCGTACCTTTTTCAGTAGAAACAAAGGCTCGGAATGCATAAGTGGTAGCCGGCGTAAGTCCGGTAATATCAGCCTTCATGTTTAAGCCCGAAGCCAGCACAGTTTTCCGTTCCGTCACATCTTCTTCCAAATCCAAGACTGGCCAATACTCAAATCCTTGTCTTATTATTTCATCACTGCCTTGAAGCACATATCCCGTCAACGTTGCACCATTAACGGTTACATTAGTGGCTCCCATCGTGTGCACATTTGGATCGACATATGCTGTGGCATCACCCGTAAAGAATACCATCCACTCCCCAAAGTATTCACTGCCGTTTGAAGATCTGTAATAAGGTCGAAATTGATAATAAACCTCAGGATTTAGATTCCTGATTGAACATTCCATAACACCGTCAATAACCGGACATTTAATATAATCCGATGGCATATCTTCAGGGGCATCATGTCGTCGCCACTGAAATCCCACATTAGTCTCGGCATTATCAATGTTGGTTGCGGCAACAAGCAATACACTCGTTTTAGAAGTGGGTTTGGCAGTTCCTGTTTCTAACCTGAGATTTGACATTGTTATACTCTTATCTACGCGATAAGAGCCCCCTTCTTCAGTATTAACAACATAATACAGATAATAATTATATCCGGGCACCAGTCCGGTGATTAAGATACTGTCTTCACCGAAAAATTCTGCATTGTGCTCAAATCCAGAATTAATTATTGTCGCATCACCATGAATATAGCTGCCTGTTGCTTTTATTGTCGTAGGCGAAACTTCGGCAGAAATCGATGGCGAAATTTGCCCGGTTGTAATAGGAAGTACATATTCGTCAGGCGAAGAGTATATTTCTCCTTTATAAATTCCGTATGTGTGAAATTCATATGTATTTCCCGGTCGCAAATTGTCAACCACCACATTTCCTTCTGCATCTGCCGGGTAATAAATCGACGAACGATGTATGCCATAACCATCTAATATGTCTGCAAACAACGATGTCAGTTTAAATGAAATCGACGTTTGCGTAGCCTCTTCAAATGAATATGACGGATAAAAGACAGTTGGAACTTTGTAATAAAGTGTTCTGTCCAAACCATCAATTGTCATATCCACTTTTATTAAATATGGCAATCCCATATCTACAGGGAAAGCATATGCTCCATTTGCATCAGAGCTAATCATAACATAATCATCGGCATCTTCTTTACGATAAAACACTTCTTTAATCTCAACACTTGGAATTTTAGGGTCTAACGTAAATTCGACTTTACCAAACTCAATATCAAAATTCGCATCGATGTAGCATTTGTTCAATGACAATGCTCCGGGATAAGTTTCCATGTCGGCTTCTTGCAAATATAATTTTGCATTCTCATTACAAAATTCTCCATCATAATTTCCACTTTCCAATAATGGCCAAAAAAATATCGTTGTTTCCTTATTGGTAGCTAAAGCTTTCTTACCAATACTCGTCACGACGGGAAGAATCGTAATAGTGTCGATTGATGTATTATAAAATGCATATGATGATATTGTGGTCAAGCCTTCAGGCAAATCGATTTTCTCCAACGAAGAACATCCGGAAAAACAATCCGACTTAATGTCGGAAATCGATTTGGGGATATTGACACTTTGCAAAGATGTACAACCGGAGAAACAATTCGAGCCAATGACTGAGACCGACTCAGGTATATCAAGGCTTTGCAAAGACGTACAACCGGAGAAACAGTAATCTTTCAAAGTCATTATTGACTCCGGCAGTTTAACGCTCTTCAAGTTGGTATTCTTATAAAATGCATCATTTATGCTTGTAACATAATCTGGTACTATATATTCACTTACATCGTTAGGAACAAACACCCGTTCGTCAAAAAATATTATTTCATGCGACAATGGACAATTGCGAAATATTCCTCGGCCAATATCATCAAATTTCTTATTTCGGTCGCATTTTACATTTGTAAGATTTCTATTCTCAGCAAATGCCGAGTATCCTATATTAGAAACTGAATTCGGTATCACTATAGAATGAATTCCGCAACCAGAGAAAGCCTCATTCCCAATTGTTTCCAAATTGTCGGACAAAATGACATCGACAAGATTTGTATTATTTCTAAATGCTTTTTCTTCTATCGATGTAACAGTATTAGGAATTATCAACGAATCAATGTCACAACCACTAAATGCATAACCGCCTATTTCTATCAACCCTTCCGGTAAAACTACTTTACGCAAATTCTGTCCCATTAAACTATACCCCCCTATCCTTGTTATACCTTCTTCGAATATTGCCACCCTGATATCAAATATACCATTAACATCAAAAGGACTTACAGTACCATAATCATAGCCGCCGTAATCGCCCATTTTGCCATTACCCCAAA
This sequence comes from uncultured Bacteroidales bacterium, assembly GCA_949289215.1. Taxonomy (GTDB): domain Bacteria; phylum Bacteroidota; class Bacteroidia; order Bacteroidales; family Muribaculaceae; genus Avimuribaculum. The sequence goes on along the minus strand of CASENC010000048.1, from coordinate 5,894 downwards.
ATGTCATAGTATAAGTGTCTGTATTATATGCATAATTAATGCCTCTTTCCTTACCGGTCATTATTTCGGCATGGACACCGGTTACAGCTGTAATCACCATCAAAAACAACATCAATAATCTTTTCATACTACTTCTTTTTTTTTAATTCTTAACAAGTTACGACTCCAAATATAACCTTTTAATTCCACAAAAACAAAAGCAAGAAATCCATTTTATAACGGAAAATATTTTCCATCAATAAAATGGATTTCTTGCTGATGATTAAAAAAAATAATGCCCTTAAACGAAAAATTATATTTTATAAAATCATTTATTTCAGTCCACGATTTTCAAGCAGAGCATCGACTGTGGGTGCTTGACCGCGGAAACGCTCGAACAGTATCATCGGGTCTTCGCTACCGCCGGGTTCAAGAATGTTTTGCCTATACAATTTGGCAGTTGCCGGGTCGAAAATACCATGCTGACGGAACATTTCAAATGCATCAGCCTCAAGCACCTCGGCCCACAAATAAGTATAATAGCCTGCTGCATAACCATCACTGCCAAAAATGTGATTGAAATAGGTGCTACGGTAGCGGAACTGTATCTCGCGCGGCAAACCTATGCGACGGGCTACCGACTGCTCGAATTTCATCACATCGATGTCTCCCTTGCAATAGTTTACTTTGTGCCATTCAAGGTCGAGAAGTGCTGCACCCACTAATTCCACCGTCATGAAGCCCTGATTGAACTTGCCGGTTTCATCGATTTTAGCAATAAGATTATCGGGAATGGGTTCTCCGGTCTTGTAATGGAATGCATACTCTTTCAAGAACTCTGGTGCTACAGCCCAATGTTCATCGATTTGTGAAGCAAGTTCCACAAAGTCTCGATCGACATTGGTTCCGGCCTGGCCACGGAACGATGCCGTGGTGAGCATACCTTGCAATGCGTGGCCAAACTCATGGAACACCGTCTTAACCTCATCAATTGTCAACAGCGACGGGGTATCCTTGGTAGGTGCCGTCAGGCTGGCAACATTAAAGATAATGGGGCGCTCGCTTACGCCTTCATAATTATATTCACCTTTAAATTCACTCATCCATGCACCCTGACGCTTAGAGGCGCGCGGGAGGTAATCGGTCATGAACACGGCAAGATGCTTGCCATCGGCATCTTTCACGTCATAAACCTTGACTTCGGGATTATACTTAGGCACTTTCTTCATTTCGGTGAACGTGATGCCATACAATTTGTTGGCCATCAAGAACACTCCTTTCACCACGTTATCAAGGCTGAAATATGGGCGTACTTCATCTTCACTGAAGTTGAATTTTTCTTTCTTTACCTTTTCGGCATAATAATAGTAATCCCACGGTTCGATTGTAATGTTGTCGCCATGAGATGTTGCGTATGCCTGCATATCGGCAACTTCTTCTTTTGCTTTTGCCACAGCCGGAACCCATATTTGATAGAGCAACTTCTCAGCATTCTCAACGGTCTTTGCCATTACGTTATCAATTTGATAATCGGCAAACGTATCAAATCCAAGCAAATTGGCTTTACGAGTACGCAACTTGATGAGGCGGTTAATGATATCGAAATTGTTATACTCATTGTCGTTCATTGCAAGGTGTGTATAAGCCTCATACATCTTGCGGCGCAAATCTCGGTTATCGGCATACGTAAGTACCGGCAGGCGCACTGCTCCATGAACAGTGAATACCCACTTGCCTTCCATTCCGCGCTTGGCAGCTTCCTCGGCAGCTTGCGCAATGGTATTGGCCGGCAACCCCGACAATTCGGTTTCACTGTCAACCACAATCTGTATGGCATTTGTTTCCTTCAACACATTTGAACTGAAATCAAGAAACAAGTTAGATATTTCCTGGTTAATGAGCTTGAGCGAATCCTTGTCGGCAGCCGAAAGCAACGCTCCTCCCCGAACAAAATCCTTATAATAATGTTCAAGCAGGCGAGTTTGCGCCACATCAAGGTTAAACTCGGCACGACGGTCATATACCTGTTTTACACGTTGGAACAAAGCCTCATTCATGCTTATTTCATCACTTGCGGCCGAAACCATAGGCATAGCCTTTGCTGCAATTGCTTCAAATTCCGGTGTATTATCCGACTCGGTTAAGGCAAACAACACATAACACACCTTGTTGAGTGTTTGCCCGGAATTATCAAGAGCAAGAATCGTGTTGTCAAAATCGGGAACGGCTCGATTTCTGACAATGGCATTGATTTCTTGTCGTTGTTCGGCAATACCGGCTTCTATCGCAGGCAGATAATCGTCATAAGTGATTTTGTCAAACGGAGGAATCTCATACTTGTTGGTGTATGGTTCCAAAAACGGATTTTTGCTTGTTTTTTCCATTTTCTTGGCATATGCCGCCGGTAACGCAACCAGCAACATCATAATTAACGATAAAATAGTGACTTTCTTCATTATATATTTGATTTATTGTATTCTACAAATAGCGTCTTACAACATTCGCGAGCTGTGTGGGGTCACTCACACGCTCCACAATCTCGCCGTTACGATCTATTACATATGTAAGCGGCAACTGTGTCACATTATATCTCGACAAGTTGGCCGACTGCACACCGGCAGGATCATACACTGTTATCCACGGCAAATTGACTGCAGATTGACGCCACTGAAATTCATCGCCATCAAAACTCAACTGGAATATTTCAAGCCCTTTGTTTTTATTCTTGCTATACACATCGGCAAGAATTGCATTGTAAGAAGGAGAAAATTCAGCCGTATAAACCGTAAAACTTAACAATATCACTTTGCGCTCTTTGGCAAGTGCGGCAAGCGAATGCTCCACACCGTCATTGTCCTGTAGTGTTATGTCGAGCAACGAAGTTTCATCTACCTGCAATGTATCGCTTACTGCAGTATTGGGATTGTGGTATAGCCTGCCGTTACGCAACACATTCACAAGATAAGCCGTGCGAGGGTCGTTCGGCCTAAAAGTATAATATCCGTTTGCAACGGCTCCTATTATGCGCAAATCATCTTTCACAAGCGGATCGAAAAGCGGATCGTTTCCAATATACTTATTTATTATATAATAAGATACGATACCCGATGGATTGGCAAGTATTGTGTCCACGAGTTCTTTTTTCCATGCCGATACAGCCTCGGCTCGCTTGTCGCCTTGCAATGCACCAATCTCTATGGCTCGCTTGTCTATGTTCATCATGCTCACGGCATCATTACTGCCACTTACAGTGAACCGAGTTGCAAATTCCTTCACATCGGTATTTATTGTGATATGTTCAAGACTGTCGATTGGAAAATAAATCATATTTTTTCCATATCGCAGACGGTATATTTCGGGATAAGATGGAGCAGGTATGCCTACCGAAAATTTGCCATTACCGGTTGTCATTACCGAGTCGGCAATCAACCATCGCCCGTTCGACGACAACTCAACCACCATTTTCACGGTGTCGCTACCGCCATCAACCACTCCACTCACCTTAAATTCATTGTCTCCGCCACACGAAACTGCCATCAGCGATGCAGTCGCAGCTGCAATAAGGATAGATCTGTTTTTCTTCATGTCGTATCTTATATTTTTATTTTTTCTTTTGTTGTTTCAACGTCGGTTCGTCGGCAAATCTATTTGGAAAATCTATATGCACCGGTTTGTGACGCATTGCATATATTATCAACCATATACCTATAATGATAAACGGGACACTCAGCAGTTGCCCCATGTTCATTCCACAACTTTCTATAAGGTCGTATTCCCAAGGCTCTTGCACATTCTTCAGATATTCGATAAAGAAACGTGCGACAAACAACCATGTGAAAAATATGCCAAACAATAATCCGGGCCTGCACTCTGCATTACGTTTCCAGTAAAGCCACATGAGCAATCCGAAAAGCAACAAGTATGCCAATGCCTCATAAATTTGTGTGGGATGTGAAGGCTCACTGAAAATGGGTTGTGCACCGGTCATCCACGAATTCAGGTTCTCCACAAAACGAAAAGCCCACGGCAAGCCGGTAGAGCCTCCGTATATCTCATGGTTCATCAAATTGCCAAAGCGTATGAGCGCACCCACAAACGGAATAGGTATTACCAGGCGGTCAAATGTCCATAGCGCACTGCGATGTGTCACATAACGTGCATAAAACAATACCGCTATTATAATACCAATCGCGCCTCCATGGCTCGCAAGGCCTCCTTCCCATATTTTTATTATATCCTCGGGATGCTGTGAATAATAATCCCAATCATAGAAAAACACATGACCGAGCCGCGACCCGATAATGGTTCCAAGCACCACATATATAAGTAAGGCACCTACCCACTTTTCAGGCACCCCCTCGTGCCTGAATATGCGGTTTATAATCTCATATCCAACCCAAAAGCCAATCGCGAAAGCCAATCCATACCACCTTATGGTAACGAAACTGTCGATAAAATTGGGATTGGCTGTCCATGTGATAAAATCAAGCATAACTTACAATTATGATATAAAAAAGAATTAAATCACAGAAAAAATACACCAAGGTGCGCATTTTTCCGCAACTGCAAATTTACAACAAATTTTGAGCGACCCGAAATTTCACAGCTAAATACAGCGCAATGAAACAAAAATCGGAAGTCCTTCACCATATAATAAAGGCATGGAGCAGAAAAGCACTCCATGCCTTCTCGTAGCTTCATATAATACTCGTTCTATTGCAATGTTCCTTGATTGGCCGCATTTATCATGTCCGCATTTGCCGTAATATAAATTTCGACACGGCGATTTTGCGCACGGCCGGCCTCTGTTGAATTGTCGGCAATAGGAAAATCATATGCCAACCCGTTTGTTGTCAAGCGACTGCTCGACACTCCCGACCCTATAAGATAATTGGCCACAGCCTGGGCACGTTCTTTCGACAAACGGTCATTAACCGCACGGGTTCCCGTGTTGTCGGTATGACCGTTTATCACAACATCCGTTTGCGGGTTATTCATCAAAGAAACGGCAAATTCGCTCAACGATTGTTTTGCCGTTGCACTAAGGTCGCTTTTATTGGTTGCAAACAAAATACCGCCATTAAATGTTACTTTTATGGCCTGTAAATTATTTTGATCCACAACCTCTTCCACTTCGGCACCTTCTATCAATTCAAGTTCCTGCTGCTGTTTATCCATCTTGCGCCCTATTAGCGTACCTGCAGTGGCACCGATGGCTGTACCTATTACAGCACCGATGGCGGCTCCTTTACCTCCTCCGGCCAATGCTCCGACACCGGCACCAAGTGCTGCGCCACCACCCGTGCCTATTAATGCACCCTTAGTGGTATTATTCATTGTAAACGAGGAACACCCTGTTGTACCCATAAGCAATATCCCGCTCAAAGCCAAACATAATAAATTCTTAATTTTCATATTATTCCATTTTAAGAATGTTTCACAACCATTTTCTCATTTACAAATGTAATAAAATCTCGACAAACAAGCATCAAAAACATTCCTATTTTGTCACACCTGATTTTTTCAATAAATCTGAATACAAAATTATTGGTGTCCGGTAAAAAACATTAAGGCAAAAAATTCATGTCCGCAATGCCCACAAACAGGCGTTGCGGATACTTTTTTTGAAAACCAAGCCCCCCGTCAGTCAAAAAGTGAGGGTTCCGGAGGGTGTTCCCTTGCCTGTTCAAGCATTTCGGCCCAGTCCTTTCCCGGATTCTCGAAGAAAGTGTAGCAGTTGACGTAATACATGAGCATGATTCTGACCATTGTGGCCAGCCCTGAGAAGCTCCACGTGCGTCTGATGCGCCTCTGCAGCACCATCAGCAGCAGGTTTGCGATGAGCGTCACCCAGACCTGTATCTTTATGGCGTTGGCGCTTTCTCCGTAGAAATACCTCAGCGGGAAGTTCTGTT
>CASENC010000047.1 GCA_949289215.1 uncultured Bacteroidales bacterium | reverse complement strand
TTTTATAAACCGTAAAGCATCCGATTACATCAGACACTACACCCTCCGGCAATCTTCGTTTCCAGGTTTTAGGCTTAATCCGCACGTTGTTTTTAGCTCGTACAACGAAGAAAGCGCCTATGCGGTTTATCGTATAGAGGTTGCCGAAATCGTTATACCCACGGTCGAATACGTAATGCGCTCCGGGTTCGTATGGAATCTCAGGCATCGCCTTTGAGTCGTGGATATTAGCAGGCGTAATATGCACAAATGCAGGTACTTCCGATTCAATATCGTAGAGTGTATGCAGCTTTATTCCGCCTTTATGCTTGCGGAATTTAGCCCATTCAAACACCGACAGGCACAGGTCAATCGTAGTGGAGTCAAATGCGTAAACATGACCGTCAATTTCGAAGATTTTGTTGATTCTACGCTTGCGAGCCTCGGCAATCATGAATGTTGCATACTCCTCGAAGATGCGGCAGTCACGCTGTTCATTAGCCTTGCTAAGATTGCTTCGCGTTACAGATTTCCCGATTCCGAGATGGTAAAGCTTCCCGGTATGAGCTTCCATTGCTACGATGAGATCCCGGAGACTCTCACGGTTGGACAGCTGACCAAACATCATCGTAAGTAGTTGATTCCAACAGGTATAGATCTTGATATACTTGTCGCCTTCATATTTACGAACGAGATAATTGAAATGGTTGCGATCCATAAATCGGACTAATTGAGAGAAAACGAACTGATCTTTATGCATAACGGTCTGATTATGACCGCAAAAGTAAATTCAAATCCGTTGACTCCAAAATTGTTTGTAACAAACTGAATTTCAATAATTTCAAAGAACTCCTATGATTTTTAGTGGACACTAATGAAACCGGAACAGAAATGATGAACACCGAGCGATTATTAGGGTTAATCATAGCCATTTTATGTGTACAGAACGCAGTAGCTCAAAGCTCGGTCGATGAGCTAAATGCAGTTTTGCAAACAGAGTTGAAGATTTGTATCGAGAATGAATGGCATGATGTTATTTCTTTCAGAATAAAGGAAATAGATGGTCGTAGTTTTGAGGCCAATGTTAAACTGGTAGATCCCGGTTCATACATCAAAGAGAAAGAGTGGATTATAGATACATATACGCCTTATTACATCAAAGATGGAGACTGGCAAGAGATTGACGGTGAATATTATCAAAAAGGTGATATAAGAAAAATTCATTTCTACACCAATTCGGAATATGGAACAGACGGCTTTGATTTAAAACGGTATCGACCGGATGGTGCACTCGGAGAGCATGAAATTTTATACGGGTTTCAAATTCTTTTCTCTGATCAGGAGAGTGCGCAAAAATTTGTTTCAATATCGCATGAACTTCAAGGGAATGTTTACAACAGCACTCCGTGGCTTCGCACTTTGAACGAAGACGCTCATTATCAAGGGCAATCATCAAAAGACGTTTTTGAGTCGATATTGAAAGATTTCAAGCAATATGATATTAAAAGCGAACAGGTTTATCATAACAGCGAATGGACGAGGACAACCGGTTTGACAATAAAATACAAGTATCCCAATATTATCATCTCACACAAAGATGTGAGAGCAACCGAGTTTAATCAGGGTAATGAATTTAAGCAAGGAACAGTGACAATATCAATCCCTGTTAAAGATGCCCGTTTTGAGTTCGGACGAGGATTCCTGGGCGGACAGGATGAAAGCATCATGCGTATTTATTCCGCATCGGGTTTGGAAATCTCGTATAAGGGGAAAAAGGATATTGTTGAGGAATATAGCTTTCATGCATCGAAATTAATATGTAAAAATCTACTTACAAAGCTCCGGGTTTTTAAGAAAAAGGTATTGGAGGAAAACTATCAAGGGCAGTATGGTTATCCTGCGTCAAGCCGGAAATCCAAGAAGAACAAACAAACTCAAGAATTATCGGGAGGCAAATATGTACAGTAAAAAAATAATTGCAATGGTATTGCCGGCTCTTTTATGTGTCGCTTGCAATAATTCACAAAAGGCACAGGCTGTGGATGTTCAGGAAGAAGATACTGTAACATATAAAATCAACGGCAATATTATAGAAATCAGGTCAAACGATTCTATATCACACCGTGTTGATATAATATCTAATGATGCAAGTGCCGGGCTGTCGGAGTCTTACAGTTTCATCGGTAAAAAGGCCTATCTCGACGTTGACAGCATAATTCGTTGCAGTGCACGACGTGAAGAATTGGCTTATAACTTTACTCGTAATACTAAATTGCCATTAACGGTGACAATTGACAATAAAACAAAAGTCGATTTTGAATACAATTATTCTCCAAAGCCTAAAGAAGAGGGTCTTTATGCAAGGTTGACAAGCGGTAAAGCCGGGCTTTTGGTCAAAGAGGGCAGCATTGCGCCTAAAATCGAAGATATTAGAAGATGGCTGTATGATACGGGTAATTTCCTGGAAGATAGCGACATTGAATTAATGTATGACATATATAAGGATTTATCATATAAAAAGACGAATAATTATCGCCCTGAAGATTTCTCATCGATACCTACGATAAAAGATTTTTCAGAAATCAGGTATAGAATAAATACTAATATGGTTGCCGATTATTACTATTTATTCGCAACCGATAACGATAATGATTTGGAAAGTTTTATCCGCGATGCCGTTTCCGATAATTTTGCAGGAGCATCACCGACATCGGGCGCGACTTTCCCTTGTTACAGGTCAAAAGGCAAGGGTGGCTTGTTGACTATGTTTCTGATAGGTATCGACAAGAAATGGAATAGGCAGATATTGCCGGTGGGGGTGGTGTGCATTGATAACAAGCCTCCGTATATATCTACAAAGAACGAGAGTTATCATGAAACGAATTCGGCAGGAAGGTATGCAGATGCTTTATTGGGAAATAATAGAATTGCCAACAATCGTGCAGGATTAGAAGCTTCGGGAAAAAGTGTAGGTAGCAAATTGTTTGGGGATACTACATATAATGATTACAAGTTATCGGGATTTAACATAACAGGAGTTCCCAATGTGGATATTACAGAAAACATAACTGTCACAGGAAATGAATTTCGTGGAAATGTGGCAGGATTTACGATAGCATTTGAAAAAGGTGTCAAATCGGTAACATTTGCATATAAAGATGCCAAGCATAAGGTAAACTTGGTGAATAAAAAAAGTCCTTATACGTTTAATTGCTACCTTCCGCTTAACCTGGGCGATAATTATATAGAAATAACTGCCGAAGATAAATTGGGAAATTCAAACGAACGGTCGGAGGACGTTAACGACAAATTCAATTCACTATACCGTGCGACATTTTATGTGAAGATGGTTAGAACCGAAGATGAGTCGTCGGACATTAATATCAACGTGAATAATAATGTGGATGTTACCGTCTGGTAGAACTCGGTAGTGCAGGTAGTATTTTGTTTTGGAAAAATGTGTGGAAAATGGTATTTTTGCGGCGAATTTTTAAAGGATTAAGATTATGACCGAATTACCAAGTGATGTGATGATGCTATTGAGTTTTGTGAATATGAAATTGCGTGATTGTTACGGGTCGCTCGACGAGATGTGCAGCGATATGCAAATCGACCGTCATTGGCTTGAAGACAAGTTGGGCAGTGTAGGATTCCAATACAACAAGGCTCAAAACAAGTTCTGGTAATATAGTCACCGAAATTTACGGCGTAGCGAGGTGAAGCACACAGCCACGGCGATTATGGCTACGACTGCCGTAAGCGGCCATAGGCCGAGGTTCATGGTTGCTATTGCCGCCAATGCCATGATGGTGGCATACGATGCCATGAATATGGTGGAGCGGTGCAGAGTGAACTTGAACTGATTGAAATAAACAATACCTACAATTATCGTATAAGCGATATACCACACGGCGTAAGCCCATCCTAGGCCGTCTAATCCGGCTATATTGAAAAACAGGATATTGAGTGCGAGGCCGATTATGGTGCTGGTGCTTTCGGTGACAATATATGTTTTCCCTTTACCCTTGGCGATTATCACATAGGCCATGCATTGCGATATGGCTTGGAACACTATGCCGAGGCTTGCATAGGTGATGAACGGAATGATAACATTGAAATCGCTTGAATATAGTATATTCACTACTAATTGCCTGAACAGGATAAACAGCGATATGATGGCTACAAGCACAGTGAGAACTATATTGATTTCCTGGCTTGCAAAAAGCCCGGTGCGCAACTTGCTGTGGCACACTGCGGCAAGTCGCGGATAGTATTCGGTACCGATGGCAGTGAAGATGAGTGCCGCGTAACGGTGTATAAGGGTATATCCGGCTTGATAATGCCCTACGGTGGCGGTGCCTGCCTCATGATTGAGGTAGGCTATGAAAATGTAGGAACTGAGCATTGCCAGGAATGACCCGAGCGTCATGAAGAAACCAAGCCTTACAAATCCGGCACCGCGTGTGGCTGTTTCCTTGTAGGAAAGTGTTACCTGTGTGCTTGAAAAATCCTTGTTACGGAATTTCCATGCGAAGAATGCCGCTGCCGCCGAATAGGCGATTATCGACAATACGATGCTGTCGTCGCGCAAAAAGTAGAACAGCGGCACAGAAACGGCAAGCCCCACGGCCGCACTGCATACGCCCACTTGAGCCAATCGGCGCAGCCGGCGTGTACCCTGTAAAATAGATTGTTCACAATTGACCAGTGCGGTGAGCATTACAGCTACCGACAGCATAATGAAACCCAGCGAATGGTTGTCGTCGCCAAAAGTCCACTTGCTTAATAATGGCGCAGTGGCAAGCATGAGCAGGGCAGCGGCTGCACTCAAGGCCCACGTCCAACGCCGCACTACACAAATGATTTCGGCTATGCGTTGGCGGTTGCCTCGTTCCACCTCAATGGATATGTCGCGTACGCTGCTGCTGCGTATGCCCATGTTTGCAATATTGTTGATCATGTCGATAGCCGAGTTGTAAATGCCAAACAACCCGATACCTACCGGACCAATCCACACGGCTACGAGCTTGGTGCGTACAATGGAACACAATATAGTCAAGGCTTGTACGCCCCCAAAGACGCTCATAGCCTTGATTATCTGTCTCGATATTGCGTTCCTGCCTTGTGCCATGGTTTACTTCACCCATTGTTGGGGGTCGAGTTTTTCACGTTCTTTGCGCACCTCAAAGTGCAGAATGGTGCGGCCTCCGTCGTCGGGGTCGGAATATATTTTGCCTATGGCCTGTCCGGCCTTGAGCGAATCGCCCTTGCGCACGTATATTTCACTAAGGTTGACGTATATCGACAGGTATTTTCCATGCCGCACCATTACCACAGTGTGGTAACCGTCTTGCGGGAACACGGCCGAGACCTTGCCGTCGAAAATCGCCCTGGCCGATGCTCCGGCTTGGGCCTCGATGTCGATACCGTTATTGTTTACTTTCACATATTTCAGGTCGGGATGTCGGTGTTGTCCGAAGGTGCCTATGATTTTATATTTGCCCGTTACAGGGAAAAGCAGTCGGCCCTTGTTGCTTTCAAATGAGCCGCTGAATGTGCGTTCCGGTTTTGGCATATTGTCGGGCGCCTTGCCTACGATGTCGGCAGGTTCTGGTTTTTCAGTCCCTTTGTCTCTAACAGGTTGAGGTTCCTTGTCTTTTTGTGGAACTTTTTCGGACTTTTCTGTTTCGGGCTTCTTTGCCGCTGCTTCTGCCCGGGCACGTTCTTCTGCTGCCCGGCGGGCTTCTTCCTCGGCCTGTCGGCGTTGCTCCTCGGCAATCAGTCGGTCGAGTTCGCGGTCAAGGGCATCGGCTTGCCGTTGTTGTTCGGCCAGTGTCGCCCGCAATTGTTTGTCTTGTTTGCGCAGTTGTGCTATTGTGTTGTTTTGTTTCTTCTTTTGCCCTTCAAGGTCGAGTTTTGCCCGCTGTTGGGCTGTGAGGTTTGTTGTTTTCTGCTTTTTTAGTTCGTTCAAGCTTTGTTTTTCGGTTTCAAGCAGTTGCAGTTGCTCTTCGATTCTTTCGGCATTGCGTTTACGCCATTTTTGGAACTGCTTCAGGTACCTCATGCGCCGGTATGCCTCATGGAACGAGCCTGAAGAGAAAATGAACATGAGCCGGTCGAACGACGACGAGTGTGAGTGCATTTTTCTCACAGCCGAGGCATATGAGCTGCGAAGTGTGGAGAGTTTCCCGTTGATTGCGGCAATCGAGTCGTTGACAATGTTCACTTGCCTGTTGATACTGTCGAGTTGAGCGTTGAGGCTTTTGATGAGAGCTTGTTGTGAAGTAATGTCGGCTTCGATTGAGCGCAATGAGTTCAGTTGTCGTGTTATCTCTTTTTTATTATTATCGATTTTTGAAGAAGTGCGTTTTATTTCCTCTTGTTTCTCCTTTTTTTGCTGCCGCACATCAGTCATTGATGATTGTGCCATTGCAGTTGATGCGATGGCAATGAAGAAGATTATTGGTATGGTTGTAAGCCATTGTTTCATTTTCAGTAGTGTGAATTAAAGTTCGTTCCCGAGTTGTTGTAGCAATATCCGTGTATCGGCCCGTCGGTAACTTGCCGGTATCGAAAGCCGGTCGTCGAGCGGCCTGTTCCATGTGATGCTTTCCGGTGAATATTCGGCTTGCATGGTTATTTGCAAGCCTTGCATTTGCGATATTATTGCTATCGATGTAGCTAATATCCCTCCTTGGCGTGTATCGATGTAGCCTGAATAGCCCACGTTGCACGAGGCCAGCTCGTCGTTGCTTGTTGCCGATGCCAGGTCGAGCAGGTTGTGGCGGTTGAAGTTAAACCGGTATTCGGCACCATCGCCTGCACCTGTTGTTGCCGAGAAACGTCCGTCGGCATCGGCCGGCAGGGCATCGGGTGAACCGAAAGTGCGGCATAGCAACAACTGCTGCAACGAACCAAGTGTGATAGGTATGCCTGCGGTGAATGTGGAAATTTCATCGGCAACGTAGCATTTGTTGATTTTGTCGATTATATACAAGCTGTCGGGTGTGATGAATATTTTGCCCCCTTCTATGCCCATGCCGCCACGCAGTGAAATATAAATGTATCGGTCGCACGTCATGCGCATTTGCATCGATGCCGACATTTCTTCGCTGCCGGTAATTGAAAAGCGTCCTTTTGCCGTGAATGTCTGCCATTGCCGGTAGCCGTCGGTGATGGATTTTAATCGTAGCCCTGTGTCGCGGTTGTCGATTTTGAGTGCTACGGCCTTGTAACCGTCGCCTGTGGTGCGGCACGATGTGGCAAATAGCATCATCGACAGCAATATAAGCAATATGTCGTCCAAGCGGATTGTCATGCAGGCGTTATTCGTTGAAATAGGTCTTATATTCCACTTTACGCTTCAGTATATCCGATTCCGGGTCTAAAGCAAGAGCTTTTTCCCAGTTTTCCACAGCTTTCTCGAATTGGCCGTTCATGAATAGAATGTCGCCGTAGTGTTCAAGTATCTCGGCATTGTCTTCCTTGCAATTTTTTATGGCCTTTTCTATGTATGCAAGAGCCAGCGAGTATTCTTTTTTACGGAAAAACACCCAAGCGTATGTGTCGAGCACGGTGGGGCTTTCAGGGCTTATCATCACGGCTTTGGCACTAAGTTGCTCGGCACGGTCGAGTTCCATGTTTCTCACGGCAAGGAAGTATGCGAAATTATTCAGTGCAAGGTCGTTATCGGGAAACAGTTGTAAAGCCTCTTCATAGCACCCATATGCTCGTGAGGTATCGTTAAGTTCGCTATATGCGTCGGCCATGCCGCACATCAGGCTTGAGCGCAGCATATAGTCGGTGGAGTCGGCTATTTGCAGGGCCTTGCGGTAAGTGTCGAGTGCTTTGTCATATTCCTTCATTTGGAAATATGCGGGGGCGACGTTTTGATAGAGTTCTATGCTGTCGGGGTTGTATTCGAGGGCTTTTTGGGCGGCTTTGAGAGCTTTTGGGTAATCTTCGGCGATAAGGTCGAACATTATCAGCAAGTTCCAATTTTCGGCATTCGATGGGTCGATGTCGGTGACATATTCCATTTGCTCGGCGGCCTTCTTATAATCGTGTAACGTTGCATAGTATCGGCTATATAGCTTGTGTATTTCACTTTCATGTGGATGCTGTGTTATAAGCACCTTGAACAGGTTGTCGATGCGTTGCGACGAGTCACGCTCGGCAAGCAGTTGCTTGATGTAGTCGGTGAGTACTTCCACTTTGTTCACCACATCAAGGTCTTTGCTTATCAGGGCTTGGTAAATCTGTTTGTCATAGTTGGCCGAGTCGCCGTCGTTGTAGTATATTTGGGCTTTGCTCAGGTATGTCATGCCATTTTCGGGGTCGAGCTGTTGTGCACGGTCGATATAGTGCAGGGCACTGTCTTGCTTGCCCACTTGCATGAAAATGTTGCCCAACAGCAGGTTGTAAGTGGCGTTGTCGGGAGCCGACTGGTAAAGATTCCGTCCTTCTCCAATGGTGCCTGCGGTGTCGTTCAGAGCCATATAGAAATTGATTTTCCGCAACGACAACGGCAGGGATTTGCCTTCGGTCGATTCAAGCGAATCATAGGTGGCGATTGCTTTACGGAAGTGCCGGCTGCGGGCATATGCATCGGCAAGCATCACGCGGGCATCAAGCTTGTCGGGGAACAGCTTCACGAGTGTGTCGAGTGCAATTATGGCCTCTTCGTTATGGCCCAGTCGGCTTGCCACATTGGCATATACAAGGGCTTCGTCATAGTCGGTCGGCACGGCATCGAAGTGCTTTTTCATCAGCCGGTAGCCTTCTTCGGCGATATCCCGGTTGGAATTATCCATTGTAACATAGCAGAACCCCAGGTAATAGGCTATTACATCGTTGTCAGGTTCAAGTCGGTAGGCTTGTCGTAACAACTCGAAGAAAGCGTCGATGCTGTCGTTTTCACGTTGCCGTAAGGCTTCGAGGAACATATATCCGGCTTTGCGACGGTCGGTATCGCTCGGAATATTCTTTTTGTTGGATGCGTCGGAGTCAACAGACGGCAAAATTGCCGTCATTGCAAGCAGTGCTATTATGCCGAAAATAAATTTTTTCACCGGTGATTGCAGTTTTTTTGTTTGATAACCTATTGTTCGATAGGTGCAAATTAAATACTTTTTCAGGAAGTGGCTTTTAATTTTTTATTAAAAATGTATAAGTGCGTGACGTTGTGTCATAATGTGAATTGGAATTTTGGTGAAACCGAGCAGCCTATACTCTCCTTGAATTCACACAAGCCGTGATTGGGGGTGCCGTTTTCGGTCGAGGGGCCTATGTCGAGGATTTTCAGTCCACGGTTGTGGTAGTGGGCGAAAATGTCGTGGGCAAGGCGGTTCATGGTGCGCAATTTGGAGTATTGTTTCAAGTCTCCCCAATAGATAACCTGTGCCATGCCTTCGGCAACATGGAACACTTGTGCGGCTGCAATGTCGCAGCCGTCGTGTGTCATTGTGAAAAAATCGGCTTTTAGTATTCCGGCAGTGTCTTTTACGGCCTGTGGCGACATACGTAACGGATATCCGTGTTCATCGCGATTGGCTTTTATCACGCCATAGGCGCGCTCAATGTCACAATCGGGAATAAGCGTAAGTTCTTCCTGCATCGCTTGATGCAGTTTGTTCCGGGCGTTACGCTCTATGATATTTGCATATTGCGGAAACATCGATAGCTCGAAATGGTAGTTCAGGTCGCAACATTGCATGGTTCCGTGCCGCTGTAACACATTTACCCACTTCGACAATTGTGATGAGCCGTAAACAAGTGGAGGCAGGGTTATATGCACCGTTCGTCGGCCGGCATATGTTTTTAGTAGGTCCACGGCTTCATCCATATATGTGAGCCGTTGTTGCCGCAGGGTGGAAAATCCGCCGAAAGGTGCCGAGAACGGGCTGTGCAACCCGTCGGCTTTCTCGCCGAGTATTATGCCGAACCTTACTTTGGTGTCGGAAAATATCAAATAGTGCAGAGCCGTGGCTTTGTCGCGGTTCAGTTCGGAAAATTCCACCGAATTGAACACGTGCGGCACCATGGGCAGTTGGCGTTTGTATTCGCCGGGAGAGACTTTTGTTATTTGCATGATTGGCAAAATGTAGTATTATTTCACGCCGGTATGCCCGAAGCCGCCGCTGCCGCGTTCGGTCTCGTCGAGGGTTTCCACTTGAATCCATTCGGCACGGCTGTAACGCGAAATCACCATTTGGCACACACGTTCGCCCGGGTTTATGGTGAATGGTTCGTTCGACAGGTTTACAAGTATCACCTTTATCTCGCCACGATAGTCGGCATCGATTGTGCCGGGAGAGTTGAGTACTGTAATGCCGTGCTTGGCGGCCAGTCCGCTGCGAGGGCGTATTTGGCACTCATACCCTTCGGGCAGGGCTATGTGTATCCCCGTTGGAACCATTGCACGTTGCAGTGGTTCAAGCACCATAGGTTGGTCGAGCGATGCACGCAAATCCATTCCGGCACTCCCCGAAGTCTCGTAGGCCGGTAGCGGGTTGGCCGAGTTGTTTATTATGTTCACAGTGATTTTTTCCATTGTAGCGATATTTTTTGGCAATGCGAAGTTACTCAAATATCGTCACAATGGAAAATTTCACGGCGCAATTAGGGAACTGATGAACCGAATGTTGGGATTATTCGGAATTTCTGGTGCAGGCCGAGAATTTGCAGCCGGATTGTTCCACGAGCATACGGTGTCTATTTCATCGGCCTTGAGTGCTAAGTTGACGAATTTTTTTTGTATATTCGCAACAAGATAATCAAATCGTTACTGTTATGAAAAAATTATTGATGATGTTGGCCGTGGCAATGTGTGCCTTGTCGGTATGGGCTGCCGACGGGGAGAAACTGGTTGCATTGACTTTTGACGACGGTCCCAATGTTTCTACTACCGTGAAAGTGCTTGACGTATTGAAGGAAAACGATGCCGTGGCAACGTTTTTCTTGTGCGGCAAAAATATAGATGCTTCCACGCGCGAGGTGATGAAGCGTGCCGTGGCACAGGGCTGCGAACTTGAAAACCACTCTCGGTCGCACTCGCACATGAGCGGCATGACGGCCGACAAGATACGCATGGAGGCTAATTTCACTTCCCATGTGATAAGGCAGGTATCGGGCAGGATGCCGCAATTTTTCCGTGCTCCGTACTTGGACACAAGCGACTTGATGTATGAAACTATC
Source organism: uncultured Bacteroidales bacterium (assembly GCA_949289215.1). Taxonomy (GTDB): domain Bacteria; phylum Bacteroidota; class Bacteroidia; order Bacteroidales; family Muribaculaceae; genus Avimuribaculum. The sequence goes on along the minus strand of CASENC010000047.1, from coordinate 33,991 downwards.
GACTTGACGTTTATAGGCGGTTTCGACGTTAAAGACTGGGAGCCGGCGGTGACTGCTGCCGATCGCAGCCGTGATGTGCTTGCCCGGGTGAAAGACGGCGACATTGTGCTCTTGCACGATTTCGAGGGTAACGATGCCACCGCCGAGGCGTTGAAAACCATCATTCCCGAATTGAAAAAACAGGGTTACACGCTTGTCACAGTAAGCGAACTTTTCAAGCGCAAAGAAATCACGCCTGTAAAGCATGCAAAAATCACTTATGGCAATGTATATGACAAGTGATGGCAACCGTCATAAAATGGACTGGAATCGCCTGATATGCGGCAAGCGGCTCGGGCTTGAGCATTACAACGACAACCGCGAAACGATACGCAGCGACTTCCAGCGTGATTATGACAGGCTTATATTTTCATCGCCTTTCCGTCGGTTGCAGAACAAGACGCAGGTGTTCCCGCTGCCGGGAAGCATATTTGTGCACAACCGGTTGACGCACAGCCTTGAAGTATCGAGCGTGGGCAAGTCGTTGGCAAGTGAGGTAGCACGGCGACTCAGGCAAAAGTATGCCGGTGAACCATGGGTAAAGAAATTCCACAACATCGAGGAGATAGTGGCTGCGGCGTGTCTTGCGCATGACCTCGGCAATCCGCCGTTCGGACATTCGGGCGAGAAATCAATTGGGGCGTTTTTCAGTGAAGGCGACGGGCTGAAGTTCAAGGAACATCTCACAACGCGGCAGTGGGACGACCTGATACATTTTGAAGGCAATGCCAATTCGTTCAGGTTGCTTGTGCACCAGTTTAAGGGGCGCAGGCCGGGAGGCTTTGCAATGACATATTCGATGCTTGCATCTATAGTGAAATACCCGTTTTCATCGTCGAAGTGCGGAGAAAAGGGGAAATTCGGTTTTTTCACCACCGAGCAGGAACTGTTTGAACGTGTGGCCGGTGAAGTGGGACTTATAAAAATAGAAGAAGAACGCTATTGCCGCCACCCACTGGTTTACCTGATGGAGGCGGCCGATGATATCTGTTATCAGATAATGGACATAGAAGATGCCCATAAATTGAAGATACTGAACACCGGAGATGTGATACAGCTGCTGCTCGGCTTCTTTGACGATGAACGCAAAGCACACATCGAGAGCGTGATGTCGCACGTGGCCGACAAGAACGAGAAAATTGTTTACTTGCGTTCGTGCATCATAGGAGTTCTTGTCAACGAGTGTTGCGATATCTTTGTCGAGCATGAAGAGGAAATATTGCGCGGAGAATTTGAAGGATGCCTTATCGACCACCTTTCGGAACGTACACGCCGGGCTTATTGTAATTGTAGCGAAACGGCATATGCCAAGATATACCGTGCGAGCGATGTGGTTGACATTGACCTTGCCGGGCACCAAATTATTACCGAATTGTTGCGTAAGCTCACCGAAGCCGTGCTTTATCCCGAACGCACTTATTCGCAACTGCTACTCAGTAAGTTCCCGCAACAATATGACGTACAGGCCCCCACGCTGTTTGAAAAGATACAAGCTGTCATAGACCACATAAGCGGTATGACCGATGTGTATGCCCTCGACCTCTACCGCAAACTTAACGGCATGAGCCTCCCGGCAGTGTAACATTCTTTGTTAAGTTATACTTGTATGTGGTTAGTCATTTCCCTTTTTCCATTCCCAGTAGGGCACTTTAGTTAATTTATTTAATATAGTTCGAATGTAATATATATTTTTGAAATATTTACTGCAACCTGATGCCAATGTGTTTTTGTCAAGATTTTGAATTTGAGAAACATATAGGTCTCTAATTGCTTTTTGCCCTGTTTGGTTATCAATGATTGTAATATTCTTCAATATACAATATTTATAATGGATACATAAATCACAATACTTTAGGTTCAAACCACTATCAACAGCTTTTTCTAAACCGAATAAGTAAGTGTCAAGTTCTGTATCTCTGATTCGTATATTTGAAGGAACAGCAATTTCATAAATGGAATCTTGTCGATGGTTGTTTTCTACATTATGACAATTTAAACCATCTTGCCCGTTTCTTACTATATAAGCACGCAATACATCATCATTATCTTTTGATATCCAAATACGATCTAAGGGTATTATTGGGGTGACTTTTTTTAAATTGTAGAAACGAACAATGTCGTTCCCAATATCAGTAAGAAATGGGTTTTCCATTATATCTTGTAACACTTCTTCATCGGTTATTTTTATTTCTATGATAGGAATGCCGGATTCTAATTTACTTTGTTCACAATCATGTGTTACTGAGATTTCTATGAAAAGAGGAATTTTGTTTGAATCCTTGCTATTTGATAACATTAAATCAGCCCTAAATCCATTATAAGTTTTTTCTTCCTCGCATAGATCATATTTTTCTTTTAAATCTAATTCATGTTGTTCAGTGCGATTACATTTTGTAGAGCATAATTGTTCTATTTTGCAGTTTACAGCTCTTTCACATAAATATTGAATGATATATTTAATGATAAATTGCTTTTGACTGTTAAATTTTTCTTTGAGTAATTTTTTGCTAAGTTTATGAAGGTAGCTTTCATAACTGCAACATTCTCCCTTGTGTCTAAAATGGTGTTTTCTAACAGAGCCTAATACTGCACACATTTCATTATTACAACCTATGCAATAGTACTTTTTTGCTCGGTTATCTTTTGTTACATCATAGATGTTGATGATATTTCCTTTTTCATCATAAGCATGGTAAAATTTAATTTCGTTTTTCATTTGTAATTTAGATTAAGATTTATATTGAGTTGTGTTATATCCTCACTGGGAGGCCGCGGGTGCCGAGGTATTGCTTGAGGGGGGGAATGCGAATTTCGCCGAAGTGGAAGACGCTGGCGGCAAGTGCGGCATCGGCTTTCCCGATGGTGAAAGCATCGGCTATGTGGCCCATTGTGCCACAGCCGCCCGAAGCTATGACGGGAATTTGCAGCCGATTGTGCAACTCGGCAAGTGCATCGCAGGCGTAGCCGTTGCGAGTGCCGTCATGGTCCATGCTGGTGAAAAGTATTTCGCCGGCTCCACGCTCTTGTGCTTCATGTGCCCATTCGAGCAAAGTACGGTCGGTTCGTTCCCGGCCGCCTTTCAGGTAGCACACCCACTGCCCGTCGGTGAACCGTGCATCGATGGCAACTACACATACTTGGTTGCCAAAACTGCCGGCAATCTCGTCGATGAGTTCAGGTCGCCTGATGGCGGCACTGTTGACCGACACCTTGTCGGCACCATTACCAAGCAACGTGTCAACGTCGGCCACAGATCCTATTCCTCCGCCCACGGTGAACGGTATGCTCACCGTTTCGGCCACTCGCCGCACAAGATCGATAAACGTCTTACGCCCTTCGACCGAGGCTGTGATGTCAAGGTAAACCAGTTCGTCGGCACCCTCCTCGCTATAGCGGCGGCCGAGTTCCACCGGGTCGCCTGCCGAACGCAGGTTAACGAAGTTTACACCTTTCACCGTCATGCCGTCTTTCACGTCGAGGCATGGTATTATGCGTTTTGCAAGCATTGTGCCGTCAATTTTGCAAGTTAAGTTGTTCTATTTCTTTCAATGTAATTTTTCCTTCATATATTGCCTTGCCTGCTATCGCCTGCGTTATGCCTGCGTCACCAAGCTTTTCCAAGTCGGCCATCGAGCCAATGCCTCCGCTTGCAATAAGTTGCAAGCCGGGGCAACGTTCAAGTATCTTGCGATACAATTCCACCGACGGGCCTTGCAAAGTACCGTCGCAAGCAATGTCGGTGCAAATGGTTTGTGTTATGCCTTTGCCAACATAATCCTCAATAAAATCGATAACGTCGCGGTCGCTGCTCTCATGCCAACCGTTGGTGGCTATTTTGCCGTCGCGGGCATCGGCACCAAGTATTATGCGATCGCTGCCATGCGTGGCAAGCCATCGCAGCATCACATCGGGCTGCTTTACGGCAATGCTGCCGCCGGTGACCATTGCAGCTCCGCTGTCGAATGCGATATGCAAGTCTTCGTCGCTTTTCACGCCGCCGCCGAAGTCTATCACAAGGCCGGTGTGTGTGGCAATGCTTTCAAGCACACGATAGTTGATGATGTGGCTTGCCTTTGCGCCATCGAGATCGACCAGGTGCAACCGACGGCATCCGGCATCTTCAAAAGCCATAGCCATGTCAAGCGGTTCGCCGTATTCACGGCTGCGGCTGTAGTCGCCCTGTGTGAGCCTCACACACTTGCCGCCTATTATGTCGATTGCCGGGATAATGGTTGTCATAATTCAATGAATTTTTTCAATATGATTTCGCCCATGTCTCCACTCTTTTCAGGGTGGAATTGCGTGGCATGGAAATTATCCTTTTGCAATGCCGCACTGTAAGGAGTTATGTAATCGGTTACAGCCGCAGTATGGTCGCACAAAGGGGCATAATAACTGTGCACGTAATAAACATACCGCCCGTCACATTCGTGGGGAATAAAGCTGCCTTGCGGCAAGGAAATGGTATTCCATCCCATTTGCGGAATTTTCATGTCGGGGCAGGCTGAATTGTCGAAACGAAGCACCGGCACGTCGAATATACCGAGGCACTCGGTGTCGCCTTCCTGCGAGTGCGAACAAAGCAGTTGCATACCTATGCATATGCCCAGCACAGGACATTGCAACGACTTGATAACAGCATCGAGCCTGTGCTCTCGCAAATAAGCCATTGCCGATGATGCTTCGCCCACACCAGGGAAAATCACCCTGCGGGCACGACGAATGCGTTCCACATCATCGGTCACAACGGCTTCGACACCTATGCGCTGCAAGGCGCATACCACCGAGAACACATTGCCTGCATTGTATTTTATGATTACGGTTTCGTCAATTGCGGCCATTAGCTGAAAACTATGGTTTTATTCCTGAACGACAAGATTTTGCGCTGTATATGCTTCTCGACTGCACGTGACAATACTATTTTTTCGAGGTCGCGTCCCTTATGGATAAGGTCGGCAACGGTATCTTTGTGCGTAATGCGCACGATATCTTGTTCTATGATTGGACCGGCATCAAGTTCGGTAGTCACATAGTGGCTTGTGGCACCTATCAACTTCACACCGCGCTCATATGCTGCATGGTATGGTTTCGCTCCGACGAAAGCGGGCAGGAACGAATGATGTATATTGATTATGCGATTGGGATAGCGGTTGATGAAATCTTCCGACAACACTTGCATATACCGTGCAAGCACTATGAAATCTATGCCATACTCGTCGAGCAATTGAAACTCACGAGCTTCCATCTCGGCCTTGTTGTCGCGGTTCACGGGAATTGTAAAATACGGTATTTCGAATTGCTTGCCCACCATTTCAAGGTCGGGGTGGTTGCTTATGATAAGCGGAATTTCCACATCCCAGTCTCCGGCTGTGTATCGGGCAAGGATGTCATACAAGCAGTGCGACATTTTCGATACAAACAAGGCCATGCGTTGCGGCCGGTCGGTGAAAGCAAGGCTGTATTCCATATTGTATCGTTGTGCGTACAACGTGTAAATATAATCGTTGATCTTCTCTTTCGGGATAATGAACTTGTCTAAATCCCATTCCACACGCATATAGAAAATGCCGTTGACGCGATCGACATATTGGTCAAGATAAAGAATGTTACCGCCGTTGGTGTTGATAAATTCGGTAAGTATGGCAAGTATGCCCGGTTGGTCGGGGCAGTGCATCAGCAGCACGGCGTTGTTATGCAGATTCTTACTCATTGTTACAAAATTGGCTGTTTTGTTTGCAAAGATAGTGCAAGTCGAGCGCAATGTCAAAAAATCAGCAAGTTGATTTTTTTGCATTGCCGAGGCGCGGCCTATGTTATCAAAAGATAGTGCAAGTCGAGCGCAAGATGGTTATTGCTTTTTAGCCGGTTTCAGCCACGAAGGTATTACGGCAAGGCCTATGACGAGGTAGATGTAATAGCTGAGTATGCGCCATGCAAGGGCTATCACAAGGGCTGCTTGTGCCGACGCCACCATGTCGGCATAGTATTCGCTGAATAGCCATTCGCTCACGCCGCTGCCTCCGGGTGTGGGGCATACAAGCAATAGCAGCCAAATTACCCCTTGGCGTGCAAACACGAGCCACTGGTCACAGCCGGGAACGAATGCAAGGAACAGGAATCCGACCATGACGTATCGGGCTATCCATGAAAATGCAGTGGCGGCAAAGGCTTCGAGCCACCATTTCATTGATTTGGAACGTGCTTCGACCGATGCGGCAGCCAAGTTGACGGCCATTCGTGCCGCTTTGCGTTTCCATCGCCGCAGCAATGGCAACGAGAACATGACGACGAGCAATCGTTTTAACCCTTGGGGGCGGGCAATGATGCCTACGAATAGCAATGCGGTCCATGCGGCAATAAGGGCATATACACCCCAAAATACCCATTTAAGTCCGATGGAAAAATCCACATCGAATGTGCCGAATAGGCTGTAGAACGGTGTGAATGCAACAATTATAGGGCATGAAATTACGAAAAACAATTCGTCGAGGAAAAGTGTGATTATCATCAGTGCCGTGCCGCGGCCCAAGTTGATGCCCTCGCGGTTCATGAATATCATTGCCATGCTGCTGCCGCCGACGGCCGTCGGGGTGATGGCAGAAGTAAATTCACACAACATACACACCTTGAACGATTGCAACCACGACAAGTCGCCGTCGGTGAGACGCCGGTATCGCCACATATATCCCATTTCACGGGCGGCGACGGCCATGACTGCAAGCAGTAGCCATGCGATTGCCCCGGATGTGAAATTGGCGGCATTCCAATTGAAGTTGCCAAATTCGCCCCAAAACAACCAAACCACTGCGCCGATGCCTATCAGCACCGGAATTATCACATATATGGGGCGAATTTTCATCGCATTGCCATTCTTCGACGGTTTATCCTGCATAACATATCGTTTATTTACATGAGGAATGCAAATATACCCAAGAATGTCGTGCCGTGCAACACATCAAAGAGGGTGTGCCAAATTCAAGGGGGCGGCAAAGCCTCCGGTAAGACCATGCATTAACAAAGTCGGCCTCAAAGAGGTCGAACGCATTAAACTGTAATACATTCGACCTCTTTGAGGCCGACTTTTATGTGATTATCCTGTTCCGATGGTTCGGTTTCACCTCACACATCGGTTTCCGCAGATTGGACGGCTTTGCCGCCCCCATTGAATTTGCAATTTGATACACCCCAACGACAAAATGCATTTTGAGAGTATTTCTTTCCCCCCCTGTTACAGGCGGCCTGCAACAACCTGCCAGTCGATTATTTGCCACAAGCTTTTCACATGGTCGGCGCGGCGGTTGCGATAGTCGATGTAGTAGGCGTGTTCCCACACATCGATGCATAGCAGCGGCTTGTTTCCTTGCCGTAACGGGTTCCCTGCGTTGCTTTCTTGGGTTATAACCAATTTGCCGTCGGGAGACAGTGACAGCCAAGCCCATCCTGAGCCGAACAGGCTTATTGCCGCGTCTTCCATCTGCCGCTTCAGTTCGTCAAGGCTGCCGAAGTCGCGGTTTATAAGTTCTGCAAGGCGGCCTTCAGGGGCTTTACCTTGTCCGGCTGCGGTGAATTGTGTGAAATAAAGGGTGTGGTTAAGCACTTGTCCGGCATTGTTGTATATACCGCCGTCGGGTGCAGCGGCAACTATGTCTTCCACTTCGCGCTGTTCATACTCTGTTCCTTTGGTTAGGTTCGCCAGGTTTGTCACATAAGTTTGCAAGTGCTTGCCATAGTGGTATTCGATGGTTTCGGCACTGATTATCGGTTCCAGTCCGTTGGCCGGATACCCGAGTTTTTGCATTTCATTTTTCATGATGAAAGTGTATTGAGAGTTTTTTGCCCTGAACTGCCCGCTTTGAGCCTCAAGTCAATATTCAAAGATACGGAATAAATTGGAATAAACGATATGTTATTCAATATTATTTGCCGGGGAGGCGTTCTTTCAGGCGGGTAAGGGAGCAGATGGTGCCGCACAGGGTGAGGCAGCCGGCAAGGAGCATCGCGTTGTGGGGTGCCGTGTCGCCAAACAGGTGGAACATCATGGCCACGAGGGCGGCACCGGTTGTTTGCCCGGTGAGGCGTGCCGTGGCGAGCATTCCGCTTGCGCTGCCGGCGCGTTGCGGCGGTGCCGAGCTTAGCAGCAGGTGATTGTTGGGTGATTGGAACATTCCGAAGCCGGCCCCGCACAGCATGAGCCGCCATACAAGCCCGAAATGGCTTTCATCGGGAGAGACGAATGCAAGCGAGAAGCAGCCGATGCTCATTATCGTCAATCCTATGCCGCCGAGCAGCCCCGGATGCACCTTGCTGATGAGCCAACCGGCCATGGGGGCCACAAACACGATGACGAGCGGCCATGATGTCATGAGCAGGCCTGTGCCCACTGCATCGTAACCGAATGTGTTGACAAGCAGGAAAGGCATTGCCACCATTCCCAACATTTGTGCCGTGAACGAAAGTATGCTTGTTGCCACCGATGTGGTGAAGATGGGGATTTTGAGAAGGTCGAACGGGAGCATGGGGTAGCGTCGGCCAAGTTGCGAGCGTACGTATATGAATCCGATGAAGAGCATCAGTATTACCCCTGCCGCCACCAATTGCGGTGATACATCGTGTGAATAGGCTTCCACGCAACCGATAAACAACCCGAAAGTGGTAGCATTGAGCAATGCATCGCGCCGGTTGAAGTGTCGCCCGATGACACGCACGGGATTGCTTGGCAAGTAGCGGCGAGCCATGAAGAATGTGACAATACCGACAGGTATGTTTATGGCAAACAACCACGGCCATGGGGCGAAGGCAAGTATGGCAGCCGACAGCGATGGCCCTGTGACCGAGGCTATGGCGACGACAGTGGCGTTAAGTCCTACGCCTTCGCCAAGGTGGCGTTTAGGGTAGATGAGTTTTATCAATGATGTGTTCACGCTCATTATCATTGCAGCTCCCAATCCTTGAAACACCCGTGATATGACAAGCATGGGCAGGTTGAACGACAAGGCGCAGAACAGCGAGCCGAGCGTGAACACTACTATGCCGCGAAGGTAAACTTGCTTGTAGCCCCATAGTTCGCCAAGCGACGAGAATGGCAACAGCAGCATCATGATTACGAGCTGGAATGCATTTACCACCCAAATGGAGTCGGACGATGGGATATTAAGTTGGGCTGCAATTTCAGGCAACGCCACGTTACAGATGGTGCCGTCGATGACCGAAAGGAAAAGGCCGCAGAATGTTGCAGCCATTGCATAATAGATATGCGGGCGGTGAAGTCCGTCCCAGTTGAGGTCACCCACCACTTGTGGCGCAGCCTCGTCGTTGTCGTTTGCCGGTTTCACGATAATTTTCCTGCTTCCCCAAAGAATTCAGGTGCAAAATTACAAAATCAAATTGTGAAAACGAATATAAAACGGGAGACATCCCCACTTGGATGAGGACTGTGGAAAATTTTACGGCATTGTTTTTCACTTGTTACACGGTTGTTATATTGGAGCGAATTGCTTACCGTAACTTTGCACTGCGATATTTAAGAGTAAACAACAGATAGATCAATGAATAAGACAACCACCTTGTTAGTTGCTTTGTTATGCAGCCTGCATTGCGCCACTCATGCGCAGCGCATCAAGGGAAGCGACACAGTGCTACCACTCACCCAAACTTTATCGGAAATTTACATGAACAAGCATCCTGAAGCCACTATCACCGTCACCGGCGGCGGCAGCGGTGTGGGAATTTCGGCTTTGCTCGACGGAACCACCGACATTGCCATGGCTTCGCGCCGAATTAAGTTCAGTGAAAAAATGAAACTCAAGCAATCGAAACATGAACCATGCGAAGTGGTGGTTGCATACGATGCCCTTGCAGTTATAGTAAATCCCGGCAATCCGGTGAAACAGCTCACTCGCGAACAGCTTGAAGGGATTTTCCGCGGGAAAATCACCAATTGGAAAGAAGTGGGCGGCGAAGATGCAAAAATAATAGTTTATTCGCGCGAGACATCGTCGGGAACTTACGAGTTTTTCAAAGAAAGCGTGTTGCATAATAAGAATTACATGAGCGGAGTGCTTTCGATGCCGGCAACAGGCGCGATTATACAGTCGGTAAGCCAAACGCGCGGTGCAATAGGTTACGTAGGGCTTGCATACCTCAACCCGATGATTAAGGCACTGGCGGTGTCATACGACGGAGGTAAGAATTATGTGTATCCGTCGGTGGAAAGTGCGGTGGCGAAGGAATACCCCGTGGTGCGTCCGCTGTATTATTATTACGACAAGGCCAACGAGGCCGCAGTGATGCCTTTCATCCAATATATCGAGTCGGAAGAAGGCCAAGCCGAAACACTTAAATTAGGTTTTATTCCACGATAACCCATCCAGCATACACAGATTATGAAAAAATGGATTGACATAATAGCCAAACGGATTTTCACCGTCAGCGGCTTTGTTACCAGCATTGTGATAGTGCTGATTATTGCGTTCCTCTTTGCCGAGGCTGTAGGCTTGTTCAGCCAACCGATAGTGGAAGAGGGATATGTGCTCGCGCTCAACAAGCAAAACGATGTTAAAGATTTGAGCGCACTTGAGATTAAAGATATTTTTGATGAGGAAATCACCAATTGGAAAGAGGTGGGCGGCGGTGATGTGCCCATCAAAGTGTTCCGTCTTGAGGATCTTGACAAAATTTATACCGAGGCCGAGCTTGGCGACGAATACCAGTTTGCAGGCGACAAAATCGTGGAACAAGTATCGGGCGATCCCGGAATGATAGCTTTCGTGCCCGAAAGCCTTGTGGATGGCCGCACCGAGATTAATTACATCGACGATAATACCATTCCGGTAAGTGATGTATTGCTTGGCGTCGAATGGTTCCCAACGGCCACGCCTTCGCCCATCTTCGGTATCCTGCCGCTCATAAGCGGTACCATTTGGGTGAGCTTTTTCGCAATTTTGTTTGCATTACCTTTCGGACTTGCGGTTTCAATATTCCTTGCCGAAGTGGCCAATCCGCGTGTAAGCAAGATATTGAAACCCATTATCGAATTGCTCAACGGTATCCCGTCGGTGGTTTACGGCTTTTTCGGCCTGGCAGTGATTGTGCCGTTGCTGCAACGCACTTTCAACCTGCCTGTGGGCGAATCGGGTCTTGCCGGCAGCATAGTGCTTGCAATCATGGCATTGCCCACCATCATCACCGTTGCCGAAGATGCAATGCGCAACTGTCCGCGCACCATGCGCGAGGCAAGCCTTGCACTCGGTGCCTCGAAGTGGCAGACGATATACAAGGTGGTTGTTCCTTATTCCATCTCGGGCATAACTTCGGGCGTGGTTCTTGGCATAGGCCGAGCCATAGGCGAGACGATGGCCGTGCTCATGGTTACCGGAAATGCGGCGGTTATTCCCACTAGCATTCTCGAACCGTTACGCACAATTCCGGCCACAATTGCTGCCGAACTGGGCGAAGCACCCGCCGGGGGAGCGCACTACCAGTCGCTGTTCCTGCTCGGTGTGATACTGTTCTTTATTACGTTGTTCATCAATTCTTGCGTCGAAGTGGTTTCGGCTCGCAACCGTCTTAAAAGATAATTCCAATGGCAATAGAAACTAATCAAGCATACAATCGCCGCAAGCGCGGCTTGCAAAGCGTGGCTTTCGGTATATTCCGCATACTCAGTTACAGTGTCGCCGTCATCTTGTTCCTCATTCTTGGTTTCATCATAATCAAGGGGATAGGCGTTATCAACTGGGATTTCATCACGCAGGCACCCACCGACGGCATGACCAAGGGTGGCATATGGCCTGCCATCGTCGGTACTTTTTGGCTCATGGTAGGTAGTGCGGTATTTGCCTTTCCTGTGGGTGTGATGAGTGGTATTTATATGAACGAATATGCACCGCAAGGCAAGTTGGTGGCATTTATTCGCACCATGACCAACAACCTTGCCGGCATTCCGTCGATAGTGTTCGGCTTGTTCGGTATGGCATTTTTTGTAAATTACCTTGGTTTCGGCGACAGTATTCTTGCCGGTTCGCTCACACTGGGATTGCTTGCATTGCCCATTGTGATACGCACAACCGAAGAGGCATTCAAGGATATTCCCAACAGCTACCGCGAAGGCAGCCTCGCACTTGGAGCCACCAAGGCACAGACTATTTGGCACGTACTGCTGCCGATGGCCATGCCGCGTGTCATCACAGGTCTCATTTTGTCGCTCGGACGTGTGTCGGGTGAAACGGCTCCTATCCTTTTCACCTGTGCCGCTTACTTTTTGCCGCGTCTTCCCGAGAGCATCTTCGACCAGTGCATGGCTTTGCCGTATCACTTGTATGTTGTTGCCACCAGTGGAACCGACATCGAGGCGCAGTTGCCCATAGCCTATGGTACGGCATTCGTGCTTATCATGATAGTGCTTGTGATGAACCTGCTTGCCAACGGCATACGCAAGCATTTTGAAAACAAATTGAAATCGAAATAAGTAAGACTGATAATATATGAACAAGATTGAAGCTAAAAACGTTGACTTTTACTACGGCGATTTCCACGCCCTGAAAGGTATCAACATTACCATCCCAAACAACCAAGTGGTGGCTTTCATCGGTCCGTCGGGATGCGGAAAATCCACTTTCTTGAGGCTGTTTAACCGCATGAACGACCTTATTCCCGGTACACGCCTTACAGGCGAGATACTTATCGACGGGCAAAACATATATGACAAGTCGATCGACATCGACACACTGCGTAAAAATGTTGGTATGGTGTTCCAGCGTCCCAACCCGTTCCCGAAGAGTATTTTCGAGAACGTGGCTTACGGTTTGCGTGTCAATGGTATAAAAGACAAGGATTTTATTGCCAACCGCGTGGAAACGGCTCTTAAAGGTGCGGCTCTGTGGAACGAGGTCAAAGACAAGCTCAAGGAATCGGCCTATGCGCTTTCGGGCGGACAGCAGCAACGCTTGTGCATAGCTCGTGCAATGGCCGTGGAACCGTCGGTGCTGCTTATGGACGAACCGGCATCGGCACTCGACCCCATCTCTACTGCCAAAATCGAGGAACTGATATGCGAGTTGAGCGAACAAACAACTGTCATCATCGTTACACACAGTATGCAACAGGCTGCGCGTGTGAGCAACAAAACGGCATTCTTTTACCTTGGCGAAATGGTGGAATACGATGATACCAAGAAGATATTCACCCATCCGGCCAAAGAGGCTACCCAAAATTATATCACGGGTCGCTTCGGTTAATCATTATCATAAATCCTTAATCATTTTATCTCAAGAACGATATGGTAAAATTTGTAGAAAACGAACTCCAAGCCATAAAAGACGAGGTAAACGATATGTGGAAACTCGTTTACCAGCAATTGAGCGATGCTTGCAAAGCTGTGCTTAATGTAGATTACGGCCTTGTTGACAAGGTGGTGGCCCGTGAACGCCGTGTTAATGCTTTTGAGTTGAAAATCGACAGCGATATAGAAGACTTTATAGCCCTTTACAATCCGGTTGCCGTTGACTTGCGTTTTTCGCTTGCCATGCTCAAAATCAATAACAACCTTGAACGCATTGGCGATTATGCCGACAGTATTGCCCGCCTTGTGGTGCGCACCGAACTTAAGGAAGAACAAAAACAATTGTTCCAGGAACTGAAGTTGCAAGAAACATTCGATGCCGTGTTGAAGATGCTTCGCACCACCTACGATGCCTTGCAACGCAGGGACATAGGTATGGCCAAGTCGGTATTTGAAGATGATGATGCACTCGACGTGCTTAACCGTGACGCACTCGATGTGCTTGCCAAGTATGCGCAGAAACATCCCGAAAGCATTAAGTTGTGCCTTGAAGTGGCCGGTGTGTTCCGCAAGTTGGAACGTGCAGGCGACCACATCAACAACCTTTCGGAAGAAACCGTGTTCTATATCGATGCCGAAGTGCTGAAACACCGTAAAAACAAAATCGACACCGGGGAGCAACGCGAAGCCGAAGAGCACGACCACAAGTAACGCATCACACAGTAAAACCCCTATTCATAATTCAATGCGCAAGGTCGAGACTGCCCAGCAGCCTCGGCCTTATTTTGTGCCGTTCCCCCATTATGCATTGCTGTGTAGCTATCGGCTGAAAATGTCGATGTCGCGTGCAGAAAGTAGGCGCATTTCGGGAATTCAGGCATGCTCTTAAAAAAGCACCGGGGTGTGCCACATAAAGAAGCACACCCCGGTGGGTATTCCCGATTAATTAAAAATCAGTCTTTGATTTTTGCGCAAAGGTATTCGCGGTTCATGCGGGCAATGTTGCTCAGCTTGATGTTCTTGGGGCATTCGGCTGCGCAGGCACCGGTGTTGGTGCAGTTGCCGAATCCGAGTTCGTCCATCTTGCTTACCATTGCTTTTACGCGGCGTGCAGCCTCGGCACGTCCTTGGGGAAGAAGTGCGAACTGGCTCACCTTGGCCGAAACGAAAAGCATTGCCGAACCGTTCTTGCAGGCTGCCACGCAGGCTCCGCAACCGATGCAGGTTGCCGAGTCCATAGCCTCGTCGGCGGCAGTTTTGGGAATGAGCACGGCATTGGCATCTTGTGCGCCGCCGCAGTTAAACGATACGTATCCGCCGGCTTGTTGAATTTTGTCGAAAGCGTTGCGGTCAACCATAAGGTCCTTGATTACCGGGAATGCTGCCGAGCGCCACGGTTCCACTGTGATGGTTTCGCCATCGTGGAAACGACGCATATATAGCTGGCAGGTGGTTGCCCCGGTAGCAGGGCCGTGTGGGTGTCCGTTGATGTAAAGCGAGCACATACCGCAAATGCCTTCGCGGCAGTCATGGTCGAATACGATAGGCTCTTCGCCTTTTTCAATCAACTGCTCATTAAGGATGTCAAGCATTTCAAGGAACGAAGTATCGGTAGGGATATCTTTCATTTCATAGTTTTTGAACCCACCTTTTTCCTTCGGGCCGGCTTGACGCCAAACTTTGAGGGTGAAACTTATATTTGATTCCATTGTTAAGATACTGTGTTAAATAGATTAAGACTTGTAGTTACGAGTTTGAACCTTAATGGCTTCGTAGTGCAACGGCTCTTTGATGAGCGTGGGAGCCACTTCGTCGCTGCCGTTGTATTTCCAGCAAGAAACGTAGAAGTAGTTTTCGTCGTCGCGTTGAGCCTCGCCTTCGGGCGTCTGGTATTCTTCGCGGAAGTGTCCGCCGCAGCTTTCGTTGCGGTTAAGTGCATCGTAAGCGATAAGTTCGCCCATGGTAATGAAGTCGTTGAGGCGGAATGCCTTGTCGAGTTCTATGTTCATGCCCTCTTTAGAGCCGGGGATGAAGAGGTTGGTCTCGAATTCCTTGCGCAGGTCCTTGAGCAGTTTCAAAGCCTTTTCCAAGCCTTCCTTGGTGCGGCCCATGCCCACATATTCCCACATGATGTGGCCAAGCTCCTTGTGGATTGAGTCAACCGAACGCTTGCCCTTGATGTTCATCAAGTGGTCGAGGCGTGCTTGTACTTCTTTTTCAGCCTTGTCGAATTCGGGAGTGTCGGTCTTGAAGTGAGGAACAGTGATTTGGTCAGATAAGTAATTTTGGATTGTGTAAGGCAACACGAAGTAACCGTCGGCAAGACCTTGCATGAGTGCCGATGCGCCAAGGCGGTTTGCACCGTGATCCGAGAAGTTGCATTCGCCTATTGCGAACAAGCCTTTCACTGTGGTTTGCAATTCGTAGTCAACCCAAATGCCGCCCATTGTGTAGTGGATGGCCGGGTATATCATCATGGGGTTGTAATAATCCTTACCGCCAATTGTGCGAGCCAATTCGCCCGGGTTGACATCGGTGATTTCTTCATACATGTCAAACAGGTTGCCGTAGCGTTGACGCACAACATCAATCCCAAGGCGTTCGATACTTTCGGAGAAGTCGAGGAACACGGCAAGGCCTGTATTGTTAACTCCGTAACCTTTGTCGCAACGTTCCTTGGCTGCACGAGAAGCTACGTCGCGCGGTACGAGGTTACCGAATGCCGGGTAACGGCGTTCGAGGTAGTAGTCGCGGTCTTCTTCGGGGATGTCGCTGCCTTTCTTGCGGCCTTCTTGCAGAGCCTTGGCATCTTCGAGTTTCTTTGGAACCCAGATACGGCCGTCGTTACGCAACGATTCAGACATAAGTGTAAGTTTCGACTGCTTGTCGCCGTGTACGGGGATACAAGTTGGGTGGATTTGCACGAAAGCCGGGTTGGCAAAGAATGCGCCCTTGCGGTAGCAGGCCATTGCTGCGCTGCAGTTGCAGGCCATTGCGTTGGTTGAAAGGAAATAGGTGTTGCCGTAGCCGCCGGTAGCGATAACCACAGCGTGTGCGGCAAAGCGTTCGAGCTTGCCGGTAACAAGGTTGCGGGCGATGATACCGCGAGCACGGCCGTCGATGATTACCACATCGTGCATTTCATAGCGGTTGTAGCTCTTTACCTTGCCCATTTGTATCTGGCGGTTGAGCGACGAGTATGCGCCAAGCAGCAATTGTTGCCCCGTCTGGCCTTTTGCGTAGAATGTACGTGACACTTGTGCGCCGCCGAATGAACGGTTGGCCAGGGTGCCGCCGTATTCACGGGCGAATGGTACGCCTTGAGCCACGCATTGGTCGATGATATTGTTGGAAACTTCGGCAAGACGATAAACGTTGGCTTCGCGTGCGCGATAGTCGCCACCTTTTACTGTATCGTAGAAAAGGCGATATATCGAGTCACCGTCGTTTTGGTAGTTCTTTGCAGCATTGATACCGCCCTGTGCTGCGATTGAGTGTGCACGGCGCGGAGAGTCTTGTATGCAGAAGTTAAGCACATTGAAGCCCATTTCGGCAAGCGATGAGGCAGCCGAAGCACCTGCAAGGCCGGTACCCACGACAATGATGTCGAGACGGCGTTTGTTGGCCGGGTTTACGAGCTTTTGGTGGGCCTTGTAGTTGGTCCATTTTTCCGCTATCGGGCCTTCGGGAATCTTGGAATCGAGAACCGGCTGAGCGGCAGTATTTTTATCTTTCTTAATATCTTCCATTTCAGTATTGAAGTTTTAAAGTGAGAGGTTTATTACTCAACATCGGTGATTGTGATACCCATAGCTTCGATGGCATCGCTCACTGCGTTTTCCACTACAGCTTCGGTGTTAATGCCATACTTGTCCATATTGCTCTTGTCCTGAGCTTCGATTGTGAACCAAATGGCTTCGACGGCAAAGAGCAGGCATACTACAGTTGCCCAAACCTTGGCAGTGGCTTTCCAGCGCGACAACCACACGTCGTTGTTGGCACCTATCGACTGGAATGCGCTCCAGAAACCGTGGGTCATGTGGAACCACAAGGCTATGAAGCCGATGATGTAAACAGGCAGCGTCCATACTTGGCCGAATGCGGTGTAAACATATCCCATGCCGGTGAATTCAAGATGCTCGCCGAGGAGTTCGGGTAATTGCATCTTGGCCCAGAATTGCACGAAGTGGACAATCAAGAAGCACACTACGATGATGCCGAGCACGAGCATGTTCTGCGATGCCCATTCCACGGTAGCCGGACGCTTGCTCACCTCGTAAGCGTCGTTGCCGCGGGCACGGCGGTTTTGCAGTGTGAGCCAAAACGAATAGATGATGTGAATTACGAAACCGGCAGCAAGCACAAGTGTGCCGAGGATCGCATACCAGTTAGCACCGAGGAACTCGCACACGGCATTGTACCCTTCGGGAGAGAACAGTGCCACGGCATTCATCAGCACATGGAAGGTTACGAATAGGACGAGGAAAAGTCCGGTGATACCCATCACCATTTTCCGGCCTACGGACGAATTTGTTAACCACATAGTAGTTCTGAATTAAGTGTTAATAAATTTGATTTATGTTATTATAATGTTTGATTTTCAGTGCTGTTGCACATTGCGGAATGCATAATTTATTGCAAAATTATTGTATTTCGCCGTTACTGCCAAGATTAAAGAAAAAAATCTTTAAATAAAATTATTATTAATGGCGTTTCGACCGCTTTTTCGATTCTTTTTTCTTCCCTCCGCTGCGCTTGGATATGCGCTTGGCACTGCCGCTCTCGAAGTTCTCGCGCATTTTTTCACGGCGCGATTCTTTGCGGCGCGACGAGGTGGAAACTGTTATGGGTGCCGAGTCGATATGGTGTGTGCCGACGGGGTGCTTTTCGTCAATGAGAGCCATGTCGAGCTGCTTTTTCACGAGGTCGGCACGTGCTATTTGCACTGTCACTGGGTCGCCAAGGCGATAACGCCTTTTTTGGCGGCGGCCTATGAGGCAGTAGTTTTTCTCGTCAAATTCATAATAATCGTCTTCGAGGTCGCGTATAGGCACCAGGCCTTCACACTTGTTCTCGTCGATTTCCACGTATAACCCCCATTCGGTCACGCCCGAGATAGTGCCTTGGTAAACCTTGCCGAGGCGTTCGCCCATGAATTCAACCTGCTTGTATTTAATCGACGATCGCTCGGCCTGTGCGGCGAGTTGTTCCATTTCGCTTGAATGCTTGCATTGCTCTTCCACCTTGTCAACGCTTGCGCTGCGGCCGCCGGCTTTGTAGCGGTCGAGCAGGCGGTGTACCATTACGTCGGGGTACCGGCGTATGGGCGATGTAAAGTGGGTGTAATAGTCGAATGCCAGCCCGTAGTGGCCTATGTTGACGGTGGAATACACGGCTTTTGCCATTGAGCGTATGGCGAGCGTGGAGAGCATATTCTCCTCGGGTGCGCCCTTTATGTCGTTAAGCAACTTGTTGAGCGACTTGTTTATGTCGGCGGCATTTCCCGAAGTCTTGATTTTACGTCCGAATGAGCGCACAATCTCGGCGAAATTGTCGAGTTTTTCTTCCATTGGTTTGTCGTGTACTCGATATACGAATGTTTTTGCCTTTTTCCCTGTCGGAACTTTGCCTATACTCTCGGCAACTTTGCGGTTGGCAAGCAGCATGAATTCCTCGATAAGCTTGTTGGCGTCTTTCGATACTTTGAAATACACATCGATGGGTTTCCCCTGCTCGTCGATGTCGAAGCGCACCTCGAAGCGGTCGAAGTTGACCGCTCCGTTTTCGTAACGGCGGCTGCGCAGTATCTTGGCAAGGCGGTCGAGTGTGAGTATCTCGTCGGCATAGTCGCCCTTTCCGGTTTCGATCACGTCTTGTGCTTCTTCATATGTGAAGCGGCGGTTGCTGCGTATCACCGTGTGGCAGATTTCGGTGTTCAATACATTGGCGTCGTCGTCAAGTTCCACTATGCACGAGTAAGTGAGCTTCTCCTCGTCGGGGCGCAGCGAGCAAATTTCGTTGCATAACCGCTCGGGCAGCATTGGTACGGTACGGTCCACAAGATATACCGATGTGGCGCGGTTATATGCCTCGCGGTCGATGATGGATCCGGGAGTCACATAGTGCGACACGTCGGCTATGTGTATGCCCACCTGCCAATTGCCGTTGGGCAACTTTCGCAACGACAGTGCGTCGTCAAAGTCTTTCGCGTCTTTGGGGTCGATGGTAAATGTCACCACATCGCGCATATCCTTGCGTGCCGCGATTATTTCGGGGGTGATGGTGGCGTCTATCGCGTCGGCGGCTTTTTCCACCTCCTCGGGATAGCGGTACGGCAGCCCGAATTCGGCGAGTATGGCGTGTATTTCGGCATTGTTTTCACCGGCTTTCCCCAGCACGTCCACGATTTCACCCACGGGGCTGTTGGCATCGTCGGGCCAGTCGATTATTCGCGCCACAACCTTGTCGCCCTGTTTGCCGCCTTTGAGTTTGTCAAGTGGTATCAGTATGTCGGTGGCAAGGAATTTGCTGTCGGTGATGAGGTGTGCGAAGTATTTTTCCACTTGCAGTGTACCTATGAATACCTGATCTTTCTTCTCGATGATTTCTATCACCCTCGCCTCGGGTTCGAAGCCACGGCGTTGTGCCGAGATGTGCACTTGGACACGGTCTCCGTTGAGCGCGTGCATCGAGTTGCGTTCGGCCACGAATATCGCCTCGCCTTCCTGGTCGAGTATTACGCTGTTTTTTCCGTTGCTGCGTCGCACGAAAGTGCCTGTTGCCACATTGCTGCGTGACTTGGCCTTGAAACGCCCCGGATTTACCTCGACGAGCATTCCTGTCAATGCGAGTTCTTCGAGAACTTCCACCACAAGGGCGCGTTGCTTGGGAGTTTCGGCACCTATTGCCGCCGATACCTGTTTGTAGTTATAGGGTATGTTTTCTTCTCGGTTGAAAAAGTCAATCACTTGACTTTCCAGCTCTTTCTTTTTGCGTGAAGCCTTTTTTCTTTCTTGGTCGTTTGCCATAATACAGCTGTTTATATGGTGTATGTGCCGATGGGGCAGGTACCGGAACCGGGCCGCCATCGGCTATGATGATTACAAATATACGTTTTTTTATTTTTAAAATGAAATTTTCGCGGTACGAAAAACCGATTGTTGACAAGTGTTGATAAGTGAGTCGGCCGGGGGTAGTTATTAACAAAAAGTGCCACTTATCAACAATTTTGCAATTTTTCAACTGAATTACAAGGAAATATGCTCGAAATGTAATTCCTTTGCATCGAGAAAAAGATTTTTGACATGGGTAAAATTATTTCAATAGCCAATCAAAAGGGGGGTGTGGGGAAGACCACTACGGCCATCAACCTTGCCTCGTCGCTTGCCGTGCAGGGCAAGAAAGTGCTGATTATTGATGCCGACCCGCAGGCAAATGCAACCTCGGGGTTGGGCATTGACCCGAAGTCGATGACTTCTTCCATATATGAATGCCTTGTTGACGATTATCCAATCAGCGGTACTCAGGTTAAGACTTGCATAGACAACCTTGACCTGGTGGGGTCGCGTATCGACCTGGTGGGTGCGGAACTTGAACTTATCAACAAGCCAAACCGCGAGAGGGTGATGCGCAATATGCTGGCACCGATAAAGAATGATTATGATTACATACTTATAGACTGTAGCCCTTCGCTGGGGCTTATCACAGTCAATGCCCTGACTGCGGCCGACTCGGTGATAATTCCTGTGCAGGCCGAGTATTTTGCTCTTGAGGGTATAAGCAAGTTGCTTAATACCATCCGCATAATCAAGTCGAAGCTCAACCCGTCGCTTGCCATCGAGGGCTTTCTGCTTACTATGTATGACGCGCGCCTGCGTCTTGCCAACCAAATATACGAGGAACTGAAAAGCCATTTCGGTGACATGGTGTTTAATACCGTGATACCACGCAACATCAGGCTGAGCGAGGCTCCGAGCCACGGGTTGCCGGCGATATTGTATGATTCGGAGAGCCGTGGCGCAACTAGCCATTTGCAACTAGCCCAGGAGCTTATTTCCAAGCCGCACACGCGCCAGTCGGCATAAACACTTTACCAAAAAATCTTCATATTATATATGTCATTAAAACGTTCTGCACTGGGGCGCGGGCTCGACTCGCTGATTTCCATGGACGACATACAGACGAGCGGCTCGTCGGCCATCAACGAAATCCCCATTGACCAAATATCGCCAAACCCCGAACAGCCGCGCAGCTCATTCGACGAGGAGTCGCTCGAAGAGCTTGCGGCTTCGATACGCGAACTTGGGATAATACAGCCGCTCACGTTGCGCAGTATCGGCGGCGACAATTACCAGATAATATCGGGTGAACGCCGTTTCCGTGCGGCCAAGATGGCCGGGCTGGCAACGGTGCCGGCTTATGTGCGCACGGCCAACGACTCGGAAATGACCGAGATGGCTCTTATCGAAAATATTCAGCGGGAGGACCTGAATGCCATAGAAATAGCCTTGACGTTCAAGAAACTGATTGACCAATACAGCCTTACGCAAGAACGGCTCAGTGAGCGAATAGGCAAGAAGCGGGCTACCATAGCCAATTTCCTGCGCCTGCTGAAATTGCCTGCCGAGGTGCAATTGGGGTTGCGCGACAAGCTCATTGATATGGGGCACGCAAGGGCGTTGCTTGCCGTCGAGAAGCCCGCATTGCAGTTAAAACTTTATAACGAAACGCTAAAAAAAGGTTTGTCGGTGCGCCAGGTAGAGGCTTTGGCCAAGCAGTATAACGAGAAAGCCGATTCGGCCGGCGATGATGCGCAGCCTGTGAATAAACGCCTGGCAACAAGGGATTACGACATACTGAAAAATCACTTATCATCCACATTCCACACTCCCGTCAAGTTTACTTGTGATGCCGCGGGTAAGGGCAAAATCACATTCCCGTTTCAAAACGAAGAGGAACTTGAAAGATTAATTAGCATCTTTGACCGATTAAAGAATGAAGATTTGCAAAATTTGCAGTAAATTTGCAAGCAGCAAATCCAGAAACTGTAGAAAGTGAAATTCGATTTCAGGTCAAGGGAAATATTGTGCAAGTGCATCGCAGTAGTGTTGTGCTGTGTGTTTGTCACACCTTTACAAGCTTTTGCCGATGCACGGTTGCTTTCGCAAATGACAGCCGTATTGCCCGCCGACTCGGTGCCTGTTGATTCGTTGCCCGTTGTGCCGCAGAATGTTTCGGCCCGGTTGCCGGGCGACCGTGTGCGTGTGATTCTCGACGAGGGAGGGGAAGCGGTAATGACCGACAGCATCAGCATAGCCGACTTCATGGCCGATACAGTGGAATTGGCGCAAGCAGACAGCGTGGCTGCCGCATTGCTTGCCGAGCGTATCAAGTACAGGAACGACTCGATAAGGCAGGATTCCATCGACCGCATAACATACGGGAAAGTGCGAGAGTTCAATCCCGACCCTACGAGGGCCGTGTGGCTGTCGGTGTTGTTCCCGGGGCTTGGGCAGATTTATAATCGCCGTTACTGGAAATTGCCGATAATTGTCGGCGGATATGCCGGATTGGCATATGCTACATCGTGGAATAACCAAATGCTCCAAGATTATGCGCAGGCTTACCGCGATATTACCGACAGCAACCCCGACACTCACAGTTACATGGATTTTTACCCATCTACTGTCACCGAGGCCGACCTTGACATGGATTGGCTTGAACGCACGTTGCAGTCGAGGCGTAATTATTATCGCCGATACCGCGACTTGTGTATAATATTAATGGTGGGGCTTTATGTAATATGTATAATTGACGCTTATGTTGACGCGTCGCTCGCCAATTTCAATGTAGAACCCGACTTGTCGATGTCGATGCACTTCAGGCCGACACTGCTTGACAATAGTCCAATGAGCCGGTGGCCGGCACTTGGCGGTTCGCTGATAATAGATTTCTGAGGCGGCGCACGGGCGGATAATTTGTAAGAAACACAACTATAAAAATAATATATATGATGCAAAAGGCAATATTGACATCGCTTATCGCCGTGGGTGCAGCTATGGCTGCTTGGGCTGCTCCCGCGCCTACCATATTGACTATAAAAGAGACGATTTCAGACACGGCCATAGTGTATCCCGAAAGTTTCGAGACCGATACGCGGGCTATGCGCGAGAACTGGTATATTCGCAACTATACGGCACTCGACACCGAGGTTGATGATGTGGTGTCTGACAATACATCCGATGAAGTGTTCATCGAACGCTTGAAGGCGTTGCCCACCGAAATCGAGATGGTTTACAATCCCATTGTGCGCAGTTATATAGAAATGTATATCACGCGCCGCAGGGATTTAGTGGAAACAATGCTCGGAATGAGTATGTATTATATGCCTATATTTGAGCAAGCACTTGAAAAAGAAGGTATGCCGCTCGAACTTAAATACCTGCCGGTGATAGAGTCGGCACTTAATCCCGTGGCTGTGTCGCGTGCAGGTGCCACCGGGTTGTGGCAATTTATGATAGGAACGGCCAAGGGGCTTGGACTTGAAGTGAACACACTTATCGATGAACGCCGCGACCCTTACCGCTCGTCGGAGATGGCAGCCCGCTACTTGAAGGAACTTTATGGGATATATGGCGACTGGTCGCTTGCCATTGCCGCATATAATTGCGGGCCCGGCAATGTGAACAAGGCTTTGCGCCGCGCCGGTGCCGACAGTGGCGATTCGGGCAAGAAAGATTATTGGGAGATATATTATTACTTGCCACGCGAGACTCGCGGTTATGTTCCTGCATTTATTGCAGCCAATTACGTCATGACCTATTTCAAGTGCCATAATATAAGTCCGGGGCTTGCTAAAAAGCCGCTTATTACCGATACCATAAGCATCGACCGCCGTGTTCATTTCAATCAAATTTCGGCCGTGCTTAATATGCCGGTCGAGGAGATACGTGTGCTTAATCCGCAATATCGCAAAGATATAATTCCGGGGAATGTTCACCCATATAAGTTGATATTGCCTTCGCAGCAGGTGTACAGCTATATAATGAGCGAAGACAGCATTCTTGCTTACGACAGCAATAAGTATGCCTTGCGCACGGTGGTGACTCCTGCAAGCTATGATGAAAATCAGGGTGGCAGCTATGAGCGCAAAGCGGTTACAAAGTATCACAAGGTGCGTCGTGGCGAGTCGCTCTCGGTGATAGCACGCAAATATGGCGTCACGGTGAGCAGTATCAAGCGGGCCAACGGATTGCGCGGTGATGGCATACAGCGCGGCCAGTTGCTGAAAATCACCACCAATCAGCGCGTGAGGGTTAAAGATGTGGCACAAGGTGAAAAGACAACAAGTACCAAGACAAAAAGCACCAAGAAACAAGCCACGCGCAGGCATAAAGTGAAATCGGGCGAAACCCTTTCGGAAATAGCCATGAAGTATCGCGGTGTTACCGTGGCCGATATTCGTCGTGCCAACGGGATACGTGGGAGCAGGATCCGTGCAGGGCAGACGTTGCTTATTCCGGTGAAATAATTACATGGATTTATGGAAGATATATCATCTCGGCGCCCGTTGATATTCGTCGGTAACGATGACGGGTATCAAGCCGGCGGCTTGAAATTTTTGATTGACATAGCTCGTGAGTATGGCGATGTGTTTGTTGCCGCGCCGTCGGCTCACCAGTCGGGTAAATCGTCGGCACTCACTGTTGATACTCCGTTACGAGCCAGGCTTTTCGGTGATGAACCGGGATTGATTGCCTATCATGTGAACGGAACTCCCACCGATTGCATAAAGCTCGCCGTAAGCAACCTTATGCCGCGCCGTCCCGACATTGTGCTGTCGGGAATTAATCACGGGTATAATTCGGGCAACAGTGCCATATATTCCGGCACGATGGGAGTGGTGTTTGAAGGGTCGTTCCTTGGCGTGCCGAGTATAGGCTTTTCATATGGCGACTATACCGCGGCACCCGATTTTTCGGCGTGTGAACCTGTAGTGCGGCAAATGTTGGAACTTGCGCTTGCCGGCAGCTTGCCGGTTGACGTGTGCTACAACGTAAATATTCCCAAGTGTGATAGCGTCGCCGGCTTGAAGGCCGTGGCTGCCGCGCCCGGCAGGTGGACCGAGGAATATGAATGTCGCACCGACCCGCACGGATATAAATATTACTGGCTTACCGGAAAGTATGTACCGTCGGAACCGGAAAGCGACAAGCACGACCTTTACTGGCTGCAACGCGGATATGCAACCGTGGTGCCGTGCCGTGCCGACCAGACGGCACACAAGGCCATAACGGCATTGGATAACATTATAAACCGGAAATGAAATTTCCGGTTTTTTTGTGGTAGCGTATCGCTTTTTTACCGTGAAAAAATTTGTACGACTTATAAATTTATTGTTATTTTGCTAAATAATTTAGATGCTGTTTAAATGAAAATCATTTGGCACGTTAGGAGGATATCTAGACAGTTTCTTTTTAAAGTATGAATATTAACGCAATTAAAAAAACGTAAGTCTATGAAAAAGATTTTATTACTTGCATTGCTCTGCACCGTGATTATGGGTGCGGATGTTAAGGCGCAAGAAGTAACCTACGTTGAGGATCCTTCGCAAGGTTATACTTTCAACCGCTTTAAAGATAATTGGTTTATAACCGGTGAGATTGGTATTGGCGGATTGGCAAGTTCTTATGATGGAGAACTGGGCCTCGGCAAGCGCATAATGCCTTCGTTCAACATTGGCGTAGGCAAATGGTTCTCTCCGCTTATCGGAGTGAGATTCAGTGCCGATTTCCGCAAGATGAAAGGCGCCACTATCGATGGTGCCGGTATCGACCCTGAAAATCCAGCCGATGGCGCAGTGGGTATCTATTCGGTTAACCGTCAATGGTCGATAGGTCCTGCTGCCGATGTATATTTGAACCTTACAAATTGGTGGTGCGGATATAAGCCCAACCGTGTTTACAATGCTTCGCTCTATGGTGGTGTTGCAGCTCATGCCCAAATGACACGTCAAATGGATGGCAACAGTGCCAAATGGAAGTATTATACCATGTCGATTGGTATGCGTGTCGGCTTGCTTAACTCGTTTAGGGTTTCCGACCATGTTGACATCTTGCTCGACTTGAGACTTGATGGCGACCAAGCCAATTTCATGGATTTCACTCGCCAAATCAACCTGTATGGTTCGGTAATGGTGGGTGCCGCTTACAAGTTCAACAAGACAAAGTGGTCGGCTCCTATCGTTCCGGTTTGCCCCGAATACAAGTACAGTGATGCCGAGGGTGATGCATTGGTTGAGCGCCTCAAAGCAGCTGATGCCAAGATTGCCGATCTTGAACGTCAATTGCGCGAATGCATGAACCGTCCGGTTCCCGAACCGGAACCTGTCAAGGAGGCTCCGCTTGCCACAATCTACTTCCCGATTGGCAGCTCTCGTGTACAGGGTGTTCAAACCAAGGTTGTTGCAGCTGTTGCAAACGCAATGAGCAATACCGATGACGAATATGTGGTAACCGGGTGGGCCGACAGCTACACCGGCTCGACTGCCCGCAACCAGCAATTGCGCGAACAGCGTGCCGACAATGTGGTTAAGTTGCTTGTAAAGAACGGTGTTGACCGCAACCGCATTGAAACTGCCACTGCCGACAGCAACCTCACCGAATATGGTGAAAATTCAGCCGACCTCGACCGCGCAGCAACTATCGAAATCAAGAAGTAAAAATCGGGTAATTTAATAACCCAATAATAATCACCCCTGTTACCTGAACGGTAGCGGGGGTGACTGTTTTTATGTGGTATGTGTGTTGTTCAGGAAACACCCTGCATACGGTAAAATTCTTTCGGCACCGATGATTTTACGGGGAAATGTAGTAAATTTGTTTGGTTTAATAATTTAAAAGGGGGAAAGTATATGCCACAGTATGCCGAGGTGATTTTGCCGTTGCCTATATATAACACTTACACCTATGCCGTGCCGCCAATGCTCGAAGGACAGGTGAAAATTGGGTGCAGAGTGCTTGTGCAATTCGGTCGCAAGAAGTATTATACGGCTATTGTGCGCATGATTCACAACACGCCGCCCGAAGGGTATGAAGTGAAGGAATTGATGTCGCTGCTCGACGATACCCCGTTGTTGCGCCATCCGCAATTGAAGCTGTGGGAATGGATTTCGGAATATTACCTGTGTCCTGTGGGCGATGTTTACAAGGCTGCCGTTCCATCGGGGTTGAAAATAGAGAGCGAGACGTGGGTGAGCGTGAACCCCGATTTCGAGGAGACCGATGAGTGTGAATTAAATGAGCGCGAAAGGGTGATTTACGACCTGGTTTCGTGCCGCGACCGTGTGCAGCTTGGTGAGATTACGCGTTCCACCGGCTTTCGCAATGTGGAGGCTACCGTGAGCCGTATGCTTGAAAAGGAAGCTATATTCGTGTCGGAAAAGGTGATTGATACTTATCGCCCTAAAACCGAGACGTTTGTCACCTTGCCCATCGAACACGGCGACAGCGAAGGGCTTCACCGCCTCTTCGACATGGTGGGACGGTCGAAGAAACAGGAACAGCTGCTGCTTGCATTCATCGACCTTTCGCACTGGTTGCAGAAGCGCGACCGCCTTGCCGAGGTCAAGAAACAGGTACTGCTTGAACGTGCCGATGTCACCCGGCCGGTGCTTGCTGCCGCGGTGAAGAAAGGTTTGTTGAAACTATATAAGAAAGAGATAAACCGTTATGCCTTTTCGGCCGATGTGAAAACCGATTTGCCTGTGCTTACCGACGAGCAGAGCAGGGCCTTGGGTGAGATACTCGATGCTTTTCGCTCTCAATCGACGGTGTTGCTGCATGGGGTGACATCGAGCGGCAAAACGTCGGTGTATATGCATCTCATAGACCGAATGTTGCAATTGCGACGCCAAGTGCTGTACCTCGTCCCCGAGATAGCACTCACCACGCAGCTCACGCAGCGGCTGCACCGCGTGTTTGGCGACAGACTTATAATTTATCATTCCAAGTTCTCGGACAATGAGCGTGTAGATGCTTGGAAGAAGTTGTTGCACAGCAGTGAGCCGTGCATTGTCATCGGGGTGCGTTCGTCGGTTTTTCTGCCATTTTCCAACTTGGGGCTTGTGATTATCGATGAGGAGCATGACACCAGTTATAAGCAGCAAGAACCGGCTCCACGCTACAACGGCCG
Source organism: uncultured Bacteroidales bacterium (assembly GCA_949289215.1). Lineage (GTDB taxonomy): Bacteria > Bacteroidota > Bacteroidia > Bacteroidales > Muribaculaceae > Avimuribaculum. Next base: position 5,481 of record CASENC010000047.1, on the reverse strand, counting down.
CAATGTGGCGATGATGCTGGCGATGATGCACGGGGCAAAGAGTCTGCTCGGCTCGGCAACGCCTGCCGTGGAAACGTATTATAAGGCCGTGACAGGTAAGTTCGGACTTGTGGAGATGCCTGTGCGATATGAGGGCATAGAAATGCCCGTTGTGGAGGTGATTAACATGAAGGATGCACGGCGCAAGCACGAGGTGAACGGCTTTTTCTCCAATGCACTACTCACAGTTTGCCGCGAATCGTTGAAAGCGGGCGAGCAGGTGATATTGTTCCAAAACCGCCGCGGGTATGCTCCCATGGTCACTTGCAAGCAGTGTGGCTGGGTGCCAAAGTGCGAGAATTGCGATGTGTCGCTCACCTACCACAAGCATACCGGCAGCCTTAGTTGCCACTATTGCGGCTACTCGATGTCGCTCCCGGCGGTGTGCCCGGCTTGCGGCCAACCCACCATCGAGATTGTGGGTTTTGGCACCGAGCGCGTGGAGGACAATATTGCCGAATTGTTTTCCGATAGCCGCATTGCACGCATGGATCTCGATACCACGCGCAATAAGAATAGTTATGAAAAAATAATCGAGGATTTTTCCGAGCGGAAGTCGGACATACTTGTAGGTACGCAGATGGTGTCGAAAGGGCTTGACTTTGCCGGGGTTAGCACGGTGGGCATACTGAATGCCGATACCATGATAAATTTTCCCGACTTCCTTGCCCATGAACGGGCGTTCAACATGATGGAGCAGGTGGCAGGCCGTGCAGGTCGCTCGGGCAAGCAGGGCCGTGTGCTTATACAGACTTACGACCCTGAGAATCCTGTCATACGCTTTGTTACCAATCATGATTACGGTGGCTTTTATGCCGATGAGATTGCCGAACGGGAGCGATATGGCTATCCGCCGTTTACCAAAATCATAAATGTGTATCTCAAGCACCGCGAAGATGCGGTGGTGGGTGAGATGGCTGTGCGCATGAGCAATATGATGCGGCAAGTGTTCAAGCAACGGGTGCTTGGCCCCGAGGCTCCGGCCGTGCGGCGCATTCAGAACCTGTATATACGTCAAATAGTGCTGAAGATGGAAAACACGGCATCAATGAGCAAAGTGAAACAAATCTTGCGCCTTATATATGAAAATATGCTCAAGGTTGACAGCCGCATGAAATCGACCTTCCTCTACTTCGACGTTGACCCGGTGTAATTCGGTGACTTTAGTGGATATTGGTGCCGGGCTTATATTGTGCCGACTCCGAAAATTATTTATGGCTGTTGTTGGTTTTACAGATGTTTTGTTGTAAATTTGTTGAAACCGCTTATACTTAACAGGTAAGTTTATTATTGGGGATACTTAACATAAACTATATATAAAAATATTCAAGTAGGCATGAGAAGGATTATAATGATTTTAGTGGTTGCCGTCATGGGATTGGTCGGCGGATATTGTTTCGCCCAAGATAGCGAAGAAGATAAGGTTTACATGGCTGCGAGCACCATGCCGTCGTTCCCCGGCGGCGATGCAGAGTTGATGAGGTGGATTAACAGCCATATTGTGTATCCCGAGTCGGCAGTGAAAGAAGGGATAACCAGTGGGCTGGTGATTGTGCAATTCGTGGTCACAAAAACCGGCAAAATTGGAGAGGTGAAAATTGTCAGGGGACATTTCCCCGACTTTGATGCCGAGGCCGTGAGGGTGGTGAAATCGTTGCCCGATTTCAATCCCGGCAAGAAAGACGGTTGGAAACCGGTGAATGTGTGGTACACGCTGCCTATCACCTTCAAGGCCCCGAAATAACTAAGGTGGTTAATGGAATATCCGCAATTTTTCAAAATTTGCATTGCGATTTATTGTCGGTGGTGTATTATAATTTGTAGAGACGATGTGCACACATCGTTTCTGTGTGTATAGTATGGTGGTTATTAGACGCAAAATTTTGCGTTTCTATGGGATGGGTTGTGTTAAAATGCAAATTAAAAGGGGGCGGCAAAGCCGTCTAATTTGCGGTAACCGGCGGCGCAGCGACCGCCGATGGGTGGGTCGCAAGCCGTCGGCAAGACTATACATCAACAAACTCGGCCTCAAAGAGGTCGAACACACAGCGAACCGTAATGCATTCGACCTCTTTGAGACCGTTCCCTATATGATGGTTTCTTGCTCCGATGGTTCGGCTTCACCTCACACATCGGTTACCACAAATTGGACGGCTTTGCCGCCCCCACTTTAATTTGTGTCAAAACACACATTCTTTTTGTCGGCATCATTTGTGTAAAGATATAACTGCACCGGTTGTAGTTGTATCTTTTGTTTATTTGTGCCATGGTTTGGCATAGGGCGGTGGTAATTTTGCTTGCGGCTTGGGGGATATTCCCGGTGTAAACCGCTAACTAAATTATACGCTTATGAGTAGGAAATATGTTTTGACCGATGACAGCATCACGGTAGATGGGAGACGATTGTACAGGATAGAATGTGTGAGGCCTTTCAGCCACATGATATGTGGTATGCGCGGTGGGTACATAGAGCATGACGGCAATCTAAGCCACGATGGCAATGCATGGGTGGCCGGTGATGCCATGGTGATGGGCAACGCCGAGGTGATAGATGATGCACTGGTGTGCGACAATGCTTGTGTGCGTGGCGATGCGTTTATTTCGGGCAAGGCGATGGTTTGCGACAATGCCATTGTGAGCGGTAATGCGATGGTAAGAGACGATGCCGAAGTGAAGGACCGCGCCCGGGTATCGGGCAATCCACAGGTGTATGAGAAGGCGTGTATTTCGGGTGACGCACAAGTGGAAGGCGGCGCAATGGTGTATGGCCGCGCCAGAGTATCGGGGAAAGCCCGGGTTTGCGGTATGTATGCGCACGTGCATGGTGCGGCAGTGATTACGGACAATGCAGTGGTTTCGGACTTGGCCGAAGTGTTTGGCGATGCTTTTATATATGGTGAAGCCTGCATAAATGGTGAAGCCCGTGTCTGGGGCGATGCTCATATTGGCGGCGATGCCCTTGTGTCGCGAAGCAGTGATTATTTGTATATCGGTAACCTTTACCCAAAATGGGTCGGGAACGGCGAATGTTATTCGGTTACGGCATTTGTCACCCGAGATAAAACCATCGGGGTGGTGCATGTGCCTTCGCTAACGTCGTTTCATTTCCCTTCGGCTACAATTATTGAGGAGTATGAGGCTGAAGTTGAAAAAACGTATGGAACAACCGATTATAAGGAACAGTATCAGGCTGTTGTAAGTCTTATCAAGGCTTGGAGCAAATTACATTCAAATGAAATTTCGAGGCTTGTTATTGCAATAGGGAATGGCGGCTGCAACGTGGCCGACTCATTGTGCGAAATTTTGCCGTCCGATGGCAGGTACAGGTTTGTTATGCTTGATACCGACAGTGAACAACTGGGAAAACACAAGGCCGAATGTGAAAAGGTATTGTTGACCGGCAATCATGCCGATGACGAGGCAGCGATAACCCGATTGCTTGCCGGCGATATCGACGAGGTGGCAGTAATCGTATGCCTTGGCGGCAAGACGGGTTCGCGGCTGGCTCCGCTTGTAGTACGCAAGGTGAGTGATATTACATCACGAGTAAAATGTGTGGCGGCGATGCCTTTCACATTCGAGGGCGAAAGGCGCAAGGCTCGGGCCGAGGCTGCATTGTCGGAATTGCACAGTTGCATCGGCAGCCTTGGCAAGGTGTCGGTGATATATAACGATGAATTATTTGAGGAATATGCCGACGACAGCATTTGTGACACATTTCTGCAAATAGACCGTGAAGTGGCCAAGGCAGTTTTGTCATGATGCTGCGTTTTTTTTGTGGTGGTGTGCGGCGATTTGGCACAACCCGCAGGTAATTTTGTGGCAAGACTTGAGAGTATGTATGTGTGAAAGGGCAGCGGCTCGTGTGTTTTTTGCCCGCCGGGCACTTGCATTTCCGATAACATTTGGTATATTTGCAAAAGACAAAATCGTGCGCAAAAATAGCCGATGCTTTGGAATGTGCAAGGCCGGCAGGCGCGAAAAGACATATATTGCATGACTTGCAAGCCGAATTATTGAGACTTGGTTAAATCCGGAAAATTCAACTAAGGAGTTCGCAATAATTGAGGCGAAGCGTGTTCTGTATCCTCCCACGAGGACACGGGCTGCTTTCCCTTATTTGAACTCCAAGGGCGATTTCCGGTGCCCAACCAAGCAGATGAGAGAAAAGCGTGTGCTGTGTCCTTTTCTCGTAGTCTGTTACCAATGAATAACTCACAGCCGGAAAGCCAGCCCCGTAGGTAATGGCAAAACTTAAAATCATGTACACATTAAATTTCCCGAACGGTAATGTTCAGACGTACCCGAGTATGGGTGCAATGCAGAATGCAGCAAAACTCCTTGGGGGAGAGGCAAAAATGATTGATGGTGCGAATAAGATTTATGCCTTCGTCCCAAAAAAGTAAGTGACTATTGATGTTGTGCCGTAATGGGAATATAACTTTTATATATTCCCATTACTATGTGCTTTTTAACTGATACAAAACCAAATAAATGATAAATCATGGAATACAATTCTAACCAACCCGAATTTTACTATGGAATGGGGAAAGAACTCGTAAAGGGAGGAATTTTCGAGCGTTTCCCGGAACTGATACCGGCTGTAGGCGGCAATTATTGGCGTGAGGACGGAAAGCACAAGAAATTGCTGCTTGTGGGCGAAAGCAATTACTTCGATGATTATCCCGAAACTGTGAGCGTCTTCAAGGATGCCGGCAAGTGGTACACTGCCGACACCGACAAGCTTATCCCGGCAGAAAAGAAGACTGCGGTAAGCAATTGGATTGATTACTCTACGTTCAACAAGGTGTTCAATATCATGGACCGTGTATTGGACGCTGCCGGGATAGAACAACACGGGAAAGGACTTTTCGAAGCAGCTTTCTACAACTATTTCTTGCGTCCCGCACTCAATGATGGCGAGAACAAGGGATTTATGCCGCAAAGCATCGATTGCGAAGTCGCAGGAACGGCACTGGCCGGCATAATCGACAGGTTGCAGCCCGATGTGATAGTGTTCTTGAGCAGGCTTGTATACGACAAATTCAATGAATTTTGCCAAAGCAAAGGAACGGAGTATGCAGGTGTTGCCATTGCGTGTGTCTCGCACCCCGCCAGCCCGTGGTGGAACCGTGAAGGCGGCAGCCGCGGCAAGCAAAAGTTTGAAGATTTGCTAAGGGTAAACTGGTTGTAATTGTCTGTTGTGCAATGAACTGGCGTGGGGTATAAATGCAGTTCTGCTCCATTGAGGGAGTGCTCTATGGCTGATTTTATTTTATTGGTGTCCGCTAAAAATTGACCGTAAGTATATAAGTTGCTAAACAATAGGTGTTTACATGGATTTTTACATATAGGGGCTTACATTTCGTTAGAAACAATAAGCATAAGCAATAACGTAAGTTTTATTGCAAATACGTAAATTTTCAGCTATTATATCGGCTA
>CASENC010000046.1 GCA_949289215.1 uncultured Bacteroidales bacterium | reverse complement strand
TTCAAGTTTTTCTGCTTGTAACCCTCTCGCGAGTTACCCGATTTTGAGCGAAAAACGGGACTCGAACCCGCGACCCCGACCTTGGCAAGGTCGTGCTCTACCAACTGAGCTATTTTCGCATTTTCACTATTTCAAGTTTTTTCTGCTTGTAACCCTCTCGCGGATTACCTGACTTTGAGCGAAAAACGGGACTCGAACCCGCGACCCCGACCTTGGCAAGGTCGTGCTCTACCAACTGAGCTATTTTCGCATAATTTCAATGGATGTTGCTTAACGACTTGTTTCGTTTAGCGAGTGCAAAGTTAGGGCAAATAGTTTATTTCTGCAAATTTTTGAGGCAAAAATATCCATATTTTTTCTTGACACCCGGTGAAACCGTATGTGCCGCGTATTATATGATTGTAATTCGTCCGGCTACGTAGCCTGTGAAAATGATTGCCACAGCTATGTACAGGAATATCACATTATATAGAAATCGGTTGTTTTGCCCTATGCTGCGGGCGTTGCGCCACAGCGTGTAGATGCTGAAATAGGCCATGGTAACAAGGGTTATGCTCCATGTGCTGCTACCGTCGTTCACGAGTTTTATGCCTAAGTTGCCCATGTGCAAAGTGGTAGTGCTTGAAAGTATGGTGAAAAAGGCAAGCAGTATTGCCATGAGGGCGGCAAAAAGGAATCCCGATATTTTCCATACGCGATGATGCCGGCCCGATTGAATGAGCAGGTAACGGCCTATCAGCGGCATATTGAAAAACATTGACGCTATGAGCAGTATTATCGTAAGGTCGGTGACGACAAAGAAGAAAGGCAACGAGAACAGGAATATAATGATGGAGTAGCGTTGCAGCAGCGGAAGGCCGAGGAAATTCTTGTAAACATTGCCCGGCCGGCGCAAAATCCACGGCAGTGAAATGATGATGGGTATCGACCACGGGAATATGGCAAACACTATGTAATTGACAAACACGTAGGCCATGGATATGTCGTTGTCGGGAGCTATTGATAGTTGTTGGCGTATGTCGAATATCGACATGGCTGTCGATGTGTCGCCCACTATTACATATATTATAAAGAAAGCGGTAAGGCAGGCAAGCAGCAACGCGGCGGTGACAGTGGCAAATCGCCGCAATGAACGCTGCTGCGAGGCCATCAGGAACACATAGGCCATGAGGACCAACGCGATAGGAGCGGTCGCTCCGATAAGCACTGTGGCAATGGAGGTAGAAAACACTACGAGCCAAAACGTGTGCCTGTTGTAAAGCCGCAGCCAATGGTAAAGGCTCATCAAGGCAAATATGAACAAGGCGGCGGGCAGCATGACTTCCGAGGCGCGGAATGTGAGGCGCATCACTAACGTACTCGACAAGAACAGCAATGAAGCCAGGAATGAAGAGCTGTAGCGGTCGATGCTGCCTCCGAAACGGAACAGGCATAATGTGAGAGCCATAACCGACAGTGCACCGGGCAACCTTAATGCCACCATATTGTCGAGCATGGGCAACAAGCCTTGTATCAAAAGCACCAGATGGATGTATGCCCCTATGAAAATATTGCTTTCGCTGTCGAATATGTGTGCTATTGTTCCCGGTTCGGAAAAAGAATTTATATGTGCCATCATGGCCGCTTCTTCCTCGCTTGGCGGCATATTGCCAAGTATGGGAAAGATTATTACTGCCACAATAGCCGACAGGAATATGAGCAGGGCTATGTCGGTGCTTACATTTCGGGGCATCGGCAAAGGGGGGTTATTTGAATGTTACGAATCGGTTGTAGGCATAGTTGGCAAGTGTGTAAACCACCATGCCGATGCACACGGCGGCATATTCGCCGAATGTGTCGGACGGTATGCCTGCCAGGTTCACCTCAAGTGCTTTCATCGGGTTGCGCAGGCACAATACGGTGACAAATTGCAATCCGAAGCACACAAGGAACCCCACGACGAAGAGCAAGGCTTCGCGGTGCAGCCGCTTGTTGTGTGACTTGAACACCCAGTTTTTGTTCCAAATAAAACTGTTTATAAGCCCTGCGATGTATCCTATCACATCGGCAAGCATCAGTTTCAGCCCCATGATTTCGTTGCACAGGTATATCACTATCAGGGTGATGAGCGAATTGCTCACACCCACTATGCCATATTTTATGAGTTGTATTGTGGTGGTTTTTGCTTGTTGTTTGTTTATCATTATTCCTGGGTGTTTTCGTTATAATCATGCATGCTGGGAATCGACCATTTGCGCCGCACCGACAAGATGCGTAACAGTATCACAGTCACGGCACAGGCTATTTGTGCAATCACATCGTCAAGCCCGACGAGCAATACGAGCCAATAGACAATGCCGCCTGCAATGCAGGCGGTGGCATATACCTCTTTGCGGAATATTTGCGGCTCGACGTTGACAAATATGTCGCGTAACACGCCTCCCAGCGCGCCTGTCATAGTTCCCATGAATATGGCAGTCCACATGGGGAAGCCGAAGAGGAGGGTTTTCTGTATGCCTATCACCACAAACAGGGCTAAACCTATCGTGTCGAAAAGCAAGAACGTCTGGTTGAGCCTGACAAGATGTTTCTTGAATACAATCACAATTACAAGCGATACTGCCGTCACGGCAAGGTACCACCCGTTGTTCATCCAGAACGGTGTGGTGTTGAGCAGCACATCGCGCATGGTGCCGCCGCCTATGGCAGTCACCAATCCGGCCGAATAAGCGCCAAACCAGTCGAAATTCTTGGCTGCCGCAAGGCGTATGCCGCTGATGGCAAATGCCATGGTGCCTATGATTTCTATTATGAGCAAGAACAAGTCGTTCATCGTGAACCATCGTTGCTGTTGTAATATTTGCAGTAAGGTCGCAATCCACATTCGTGGCACTTGGGTTTCCGGGCCGTGCACACATATCGGCCATGAAGGATGAGCCAATGGTGGGCTTTGCCTACAAGGTGTTCAGGGATGTTTGCAACAAGTGTTTTCTCGGTGGCAAGCGGATTGGGAGAATTGTCGGTGAGGCCGATGCGGTTAGATACGCGAAACACGTGCGTGTCAACAGCCATAGCCGACTTATGGAATACTACCGAAAGTATTACATTGGCAGTTTTGCGCCCCACGCCGGGAATTTTGGTCAGCTCCTCGATGGTATCGGGAACTTCTCCATTGTATTTGTCAACCAATGCATTTGCCATGCCTACAAGCGAGCGCGATTTATTGTTGGGGAATGTGACACTCTTTATGTATTCAAAAATATCCTCGGCCGAGGCTTTTGACATTGCTTCGGCGGTGGGGTATGCTTCAAATAGTGCCGGTGTGACCATGTTGATGCGTTTGTCGGTACATTGTGCCGACAGAATCACAGCCACGAGCAATTCGAACGGGGTGCGGTATTGCAATTCGGTTTCGGCCACAGGCACGTTTTTTTCAAACCATTCGATAACCCCCTTGTATCGCTGCTTTGTTGTCATAATTCCTTAAAATGGAGTGTGCCGTCATTTCCCCATTCGGGGCGTAACGGCACACATTGTTATGGTGTATTGAACAGATTTAATGAACCGACTTGAATTCTTCAAGGAAACGCACATCATTTTCCGAGAACATACGCAAGTCTTTCACACGGAACTTCAAGTTGGCTATGCGTTCTATGCCCATACCGAAAGCGAAGCCCGAATAAACCTTGCTGTCGATGCCGCAAGCGTCAAGCACATTGGGATCGACCATTCCGCAGCCCAATATTTCCACCCAACCGGTGTGCTTGCAGAAGTTGCACCCTTTGCCTCCGCACAAGTCGCACGAAATGTCCATTTCGGCCGACGGCTCGGTAAACGGGAAATAGCTTGGGCGCAGGCGCATCTTGGTGTCGGGCCCAAACATTTCACGGGCAAAGTAAAGCAGTGATTGCTTGAGGTCGGCAAATGTCACGCCTTTATCCACATATAATCCTTCCACCTGGTGGAAGAAGCAGTGCGCGCGATAAGATATGGCCTCGTTGCGATATACGCGCCCCGGGCAAATGATGCGGATGGGTGGTTGGGTGTGTTCCATCACGCGTGATTGCACCGATGATGTGTGAGTGCGAAGCAATATATCGGGGTTGCGCTGAATGAAGAAAGTGTCTTGCATATCGCGAGCCGGATGGTCGGCGGCGAAATTAAGCGACGAGAACACGTGCCAGTCGTCTTCAACTTCGGGGCCTTCGGCTATCGTATAACCCAAGCGTGAAAATATGCTGATGATTTCTTCTTTCACAAGTGACAACGGATGCCGCGTTCCTATGGTATAAGGTGCCGAGGTGCGAGTAAGGTCGAGCCCGGCACTTGCATCTGAGCTGTCTTCAAATGAAGCTTTCAGCGAATTAATCTTGTCGGTGGCAAGAGTTTTAAGCTCATTAAGCTTTTGTCCGATTTCCCGTTTCAACTCATTGGGTACTGTGCGGAAGTCGTTAAACAACAGGCTTATTTCGCCTTTTTTGCTTAAATACTTGATTCGTGCAGCTTCGATTTCCTCAATCGATGAAACTTGCAACGCCTCGATAGCATCCTTCAGTTCTTGTATTTTGTTTAACATCTTTATCTGTATAATTTTGCGATGCAAAGTTAGTGCAAGTCGAGCGCAAATGCAAATCATGCTTGCATGAATTTGCGATTTGCCAAGGCGCAGCCTAAGTTATGAAAAGTTAGTGCAAGTCGAGCGCAAATGCAAATCATGCTTGCATGAAATCTGCACATCATTATACACCGTGCGCAGGAATCGCTTTTTTTATATACTTTTGTATTACACTTGAAGAAAACATGAGGATGAATGATTTTATCGGTCGTGTGGAACAATATATGGCTCGGTGCGGTATGCCGGCGCCGGGTGCAAGGGTGTTGGTGACATTGAGTGGCGGAGCCGATTCGGTGGCACTGCTGCTCGTGTTGCGCAGCCTTGGATATGACTGCGTGGCAGCGCATTGCAATTTTCATCTGCGAGGAGAGGAGTCGATGCGTGACGAGAAATTTGTGCGCGGCTTGTGTGCCGACCTGGGCCTGCAATTGAAAGTAAAGGATTTCAATGTAAAGGAACGGATGAAGGTCGATGGTGTTTCGGTGGAAATGGCTTGTCGGGACTTGCGTTACGAATGGTTTGAACATGAACGGCAGTCGGAACAGTGCTGCAACATTGCTGTCGCACATCATAGCGATGACAATGTGGAGACATTGTTGCTCAATATGCTGCGCGGAACAGGTATTGCCGGCATGGCAGGAATAAAACCTGTGAACGGATACATTATAAGGCCGCTGCTGTGTGTGTCGCGGCAAGAAATCGAAGAATTTTTGAAAGAGGTGGGGCAGGATTATGTAATCGATAGCACCAATGCTGTGGCCGATGTGAAGCGCAACCGCTTGCGCAATATTGTATTGCCGGTGATAATGGAGCAATTCCCGTCGGCAAAAACCGGATTGGTGCGTACGCTTGACAATATGCTGTCGTGCCATGAATTATACGAAGAGTTGCTGTCGCGTCGCCTTGCCGAGGTTGTGGCATATAAAAGTGATGATTGTGCCGAAATAGACATTGAGGCTATCTCGGCCGGACGTGGAGCAAGTGCGTTGTTGTTTGGGACATTACGCCGGTATGGCTATAATTCGACACAAATTGAAGAGATGCTTTCGGCATACCGCCGTGGCAGTGCTGTGGGAAGAAGTTTCATTTCGGGAAATTATAAGGCAACAGTCGATCGTGGAAAAATTGTGGTGGCGTCGGTGGTGACGCAACAATGTGTACCGGTAAACATAAATTCAGATGGCATAGACGAACCGGTAAGGCTTAAAATCGAGCACTTGCCGATGCAAGATTTCAATTTGTCGATGTGTGACGGGCGTCGGCGGGTGTGTTTCGGTGAAGCGATTGCCGGGTGCAGTGCGTTGGTGTTGAGGCATTGGCAAGATGGCGACCGTTTCAAGCCATTCGGGATGCATGGGCGCAGCCGCCTTGTGAGTGACCTGTTCACCGACCTCAAGATTAGCGACGCCGATAAGCGTCGTGCATGGCTCCTCGAAGCCGATGGTGAAATAATATGGGTCTTGGGGTACCGTTCGGGCGACCTGTACCGATTGAAATCGGGTGATGAAGGTGTGTACTTTTTGTCGATGGAGTGAACTGCTTCGCGGTTATTCGAAAATCTGCCGCAGTACATCGGGTGACTTCATTGCCCCGATGGTGGAATTATGCAATTGATAATAATTCAATGCTATGTCGAGGATTTCGTTCCGTTGTGTACGGTTGAAACGGAACAGGTGCAAGTTGGCAAACGTCATGCGCGACAACAGTTTCATCACAGCTGCTTCGCGCGGTGCAAGTACATGGGAATGCATGGGGTGTGACGGGGTGAATACGCCATTTTCCATGTCGAACCAGTAGCCGTCGCGATAAGTAGCCGTGTCGGGCTGTATGCCTAGGAAAGGCCCAAGGTGGTAAAGGAAACAAATGTGGAAATTGGCAATTCCGCGGTCAAGCGCGTCGAGCAGTCGCACCGAGGCAGTAATATAATCAAACAGGGGTTTGTTACGTTCGCTTTCCTGGATACAACGGCTAAGCAATTCGCTGATGAACATTGCTATCGCATTTTTTGCAGGGTCGGCATAAATTCCGGCGAGTGGAACCATGCAACGGCAATCTTTGAACGAATACAATTCTCGCCCGGCAATGATTCGCGCTTCAAATTCCACTATCGACAGTGGCAGGAACATCGCATTGCGCATTCGAGATGCGCGTGTGGCCCCTTGAGGCAGCAGCAATGCCATGCGCCCACGCGTGTCGCTGTAGATGTGGGCGATGGAATTTTTGTCGCTGTATTTCATTACGTGCAATACTATGCCGCGGGTTGTTTCATACATATGTATAATGTGTGCGTAATACTCCAAAAGCTATGCGAAATTACGCACTTGACGGCAGAAAATGCAGAAAAATTAGAAAAAAATGAGGTTGAAGGCTCGAAAATTTTGTCAATTCAGAAAAAGTGTCTATATTTGCACTCGCTTTTGAGGCACAGCCACTGGCAAGGCCCATTCGTCTATCGGTTAGGACGCAAGATTTTCATTCTTGAAAGAGCGGTTCGATTCCGCTATGGGCTACAAAACAATTAAAAGAACAACATAACAAAAATGGCAAATCATAAATCATCGCTTAAAAGAATCCGTCAGACGGTTAAGAGAAATCTTTACAACCGTTATTACGCAAAGACTTCGCGTACTGCTGTGCGCCGTCTTCGTGCAATGACCGACAAGGATGAAGCTGCTGCAGCTTTCATCAAGGTTTCTTCTTTGCTTGACAAGCTTGCTCGCAAGGGTATCATCTCTAAGAACAAGGCAGCCAACTTGAAGTCGAAACTGCAACGCCACGTAAACAAACTTGCAGCCGCTGCTGCCTGATAGGGTGCAGCCGTGAAGAATAGGCGCATATCATTGTTCCCTTAAAGGGAAAAGGATGGATAAAATATAGGATATGGCCCATTCGTCTATCGGTTAGGACGCAAGATTTTCATTCTTGAAAGAGCGGTTCGATTCCGCTATGGGCTACGAATGCCAAGCAAGGTTAATTCCCGTGCTTGGCATTTGTTGCTGTATATCTATGGGCATAGATGTTTGTAATTGTATCAAAATTGTGAATTAGGACTATTCGTGACGCTTTGTCACATTCTATCTCTTTGTGGCCGCCTGTTAAATAATTAATTCTATCCCTATGGCGAGGCTGCGCCTTACGCGTCGGTTACCACAAAAAATTGGGTAGGTTTTGCCGGCGAAGTAAAATGCACCATAAAATGTATGATGAGTAGAGACGCGATTTATCGAGTCTGATGTGCGGCTATGATAATAGGTTGATTTTCATGGGTGCAGTTTCATACGTGATGAATCGCGTCTCTACATTTATATTGGTTCGTTTTCAGAGAATCCATCGGGATTTGCTGTATAAAATAAGGGCAACATAGGCTCACGCCCTTGTTGCCCTTGACATATTAGAATTGAGTACAGAATATGAGCTGCTTAATAGTCGCGGCGCGGACCACGGTTTCCGCCGCCGTTTCCTTCACGGCGCGGACCACGATTGTTGCCACCGCCATTGCCGCCTTCGCGACGCGGGCCGCGGTTATTGCCACCGCCATTGCGATGTCCGCCGTTGCCACCATTGCCGCCGCGACGCTCCTCATAGCCCTCGGGTTTTTCTTGAAGAGCCTTCATCGACAGACGGTATTTGCCGGTCTTCTTGTCGATTTCAATCAATTTCACGGTCACTTGGTCTCCTTCTTTCAGGCCGGTTGATTCCATATCTTCGATACGGTTCCAACTGATTTCTGAAATGTGGAGCAATCCGTCACGACCGGGCATGAATTCCACAAATGCACCAAATTCAAGTATGCTGCGTACCGTTCCGGTATATACTTTGCCTTCTTCGGGTACGGCTGTGATTTCCTTGATGCGGGCAACAGCTGCTTCGATGCTGTCCTTGTTGGCTGCTGCGATTTCAATTTCGCCCTTGCCGTCGATTTCATCGATGGTGATGATTGCGCCGGTTTCTTCCTGTATGCCTTGGATAGTTTCGCCGCCCTTGCCGATGATTGCTCCGATGAAGTCTTTATCGACTGTCATCTTCACGATGCGTGGAACATGAGGCTTATAGTCTTCACGCGGAGCCGGAATGGTTTCGTTTATTATATTCAAGATGTGCAAGCGGCCTTCGCGGGCTTGGTTAAGCGCCTGTTCAAGTATTTCGTAAGACAAGCCGTCGCACTTGATGTCCATCTGTGTGGCTGTGATACCGTCTTTAGTTCCGGTCACCTTGAAGTCCATGTCGCCAAGGTGGTCTTCATCGCCAAGGATGTCGGAAAGCACTGCGTGTTTCACATTGCCGGTGTCGGAGATAAGTCCCATTGCAATACCTGCCACCGGTTTTTTCATTTTCACGCCGGCATCGAGCAGTGCAAGTGTGCCTGCACACACTGTAGCCATCGACGACGAACCGTTAGACTCCAATATATCGGAAACTATGCGCACGGTATAAGGGAAATCGTCGGGGAACATGCGTTTCAATGCCCGATGGGCAAGGTTGCCATGGCCTATTTCACGGCGGCCTACGCCACGTTGGGCTTTGGCCTCGCCGGTCGAGAACGGCGGGAAATTATAGTGGAGCAAGAAGCGTTCGGTGCTGTGGTTAAGCACGTCATCAACGAGCTTTTCATCGAGTTTTGTTCCCAGTGTGACGGTGGCAAGAGCCTGAGTTTCACCGCGGGTGAACACAGCCGATCCGTGAGGTCCCGGCAAGTAATCCACTTCGCACCATATGGGGCGTATCTCGGTGGTCTTGCGGCCATCAAGGCGAATACCCTCGTCGAGCACACAGCGGCGCATAGCCTCTTTTTCCACGTCGTGGTAGTAACGTTGCACGAGCGGAGTTTTTTCTTCGCGTTCCTCTTCGGGCAGCGATTCAATGAATTCGTTGCAAATGGCTTCAAAACTGTCGTTGCGCCAGTGCTTGTCGGCCGAACCGGCCTTGGCGATGGCGTATGCCTTGTCGTAGCACACTTCCTTGACTTTGGCGCGAAGTTCCTCGTCATTCACTTCGTGGCAGTATTCGCGTTTGGTTACGCCAAGCTCTTTTGCGAGTTCCATTTGAGCCAAGCATTGTACTTTTATTGCCTCGTGTGCGGCTTTAAGGGCTTCGAGTAAGTCGGTCTCGCTCACTTCGTCCATCTCGCCTTCGACCATCATAATATTGTCGTAAGTAGCACCCACCATAAGATCCATGTCAGCTGTTTTCAATTGGTCGAAAGTAGGGTTGATGACGAATTGCCCGTCGATGCGAGCCACACGCACTTCAGAAATAGGCCCGTTGAAAGGCACATCAGAGACGGCTATTGCAGCCGATGCTGCAAGTCCGGCAAGGGCATCGGGCATGTCAACGCCGTCTGATGAAAAGAGGATAATGTTGACAAAAGTGTCAGCGTGGTAGTTGTCGGGGAACAACGGGCGCAACACACGGTCAACGAGGCGTGACGTGAGGATTTCGTAATCCGAGGCACGGCCTTCCCGCTTTTGGAAACCGCCCGGGAAACGTCCGAATGCCGAGAATTTCTCTTTATATTCAACTTGGAGTGGCATAAAGTCAACCCCTTCGCCGGCCTCCTTGGCCGACACCACTGTCGCAAGAAGCATGGTATTGTTCATGCGCAGTTCAACCGCTCCGTCGGCCTGTTTGGCAAGTTTGCCGGTCTCAAGGGTGATTACTCGCCCGTCACCCAGGTCGATGGTTTTCTTAGTAGGTGTTACCATAAATATTATTCTACATGTAAAAATTCCTGCAAAGATAAGCAAACTTTCTGATAAATAGGCTAACTGCAGCCAATTTATGCCGAATAAAAGTCTTATTTCGTTTTATCGGTAGCAGGATAATAGGATTTTTGTTTATCTTTGCCGACATATAGGTTGCATCTCGGCATAACGTTCAAGTAAATTTGATGTTCTGCGCCTGATTTGCGCTATATTTGCTGCATAAGTTAAATCTATAGGAGGTACCTTGAGATGTGGACATCGGCCTACAAGAAACGTGTGTTTTTCAATGCATCAAAGGCTTATGTGAGCCAATTGGGCAAAGGCGGTGATTATGAATTGTTGCAACCGATGCCATAACAGCATTGTAAACGACCTAAAAATAATATGAATAAAGCTACCAGGCTGGCAATAATAATACCGGCTTATAAAACCGAATTCTTGCGTGAGACATTAGAGTCGCTTGCCAATCAATCGTGCAAGCAATTTAATGTTTACATAGGTGATGATTGCAGCCCGAACGATGTGCAAAGCATTGTTGACGAATATGCCGCCAAATTGCCTATAGCTTACAGACGTTTCGATTCCAACCTTGGGGGGAAAGATTTGATTGCGCAGTGGCAACGTTGCCTTGAAATGTCGCGGGGGGAGGAATTCTTCTGTATGTTCTCGGACGATGATGTTATGTTGCCGCAAAATGTGGAGCTGTTCTACAAAAAATTGGAAAGCGACGACCAGTCGGATGTATATCATTTCGACATTGATATTGTGGATAGCAATACGCGGTTGCGCAAGCACCGTCGCGATTTTCCCGAATATATCACAGCCGCCAAGTTTTTCAAATGGTTGTATTTAGGCAAAATAAATGCCCGTATGCCCGAATTTATATTTCGCCGGCAGGCATTTGATGCCAATGGCGGATTTGTTCATTTCGATCTTGCATACCGTTCAGATAATGCCACGGTGATGATAAACGCCACCCGTAATCCCATATGTTCCATCAAGGGCAGCCGTGTGTTATGGCGCGACAGTGGTACCAATGTTTCGTCACACCCTGCATTGAAAGAGCGCAAAGTGATGGCAAGCATAGACTTTTTCAACTGGCTTGAAGATTATTTCCGTGACAATGGCATAAAGTATCCCATGTCGCCGGTTCCCCACATGAAAACATATGTGCGTGAGCTGATGGTGCTTTACCCCATGTTTAAGAGAGCCGAAATCGAGCAATTGCTTGACCGCATAAGCCTTTTCCGTGATAATCCGGGGATGAAATTGCTTGGCAAGATGTATATAGTGCGTAAAATATTCAAGAAACGATATAATATTTAGTGACAATGGCGGCAAAGATAAGCGTTATAATTCCAGTACACAACACAGCTAAGTACCTTGACCGATGCATGGCATCGGTGCTGGGGCAGACTTTCGGCGACATTGAGGTGATACTTGCCGAAAATCTCTCGACTGACGGTTCGGCAGATATGTGTGACGATTATGCACGTCGCGATAGCCGTGTGCGGGTGCTGCACCTTGATCGCGCCGGCTTGTCTCATGCCCGAAATGAAGCTTTGCTTGTTGCCGAGTCTGATGCTGTATGTTTTATCGATAGCGATGATTATGTTGATAAGGAAATGCTTGGGCAACTGTATCTTCAAATGGCTTTGCATGGAGCCGATATCGTGGGTTATAATCTTGCACAAGAGAAGGATGGCATCACGCAAATTGCTCCAGGCGATGATGACGGGAGCGTGATATCCTTAGATAAGGTGCAGCTTGTAACCGCATTTTTATTAAATGTCGATAATTGGTCATACACATCGGCTTGTACCAAATTGTTTCGCAAATCGTTGTTTGATAATTTGAAATTTCCAGAAGGAAGGTTTCATGAAGATCATGCCGTAATGCACTTGATTGCAGAAAAGTGCACTAAAGCCGTGTGGCTGCAGCGTGCATTTTATCATTATGTATATCACGGAGAAAGCATCACTCACACTCCTACACCGCAAAAGTTGTATGATTTCTTTTGTGCCGACTATGACCGCTACCGTTTTATAGAGGAACACAAGCCGATGCTCATAAGTGATTATACCGAACTCGTAAACATATATGCCGTGCGATGTTTCAAGCACTTCCGCATATTCATGCGCAACCGCCAGTCTGTGGGGCAGAAGACGATGAAAAACGATATGATTTCATCACTATCGTCAATGGCCGGTAATGAAGCATTAAATTCAAAGATTGGATTGCGCTTGAAAATAATCAAGTATGCTTATCCGCTGTTTTTCCTAATCCATATTGCGTTCCGACGAAAATGACGAATAAAAAGATAGCATTCCTGCACAATTATTTTCCTACGGGCGGGGCAGATAAGGTTACGGTGAATATTGCAAACTTTGTCTGCAATCATGGTTATGACACAGTGGTGCTGGCACATGAAAGCTCTTATGACTTCGGGGTAACTTATCCTGCTTTGGTTAAACTGCCCGATGACGGGGATTTAATATCAGATGCAAATATAGAGTTTGTCATTAATTACATTAACGATAACGGCATCGATATTTTTGTGGTTCCCGGGCTTGCCGGGCGAATATTGGAAAAGATACGTCCGAATATTTCTTGCAAAGTGGTGTATGCTTTGCATAGTATTCCGTTTTGGGAAGCGACTTATCGCTTGTATGAGAAAAAGGTTGCAGCACGAGGGCATATACTTAAAAAGCTGAAGTGGCAACTCATTACCTGTCCGCGAGAACGATTGGTACATAAGTATTTGAAATCGACATATAGGGATTACCGTAATGTATATGCCAATTGTGATGCCTATGTGTTTTTATGTGATGGCTATAAACAATCGTTCATGCGCACGTTGGGTATTGGTGATGAAGATGGCAAATTGCACGTTATTCATAATTCGGAGCGTATCCCTGAAAATATATATCTCGACAAGCGGAAAGAAATAATCTTCGTGGGACGGTTGACCTATGAGGACAAGCGTGTTGACCGCTTGCTGCGCATTTGGAAGATAGCGTCGCCACAGCTGCCTGAATGGCAATTGCGCATAGTGGGGTCGGGACCCGAAGAGGGATTGTTGAAAACCTTTGCATCCCGGCTGGGGCTTGAAAAAATAACGTTTGAAGGATTTCATCGTAATGTGAAGCCGTTTTATGACACGGCGTCGATTATATGCCTCACTTCCACTTTTGAAGGTTGGCCATTGTGCCTTACTGAAGCTCAGGCCAACGGTGTGGTGCCTGTGGCATTTGGCTGTTCCGATGGTGTGAAAGAAATCATCGGCTCATCGGGAGTTAATGGTATCACGGTTCCGCCATTCGACATTGATGTATTTGCCGATGAACTTGTTGCTCTTGCAACCAATGAGGACAGGCTCGGGCAAATGAGACTTAACGTGATTGAAAAAAGCAAGGCATATTCGCCTGAAGTAGAGGGGCGGAAATGGGTGGAATTATTTAATTCGCTATGTAAAACCAAGGAATTATGAGTGGGGAACTGAAGGATAGTATTATACGGACAGGTAGTATAGATGTGGTGTCCAATAAAGACGACCTTGACAACGAGGTGTTTATATTTGACGACATAAACGGGGTGAAAATCAGTGAGAACCCGGTTATGCTCGATATGCCGGTGTTTGCCGTGTGCCTGCAAGGCAGTGCCAAGGTCAAACTCAACCTTACCGAATACCATGTTCCGGCCAACAGCCTTGTGACTTTCATGCCCGACCATATTTTGCATGGTTACAGTTCTTCGCCGGATTTTAAAGGGATATTCGTGGCTATTCGCAAAAAATTTGCCGAGGAAATGTTGCCCGACTTGCATTCGATGTTGCCGCTGATAATGAGTTTCAAGTCAACTCCGGTGATAAATCTCTCTTATGCCGAGACCGAAAGTTTGCGCGAGTTCCATGCATTCCTGTGGAGGCGCATAAAGTGTGAAAACGGTGTGTATCGCCGCAATGTGATACGTGGATTGTTGCAATCTATGCTTTATGAGGTCTTGTCGATTTACCAGGAGCATTATAATTACATTGTTTCGCGGCGGTCGCACAACGAGGATATCTTTTATAATTTCGTGACATTGGTCGAGCGGAACTTTCGCCGTGAACGTGCCGTTAAGTTTTATGCCGACCGTATGTTCATCACCCCAAAACACTTGACAACGGTGGTGAAACAGGTGAGCGGGCGCACGGCAAGCGACTGGATAGATAACTTTGTGATACTTGCCGCCAAGGTCATGTTGCGGTCATCGTCGCGCACTGTGCAAGAGATAAGTAGCGACTTGAATTTTGCCAACCAATCGTTTTTCGGCAAATACTTCAAGCAACGGGTTGGGGTGTCGCCCAGCGAATTCCGTAACCGGCAGGAAGCTGAATGTAATGCCGATTAAAGAGGCTTCAAGTCGGTTGCTGTCGTGCGGCTGCGCATGACAGTTGCATTAACCTCGGTGGAAATCACATATAAGGCTATGGCGCGAGTCATCACCATGTCGTCGTGCCGGCCGGTCATTGCGCCATAGCCGCCTTGCGGCTTGCGTTCAAAACACGACATTTCGTTGACGGCATCGGCCGAGCGTTCTACATACAGCCTGTCACGTACCTGCCGCATCAGTTCGTTTATTGCAGCGCTTTTGGTCGAAACATTGGTGTGGAACCCTGCTCGTCCGCCCCGGCGGCGGTACAGGTGGTGGTAATGGCGTGAAAGTATTTCAAGAATGTAACTGCCGCTGTCATCGGTGTATTCGGTTTCGAGCGTGTTGCTCTCTATTACGAGCAATGCCCGGCGGTACCATAGTCCTATTTGTGCCGCTTTCCATGCAAGCAAGTCGTGGTAGATGTGCCCGCGCCATTGTGCCACCACCTCGGGGTAACCGTCGATGTTGCATATGTCGAAAACAGTTATGACCGAAAAGTCGGCTTTGTCGCTCAATCCGCCGACATCGACAACTGTCATGTATCGTTTATCATGCGGTGATGCCGTCAGGCATGGTTCGTTCCACACTTCAAGCATACCTTTTGTTGATGGTACGGGGTGAAGTCCTTGCAGCGATGCTGGACCCGACACGGCATTGCCCTCCAGTTCGCCGCGCCACAACGGTGGACGGCAATTGCGACGCAGGCGGTCGAGATGCGCTGAATCGAAAATCGAGAGCGATGTCGATGAGAAAGCCTCGATATCGTTACCCGGGTATTCGGCTTGCATTAGTGCGTGCGACGAGTATTCCTTGCGCTTGCGATGGTACCAGCAAATCATTTCAAGCGTGAGCCCCTCATGAGTCCACAATCGGCGTTCATAGTCGTCGAGGCTTGTCCATAGTTGCCACACATCGCCCACCGGGCAACGGTAAATTTCTATTTCATGCCACGGTACGAATACGGGTACCTTGTCGCTAAGCCCGGCACGTGCCCTGAGCCATTCGCCGTGGAAATAGTTCCCTGTGCCGTTGGCCGTACTTTCCATGACGACCACTGTATCGGGGAGTAATGCCACCGAGCCGCACACCGAGCGAACAAGGTTGTCGGGCGAGTGTCGTTCCGACGTGCGCCAAAAAGCAACTTCGGTAAGGTGTGCCATCGCTATGTCGCAGCCGCGAATGGCTTCCTGGCTCTCGGCCGACCCTATTACCACCAGGCAACCGCGTCCGGAAATGATGCTTACGTTGCGGCTGTGTTCGTATGCTGCAAATCGTGGTTCGCATTCTTCTTGCCACAAGTGCCGTGGATATAATGCGAGCAGCCGGGAGTACATCCCCTTGATGACGGCTGCCGTGTCTTTCAAGTGGCCGCATATAAGGCTGTTATGGTTGCGCCGCAGCACTATTTGCATCCACGCCATATACATTTGTACCAGCGTTGAACCGCCCCATTGCCTGGCTTTAAGCATTATAAGGCGAATGGGGCGGTGGTTGAGGCGCATATCTTCGAGCATTGCCGCCACACGCCGTTGCGGGGCATTAAGCACAAATGGCATTATGCGGGCTGTAACTTTGTCTTTAATCTTCACACAGGTGGCGCACCAATACTCGAAATCGTGCCTTATGCGGCAGCGGTCGTGGTCGAGGCGGCTCATCACCGGGGCAAATTCCGGGTCGGCAGTCATAGCCTGTGGAACTGTCACTTCGCCCAACCCTTCTACTCGGCATGGTACACGCGTACCCATGCATCCACGGCCTGTCACAGGGTCGTAAGGCACATTCAGGCGGCTGTTGCGCACGGCATTTTCGGAAATAAGTTTCTCGGCAGTCCATTCTTCACAGGCATTAGCGGTATCGTTTTTCATGGCAATAAACAGGTTTTATCGCCGCAAAATTACGCCTCCATCGCAGCCTCCACCATCACCTAAAACCTTAAACGATATATCATAAAAAGAGGTATTCATTTAAGCCAATTCATTGCAAACCGTTTTATTTCATTGAACCATTGCAACTCATTTTCGCAAGTTTGCACCAACT
Organism: uncultured Bacteroidales bacterium; assembly: GCA_949289215.1. Classification (GTDB taxonomy): domain Bacteria; phylum Bacteroidota; class Bacteroidia; order Bacteroidales; family Muribaculaceae; genus Avimuribaculum. The sequence goes on along the minus strand of CASENC010000046.1, from coordinate 8,669 downwards.
TTTCAGAGTATTCAAATAAACGATGTACTTGCTCATGATTAGGTATGTAATTTGCCTTATAACTATCTTCTACCATTTTACGAAAAACTGACAATGGTAAAGGAACTATTACCGACCTACCACCGTAATATGTTATATTCATATTGTGCAAAGCATAAAAATGAGCTATGCAAGCCTCATTTATAACCGGAGCAATAAACAAGCAATAGCAAGGCTTATTACTTGATTTTTTTATCTTTCCAAGATGACGGCTCACTGGTTCACTTTCCATTTCATACTGTTTTTGTCCACTTGCCAATGTAACCTCTACAGTCAAAATAAAATCGTCATAATCACAAACGATGTCGGCCATGTTACCTTGTGCAGTAGAAATAGGTTTCCCAAAATCATCAAAATTCAAATTTGCTTTTATATTTCCTCCATCGAGCATTGTCATAGCTCGCCACACATTCCATTCAAGCATCAATGGTGCATCATAAAGTCCATTACGTTCTATTTGCTCAAATAAATCTTGTATGTCATTATAAAGTCGATAATCCTTTATTTCGGCAATTTGCCGATTAAGTTCATTGTTCTTCCTTTGTTCAACAAGGTCAATATACAAGTCCTTTAAACCTGCCAAACACAGCTTTTCATCAAACGGAACTTCAGGAAACTCGGTGTGCAATTTTTTCATCAACTGCAGTCTGTCATCGGTCAATAATAATGGCAAGCCTGCATTTCCCAAATACTCAACATACTTGCATCCATCATTTACATAACAAGGATTTCTATCAACTGTTTTAAGGATAAAATCAACATCCTCAATACATCCTGGCTCTATGCTCAAAGATTTGCCCACATGAGACACATTTACCATTCCAGTTGCCCTTAAATATCTAAAACAAGCATCGGCATAATCCCTCATATTACTCGACTGCGTTTTCAGAAATTTCTCTAACGAGACATCGTTGCTTTCTCGCGTTTGAGTTTCGCCCCTTGTTATTCTTTCAGCGTAAATACATTTTAATTCATCATGCAAATAATTTGTCTTAAACGCTCTATACCCACCTTTGTGATCGACTTTAGCTATGCGGAATTTCTCAATCTTGGTTACTATCTCCTCGAAACGATGCCAATCAGTGAGTTGCATACCAAAAATTTGCAACTCGTCAAATTTCAAAGTTCCCATCGTTCTGATTAATCTTAATATCTCCAAATATGGCTTTACACAAAACGTGGCCGCCTTAACTGATGGTTTGTGGTATGGCGATGGTATTTGGAATTTCAACAATTGCCGCAATAAAATTTCCCCTTTGCGCTTGCTCGATATAAGAGCCTTGCCCGCAGAAGTTAAAGAAATTATTGGTGACAATGATACGAATCCGAGCGACTTAGGAGCTCGGTTTATTCTATCACGTGCACTGAATGCCGGATCGTTCTGCCCGTTCCCGTTAAAAAACTGTTCTTCACTTAATATGCCCATAAACGCTCTTTGCGTTTCAATATTCCATCTCTTGCCTTCAAAATGTTTGACGAGCAATTCTATCTCTGGCACCATTTTCTCTGGTGTACGAGGTGATGTTGTCAAGAACAACATTTGGCGATCTATTCTTGCCATACGGTTGACTTGTTTCAAATAATACCAATTGGCCTATTTTTACTCTATTATACTTATAATCAGTATATAAAACATCATGTCCGCTCTTATTATGTCCGTAATTTGTCACAACGATATGCGTTGCAGCCGATTTAAACCTATTCCTAATATTCACGGCATAATGTTTTTCATATTCATCAATTATGCAATCTCTATACAATTCTTCTGTCAAAGGGGTCCTACCGATAACCATCAATGCCTTACATGGCAAATTTCTGAAATCTTGAGCCAATTTTCTATGATTGCTTTCGCTAAAACCATCTTTATGCTCCATATTTCCATAGTCCGAGAATATGCAATCATACGGAGGATCTAAAAATACAAAATCGTTACTGCTGCACAGATTAAATACTTCGCTATAATCTGTATTAAATACCTCTGCACACTGCAATAGCCTGCTATGAGCTTCTGAAACTATTTTTGTATTTAAATTGGAATACCTCCCAAATGGAACATTGAATTCCCCCTTTGCATTATAACGTATCATGCCCGAATAGGAAGTTTTATTAATATAATAATACAACAATCCATCGGAATATTTTTTATCGGTAAGGCCATTAAACATGTCCCTTAATTCATAATACATTATTTCGTTTTTGTCTTCTACTCTATCAATTGGACGCAACTGTTTCAAAGCCTCAAATTCTTTCCTATTATTGGAATATATATACTCTATCTCATCGAGTTCTTTACGCAGATTAGCATAATTGTTCCTTACCTCACGGTAAAATTCCATTAATTTGAAATTTATATCATTTATGATAGCTCTTTGTGGTTCAAGATAAAAAAACATAGCTCCACCACCGAAAAAAGGTTCGACATACCTACCAGTGAAACTCGGTATGTGCTTAATTATATCTGGTATCTCATGATACTTTCCACCTCTATATTTTATTATTGGTTTCATTACAAGCCGCTTTTTTAAATACAAAATTACAAAATTTTATTATGCTTGCCCATTTTGCAACTCTCAATAACAAGCACATCAATTTTTTACTGCTGCGGGTGGTAATCTTTGGCGAGGCCGCCTTCGCCGGTTTCCTTGTAAAGTGAGGGAAGGTCGTTGCCGGTTTCCTTCATCACTTCCACCACGCGGTCGAATGAGACGCGATGCTGCCCGTCGGTAAATGATGAGTACAGGTTGGCATCAAGCGCACGGGCGGCGGCATATGCATTACGCTCGATGCATGGTATCTGCACCAGTCCGCATACCGGGTCGCAAGTCATGCCCAAGTGATGTTCAAGCCCCATTTCGGCGGCATATTCTATTTGTGACGGGCTGCCGCCAAATAGCTGGTTGGCTGCCGCCGAAGCCATCGAGCAGGCAGTACCCACTTCGGCCTGGCAACCGGCTTCGGCACCCGAAATCGATGCGTTGTGTTTCACAATATTTCCCACAAGTCCGGCAGTAGCCAATGCGCGAAGTATGCGCATATCGCTGAATTCGCGGCTGCGCTGCAAGTGGTAAAGCACTGCCGGAACCACGCCGCATGAGCCGCACGTGGGGGCGGTGACTATCACGCCGCCGGCGGCATTTTCCTCGCTTACCGCCAGGGCATAGGCAAACACCAGTCCGCGCGATTGCAGCGATGCACGGTAGCCGCTTGCCTTGATGTAATAGGTCGAGGCCTTGCGCCGCAAGTTGAGCGGGCCGGGCAACACCCCCTCGGCATCAAGCCCACGGCGCACCGATTCCTGCATGGTTTTCCACACTTCGCGCAGGTAATCCCAAATGTCGCTTTCCTCACATTCCTGCACATATTCCCAGTAGCTGCGGCCTGTGCGTTCGCACCATGCGAGTATTTCGGTCAGGTTGTTCATTTCATACACATCTGGCGTGTTGATTGATGTGCCGCCGTCGTTCTCCTCGGCAAGTGCTCCGCCGCCAATGCTGAACACCGTCCACGGATCTTGCTCGTTTCCCTCGTGGTCGAGTGCCACGAATTTCATCCCGTTGGGGTGGAAAGGCAGGAACACCTTGGGCTGCCAAATTATCTCTACCGGTGCCACAGGCCACAGCACGTCGCTTATGGCCACGTTGGTCATGTGCCCTTTGCCGGTGGCAGCAAGGCTGCCATACAGGGTGACACGGAACCCGTCGGCTCGCGGATGCCGCTTGAGGTAAATTTCGGCGGCTTTGCGCGGCCCCATGGTGTGGCTGCTCGACGGCCCTGTCCCTATCCTGTATAATTCTTTAATCGATTTCATGATTGTTATTCATGTATATTGTTTCCACAAAGTTACGCCAAAAAAGCCCACGATTGAGAAAAATCAGGCGATAAAACTTTTTTTAAGTATAATAATAAGTTGAACTTGGAATTTTATTAATATGTTTGTGATTACTATGCCGTAGTGCGTCTTTATATGTGTGCGATGGCAAGGATAATAGTTGTAAGAAATTATGGAAAATATTTCATTTGACGATATATTGAGGCACGTTTACGAGCTTGAAGGCTTGTTGATGGTGTCGCGTAGGGAAGATGCCGACTGCGAGATGCTTTTGCCGATGATGCGCGATAAGGTGGAATTGCTTGGGAAATTGCTTGCAGGGCAGCGTGAAACTGTGGCTGAGCAACAGGAAACTCCGCAAACATGTGTGGATGTCCAAGACGGAGAGCTGCAAGAAGAACAACCGATAAGCACCGGTGACAACCATGTCATCGAACCTGAACCTGTCCTGGTGCCCGGCGATGCTGAGACGATTGCAGCCGACAGTGATGACTTGGAACCCGAGCAGGAAACGGGTGATGATTATGATGGAAGTTGCCATGACAGCAATGAAGAGCCTGTCACAGAAATGACTTTCGATTATGTTGAACCGCAAAAAGTGGTTAACGAGGAAGATATTGACGAAACAAACAGTACCGGGGCCGAAGATGATGTGCCGTGTGGCAACGAGGAAGCCGATGAAGGACAAGCTGAAGCCGTAACTGTGGATGACCTGTTGCAGCGCAGCATGAGCCGCGACCTGAAGCGCGTGTTCACCATAAACGACCGTTTCCGTTTCCGTCGTGAGCTTTTCGGCAACAGCGACGTGGAAATGAACGATGCCATCAATCTTGTAGAAGCCATGCAATCATATGCCGAAGCCGAAGAATACTTCTATGATATGCTTAACTGGAACAGGGAATCGCCCGAGGTTATCGACTTCATGGCAATAATAAGGAACCATTTTTATGCTAAATGACCGATGGCCGGTAAATTATACATAGTGCCGACACCTGTCGGCAATCTTGACGATATGACCCCTCGTGCCGTCGAGGTATTGAGGCAGGCCGATTGCGTGCTTGCCGAGGACACTCGCACGTCGGGGGTGTTGATGAAACACTTCGGGATAGAGACACGTATGCAGAGCCACCATAAGTTTAACGAACACGACACTTTGCCTGCGCTTGTTTCTCGCTTGCAAGGTGGCGAAACTATAGCGTTGGTGAGCGATGCCGGTACTCCTGCCATTTCCGATCCTGGATTTTTGTTGGTACGCGAATGCCGCCGGTATGGCATTGAAGTGGAAACCCTTCCGGGAGCCACTGCGTTTGTTCCCGCACTTGTAAATTCGGGATTGCCGTGCGACCGTTTCTGTTTTGAAGGCTTCTTGCCACAAAAGAAAGGCCGTGCCACAAGGCTTTCCGCACTGGAAGGCGAGACTCGCACCATGATTTTCTATGAATCGCCGATGAGGCTGCTCAAGACGCTCAAGCAGCTTGCCGAGAGCTTTGGGGGCGACAGGCAGGCATCGGTAAGCCGGGAAATATCGAAGTTGCACAATACCACCCACAATGGCACGCTCGATGAACTTGTGGAATATTTCACCGCCAATGAACCGCGCGGCGAGATAGTGATAGTGGTGGCAGGAAAAGAGCCTGCCGAGAATGTGAAGATAGACAAATATGCACAATTTAAAAATCATAACATACAAAACTTTTAGAACAATGAAAAAGAGTATCCTATTATCGGTAGCAGCCTGTATGATGTGTCTTGCAGCCTGCAACAATAGCAACACTGCCACCAGTGGCGGCGAAACAGCCATCGTTGACCGCCTTAACGACTCGTTGCTTGTGGCCAATGCCGAAAAAGACAGCCTGTTGAGCCTTATCAATGATATCAACGACGGAATGATGCAGATTCGCGACATGGAAAAAATAATCTCTAATACCAACCTGAATGGTGAAACGCGCAACAAGAAACAGGAGATTATGGATAACATGAGGCTCATACAGCAAGCCTTGCAAGACCGCCGTGAAAAACTTGCGGCACTTGAACGCCGCATCAAAAACTCCCGGGGCGACAATTCGCAATTGCAACAGACTATCGAGGGGCTGAAGAAGCAAATTGCCGAGCAAGAGGCCTCGATTGCACAGCTGACCGAAGAGTTGCGAAAGGCGCATATCGAAATCCAAGTGCTTAACACGGCGGTGGATTCTCTGAATGTGGCAAACCGGGCCATCTCGCAGGAAAAAGACTCTGCCATAGTGGAGTCGGAACGGCTTGCCAACGAACTTAATACTTGCTACTATGTGATAGGGTCGAAGAGCGAATTGAAAGACAATAAAATCATTGAAACGGGTTTCTTGCGCAAAACCAAGGTGATGGAAGGCGATTATGAAATAAACTACTTCACCAAGGGCGACAAGCGCACGTTGACCGAAATTCCGTTGCATTCAAAGAAAGCCAAGATATACACCAAGCACCCCGAAGGTACTTATGAAATTGTTGATAACGGCGGTGTGAAATCCATCGTGATATCCAATCCCGAAAAATTTTGGTCGCTCTCGAATTTCCTGGTGATACAAATCGACTGACGGCAGAAGTGTCTATGGTTGCTTAAAGGTTATTCCGAGAAATAGCCAAAGTAGCAGGGCATAACAAGGTATAACCGGGTGGCAACAATTAATGAACGCAAGCTTGATACTGCAAGATATGTTCATTGATTGTTGCCACCTGCTAATTAAGCGTATTGCGGTACAACGTCCTGAAAAGGCCGGTGAAGATTAAAATGCGCAGGTGTATTATTGTGTAATAAAGGACGGGGGGCGTGCGTTATTATTTATATGAAAAGTTTGCGAACCATTATCATATTTTTTGCCGCCATTGTGGGGCTGGCATTGACTTCGTGTATCGAGGATGATTTTACCACGAGCAGCAGCGATGTGCTGGAGTTCTCGACCGACACACTTGCGTTTGACACCGTGCTTAGCGAGGAAGGTACCGCCACGCGGCGTTTCATGGTGTATAACCGGCACAAGAAGATGTTGAACATTTCATCAATTACCATTGACGGTAATCCGCAGGTGAAATTTTACCTTAATGTGGATGGCGTGAGCGGTGAGTCGTTCGGCAATGTCGAAATCAGGGGTGAGGACAGCATATTTGTTTTTGTCGAGGCATTTATTGACCCGACAGGCAATGACTTGCCGGTGGAAATGGAAGACAAGATACGCTTTGTTACCAACGGTGTGGAGCAGCAAGTGGTGTTGACGGCGTGGGGGCAAGATGTGACACGCCTGCACTCGCCGGTAATCGATGCCGACATTCGATGGTCGGGTGTGAAACCATATTTGATTTACGACACTCTGCGTGTGGCCGAAGGTGCTACACTTACGCTTGATGCAGGTACCACGCTCATGTTCCACGACAAGGCTGCGATGGTGGTTGACGGCACACTCATTGCAGCCGGAGAGCAGGGTCGCGAGATAAACTTGCGTGGCGACCGGCTCGACAATGTGGTAGGCGGTAATGATTATGACATCATGTCGGGACAGTGGGACGGCATAAGGTTCACCGCCACGAGCATGGGCAACGAGATGCGCTATGTGAATATGCGTGGCTCGTCGTCGGGCGTGGTTGTTGATTCTACAGGCATTGAATATCGCAAATTGTACTTGCTCAATAGCGTGTTGCATAATGCATCAACATCGGTACTCACTTCATCCCATGCGTGGATAGATGCTGCAGGGTGCGAATTTTCCGATGCCGCAGCGGCAGTGGTATCGCTTACCGGCGGGCGGGCGCAGTTTGTGCAATGCACCTTTGCCAATTACTATCTTTTCGATGTGATTACAGGTTCGATACTTTCGCTTAATTATCTTATGCCCGATGATAGAGACGGCCGGTCGCCGCTCATGGAAGGCACGTTTGACAATTGCATATTTTATGGCAATGCGTCGGAGATTTCGCCCGGAGATCTCACCGGGTCGGCAGTGATGGTGCGCAATTGCCTGTTTGGGGCAGACGGCAGCGACGACAATAATTTCTTGCATTGCGTGTGGGGCGGCGACCCGCTGTTTTATACCATACGCGAAGAATATATTTTCGATTACCGTCTGAAAGATGAAAGCGATGCCATAGGCATGGGCGACCCGTCGTTGTGTCCGCCCGAGGCCGAAACCGACAGGTATGGACTGAACCGCCTTGAACGCGGAAATATCGACATAGGTGCATATACGTGGCAACCAACAGAAAACGGCGAACAATGAAAGGATATATTACACTTGAACGAATGAAGTTTCACGCCCACCACGGCGTGATGCCGCAGGAGCGGCGCGTGGGCAACGATTTTGAAGTAACCGTGTGCCTGCAATACCCGTTGGACAAGGCCGCCATAAGCGACGACCTTGCCGACACGCTTAACTATGCCGAAGTTTATGAGACTGTGGCTGCCGAGATGGCCACGCCGTCGCAGCTGCTTGAACACGTGGCCGGGCGCATAATTCGTGCCCTGAGCACACGTTTCCCGCAGATAGAGGGCGGTACGGTCACGGTCGCCAAGCTCACACCACCGTTCAAATGCCAAATGTCGGCTGTGTCGGTTTCTCTCTCGTTTTAATTATGAGGAATGATGGTGTCGAAATGAAATACAAGGGGGTGTGTCAAAATGTAAATTAAAGGAGGGGGCGGCAAAGCCGTCCAATCTGCGGTAACCGGCGGCGCAGTGACCGCCGAGTGGCGGGTCGCAAGCCGTCGGCAAGACTATACATCAACAAACTCGGCCTCAAAGAGGTCGAACATAGTGAGTTGTGATACATTCGAC
>CASENC010000045.1 GCA_949289215.1 uncultured Bacteroidales bacterium | reverse complement strand
CAACATAATCGGTAAACTCGAAATTCTCCGTAATTACTTCCGGAAATACTGTTCGTAATACTTGCCATTGTTTCATGCCACAAAGATACGTCTTTTACAAGATACGAGCATGAACCCCAACCAGGTTTTCGGACTGACCCCATTTTTTGCTCCCGTCTGCCATGTTTCTACCGACGGCATCATTTGGCAATTGGGTATGGTATGGAGTTGTTATAGTGAGCCTGTATAGTGTGGCTACTTTTATGCTAATGTATGCCTTGTGCCCTGCCATGCGCACATTGATAGGTCGTTTCCCTATAAAGAAATTATTCCGTGGCAGGAGATTTTAGCCTGTTGAACAGTTTCTCCCAACGATTGGCAATATTGCTTATGTCGTATCGTTTCACATATTCTATGGCATTTAGTGCCATTTTATTACGTAAGTCAGCATTGTTCATTAAGATACGCAATTTTTCCACATATTGTCTTATGGAGAATGGTTTAACAAGCATTCCGATTGAGCCGTCATGCACAATTTCGGGGGCGGCTCTATAGGAATTAAACAATACGGGTACTGTGCCGAATGTCATGGCTTCAGTCAGCACCATTCCCCACCCTTCATAATCACTTGTTAGGCATAAGATACTTGCATCGCGGTAATACGGTTCGGAATTTTGTCGTCCGGCAAATGTCACCCGTTCCAGTCCCGAAGCCATTTGTTTCAGTTCGTTTAGTTGTGGTCCTTCTCCCAATATCACCAGTTCCCAGTCTTTGAAATCGTTGTATATATGTCTCCATATCGTGATTAACCTGTCAACACGTTTTTGGTATGGGTCTAAACGGCCCACATATAGTAATTGTTTCTTTTTCATGGAGATGTCGATGTTTTTTTGTATGGCAAAAGTATTGGGATTTGCAATGGCGACAACATTATTTGTGCTACCGTCGTACACTTTTTTAATTCAGGAAGGTATGCCATTGAAAGCATGCAAAAAGCATCGAGCGATGGAATTGTGTGAGAGTAAATGGCGCGTAATTTTTTAAGCATGGCTTGACGCTTGATATAAGTCCATTTCAAATCGCGCAACAAGGGTATAGGCTTTACATTGCGGGCGATGACTGCGTGCAAGCAGTTGCTGAACTGATAGAGTGGGTTACTGTGAAGAACCGCTATAACCTTGGTTTTTGCCGGGATTGTTGCAGCGGTTATGATTTCTTCATAAAAAAGCAAATCTTGGTTTATTACTATGTCGATGTCACATTTTATCAACAATCTATTGTAGAAATCTATATTTTTCGGTGTTTCGGCATCATTGCCGGTTCTATTATCGGGAAAGAAATATATCGGTGCCGGATAGGCATAGCCGCCATCACTGCTATCGGGGGCATTATTCAAGTATGCAACGTTATGTCCATGATGCTTAAATTCCCGGCACAATAAGTCGGTGACACGTTCAATGCCTCCCGTTGTAGGGTTAAACATCTTTGAGTAGATGAACAATATATTCATAATAACAGTGCTTTTATGGCAAAATTAATAAAATAAGTGCATAAATGTGCAATAATTATAATTAGTTGTTGCATGGGAATAGGTTTTATGATTAATTTTGTTTCTAAAATTGTTGTTTATGGTTAAGAATATTAGATATGATAAAGGCGGTGACCTGCTGCAAGTGATGAATGAGCGCATTGTAGTGCTTGATGGTGCCATGGGTACCATGATCCAGCGGCAAGGGTTGGCTGAGGCAGACTTCCGAGGCGACCGCTTTGCCGGGTGGCATTGTCAGGTAAAAGGATGCAATGATTTGCTTGTGCTGACACGTCCCAATGTCATAAAGGATATTCATGCTGCATATATTGATGCAGGTGCCGATATAATTGAAACCGACACATTTAACGCCAATGCCATATCGCTTGCCGATTATGGGCTTGAGGAATACGTTGCCGAGATAAACCGCACAGCGGCGCGATTGGCTCGCGAAGTTGCCGATAGCCGCAATTACGGCCGTCATCGGTGGGTTGCAGGTAGTGTGGGGCCATCTAATCGCAGTTTGTCAATTTCGCCATCGGTCGAAGATCCTGCCGCGCGGAATATTTCTTGGGATGAACTTGTGGCCACGTATATTTGTCAGATGACAGGTCTTATCGAAGGTGGCGTTGACTTGCTGCTTATTGAGACGGTTTTCGATACGTTAAATGCCAAGGCGGCATTGTGGGCTGCACGGGAAGCCATGACGGCAACCGGAGTGACAATGCCGGTGATTGTGTCGGCGACGCTTACCGAGAGTGGCAGAACCTTGAGCGGGCAGACGCTTGAGGCTTTCATTACATCGATATCCCATGCCGGGCCGGCCTGCGTGTGCCTTAATTGTGGGTTTGGAGCCGATGGAATGACCGAGTGGATTGCCCGTCTGTCGGAGATTGCACCGGTGCCCGTTGGTGCATATCCTAATGCCGGTTTGCCCAATGCAATGGGCGAATATGATGAAACGCCGGAGATGATGGCTCGGCATATTCGCACGTATGTCAATCGCCGGTTGGTGAACATGATAGGCGGATGCTGTGGCTCTACGCCCGAACATATTCGGTCTATTGCCGCCATTGCCGCCGTCGGGCAGCCAAGGCCGATACCGTCGATGTCGCATAGTTTGCGCTTGTCGGGGCTTGAGCAGGTGGACGTGATACCTGAACGGAATTTCATCAACATAGGCGAGCGTTGCAACGTGGCCGGCAGCCGCAAGTTCCTGCGGCTTATAAATGAAGGTAAATATGATGAAGCACTCACGGTAGCCCGCCAACAAGTGGAAAACGGGGCGCAAATCATTGACGTGAATATGGACGATGCAATGCTTGATGCCACACGGGAAATGACGCATTTCCTGCGGCTTGTGGCTGCCGACCCCGATGTGGCACGTGTGCCGGTGATGATTGACTCGTCGAAATGGGAGGTGATTGAAGCCGGACTTAAAGAATTACAAGGCAAAGGGATTGTAAACTCAATAAGCCTGAAAGATGGTGAAGAGAAATTCATAAGCAAGGCCCGATATATTAGAGACATGGGTGCAGCCATGGTGGTAATGGCTTTTGACGAACAGGGGCAAGCCACTACGTTTGACCGCCGTGTGGAGATTTGCAGCCGCGCATATCGATTGCTCACCACAGTAGCCGGCATTGATCCCGACGATATTATTTTCGACCCCAATGTGCTTGCCGTGGCCACCGGTATCGAGGAGCATAATGGTTATGCTGCCGATTTCCTGCGCACAGTGGAATGGATAAAAGCCAATTTGCCTGGGGCTAAGGTGAGTGGCGGCGTGAGCAACTTGTCGTTCTCGTTCCGAGGAAATAATTATGTGCGCGAGGCCATGCACTCGGTGTTCCTGTATCATGCCATAGCCCGTGGACTTGACATGGCAATAGTGAATGCCGCGGCTATGATACCATATGAGGATATCCCACATGATTTGCGTAATGCTATCGAGGATGTGATTTTTAATCGTTCAGCCGATGCTACCGACCGCCTTATTTCGCTTGCCGCCGATTTAAAGAATCGGCATGACGGTATGGTAAAAGACACGGCAACAGATGAAAAAGAATTGACTGCCACCGAAAGGCTTCAACGAATGATTGTGCGAGGAACAACCGACGGCATGGATGATGCTGCCCGTGCGGCAATGGAAGAAGTAGGTACGGCTCTTGGTGTTATCGATGGTCCGTTGATGCAGGGCATGGATGTGGTGGGAAATCTTTTCGGGCAAGGGAAAATGTTCCTGCCACAAGTTGTGAAGAGTGCACGCACCATGAAGCAGGCAGTGGCTTGGCTTGACCCATATATCGAGGCGGAACGTTCGGCCGGTGGCAAGGCCGGGCGTATGGTTATTGCTACCGTAAAGGGCGATGTGCATGACATAGGCAAAAACATTGTGTCGATAGTAATGCGGTGCAACGGTTTTGAAGTCATAGACCTGGGGGTTATGGTCGAAAAAGATGACATTGTGAAAACCGCCATAAAAAACAATGCCGATATTGTGGCATTGAGCGGGCTCATCACACCGTCGCTCGATGAAATGCGTCGTGTGGCCGAATTGATGAATCGCTTGGGGCTTAAAATTCCGCTTATGGTGGGGGGGGCAACCACTTCGGAATTGCATACGGCTGTGAAAATAGCTCCCGGATATCCTGCCGGTGTGGTGGTGCATACCCGTGATGCAGCCGCAATGCCGGTAGTGGCATCACGATTGCTGTCGGCGAACCGTGATGAATATATAGCCCAATTAAAGGCCCGGCAAGAAGATTTACGCTCGCGTTATGCCGTTGAAAAGGATTTGATGCCGCTTGCCGAGGCTCGTCGCCGCAGATTACGACTTGATTTTGCTCCTGTGTGTCCTGTCGCTTTGGGTATAACCGACTTGAATATCACCGTAGGAATGGCTGCCGAATATATTAATTGGAAACCTTTCTTCAAGGCTTGGCAATTAATGGGAGACAGTGCTGCCGATGAGGCAGAAAGACTTAAACAAGAGGCTCTTGAAGTTGTTGAAAGATTGAAGCGTGAGGCTGACGACAGTATCAGGGCTCGCATAGGGTTGTGGCAGGCATTCTCGAATGACGACAACATTGTTATAGCCGAGAAGACAATCATACCGGTATTGCGCCAGCAACATACCGATGGTGGCGGTGACTGTACTTTGTCGCTTGCCGACTTTGTTGCTCCCGAGAATGATTACATAGGTACTTTTGCCGTAACTTCGGGCAATACCATTGAGCAAATTATCGAGCGGTATCGCGATGATGGCGACGATTATCATGCATTGCTGTTGCGCACGGTTGCCGACCGTCTTGCCGAGGCTGCTACCGAATTGATGCATCGCCTTGTGGCCAAAAAATATTGGGGTTACTACAATGATGGAACTTGCCCGGGCATACGTCCTGCAATAGGTTACCCGTCGCTACCCGACCAAAGCCTGATATTTGACATTGACAGACTTATGCCGCTTGCTCCTGTGGGGATACACCTCACCGAAAATGGCGCGATGTCTCCGGCTTCGGGTACTTGCGGGTTGATTATCGCGCATCCGCAAAGCCGCTATTTTATGGTAGGGGCGATAGGTGATGACCAACGTAACGACTATGCCGTGCGTCGCGGTATGAATGTTGAGGATTTGCGCAAATGGCTAAGGTAGGATTACATAATAAATTATAAAGCTATGATTAGAAGATTTAATTTACTTTGTTTATTGTCGTTGGCATTTGCCTTGCAAGTAACCGCCGACATAAAAATTTTGCACGGGCCTTATTTGCAAAATGTTGACCGGGATGAAGCTACCATTGTGTGGGTGACCGACGTGCCTTCGGTTGGGTGGGTTGAAATTGCGCCCGATGATGATAGCCATTTTTATGCCGAGGAACGGGAAAAAATACATGATACGAAAATCGGCATTAAAAACACATCGCGCCTGCATTCGGTGACGGTTACAGGGTTGCAACCCGGCACAAGGTACCGTTACCGGGTGTGTGCACAAGAAGTGCTTTCACACGAATGGGTCAAAGTGGTTTATGGTGAAATTGTTTCGACCGACGTGTATAACAAGGCTCCGCTTTCGTTTAAGACAAATGATTATGACAAGCCGACGGTTTCTTTTGCCATGGTAAATGACATTCACGGTCGCAACGATGTGCTTGAAAGCATGGTTGGAAAGTGTGACTTGGGAAATACCGATTTGTTCCTCTTCAATGGCGACATGGTTTCGATTTCCGACAACGAAGATCAAATGTTCGGCGGTTTTATGGACAAGGCCGTGGAACTGTTTGCCGATTCGGTGCCGATGTATTATTGTCGTGGTAATCATGAGACTCGTGGCGCAATGGCACCGAGATTCAAGGAATATTTCAATCAGGGTGTCGATGAACTGTATTATATGTTCCGTCAAGGTCCCGTGTGTTTTGTCGTTCTTGATTGCGGTGAAGACAAGCCCGACAGCGATGTGGAATATTATGGAATTACGGCATATGATGATTACCGTTCGCAACAGGCCGAGTGGCTCAAGGTTGCGTTACAGAGCGATTTGTATAAAAATGCCCCCTTCAAGGTGGTTGTGTGCCATATGCCACCATTTGGCGGGTGGCATGGCGAGCGCGATATTGCCCGGAAGTTCATCCCGTTGCTCAACGCTGCGTCTCCCGATATTTACTTGTGTGCGCACTTGCATCTTTATGAGAGGAACGAGGCCGGTAAGGATGGTGTAGGTTTCCCATTGATAGTAAATTCCAATAACACGCTTTTAAAAGCCGAAGCCGACAGCAACGAAATGACAATTTGCATATATGATCTTGAAGGAAAGGAAATAGACCGCATGGTAATCAAGAAATAATGAAGATGTGTCAAAATGCAGATTGGACGGCTTTGCCGCCCCCCTTTTGAATTTGCATTTCGACACACCTTACGTAATAAAAACACCCCGGGAGATATGTCATTTCCCGGGGTGCTTTTTTGATTATGTGTGTTAATTACTTAACGATAACTTTGGTGGCGTTGTTTGCAATTTTTACAATATAAACGCCTTGCGGCATTGCGATTTGACTGTTGCTGCCAATGATTTGGCTGTTTACGAGTTGCCCTGCGATGCTGTAAACGTCAACGCGGCCTTCATAACCGGTTACATTGATTGCACCACGTGTGCCATATACAGCGGCTGCATTGTCGGCAGCAATGTTTTCAACCCCTACAGTGGCCGAACCTTCGGGTGCAGTAAATGTTACGCCGATGGGCATTGTCTCGGTGTTATCGGGGTAATCAATAAACCAAATTACATCGATAGTCATGTTGGCAGCGCCGGCATCGGTAGTGGTTCCATTGATTTCAACACCTGCATGGATTTCCATAATGTCCATCATTGATAGAACCAAGTCGTCAACAGTGCCATTGTAAGTTGTAGTGCCGTTTTCGGTGGTCATGGTTACATTCTCAACCACAATATCACCAAGTGGCATCGGTGTTCCTCCCGGTTCTAATGCTATTTGGAAGTTTGGCAGGGAGAATGTGCACACTCCTTCTCCTGTAACTGTGATTTGGACATTGGCTGCTTGGCCTTCAGCCAAGGGAGCATTATTCATAGTTACATCAAGAGTCCCGGCATAGGTAGTGGTTGTTGCCATGGCCGAAGATGCGCAAATGGCAATCATGGCAACTGCAAATAAAAGTGTGTAAATTTTTTTCATAAGCAATAATAATTTGTATTGTGCAAAATTACAACCAAGTTGCAAGTATTCGTGTTAATATAGATTAAAATCGGTTGGTAGTGTTGTCAGATATATCTGATATAATTGTTTGCCATGCTATTAGAGCAACATTATTGCATAATTAGTGGTGAAGGGAGGATAATAAAAGCGATGCCTGCCGGTGGGGCAGGCATCGCGCTTATAGAATGTGTGGTGAAATTATTTCAGTGTTTCGATGTATTGGCGAAGGGCATCGTTGGTCGGGTCAACTTCAAGCCACTTCTGGTAGTAGAGTTTCATGTTTTCGTTGTCTTTGTTCAAGTAGTAGTGTACTGCCTTGTAACGGAAGATTTCGATGTAAGTAGAAAGCTCGTTGTCGGGATTTGCCGGATCCTTGTATTTGGGGTCGGCATCAAGTATCGAGAGAATCTTGTCGTAGGTTGGCATTGCCTCTCCGTAGCGGGCGAAGTCGTGACCCGAGAAACGCATTTCGTGAACCATTTGGATGTTGGCGATTTGCGAAAGTATGCGCAGGTCGTTGGGAACAATCGAGTCAACCTTTTGTGCATACATGAGTGCTTTTTGCATCACTTCTTCGCGCTTAACCGAGTCGGTTGCGGTGGTGTCGGCGATTGTCGAACCCCAATAGAGGTAACGGCGAGAAAGAACAAACAGGTCGTTGGTCTTGTAATCGGCGTTGTCGATATACATTTGGTAGAATTCGGCTGCGCTCTTGTAGTCTTTGGCTTCGGCGCAAGCCTCGCTGGCATCCTTGAGCAGGTCAACCTTTTCGGGGTTGGCCTCGTAAGCCTTCTTGTACATTTCCACGCTGCCCGGCACGTCGCCAAGTGCGGTGAGGACTATTGCATAGTCGCTGTAATCCTTAGGTTGGAACTTTGCGCCAGCGGGGACATTCATTGCAAGGAATTCCTTGGCGAGCAGGTCGGCGCGGTTCCACAATTGCGCTTGTGCGATAGAGTCGCCCTCGGCCTCCTGAGCCATGGCCACCACGTTGTAAAGTTGCAGGCGCTTCATGTAGAATACGTCGGCATCGCCGGCGGCGTGTTCGCCGATGATTTTGTCGGCAAGGTCGTAAGACTCTTGGTAACGCTTGCCGTAGAAGAGCAGGCCGGCATAGCGGTTTTCGTCTTGCTTGAAGTGGTTGGGGTTCTGCATATACACGCCATACTTTTCGGCAGCTTTTGTCCACTGGTCGTCCTTATAGTATTTTTCGGCGAGTTCACGTTGTGCAAGAGCCGAGTTGGGCTTTGCGGCAACGAGGTCTTCAAGAGTCTTGATGGCCGTTGCAGGGTCAACGTAGAAGTAAGTGTTGGCATATTTCACGTATGCCTCTATGTTGTCTTTGCCTGAGCGCATAACCATTTCATACCAGCCGGCAGCCGAGCCCCATTGCTCCTTGTCGGCAAGGATGTCGCCCTCGAATACATACAAGTCGGCACTTTGCTTGTCGCGTTTCTTGGCATCCTTCTTGGCATCTTCGATTTGCTTTGCATATTTCACTGGGTCGATGTTGTAGTATGCACGGGCTATGGCAACCATTACAGCATCATCTTTCTTGCCGCAAAAGTCCTTACCTTCGTCGAAGAGTTTCTTTGCAGCCTTTTCGGCATTCTTCATTGCATCTTCGTTACCGGCTAATTTGCCGCGGCGCAATTCGAGCTCGCCCATTCCCACATAGTTGTAGCCATATTCGGGATTTGCGGCGATACCTTTGTCGAAATATTTTTCGGCCTCTTCAAAGTTTTCGGTGTAGAGTTCTATGCAGCCGAGGTAGAAGTAGGCTTCGGCCTTGTTGGTAGATTGGTCGTCGAGGTTGCGTAACAGCAATTCCTTGGCATTGTCGTATTGACCTACCTTGTAGTATTCAATACCGTCTTTGTATCCTTGGGCAAAGCAAGAGAGCGATGCGCAGAGGATTAATGATAACAATAATTTGAATTTCATTTTGATTTGTATTTACGAGTTAATTTTTAGTTGCTTAATTCAGTGCCACAACGCGCGGCTGCACATAGGCAGGCATCACGCCGGTGTTAAGGATTATTTTCTGCCCGATGAAACCCGAAAGGAACGAGTAGAAGCCATGTGGCAGCGACCCGTTGGGCTCGGTGGTGGTGACATACACGCTGCGGAACAACGGATAACTACCGTCATAGATGTATGCCTGATATGGCTTGAAAGCCTCGATCTCGTCGTCACGGCGTATTTTCATCACCTTGATTTTGCTTGAGAAATCGATTGCGGCGGTGTCATTCTTGTTGAGGTCGGCCATGCGCTGTTCCATTGTTGTGGTTGAATTTTCGAGGTCGGCGGTAATCCAGCTCACCCCGATGAAGCCAATGGCATTGCGGCGGTGTTCAACCTCGGTAAACACTTGTTGCAGGCTATCGACCGAATATACACGCCCGAATTTCTCTCCGCGCATTATTGAGTCGTTGACATATTTCACAATGCTCGATCCCGGGTGGTCGAAAATTACCCTGATAGTATCGAGTTTCGATGGGAACACGTCGCTCCACAGTGGGGTCTTTCCCGACAGTATATCGCGTAGTTCCGAAATAGACAGTTCATCGATGTCGTTATCCTTGTTGACAATCACGGCAATTGCATCGACGGCAATGCGTTGTGTGCGTGCAGGGAAGCGGTTTTTGCTTTGCAGGTAATCGCGTTGTTCTTTAGTCAACTCTTGTGCTGTGACAATGAGTGGTGTGCGCCCGTCGAGCATCGAATCGATGGCCGAATGTGCATCGATGTAGTATGGTATAATGCTGGCATTGGGGTAGGTGTATTCAAAGACATCGATTTCCTGTTGTATGATGTTTTCAAACGTTTGGTCGCACATCAGTGTGGTAAATCCCGATGTTGACGAGTCGGTAGTCTTGTGGCAAGATGTGGCCGCAAGGGCAACCGATAGAATTGCAGTGGCAATATATTTGTTAATCATAGTCGTTCACTCCTTGCATTAAGTGTTATCTGATTCCTTTGATTTGACGATAGGCCCGCCAAAAGCCATATAGTACAAACAACGCCCCGAGGCTGTAGCGAGCCCAAGTGAAGTCGTCGCCCCAGCCGAAGAAGTTGACAAACATCAGGTAACCCATCCCGATGTATATTGCAATCATGAATATGCCAAAAGCATATTTAACCCATTGGTTCACGCCGGTTGCATTTTGGGCTTGAGATGTCTGTTTGCTTGTG
Organism: uncultured Bacteroidales bacterium; assembly: GCA_949289215.1. GTDB lineage: Bacteria > Bacteroidota > Bacteroidia > Bacteroidales > Muribaculaceae > Avimuribaculum. Next base: position 46,926 of record CASENC010000045.1, on the reverse strand, counting down.
GGTTCGTTTTTTCTTATTTCGGTCATTTTTTTTAGTTCTATTTTAAGGTATGCGTGAGAACGACCATGTTGCTATACTTGTGGCGGACATCAGTCCCGGTTTTATTGGTTTCCCACACAAGTCGTAGTTGTCACACTCTTGCAGCGTAAAGTTACATAAAAAAAGTGTTGGTTTAACCATTTTCTGATTGTTATTAGATATTCTTAACCATAAGGGCTTTTTGTATGATAAATTTTGGTAAAAATATCGGGGCAAGGTGATCGGCTTGTTCTTTAAGGGAAATGTGTCGCGGCGTGGATACGGGGGGCAGCGGGTGTGGTATAAGAAAAATGCCTTTCCCGGGAGGGAAAGGCATTTTTCTTATAGGTATAATCTGTGAAAGATTAGTTTACACCTTGGAGCTTGAAGGTAACGGGCAGAGTGTACCACACGTTCACAGCCTGGCCGTTCATACGACCCGGAATGAAGTCGGGCAGTGACTTAACCACGCGAACGGCTTCGTTATCGAGGTCGCGGTCAACACCACGAACCACTTTCACTTCACCTACCTTACCGGTCTTGGTAACAACGAATTGAACGATAACACGTCCTTGAATGTTGTTTTCCATAGCCATCGGCGGATAGTTGATGTGAGAAGAAAGATACTTCATGAGCTCGGCATCACCACCGGGGAATGCAGGCATCTGCTCAACGGCGGTAAATACTTGTTCGGGTTCCGGAGTCTTTTCTTCAACGATAACTTCGTCTTTATGCTCGCGTACTACGTTACGGTCGTCGGTACCTTGGTCGAAGTTGGTTTGTCCGAATGCCGTTTCGGTTGCTTGCAACTCATCGGCACTCTTGATTTCATCTTCGGCTTTTACGTCCTCATCTTCGGCAATAAGGATTTCGGTAACCTTCACAGTGTTCAAGATTTCTTCGGGAAGGGCTTCGGGTTCTGGTTCTTCATAGCGTTCCTGAACTTCTTCTTCCTCTTCCTCTTCAACTTCTTCGGTGGCGATGTTCACCATTACCTGTTCGATTTCGTCCTTCGGGCGAGATTCTTCGATGGCTTGTTGAATTCCTTTAACTACGTATGATAAAACCACTACGAGTATAAGGAAAACCACAACCACAATCATAGCCTTGTTGTGGCGAGATACCGAATTTTTGCGGAGAACATATGCTCCGAAGTCTTTGTTACGATGGTCGAATATAAGGTCGCGCCATTCTTGCGATGAGAGATCTACGTCTTTTGCCATAATTCTTAGTCTTTACAAGTTAATAAATCCATCATCATTCTTTGGCGGTTTCCTGACCATAAGGGATACCCTTGACTGCCATCATCATAACCGAGTCGTTGTGGCTGATTCGGTCGATCTGGTAACGGCTGATGCTGTTGATTTGCATTTCGTCAAGAGCAGTAACTAAACTTTCGTATGATGCATTGGGAGTCGCCTTGATGATGACTACCGGACGTTTCAAAGTAGAGTCGTTACGGATTTCCTTTGCACGAGCCTGGTAAACACTGTCATTGGCGGCTTCGGTCGATGCCAGTTCCTTGTTTTTCCATTTTGCTTTAAGTTCGTTGATACGAGTAACAACTTCCTTGTTGCGTTCCTGGAAAATCTTACGCATGCCTTGAGCAGCGCCGTTGGCTTCATTGGGAAGGAATTCCTCGGTCTTCATTGGGTTGAGGGCCAGGTCGATTTGTCCTTCCTCGTTTACAGGAGGCATACCTTCATAGTAGTAAAGGTAGTTCTTTGTGGGAGCGCCTTCTGCGTCGATGTCGCTGTCAAGGATTACAGTGATAGCTTCTGATTGCTTTACCTTGTTCTGCTGTTCCTTTTCCACCTTTTCGTTGGTAGGCAGGCTGATTTGCAGTGTTTGGGACTTAATCATTGTAGTACACAGCATGAAGAAGGTAATCAAAAGCATGTTCATGTCCACCATCGGGGTAAAATCGACGTGGATTGACATTTTCTTTTGGTGTGACTTGCCTTTTCCGCTGTCACCACCTGTATCTATTTGTGCCATATACTATTCGTCCTCACTTTTTAAAGCAGTCATTAAACTAAACTTATTCATCTTCATTGTCTGCAGATTGTCCATCACGACTTGAATCTTGTCGTAGGTTGTACTCTTATCGGCTTTGATTGCAATACCTTCGCCGCGCTTGATAGCTCCTTCCATATTTGGGTTGGTCAAATTGTAAATGCAATTCATCCAAATTTGGAATTCGTTGGGGCGTTCCAGGTTTTGGTTCATGTCGATAGGAATGCCAGCCTTGGGATTCTTAGCCGGATCGATGTATTCGTCCCTCTTTTCTTGAGAAAGGTCGAGCCAACCTTTAAGCTCCTTTATGCCTACGCCGAACATATTTGTTCTGGCAAAGGTTGTCACTTCCGACGCTGTGAGCTGTATGTTGGTGTTATATACATCGTTATATCTTGCGACTACATTCTTGATAAGCTCGGCCCTCATGTTTTCACTTGAATAGGTTGAGTCTTTGTCGCCAGCCAAGGAGATAAACACGTTGCCTTTCGGAGAGACGAGTACTGTGACAAGGTTTGCCGTGGGTACTTTGATTTCCGAAACTGACGACGGTGTTATCACCGTAATAGGTTCTTTTTGCAAGAATGTAGATGTCAACATGAAGAAAGTAAGCAAAAGTACAGTAACGTCACTCATCGCGGTCATATCGATGAGCGTACTCTTCCTTTTGATTTTAACTTTTCCCATATTAATCTTGCGTTATTATTCTTATAAATTGTTCAGGTTGTTTTGTGTAGTTTGCCTTTCACCACTCATAAGTGAATTAGTGAGTAGCGGCAAATGTTTGAACGATCGAGAAGCCTAATTCGTCAATAGCGTAGGTGAGGTTATCGATCTTGTTGGTGAAGAAGTTATAAGAAATAACGGCGCAAGCACCTGTTGCGATACCGAATGCAGTGTTAACAAGTGCCTCGGAAATACCGGTTGACAACTCGGTAGAGTCAGGAGCACCTGAAGCAGAAAGAGCCTGGAATGACTTGATCATACCCAACACAGTACCGAGAAGACCGAGAAGAGTACCGAGGGTTGTGAGGGTAGCAACGATAGGAAGGTTTTGTTGCAACGAAGGCATTTCGAGAGCAGTAGCTTCTTCGAGTTCCTTTTGGATCATAGTGATTTTTTGTTCCTTCTCAAGGATGGTGTTCTTGTCCATTTCGTCATACTTGAGGAGCGTAGCGTAAACGATTGCGCCAACCGAACCTTGTTGCTTGCGGCAAAGGTCTTGAGCAGCTGCGATGTTGTTGGCAGCAAGTTCTTTCTTTACATTAGCAACAAACTTGGTGATGCTACCTTTACCCTTGGCAGAAGCAAGAGCAATCCAGCGCTCAACCGACAGCACGATAACTGTCAAGAAGCAGCATTGAAGGATAGGTACAACGAATCCACCCATGTAAACGGTACCAAGCAGGTTGATGGGGTGACCGGCTTCGTTGAAGTTGGAAGGATTCCCAAGAATGAACAGGAAGATGCAAAGAGCAACAATGAAACAGGCAATGATTACCAAGAATGCATTTTTGATTCCGCGAACATTGCTTACTACAGCCCCAGATTTCTTAGGAGTTTCGTTAGGCTTTTTTGTTTCCATAATTAAATGAATAAAATTGTTAAAAAATAATTGTTAGTTGTTGTTAATGTTATTAGTCAAAAAAACAGTTTTTCAAACTTTGCAGGTACAGACATAACAAATGATGGCGTAATTGAGGTCGCTATACAAATAAGTGCAACTCCCATGGCACCTTTTATGTGCTACATGGAGTGCGCCAGCTCCTTGGCTTTCAATAGGTTTTTGCAAGTGGAAGCCGTCAGCATCACATTCCTTCCTTGTCTATCTGTAAAAAGTTAAGGCAAATGTATTATAAATATTTCAATTCGCCAACGTTGCCATGCCTTTTTTTTCAAGAATGCAACAAAATATGTTGTTAAACACACAGTTTCATGTTGCAAAGCTATGTTGTGCGACATTTGCCGTTGCTGTGTGCTATAAAATGTAGTAGTTGCTGCAAATGTGGTGCAATTTTCTGAAAAAAATTTAAACAGGCTCTGAATATTTTCAATAACTTTGCGCAAAATATTAACAGACTTGCAAAAATGGCTGAAATCAAGATTAAAAAAGGTTTGAACCTTAATTTGGAAGGAGCCATTGCCGACATCACTGTCACCGATGCCAAGTGCACTACATTCGCGGTAATTCCCGACGATTTTACCGGAGTCGTGCCAAGGCTTGACGCAAAAGAGGGCGACAGTGTTGCCGCAGGCGATGTGCTTTATCACGACAAAACCCACCCCGAGGTGAAAGTGACAAGCCCTGTGGCGGGACGCGTTGCCGCCGTGGTGAGAGGTGAACGCCGCAAGATAGAGGCAATAGTGATCGAGGCCGACGGCAGCGGCAGGTCGCGCCGCCTTGACGTGGCGCAGGCTGGAGCACGGGAGCTGCTGCTTGAGTCGGGGCTGTGGTGCGCCATGCGCCAGCGTCCATACGACATCGTGCCCAACCCGTCGGTAAAGCCGCGCGACATTTTCGTCACGGCATTCGACTCGGCTCCGCTTGCGCCCGACTTCGCATTATTGCTTAAAGGTAGGGAAAAGTATCTGCAAAAAGGGATTGAAGTGCTGGCATCGCTTACCGACGGCGAGGTTTACTTGGGTTGCAGCCCCGACTGGGTGCCCGAGGTGAAAGGATGCGTGGTGAATACGTTCGTGGGGCCGCATCCGGCAGGCAACGCAGGAGTGCAGATTGCAAATGTGAAACCCGTGAACAAAGGCGAAACCGTGTGGACGCTCGATGCCGTGACGGCAGCGCGCATAGGCGAGCTGTTCACGACCGGCGAGGTGCCCTTCGGCACGATTGTGGCCGTGGTGGGCGAGTCGGTGAAACGTCCGCATTACGCCCGTTGCACCATGGGGTGCAGCATGGCGTCGTTGATAGGCAACGACGTTGACGAGCCGGGCAACTGCCGCATAGTGTCGGGCAACTTGCTTACCGGCAGCCATGTGCAAGCCGACGGGTACTTGCGGTTCCCATACCGGCAGGTATCGGTGATAACCGAAGTCGCCAATCCGGCCGACTTCCTTGGCTGGGCTTCGCTCAGCCCGCGCCGTTTCAGCATTTACCATTCGTTCACGCGCTGGCTGCTTGGCGGCGGCAAGCCTGCACGGTTTGACGCCAAGCTGAATGGCGGCGAGCGCGCCATAATAATGTCGGGCGAATATGACCGCATGCTGCCGATGGACATACTTGGCGAATATCTCATAAAGTCGATAATAGCATTCGACATCGACAAGATGGAGCAATTAGGCATTTATGAAGTGGCTCCCGAGGACTTTGCGCTGTGCGAGTTTGCCGACACCTCAAAGCTGCCGTTGCAGAAGATAGTGCGCGAGGGCCTCGACAAATTATATAAAGAAATGAATTAACCCCTTAAAGACAAATACAACGTGAAAGGTTTAAGAAATTATCTTAGCAGGATTAAACCCAATTTCATGCCCGGAGGCAAATACAGCAAGTTGCAGTCGGTGTTTGAGGGGTTTGAATCGTTCCTGTTCACGCCCAATACCACATCTACTTCGGGCGTGAGCATTCACGACAGCAACGACTCGAAGCGCACCATGACCGTGGTGATAGTGTCGCTCTTGCCGTGCTTGTTGTTCGGAATGTATAATATAGGTTACCAGCACTACCTTGCCATAGGCCAGGCCGGTGCCGGTTTTTGGGATATGTTCCTGTATGGCCTTGCTGCCTTGCTCCCGACCATAGTGGTTTCATACGTCGTGGGTCTTGGCATCGAGTTCATAGGCGCGCAGATACGCCACCACGAGATACAGGAAGGTTTCCTTGTCACCGGTTTGCTTATTCCGCTCATTTGCCCCATCAACACTCCGTTGTGGATGATTGCCGTGGCAACGGCTTTTGCCGTGATTTTCGCCAAGGAAATATTCGGCGGCACGGGCATGAACATATTTAATGTTGCACTTATCACCCGTGCGTTCTTGTTTTTCGCTTATCCGGCCAAGATGTCGGGCGATGCCGCATTTGTGGCAACCGAGCCGGTGTTCGGCCTTGGCGGCGGAACGCTGGTCGATGCATTCTCAGGGGCCACTCCGCTTGGGCAGGTGGCTACGGCCACAACGGCAAATCCGCAGATAACCAATATTGTGGGAGAGCCGATAAGCACGCTCGATGCGTTCATAGGCTTGATACCCGGGTCGGTGGGTGAAACATCCACGCTGTGCATTTTGATAGGCGCGTTCATATTGCTGTTCACAGGCACTGCATCGTGGAAGATAATGTTGTCGGTGTTTGCCGGAGGGTTGTTCATGGGCTGGATTGCCAATATGTTCCCGTCGGCTACTTATCCGGCATCGTCGTTGTCGCCAATCGACCAGGTGTGCCTCGGCGGTTTTGCCTTTGCCGCGGTGTTCATGGCTACCGACCCTGTGACCGGGGCACGTACCGAGACGGGGAAATTCATATATGGTTTCTTGATAGGCGTGATTGCAATCTTGATACGTGTTTACAACAGCGGCTATCCCGAAGGTGCAATGCTTGCCGTGCTGTTGATGAACGCCTTTGCTCCGCTCATCGACTATTTCGTGGTTCAATCTAACATCAAGCGTCGCTTGAAACGAGCCAAGGTGAACAATTAACAAGTGGAGGGGAAGAAATTATGAATACACAAAGTAACACTTACACGATAATCTATTCTTCGATAATGGTGCTCGTGGTGGGCGCGGCACTCGCATTCGTGTACCAGGCATTGAAGCCTGCGCAAGACGAGAATGTGGCCAACGACAAGCGTCAGCAAATATTGAGCGCTATACACGTGGTGGCTCCTGAAGGAAAAGTAGGGGAGACCTATGAAAAGTATATCACAGGGGAATTCCTTACCGACCTCGATGGCGGTCGTACCGAAGGCGATGCTTTTGGCGTGAATATGGCCGGTGAAGTGAAAAAGGCCGACAATGAACGTAAGTTGCCGGTGTTTGTGGCAACCACCGACGACGGCAAGACGGTTTATGTGTTGCCGGTGTATGGTGCAGGATTGTGGGGACCGATTTGGGGCTATGTGGCCGTGGAAGACGATGGCGACACAATCTACGGGGCATATTTCTCACACTCGGGCGAAACCCCGGGGTTGGGCGCGGAAATCGCCACCGAAAATTTCCAGTCGCAATTTGCCGGCAAGGAACTTTACAAGGATGGGAAATTCCGCTCGGTCGATGTCATGAAAGCAGGCCAGAAACCTGTTGACGATGCCGACTATGTGGATGCCATATCGGGAGGCACAATCACCAGCAAGGGCGTGCAGTCGATGCTTGCCGATTGCCTCAGATTATATGACGCATTTTTGAACAATTTGCAAACCGAAAAAAATTAAAAACATCATATTATGTTGTCGAAAATATCAAAAGAAGCATTACTCGGCCCGCTGTCGCGCAACAACCCCGTGCTGGTGCAGATATTGGGCATATGCTCCTGCCTTGCCGTTACGGCCAAGCTGGAACCGGCAATAGTGATGGGTATCTCGGTAACTGCCATCACGGCATTTTCCAACCTGATAATTTCACTTATACGCAACACCATTCCCAACAATATACGCATCATAGTGCAACTGGTGGTGGTGGCTGCGCTGGTTATCATCGTTGACCAGATACTCAAGGCTTATAATTACGAGATGAGCAAAGCTTTGTCGGTGTTCATCGGACTTATTATCACCAACTGTATCCTGATGGGGCGGCTTGAGGCTTTCGCCCTGTCCAACAAGCCTTGGCCTTCATTCCTCGACGGCATCGGCAATGGCATAGGTTATGCCATTATACTTATCGTCGTGGCATTTTTCCGCGAATTGCTCGGGTCGGGCACCTTGTTTGGATTTCAAGTAATCCCGCAGGCATTCTACGACATGGGGTATTCCAACAACGGGCTTATGATTTTGCCTCCCATGGCACTTATTACCGTAGGTTGCATCATTTGGTGGCACCGCTCGCGCAACAAGGATTTGCAAGAAGAACAATAAATACACACACCTGTAAAGAAAATAATAAAGTATGGAAGATCTTAACTTGTTTATAAAGTCGATTTTCATCGACAACATGATATTCGCCTACTTCTTGGGTATGTGTTCGTTTCTTGCAGTATCCAAGAATGTAAAAACTTCGTTCGGGCTGGGGATTGCTGTCACATTCATGCTTGTGGTGACTCTGCCGCTCAACTTTGTCCTTGACAAATATTTGCTACAACCCGGAGCCATGCGATGGCTCGGCGAGGAATTTGCCTCTGTCGATCTCAGTTTCCTTGCACTCATAATGTTCATTGCCGTAATTGCATCCATGACGCAGCTCGTTGAAATGGCTGTCGAAAAATTCTCTCCTTCGCTGTATGCGTCGTTGGGTATTTTCCTGCCACTGATTGCTGTTAACTGTGCCATTCTCGGTTGCGCGTTGTTCATGCAGCAACGCGATTTCGGGTCGGCATGGACTGCCACCGTTTACGGTGCAGGATCGGGCATCGGCTGGATGCTTGCCATTGTGGGGCTCGCCGCCATTCGCGAGAAACTTGCTTACAGCAACATTCCCAAGCCATTGCGCGGCATAGGCATAACATTTATATTAACCGGCCTTATGGGTATAGCTTTCATGAGCTTCCTCGGCATAAAACTATGATGGCACTATGGAACTAACGATTTTTTCAAGCGCGATACTTTTCCTTATCGTGACACTTATACTGGTGATCATATTGCTTGTGGCCAAGAAATACCTTGTGCCGGCAGGCAACGTCACCATCGACATCAACGACGGCAAAAAGACACTCCAAGTACCGCAAGGCAGTTCGCTGCTTTCGACATTGGCCACACAAGACATACACCTTGCCTCGGCTTGTGGCGGAAAAGGCAGTTGCGGACAATGCCGTGTACAGGTGCTTGAAGGCGGCGGCAACATATTGCCCACCGAGACCGTGCACTTCTCTCGCAAGGAGCAACAGGCCCACTGGAGACTCGGTTGCCAAGTAAAAGTAAAGGACAACCTGAAAATACAAGTCCCCGACTCAGTTCTCGAAATCAAGGAATGGGAATGCGAAGTTATCTCTAACAAGAATGTGGCTACGTTTATCAAGGAGTTTATCGTGGCTTTGCCTCCGGGTGAACACATGAACTTTGTACCCGGTTCGTATGCCCAAATAAGCATCCCAACCTATGAAATGGATTATGACAAGGATATCGACAAGGATTCGATTGGCAAGGAATATCTGCCGGCATGGGAAAAATTCGGATTGTTCGGGCTTAAGTGCAAGAATACCGAACCTACCATCAGGGCTTACTCCATGGCCAACTATCCTGCCGAGGGCGACCGCATAATGCTTACCGTGCGCATAGCCACACCGCCGTTCAAACCGAAACCGCAAGTCGGCTTCCAAGATGTGATGCCGGGTATAGCATCATCCTATATTTTCACACTCAAACCGGGTGACAAGGTGAAAATGAGCGGACCTTACGGAGATTTCCACCCCATCTTCGACTCGAAGAAAGAGATGATTTGGGTGGGCGGAGGTGCCGGTATGGCTCCGTTGCGTGCACAAATCATGCACATGACTCACACACTCAACACCCGCGACCGCAAGATGTCGTATTTCTACGGTGCCCGCGCACTCAACGAGGTGTTCTACTTGCAAGATTTCTTGCAACTTGAGCGCGAGTTCCCCAATTTCTCGTTCCACTTGGCCCTCGACCACCCCGACCCGGCTGCCGATGCCGCAGGCGTGAAATACACACCGGGATTTGTGCATCAAGTAATGTATGACACATACTTGAAAGACCACGATGCGCCTGAAGATATTGAATACTATATGTGCGGCCCCGGCCCCATGAGCAAAGCTGTTGAAGGAATGCTTTACAACCTTGGCGTGGATATGGAAAGCATACACTTCGATAATTTCGGCGGTTAATTCCGCGACATATTTGTTAAACGGGCAGCCCGGCAAAATAAAGCCGGGCTGCCCGTTGCTTGTCAACCGTAATAAGAACTAAAATGCAGCACCATGGGTTGGAAATATGATTTTGTTTTATTATATTTGTAAAAACAAGATTTGGGTATTATGGCAAAGTTTATCAATCCATTTACCGATGTGGGCTTTAAACGCATCTTCGGGCAGGAAATCAACAAGGATTTAATTATCGATTTTCTTAACAGCCTGCTTGTGGATGAAAAATGTATCAAGGACATTCATTTCCTTGACAAAGAACTGTTACCTGAATTTGATGCAGGCCGCGGTGTTATTTACGACATTTATTGTGTAAATGACGATGGTGAGCAATTCATTGTAGAAATGCAAAATAAGAAGCAGACTAATTTCCGTGACCGTGCACTTTACTACCTTTCCCGGGCTATTTCATGGCAAGGAGAAAAAGGTGCCGAATGGAATTTCGACATAAAAGCCGTGTATGGAATTTTTTTCATGAATTTCATGCTCGACATTGATGGACACAGGGTTCGTACCGATATCGATATGAAAATACGCCAAACAGGTAATTTATATTCCGATAAGATGCGTATGATTTTCCTTGAATTGCCATCTTTCACAAAAGAAGAAGATGAGTGTGAGAATGATTTCGAACGTTGGATTTATGTACTGAAAAATATGGAAACTCTCGACAGAATGCCTTTTAAGGCTCGTAAGGCTGTGTTTGACCGGCTTGAACAGATTATCGATTTGCGGTCGATGACCGTTGAGGAGCGTGAAAAATATGATGCCAGCATCAATGCTTACCGTACACAACTCGCCGTAATGGATAATGAACGGGAAGAAGGTCGTAGAGAAGGCCGTGAAGAAGGTCGTGAAGAAGGAATGGCGATTGGTGTGCAACAGACTGCTTTAAGAATGAAACAAATGGGATTGCCCGAAAATCTTATAATTGAAGCGACCGGACTTTCAAGCAAGGAAATAAGCGAGCTTCGGTAATGCGTATTGTGATGCGAAAACACAATTAGGAAAGTGACATATTCAAGAAACAATACTTTAAAGATAAGTATGTGAAGAATTCACGATTTTACAGGTGTATTCAATTTTCATATACTAAAAAACCGTGGTCGTAAGCCCGAAGTTATCGACCAGGTGAATAAGAAAGCCGCATTTCGCAGGTTGCAAAAAAAATAGTACATTTGCGAGTGCTTTTGCTCCATCGTTTTGTGGCGCATCAGCAAGATTATAAACCAAGATAAACATAGAGACTATTGTGGCTAAAATATACGATCCTGATATTATAGATGCCCCTGTCGTTGAGTCGTCGAAGAATGAGGCTGATAAAGCTACGGCTCAGAATAAAACTGAAGTGAAACGCGGCAAGCCAAGTAAACAGGCTGTAAAAAACGAAGAACAACAACCCGGCAATTGGCAGAAATTTGTGGCATTTTGCCGCAGTCGCCGTACCAGGACTTTTATTGGAGCGGCTCTTGGCCTGTTTGGGGTATATTTGTTAATTATATTTATTTCATACTTACAAACCGGTGCGGCCGACCAGAGCCTTGTCACCTCATATTCAATGACCGAACTTGCTGCGGCGTCCGACAAAGTGGGCAATGCAGGGGCGTCGGTCGGTGCCAATCTTGCCCATTCGTTCATATACCGCGGATTGGGGCTTGCAGCTTTCATTATTGTAATATGGTGCATTGTAATAGGTTTGCGCATGGTGCGGACGGCCGGCAAAGTGCACTTTGTGCATTTCACTATCATGTCGGTTGTGAATATTATTGCGTGCATGATGGTGCTTGGAGCGGTATCATTGTATGCCAACCCCATGTTTTTCCCTATGGGTGGCTATACAGGCCACTATTGCAATAAGTTTTTGCAAGATTTTACCGGTGTTCCGGGAATGATTATCATCAACATACTTATTGTGATTTCTTGGGCTTTGATATGCTACAAGACTTTGAAACAAATTTACAGCACGGCCCGTAAACTGATTCCCGAGCATACCAAATTGAACTCGACCGAAGAGCCTGAGGAAGAAATTGCCGACGAGCAAGGGAAATCGGCGGTTGTAAACAAGCTGGAACCTGAACAGGCAAACCCTTTTGAGACCCAGCAAAGTGAAGAAAATGTGGCTGTGAAGGTGGAGGAGAAGCCCGAGCCTCAAAAAAAAGATGAACTTGACGACGAACCGGTGAAAAAAATGCCGTTTGCCATTAAAAGCGAAACCGAGAACCTGATATTTGATGAAGCTCCCGCGGAAGTGGAAAGTACGATTACCGTGTCGGCACCCATAGAGCAGGGCGACGAGAAGCGTTTTGATGCATACGATCCTACCAAAGAGTTATCGAAATATAAAATGCCGCCGCTCGACCTGTTGCGTGAGGGCGATTCCAAGCAGCACACGGAGGATCTCGACGAACAGGAAGAGAATAAAAAACGCATTATCGAGACCCTTGCACATTATGACATTCAAATCAAGAAAATCGATGTGTGTGTAGGACCTACGATTTCGCTTTTTGAAATCCAGCCTTGCGATGGAGTTCGCATTTCCAAAATAAAGGGTTTGGGGCAGGATATCCAGATGAGCCTTGCCGCATTGGGAATACGCATTATTGCCCCGATTCCGGGCAAGTGCACCATAGGTATAGAAGTGCCTAATAAAGACCCTCAGACGGTGTATATGCGCTCGATACTTGGCTCGGCAAAGTTCCAGAATTGTAAAATGGAATTGCCCATGGCCCTTGGTTGCACCATTACCAATGATGTGGCCATAGCCGACCTTGCCAAGATGCCGCACCTGCTGGTGGCCGGTGCCACCGGTCAGGGAAAATCGGTGGGATTGAATGCCATAATAGCCTCGTTGCTTTACAAGAAGCACCCGTCGGAGCTTAAACTTGTGCTGATTGACCCGAAAATGGTGGAATTCAGCCTCTATTCCAAACTTGAACACCACTACCTTGCCAAGCTCACGGGCGAAGACGAGTGCATTGTAATTGATCCCAAGAAAGCCATCGCCACGCTTAACTCGCTTGTGCAGGAGATGGAAAACCGTAACCTGCTGTTGCGTGACGCAGGCGAACGCAATATCAAGGATTACAACGCAAAGTTCATTGCCCGCAGGCTCAATCCCGAAAAGGGGCACAGGTATATGCCGTATATCGTGCTCGTGGTGGATGAATATGCCGACCTGGTGATGACCGGCGGCAAGGATATAGAGCGACCTATAGCCCGTATAGCACAAAAGGCCCGTGCCGTGGGCATACACATGATTATTGCAACGCAACGCCCTTCGACCGATGTCATTACGGGTATGATTAAAGCCAACTTCCCTGGGCGTATTGCTTTCAAGGTGGTGCAGATGGTTGACAGCCGCACCATTCTCGACTGCCCCGGAGCAGAACAGCTGGTGGGACGCGGCGATATGCTGTTCTCGGCTGCGGGAAGTGTGGTTGAGCGCATACAGTGCGCATTTATCGATACTCCCGAGGTTGAGCGTATATGTGATTACATTAATGGCCAAGTGGGATATGATGAGGCTTATGAGTTGCCGGAATATATTCCCGAACCCGATGAACAAAGTGGTGACACCGGCAGCGGCCTGACGAGCATCAACGACCGTGATTTGCGTTTCGACGAAATAGCACAATACGTGGTATCGTGCGAAACGGCTTCCACATCGGCTATCCAGCGGCATTTCAAGTTGGGCTTCAACCGCGCAGGCCGCATTATGGATCAAATGGAAGCAGCCGGCATAGTAGGCCCGTCGTTAGGTGGCAAGCCGAGGAAAGTGCTCGTCGATTCGGTGCAATTACAAAGTATTCTTTCCCAACAATGACAATGATATGAAACTGTTGCATTATATTATACTTCTGTCATGCGCCTTGCTGCCTGTGGCCGGTATGGCTCAAGGTGCTAATGACGTGTTACAAGACGTTATTGACACTTACAACAAGAGTAAAGGTATCTCGGCCGATTACCTGATGACATATGACAAAACTACCGACCGGGGCACCATCGCAATGGAGGGTGACAGGTTCCGCATTTTGTCGGACGACTTGATGTGCTGGTATGACGGTACCACGCAATGGGCTTATTCATCGATGACGGGTGAGGTGAATATAACCGAACCTACCCGGGAAGAGTTGCAACTGTCAAACCCGTATGCGGCACTTGTGGCGTTTAAGAACAGTTCAAATGTGTCGATGGTGAAAACACCCGGTGGGGCTTATATGCTGTCGCTGATACCGCAATCGCAGGACAGCGACGTGAGACTTATTCAGCTTTTTGTAGGTATCGGTAACAAGCAAATCGAGAAGGCCGTGTTTGTATTGGCCGATAATTCGCAATATACGGTAGTAGTGAAGAATTACGCTACAGGAAAGAAATTTCCGGGAAGCACATTCAAATATGATGCCGGTGCTGTGCCTGCCGGAACGCAGGTTGTTGATTTAAGGTGAATAATCGAAAAAAACTGTTATATATGGAAACCACAAAATGCTTGATAATAGGTTCGGGGCCTGCCGGTTACACGGCTGCCATTTACGCGTCGCGAGCCAATTTGTCGCCAGTCCTTTACGAGGGTGAGCAACCGGGCGGCCAGTTGACCACGACCACCGAGATTGAGAATTTCCCGGGTTATCCCGACGGAATCGACGGATATGAAATGATGGAGCAGCTGCGTAGTCAGGCCAAGCGTTTCGGTGCCGACATACGCACCGGGCTTGTGACCTCAATCGACCTGTCGCACCGCCCGTTTGTGGCCACTATCGATGGTGGTGCGGCCACCGTTGCCGCCGATGCGGTGATTGTGGCCACAGGTGCCTCGGCACGGTACTTGGGGCTTGATGATGAGAAGAAGTTTCGCGGTCGCGGAGTGTCGGCCTGTGCCACTTGCGACGGGTTCTTCTACCGCGGCAAGGTAGTTGCCGTGGTGGGGGGCGGCGATACGGCTTGCGAGGAGGCCACTTATTTGGCCGGGCTTGCCTCGAAGGTATATATGATTGTGCGCAAGGATTATTTGCGAGCCTCGAAGGTGATGCAGGAGCGTGTGCGCAATACCAGCAACATCGAAGTGCTGTTCAATACCAACACCGTGGGGTTGTTTGGCGCAGATGCCGTCGAGGGTGCACACCTCGTAAGGCACAAGGGTACTGCCGAGGAAGAGTATTTCGACATCGCTATCGATGGCTTTTTCCTTGCCATAGGGCACACTCCCAACACTGCTTTCCTTGACGGACAGCTCCAGCTCGACGATGCCGGTTATATAGTGACCCGTGGCGCAAGCCAGGCTACAAGTGTGCCGGGCGTGTTTGCGGCCGGCGACGTGGCCGACCCGCATTACCGCCAGGCCGTGACTGCGGCTGGAATGGGGTGCAAGGCCGCGCTCGACGTTGAAAAATTCCTCTTGGCCGATGGGCATTAATTTCATGGGCGTGTCGGCGCAGGACTTGAAGGAGAATAATGAGTGCCGAGAGTTCAGGCAGTTCATGGAGCTTGTGCAGACCAGCCCGATAGGCGTGTTTGATTCGGGCTACGGTGGATTGACTATCTTGAAGGAGATGCGCCGCAGGTTGCCGGGGTATGACTACTTGTACCTTGGTGACAATGCCCGTGCGCCCTACGGCACACGCTCGTTCGACGTGGTTTATCGTTTCACGCTTCAAGCCGTCAAATACTTGTTTGGTTGCGGTTGCCGCCTTGTGATACTTGCCTGCAACACGGCATCGGCCAAGGCGTTGCGCACCATTCAGCAGTCCGACCTGCCGCAGCTCGACCCTTTGCGCCGTGTGCTTGGCGTGATAAGACCCACGGTGGAGAAAATAGGGGAGATTACTCGCAATGGTAACATAGGCATATTCGGCACTCCGGGAACCATACAGAGTTGTTCCTACGACATAGAGATAGGAAAGATGTATGCAGGGCAGGGTTTCCGCACGTGGGGGCAGGCATGCCCGCTATGGGTTCCGCTCGTCGAGAACCGCGAGGCCGACGGCCCCGGTGCCGATTATTTCGTGAAAAAATATATCGATATGCTGTTTGGACGCTGCCCCGACATCGACAGCGTGATACTTGGCTGCACGCATTATCCGCTGCTGATGGACAAAATTAGGCAATATATGCCGTCCGGCGTGGCTGTGGTGGAGCAAGGGGGGATAGTCGCCGAGAGCCTTGCCGATTACCTTTGCCGCCACCCCGAGATGGAGTGCCGTCTCAGTCACGGTGGTACCGTGCAGTATCTCACCACCGAAAATGCCGACCGTTTCGGCCAAATGGCATCGCTCTTCCTGGGTACCGACGCCACTGCCACCCACATCGACCTTGCGTGACACTTGTGTGTGCCGGAAAATGCGGTAAAGTGTATCAAAAATGCGATTTTGCCAGTAGAGACGCGATTAATCGCGTCTGAAACCGTCTCCCATGGAAATCAACTTATTATCATAGCCGCACATCAGACGCAATGAATCGCGTCTCTACTACTTTTGTATTGTGTAAATATTTGTATATCAACATATACCGTAGCTTCAATGTCGGAATTATGATGCGCACCCGCGTGGCAAAACCGCATTTTTATGCCGCCTCGTCGTTGCCATTATATGGCCGGAAAGGCGGAATGGCATGGATTGCCTCGTCGAGCGTCTCGAAAGGCTTTACGGGGTCGAATTTGCTGCTTTTCAGCCGGTATTTGCGCTTGCGCAGTGCGCTGTCGCTAATGCCAAGAACGGCACACAGCCCCGGGTTGTCAAGCCCTATCTTTATCAAGCAGCACAAGTATATCTCGCTGTCGGTGAGCGATGGATATTGTGCCGTTAGGGCGTTGACAAATCCGTTGTAACAGTCGTTCACGGCGGCAACGAATTCCGATATTTCTGCGTCGGAGAGAGGTTTGGGTTGCCTGTTAGCCTTAGGCCGCTTTGCTGCATCGATGGTTTCTTGCACTTTTTTCACCACTTGGTTATTAAGCAGCAGCCGTTTTTTCAAGTCGGCAATCAAGGCTCTTGAAGTGCTTAATTCCTGGTCTTTGTCATTGGCTCGGGCTGCAAGTGCCATTTCCCGTTCGCTTGCCTTTATTTTTTCGTCCATCAGTAGGGCTGCACTCTGTTGCAGGCGGTTGATGTCGTCGCTTTGGTGGCGCAAGGTGTCAAGTAATTGCTTGCGTCGCCGTGAATATGCTGTGTATGCTGCAAATGACGTGATGACCACAATAATTATTATTGCCAATATATAAAGCCAGCTTTGTTGCTGTTTTATTTTCAGCTCGCTGTTCTCCCGTTCTATTCGGGCAGTGTTGTATTGCTTGTCAAGCCGGGCAACCTTGTCTCGTTCAATGCCTGCGGCAATCTTCAACAAATTAGCCGAATGCCGTTTGTTATATTCCAATGCGCCCTTATAATCTCCCTGTGCCTCACGCAGCATACCCATGCAGCTATAATATAAATTAGCTTTTGCCAATGTAGTAGTGTCGCG
The DNA here is from genome assembly GCA_949289215.1 of uncultured Bacteroidales bacterium. Classification (GTDB taxonomy): domain Bacteria; phylum Bacteroidota; class Bacteroidia; order Bacteroidales; family Muribaculaceae; genus Avimuribaculum. The sequence continues at coordinate 29,465 of CASENC010000045.1, read as the reverse complement.
CCCTCGTTCTATATAGTATTCGGCCGAATCGAGTCGGTTGGTAAGTATCAATAATCGACCCTTAAAATTTAGATTTGAGATAGTGTCACTTCCGTTGAATAGGTGGTTGTAAGTTAAGGCTTCGTCGATAAACGATAGTGCCTTTTTGTAACTACCGAGCATATAGTATGTTTGAGCTTTTAACCCATAGAGTGGAGCGAAGTCTTGATAGGAATTTGCTTTGAGGGCTAAATTTAGCGCATAGTCTAATTTTTTAATTCCTGTAATGGTATCGTTATTTGCAAGATAGCTGTAACTAAGTTCTTTTAGGCTGGTAATTATTAAAGATGTATCGTTAAGTTTATTTGCACATAGCAAGGATGATTCAAATGGCTCAATGGAGGATTTAACATCATATCCATCTTGGAGTAGCCTGCCCCATAAATAATATATATAATACGAAACCCACGTGTCGCTGATGTTGTTGACACATTCTGATGCTTTATGAATGTAATCCAGTGATATATCTTGCATACCTAATTCTTTATAAACTTGTGCGGCAACGAGGAATGTTCTTGCTTTCATGTCGGTGTTGTCGCTGGTGGAGTAATGCTCAAGTGCCACTTTTATTAAAGAGTCGTTTTCAGCGGTAACGTAGCAACGGTATTTTGCTTGTGCGTAAAGCAGTGCAAAGTAAGGGCCTTTGCAAGTCTATTATTATTGATACTGTCAAGTATTTGTAATGATTTTTGAGGTTGTGTCTTGATATAGCTGTCTGCAATTTGCAGTTGGTTGGTGATTGATTCTTCTTTCGAGGTACAGGCGTTAATTATGAAAGCCAATATTATTATGAGGATAATCGGTTTTGGTTGTGCCATGTGTTAAATTTTATAGTCTGTACAAAGTTATTAAATAAATGTCTTGTGAAAGAATTTTAACCGTAATAATATTGTATGAAGGCTGATTTTTGGCAGTTTTCAAGGCATAAAAATACCTGTTTATATCGTTGTCCTCAATTTTTTATGTGGACATTTTTATAATGTATTAAATAACAGATATTTAAGATGACATGAATTAGGCTGTATGTCCACAAGAAAAACAGTCTGAAATTTGAATGTTTAATACAGCCCCTCTACATTTGCATATGTAAAACAAATCAAAAAATATTATGATTAAAAAATTAGTATTATGTTTCGTTTTTGCTTTTTCGGTTTTGAATTCTTATTCCGAGAGAGTCGAGATAGACGATATTCGTGAAAAAGATGGGGATAAGCGATCTGAAGTGCCTGTCGATGTTGATGTGGATGATAGCAGCATGACAATCTTTATACGCGAAGATATCGACAGGCTGTCATTATCTATTGAAGGAATGAGCAAATCGACATGACCGATTTCCCATCGGGTGGCTATGACATCACTATTTTCACCGATGGTGATACGCTAAATGGAAGTTTTGAATTGTAAATGGGATTAATATGGAGAGTTATTTTCAACCTACTACCCTGTCGTTAATATTGACATTTAAATGTTCAGCGAAGTGTGATAATTGCTGGTTGCTTTCCCGGGATCGAGAACAAACTAACTATACATTTAATGATGAGACTTTGATGAAAGCAGTTAATGATGCAGTTGAAGCATATAGAGAAATATACGCTGATGAGGCAAAACATATGGATATGGAAAAGGTTAAGCAGACGCTTAATTTGAATTTGAGCAAGCAGAAAATTATTTCCGATAATTTTATAATTACAGAAGATGGAGACGATGGTTTACGGTTCGAAAGTTGATGCATGGATAATAATTCTTGTCCTGTGCTCATTGGCAATTGCGGTGGTTCCTGTTATTCTGTTAAAGGTGCCGGCATCGGTAAAATGGTTGGTTGCGGCCATATCAGCGGTGGTGTTTATATTTGTGCTGTGTGCGACATTCGGTATCAGATATGAGATTGCGGGAGATGAATTGACGGTAAAAAACGGCCTCGGGTCGAAAAGTGTATATGACATACACACAATAAAAAGCATCAGGCCGACTAATAATGCACTGTCCTCACCTGCCGCCTCGTTAGACCGATTGGAAATAAAGTTCACCAATAGCAATGAGATGCTACGGATCTCGCCGAAAGACAAACAAGGGTTCATCGACCATATTTGCCAAATTAATGCCAATGTGGCAGTACTAAAAAAGTAAACACATAAGTACGAGTGATGGTTGCGTATTTTGTACCACGGCGAGGAATACGCAACCAACCGTGTAGGAAAAATTATTGTTGTCGAATATTTGATAGGTAAGCATTGCCTGTTTAATTGTTGTTTCGTATATTTGTGAGTAGATTTAATGTTTAATGGTAATTTTATGGGAAGGAATGATAAAAATGTGTCATGGGGCGTGCCGTTGACGATGGCGATGCTTTTGCAAGGTGTTGCGTTGCTGTATGCCGGATATGACATGGGGCTTGCAGCCGAGGTTACGTCGGCACTTACGTTCCTTGTTGCCGTGGGGTGCATGGTGGGTTACCTGATTAAGACCCGGCTGGCATGGCGGCGATTTGTGAAGTGCTTTTTCGGGTCGAGTATGGCCGATGCCGCAATTGTGCTGTTGCTGTTCTTGATAATGATAAAAGGGAATGTACCTGCGGCAGAGTGCGAGATGATAAGCGTGGGGGCATTTGTGTGCAGCCAGGTGGTTTTGATTTTTGCGGTTTTAAAAACAGTCGTGCGTCGTGGCAGCGGTAGTTTACAGGTCGAAAGTTGATGCGTGGCTCGTAATCCTGCTGCTGTTTGTATGGGCAGTCTCGTTATTGACAGTTATGGCAGGCGACCCGTCGGTGGCTTTATGGATATCGGCGGCCTTTATTGTGCTGATGCTTGTTGCGATGACGGATATCGTGCTTAGAATCACGTATGTAATCACGGGAAACACGCTGACGGTGAAATGCAGTTTCATTATGAAAAAGGACTTCGACATACGGAAAATAAAAAGCATCAGTCCTTCGCATAGTTTCTTGGCATCGGCAGGAGCATCACTCGACAGGCTCGCGATAAGGTTCACCGACAGCCACGAAGTGCTGCTGATTTCGCCTAAGGACAAGCAAGGGTTCATCGACCACATTTGCCGTGTGAACCCCAGCGTGGCATTGCAGGAAAAATAAGTAAAAATATATCTCATGAATAATAAGGAAATCAGATTTTCGGTCAATGTCTATTGGTCGGTGGGCGTATGGGTAGCAATGTCGCTGTTCATGCTTGCCGACAGGTGGCTTGGTTTTCTGCCTGCAGGGGCCGATTGGGTATATGTGAGTTGTATGTCGCTCAGCCTGTTGACGGCTTTCGATGTTTACAGGTGCTATAAGGCGGCACAGAAGGGCGGTTGCCGCATTGCAACTGCTGTTGACTTGCCGGGTGTATTGGTGCTGCTTGCCGGTGTGTTGTGGCTGTCGGTGTCGGCGCAGATTCCGGCATTGCGGCAAAGTGAGGTGGCCGAACTTTTCGATATGGTATGTTTCGTGATGAACCTGTGGTTCATCCTCGGCTTGATGGGTAAGCGCAGATATGTCACCGGCGACGGCGATGCCGCAACGGTTGACGCATTTGAATACACGTTACCTGCCGATGCAGGCATCACGGCGTTGACGATGGTGCGCAAGGCGTTGTCATATATCGAATACTTCTCGATGGTGGTGTTTCTTGCGGTGCTTGGATATGTGCTGATTGGGAAAGGCAACATGGTGATTGCCGCAGTGGTTTTCGTGTTAGCGCTTGTGGCACTTGTTGTGGAAATCAGGATGTGCCTGCCGAGCAACTCCACTGCCACGCGCATAGGCTATTGCCGCCCGCTGGGCAACCCGGTGCTCGATGTGGTATGCATCGGCCTTGGCATAGCCACGGCAGCCGTCGGGCCAATGTGGCTCGGGGCGATGCTGCTCGTGTTTTTTGCCGCCGACCTGTTGCTGTGGGGCGTGGTCAGGAGAAGCCGGGCAATTGCCCGTGCGGCGATAAGAAAATGAATACAATTTGACAGTAACAGTGACAGAATAGGAATATTTGGCAGGCGTTTAATGCCCGATAATGACATAATGGTAACATTGGTACAATGGTATGCGATTTGTGTATATGATAAGTGGATTTCGATGAGAAATCCACTAAATAAACACGGATTAAAAATACAAATCGGAGGTAAAAATTATGTCAGCTATTCAAAGGTATAATCAAAACTGGTTGCCAAATTTCTTCAATGACTTTTTTGACAATGATTGGATGATTAAAGCCAATGCCACGGCACCTGCCATTAACGTAATCGAAAATGAAAAAGATTACCGCGTGGAAGTTGCTGCTCCGGGTATGACAAAGGATGATTTTAATATCCACCTCGGGGAAAACAACGAGCTGGTTATCTCGATGGAAAAGAAGAGCGAGAGTGGGGAAAAGGACAAAGACGGCAAGAAATACTTGCGCCGCGAGTTTTCTTACTCGAAATTCCAGCAGGCATTCGACCTTCCCGACAATGTGGATGTCGAGAAAATCAATGCTTCGATGAACAACGGGGTGCTCACCATCGAGTTGCCTAAAGTCGCCACCGAAGAAAAGGCAAAGGCAAGCCGCACGATTGAAATCAAGTAAAAATGCCTGAATAGGCGAGATAAACAGGGCTGCACAATTCTGCGATAAGTGGAGTGTGCAGCTCTGTTTTTTTGTGCAATATTTGCAGGATAATGGCGTTATTATATTGATATGTCAGTGACATTGTGCTTATGAAATTGTTTTTACGGAATATAATATTGCTCGTGTCGATTGCCGCGGCTCAGGTGGCCGCGGCAATCGATGTGTCGCATTACACCTCAGGCAGTGTGCTTTCAACAGGGCGTTGGGTGAAGGTTTCGGTCACAGAAACCGGTATTCATTCCATATCGAATGTCACGCTTGCCCGGTGGGGATTTTCAAATTCGGGAGAGGTTAAGGTATTCGGTTATGGCGGCGCACCGGTATCCACGACTCTCGACGGCGACCAAATCGACGATTTGCCGCAAATACCGGTGTTAAGAACCGATGGCGGCATCATATTTTATGCACAAGGCCCCACGACGTGGCGCACGGCCAATTTGCAAGGTATGCAGTATGTCCAATATCAGCACCCGTATGCCACGGCCGGATATTATTTTATCACCGACCGCAGTGATATCGGGGCGGCCGCCGTCGCCACTGTGGACACCCCACTTGGCAATGGCGGCACGGTATCGACGTTTACCGACCGCCTGTTTCATGAGTCGGAATTGATTTCTCCGGGTGAGACGGGACATTACCTGCTGGGTGAAGATTTCCGCTACACGGCTACGCAGACTTTCGGCTTTGACCTTGAAGGAATTGTCGCCGGGTCGCAAGTGTCGGTGCTTACGGCTTTTGCTTCGGCAACATCGGGGCGCAGCACTTTGTCGTTCAGGTATAACGGCAATTCCTTGCCGGCGACCTCGTCCGATAATATATCGGCGTTGGATGGCGAATACACGTTTGTCAACACCACTCGTACCGTGAAGGGGTTTACACTTGGCGGCAGCGACCTTGATTACTCGGTATCGTTTTCGGGCGGTGGAGCGGTTTCGGTGGCCCGCCTTGATTATATCACGGTTAATTATACCCGCAGCCTGGATATGGGGCGCAATTCCCAACTTAATTTCCGTACACCTGTTGGCGGCAGTGCCGAATCGGTGTATGCACTTTCGGGCAGTACCGGGAATACGCATATATGGGATGTGAGCACGCCATACCGGCCTGTGGAAGTGAGTTACAGCATAAACGGGTCCACGGCGCGTTTCACTCCGGCCGAAGGCGGTGCAAGGGAATATGTGGCTTTTAACGAGGATGGCTCGTTTCCAGCGCCTTCGCTTGTGGGCAGCGTGGCAAGTCAGGATTTGCACGCCGAGCCCACGCCCGACATGATAATCATAACACCCGGTGAATTTGCAAGCGAGGCTCGTCGGCTTGCCGCATTGCATGAGCAGATTGATACCATGCGGGTGCTTGTGGTTGACCAGACGCTTGTTTTCAATGAGTTTTCGTCGGGAACGCCCGATATTATGGCCTATCGCAAGTTGGCCAAGATGTTTTATGACCGCGGCACAAGTGCCGACGGGCATCGCCTTGGGTATTTGTTGCTATTTGGCCGTCCGCTTTTTGACAACCGCAATATAACGTCGGTGGCGCAATCCCTTGATTATCCGCGCTTGCTTATATGGGAGTCGGCTACGGGACTTAACGACCAGGCGTCATACTGTACCGATGACATTCTGGGAACACTCTCCGACGGATCGAGTGAAAATAACATGCATTCACGTGGAATGGATATTGCCGTGGGGCGTATGCCGGTGAAAAGCCTCATCGAGGCGGCCGACATGGTTGATAAAATTGCCAATTATGTCACCGGGCAAGATTTCGGGTCGTGGAAAAACAATGTGATAGTGTTTGCCGACGACGGTGACAATTTGGCGCATACCGACCAGTCAGAGATAGGCATATCGCAAATGTTGGCCAATGGCGGCGAAGACTATGTGTATAACCGCATTTATACCGATGCCTATACCTATATGTCGGACGGAAGCGGCAGCAATTATCCCGATGCCAAGCGGCAAATGTTTAAATTGCTCAACGATGGAGCCTTGGTATTCAATTATGTGGGACATGGCAGCCCGGTGGGGTGGACCCATGAACGAATTCTTACATGGAACGATATTAACAACAACTTGTATTACAGCCACATTCCGTTTTTTTATACGGCAACCTGTGAATTTACGCGTGTAGATGCATCTTCGGTGTCGGGTGGTGAACTTATGTTCCTTAACACTCGCGGCGGCGGCATAGCCTTATATACCACCACGCGCCAGGCATATATATCGCAAAACGGCCCTTTGACAAGGGAGTATTGCAAGCAATTGTTCTCCAAAGATGGCGACGGGCGGTATCGACGCATAGGCGACATCTACCGCTTGTCGAAGAATTCGCTTACCGATGATAATAAGTTGCGTTTTATATTGATAGGAGATCCTGCAATAAGGCTCGGTTACCCTACCTATAAAGCTGTGGTGGAGACTATCAACGATATCGAGCCAAACGAGGAGAATATGCCCGAGTTCAAAGCACGGCAGACGATGACTGTGCGTGGGTCGATATATGACGACAAGGGGAATAAAGCCACTTCGTTTTCCGGGTCGATTTATCCAACGTTATACGGAGCCGAGAGATCGGTTGAAACCAACGACAACCAGAATGACGGTCGGACCTATGTGTATGACGAGCGTAGCGACAAGTTGGCTGTGATAAAAGATTCGGTAAGTAATGGAGAATTTGTGTTCCACGTAAATATACCTTCGGAAATTCAAGCCGACAACTACCGTCCTGCACAGATAAACTTATATGCCTATAGCCATGACGGGCGTGAGGCAAATGGCTCGAATAGCAATTTTTATATTTACGGGTATGACGACACGGTTGCCGGTGATACCATCGGCCCGGATATCAAATATATGTACCTGAATAACGATGATTTCAGCGACGGCAGCGATGTAAACGAGTCGCCGCTGCTTGTGGCCGAGGTTTATGACAATTCGGGATTGAATTTCTCCACGGCCGGTATAGGGCACCAAATGTCGTTGCTGCTTGACGGCACCACTACCTATTACGATGTTTCGTCGTATTTCACGCCCGAAATTGCACCCGATGGCGTGGAAGGTAGCGGAGGATATATTTATTACCCGCTTGAAGGCCTTGCCGACGGTTATCACACTTTGAGGCTCAGGGTGTGGGATACCGCAGCCAATTCGAGCGAACGTACCATCTCGTTTAACGTGGTGAACGGGTTGTCTCCGAAACTGTATGAAGTGATGGCTTCTCCCAATCCGGCAAGCACCGAGGCCCGTTTCTACTTGCGGCACAATCGCCCGGAGACTACAATCACGGTTACTATATATGTTTACAACCTGATGGGGCAACTTGTGTGGAGTGCGACCGAGACCGGGCGCAGCAATATGCTTGAATCGTTTCCTGTGGCATGGGATCTTACCGACCTTGCAGGCCGTCGCGTGCCACGCGGTGTGTATGTGTATCGCGCCGGAATTTCCACAAATGGCGTGCAAGAGACCACCGAATCGCGCAAGATTGCGGTGACTGCGGCTCCTTGACGGTAGCTTGGCAGATACCGGCTGGCGTAAAAAACAGGCAGGTTTGTTTTGTTATGCGCACGTCTTGTGCTATCTTTACGGTTGCTTAACGTATAACCCTATAAACATAACATGAGACTTTTTACGATTATTGCTTTGTCGGCGGCGGCAATAACTGCTTGTGCGCAGACGAATGAATGGCAAGACCCGGAAGTGAACGAGGTGAACCGGGCACCGATGCATACCAGTTATTTTGCATATGAAAATGCCGATGCTGCATTGTGCGGGAAGCGTGAACTTTCGTCAAATTACATGACGCTCAACGGTGCATGGAAATTTAATTGGGTGGAAAATGCCGATGCACGGCCTACCGATTTCTGGCAGACCGGATATGACGACGGAGACTGGACAACCATGCAGGTGCCGGCCATGTGGGAATTGAACGGTTTTGGCGACCCTATTTACGTGAACATACAATATCCGTGGACAAATTATTATAAAAACAATCCGCCGCTTGTGCCTGTCGAAGGTAACCATGTTGGCTCGTATCGCCGCACGGTGACTGTGCCTGCCTCGTGGAAAGGGAAGGATATCATAGCTCACTTCGGGGCGGTGTCGTCGTGTTTCTATTTATGGGTCAATGGCCGATATGTGGGTTATAGCGAGGATAGCAAGCTTGAAGCAGAGTTTGATCTTACGCGGTATCTTAAACCCGGGCAGGAAAACCTGATAGCCTTCCAGGTGTTCCGCTGGTGCGACGGCAGCTATCTCGAAGACCAGGACTTTTTCCGCCTGTCGGGTGTGGCTCGCGACTGTTACCTTTATGCCCGCAGTAAGAAGCGAATTGAGGATTTGCGTTTTACCCCCGACCTTGATGCCGAATATAAAAACGGTTTGCTTGCTGTGGAACTTGACGTGAAGGGCAGCGGAACGGTGCAACTGGAACTTACCGATGCCGAAGGCCGTGAAGTTGCGACTTCGGCTGTCAAGGGGAGCGGAAGTGTGGTATTGGAAGTGGGAAATCCGCATAAATGGAGTGCCGAGACCCCTTATCTGTACACACTTACCGCTGTCATGGAAGGCAGTGGCGAGGTTATACCATTCAAGGTGGGTTTCCGCAAGGTTGAATTAAAAGGCAACCAAGTGCTTGTGAACGGGAAACCGGTATTGTTCAAGGGTGTTAATCGCCATGAAATGGACCCCGATGGGGGGTATGTGGTATCATACCAACGTATGTTGCAGGATATTCAGTTGATGAAAAAATTGAATGTGAATGCTGTGCGCACCTGCCATTATCCCGATGATTATCGTTGGTATGAATTGTGCGACCGTTATGGTTTGTATATGGTGGCCGAGGCCAACGTGGAGTCACACGGAATGGGGTATGGCGATGAAACACTTGCCAAAGAACCGGCTTATGCCAAGGCTCACATGGAACGTAACGAGCGAAATGTGCAACGTAATTTCAACCACCCGAGCATTATATTCTGGTCGATGGGCAATGAAGCCGGATTCGGGCCAAATTTTGAAGCCGTGTATAAATGGATAAAAGCCGAGGATCCAAGCCGTGCGGTGCAATATGAGCAGGCCGGTGAAAACGATTTTACCGATGTGTTCTGCCCCATGTATGCCGACTATAAGCGCATGGAAGATTATGCCAAACGCGCTACCGACAAACCGCTTATTCAGTGTGAATATGCCCATGCCATGGGTAACTCGGGCGGAGGTTTCAAGGAGTATTGGGATTTAATCCGCAAATATCCTGCACTGCAGGGTGGTTTCATTTGGGACTGGGTTGACCAGCCGCTTCGTTGGAAAGGCAAGGGTGGCGTGGAGATATATGCTTATGGCGGAGACTTTAACCGTTATGACGCATCGGACAATAACTTTTGCGCCAACGGTATGGTCAGTCCCGACCGAGTACCTAATCCACACGCATATGAGATTGCTTATTATTATCAAAACATATGGACGACGCTCGACCGTGTGACTGATGGCGGAGTGGCTGAACTGAAGGTGTTCAACGAGAATTTCTTCCGTGACTTGTCGGCATATCGCATGGAATGGGAATTGTTGGCCGATGGCGTGGTGGTGCGTACAGGGTGTGAAGAAACGGTAGCTGCGGAGCCCCGGGCTTCAGCTGCAATCTCACTTCCCATAGGATGCACTTGCCCCGGGAAAGAATGGTTGCTAAATGTGCGTTATTGCTTGAAAAACAGGGAAGGAATTACCCCGGCCGGAACCGTTGTTGCAAAGAATCAACTCGTAATTGCCGGCTATGAGGCCGATGGAATGGAAATAACCAATGTAGCAGGTGTGAATTATTCGGCTCCTGAACCGCAGTTGGTGGATTCCCGTAAGGATTACGTTGTGGTTTCAGGCGATGGATTTGTAATCGAATTCAGCCGCAAGACGGGCTATATGGTACGTTATTCGGTTGACGGTGACGAACTTATTAAAGATGGTTGCGCATTGATACCGAATTTCTGGCGTGCCCCGACCGACAATGACATGGGTGCCGGGTTGAACAATAAGTATGCCGTGTGGCGCAATCCTGAAATTGAATTGAACAGTATTTTTTCAAAGATGGAAAATGGGTTGGCTGTAGTTGAGGCCGATTATGAAATACCGGCGGTGAATGCCGGATTGCATCTTACGTATGTTGTCAACAATGAAGGTTGCGTGAAAGTGACGCAAAAAATGGTTGCAGGTAGCGGCGGAGATGTTCCCCCGATGTTCAGGTTTGGTATGCAATTACCCATGCCGCGGGAATATGAGTCAATAGAATATTACGGGCGCGGGCCGGTGGAGAATTACTGCGACCGGAACCATAATACACTGCTTGGCATTTACTGCCAAAGTGTGGATGAGCAATTCTATCCCTATATACGTCCGCAGGAAACAGGAACCAAGACCGACATCCGCTGGTGGAAATTGACCGATTCGTCGAGCAACGGATTAAAGATTGAGGCAGAAGCTCCATTCTCGGCCTCGGCATTGCACTATACAATCGAGTCGCTGGATGACGGTGCGGCAAAAGACCAACGCCATTCGCCCGAAGTGGAGCAGGCCGACATTACGAATTTGCTTATCGACAAGATGCAATCGGGGTTGGGCTGTGTTGACAGCTGGGGCGCATTGCCGTTGCCGCAGTATCAATTGCCTTATGGCAACTATGAATTTACTTTTATGCTCACGCCGGTGCGGCACAGCATAATGGTTGAATAAAAAAACTTCTTGGAGCAGGTGGATTTCCCCGTCGGGTAGTCCACCTGCTTTTTTAAGCGTTTTTAGGGAGCCGGATTTTGATTTGCGTCTGATTTTCGCTATATTTGTTTTTGTGAAACAGTGCTTATGCCTTCGGCATCTTGTGTGACCTGAAAGCGTTCACCCCCGCCAATTGCGGTGACCATGGCAAATTCAGGGTATATATGATTAAGTTTTTTTGATGTTGTTCCTTAAAACGCAGTATTATGAAAAGGTTTCTTATTGCCATATTGCTTTTGATGGTGGCATTTATTGCCACAAAGGCGCAATTGCGTTATCAGTGCCAAGGTGCGCCTGAAGTTGAAGTCACTGTGGTTTCGGGAGGCGTTATGGTTGACATTGATGGCGCTTCTTCTGCCATCATGCTTTATCCTCAAGGCTTTTTGTCGTGTTATATGTATTATATTGGCAATGGCATAAGTGCATTGTTCACCTCCGATCTCACCTCGATGTTGTTGAGCGTGGGTGGCAGTACATACCAGTATGTACTGGTGTCGGCTGCGCCTTCATCGCCGGGTTTCAATTATCCGCCGTCTCCTGTGTATCCCGGAACTTATGACAATGCTCCGAGCGAAGCCGATAGGGCTTATTATAGGAACGAAATAAGGCAATTGCGTTATAAAATCCGCGACGCCGAGCGCAGTTTGCGTATGTATGAACGCAATATGCGGCGTAATCCGTCGATAACATCATCTCAGCTTGTTCAATCACAGCGTCGCCTTATCGATACTTATTACGAGCGATTGTATTGGCTTGAATCACAATTGTATTGAATTGGGAATATGGTGATTAATATTTTTTAACTCAAAAAATAAGAGCGTAATGCTTGACAAGCGGGAATATTTGTTGTATCTTTGCACTCACAATACCGCGGGGTGGAGCAGTGGTAGCTCGTTGGGCTCATAACCCAAAGGTCGTCAGTTCGAGTCTGGCTCCCGCCACCAAGCAAAGCAGGATTATCAGAAAATGGTAATCCTGTTTTTTTTATGCGAAAAAGTCCCGGGGGATGCGACCCGGAGCGGCAGATTTAGGAAGAATTAAACGTTGCCCGAAAACGTTTTGGGATATACATTGTTTCGTAATATCATAAAAGTTGATTATTTTTGCAACATATTATATAAACCAAACAATATAAATAACTTACTATGGCAACAACTCCGGAATTTAAGTATCAGCCCATGTTTCCTCTTGGGGCCGATGATACCGAATACTACTTGCTTACGAAAGATTTCGTGTCGGTGGGTGAATTTGAAGGTCACCCAATCTTGAAAGTAGAAAAAGAAGGACTCACGCGAATGGCTCAACAGGCCTTCCGTGATGTATCGTTCCTGCTGCGCCGCAGCCATAACTTGCAAGTGGCAAAAATACTTAACGACCCTGAAGCAAGTGAGAACGACAAGTATGTGGCTCTCACATTCTTGCGTAATGCCGAAGTTTCGGCCAAGGGGCAATTGCCATTGTGCCAAGATACCGGTACAGCCATTATTCATGGTGAAAAGGGACAGCAGGTGTGGACCGGCTATTGCGATGAAGAAGCTCTGTCGCTGGGTGTTTACAACACTTATACGCAAGAAAACTTGCGTTATTCGCAAAATGCTCCGCTTAATATGTATGATGAGGTTAATACCCGTTGTAACTTGCCGGCTCAAATTGACCTTGAAGCTGCCGAGGGCATGGAATACCGCTTCTTGTGCGTAACCAAGGGTGGAGGTTCGGCCAATAAGACTTACCTCTTCCAGGAAACTAAGGCATTGCTCAATCCCGATACGCTTGTACCGTTCCTCGTTGAAAAAATGAAGACACTCGGCACTGCTGCTTGTCCGCCTTACCATATCGCATTTGTGATAGGCGGTACTTCGGCCGAAAAGAATTTGCTCACCGTGAAGTTGGCTTCGACTCATTATTATGATTCATTGCCCACTACCGGCAACGAATATGGCCGTGCGTTCCGTGACGTGGAACTTGAAGCCCGTTTGCTTGAAGAGGCTCACAAGATAGGACTTGGCGCACAATTCGGCGGCAAGTATTTTGCTCACGACGTGCGTGTGGTTCGTCTGCCTCGTCATGGCGCATCTTGCCCTGTCGGTATGGGAGTGAGCTGCTCGGCCGACCGTAACATCAAGTGCAAAATCAACAAGGATGGCATTTGGATTGAAAAACTTGATGATAACCCAACTGAATTGATACCCGAAGAATTGCGCAATGCGGGTGAAGGCAATGCCGTGCGCATCGACCTTAACCAGCCTATGAGTGAAATTCTCAAGGAACTCGACAAGTATCCGGTGTCAACACGTTTGTCGCTTAACGGAACCATCATAGTAGGTCGTGATATTGCACACGCCCGCCTCAAAGAACGCCTTGACCGTGGTGAAGAGCTTCCACAATACATTAAGGACCACCCAATTTATTATGCAGGTCCGGCCAAGACTCCGGCAGGAATGGCTTGTGGCTCGATGGGCCCGACAACTGCAGGCCGTATGGACCCGTATGTTGATTTGTTCCAAAGCCACGGCGGCAGCATGGTGATGCTTGCAAAGGGTAACCGCAGCCAGGCTGTAACCGATGCCTGCAAGAAGCATGGCGGGTTCTACCTTGGCAGCATCGGTGGCCCGGCAGCTATCCTTGCACAAAACAATATCAAGAGCATCAAGTGCCTTGAATATCCCGAATTGGGCATGGAAGCCATTTGGCAGATAGAGGTTGAAGATTTCCCGGCATTTATTCTTGTTGACAACAAGGGTAACGACTTCTTCACTCAAATAAAACAAAAGGGCTGCAACAAGTAAGCAGGTGTAGAAAGTAATTAAAAGTAGAGGCCGGCACAGTTGTAAAAAACGGTGTCGGCCTCTGCTCGTTATATCATTACCCGTGGAGTTAATGCAACCTCAATTAATAGTGCATATAAAAGTTAAATCGTATAAAACCAAAGCAATATAAAAAGAGTATAAATAGAAATGTCGTAATTTTTATTAGTAAGTTTATTATTTTTGTGGCAAAATTCAATTGGATGGCAAGACGTAATAAAATAAATGAAACAGGAATTGATAGAATTCCATATGATAATAGTGTACATGATGCTTGGGCGGCTTATATTTGTGTAAATTGTAATCATTTGAATTATGTACATATTGGAAATAAATTATTAACTCCTGAGGAGGCATTAGAAACACAGTCATGGGAATGTGAAGAATGCGGATATGTGCATAGTAAGAATTCTGATTTGCCTGCAAAATTAACAAACTGGAGGCCAGAACTACTCGAAAAAGAAAGTGTTACAGCTCAAAGATTTTGGAAAGCATTTTTTGTTACAGCAACAGAAAATCCAGAAGCTTATTGGAAAAGGTGTAATATGTGTGGCCGCATTTTACCCAATCATGCATTTAGTAAGCATAAAGATTGGGGACCTTTAGAAAAACAAATGGAATGTAGAGCCTGCAAAGGTGCTATCAATTCAATCTTAAATGATTTGCGTACTGTAGAACAGTTACGAGAAAGTTCTATTCGTAGAAGAATTGCTGACTTATTTGTTGCAGATCAAAACGAAACAATTAACATTCAAGATTTATTTGCTCGCTTTGGGGGGAAATGTTTTAAAACCGGCAAACCATTAGATATCAACAAAACTGGCTCTTGGCATATAGATCATATACTACCGTCTAAATACTTATATCCACTTACAGTTAGAAATGCAGCTTTGCTATCATCCGAAGCTAATAGTAATAAAAGAGATAGATGGCCAAGTGAATTTTATACTAATCAGGAGCTTGTTGAGCTATCTAGAATAACAGGAGCACCACTTAAATTAATCGCAAGTACTACTCCAATTATTAATACTAATATTGATGTAAATAAAGGTATAGATAAATACTTAAACGTAAGGAATTCGAGTGATCTATCTAAACGAATTATAGAAATTAAACGTATAATAGAGACCTATAATTTGAACGACTTGGTGGATGAAGAACATAAAAGAATTCTTAATGATATTCTGTAATTACGAGGTGGTGGGTTTTCACAATATAAGACTCACCACCGTTTTATTCATAATTGCGCATTAGTATAATACCCCTCTAAACTACAACGTTTTAAATTTTTTCCTCTAATACAATAATAAATACTGATGATCAGTAACAGTACCTAAATCTTTTATACCAAATTTATTGCAATGAACAACACTTTCAACAAATAACTCAGAATGATTAAACCATCTTCTACTCAATGTTTTTAATATTTCTCCCATATTACATTTCTTACTCTTCCCAAGATGGAAAACAACTACTCCTCCATTTTTAATACGTTCTTTCGCTTGATTAAAAATAGGATTATATACTTCAAAATCTTTTTTCTGCCTTTCATCAACATATAATTGAGGCATTATCTTAAAATCATCAGGTTCCCAGCCACTAAACCATAAGCGAATCCAATTAGCAGAATAAAATCTTGTACTATCATAAAAAGGTGGAGACGTTATTATAGCATCCAAATTATCCACTTCTTGTGGCCAAACGGATGTTGAGTCTTGTAGAAATATTTTACCAGGCACAAAAGTTCCCGGAAGGGTCTGTGAAAAATATTTATTAACCTTTTCCTTGAGTTTACTTATTAGATCCTTATAAATAAAATCTCCAGTTGGAGCATAAGGTGTTATTGGATGAGATTTTCTACTTAGAGCATAAGGCCTATTCCCATGTAAAATGTGTAATAAGGAAGAAATAACAACCATCTCACTTGCATTTTGTGGTTTATTCTGTAAAAAGAATAAACGTGCTAACAAGATTTCTTTAAATGTATTTATTTCATAATAATCAAGAAGACTCTTATTTAGGCCAAAACTGGAGTATTTCATTAGGTCTCCAATATTGTTGATATTAGTCTTTATGTAATTATTTAATCTCTCAATATACTCTATAGCTTTTGATTTATTTGTCATACCAACTTTTGCCTGAGATATATAGTAACACATATTGCTTATATCCATACCAAAGGACTCAACACCATTTAACGCACCTTCAAAAGGTATAGTTCCAACCCCAGCAAATGGATCAAATAACCTCCCATTCGACGGAACAAATGTTTTCACTAAGTAGTATGCAATTGATGGTTTCAGCTTTCCTTGATATGAACATAATGAATGGTTTATATTACCCCAATTCTTTTTAGAAAACGGAGCAGTTTGATGTGGAAGTTCATTTTTAAAATATGTCCATTTATCTTTCCAGTTGCTATTTCGTACCATACTATCATTCATTTATCATTACTATTAAAACCTGCGTAACTATTTGACCTCCTCTCGATCGACGTTCTCGAAGTTTTATTTTTTCAACAAATTTGTATCCAATACTTTCTAAAATTTCAATAAGAATATCATCAGTTCTTATGTGTACTCCATTAAAAACAGAATCTCCGATATCTATTAGTAAATGAGCGTTATTCTCTAATTTAGGATGTACCCCATTAAATATTTGATACATCTCAGAAAAATAACATTTTGCCATTTGAGGAATCCTGACATCATAAGCCGTTTCTTTCAAGGATGTTATTGTTTTAGATAAAAGCATACTTTTTGATTCAATGTCAACGTCTATAAAATTTGATACCTTAACGTCATTGATGCCACTTGTTAAGATTTCATCCCTGAATGTTCGTAAATCCTTTTCGGAACGTAAATATCCTAAGAACCAAAGTTCTAATTTCGTATTTCTAATATAGTTCGTTCCATTTAGATATGGTGGACTAGTTAATACACAACCAATCTTTTCACAAGATACTTGACCTATACATTTTGCATTTGAATGAATTAATGTATGGTTATATGCAACATTGTTTACAAGTTCAAATTTTAGATCATTATATATCTCATTTATTTTATCATTTAATATGTCAGAAAATTTAGGAATACCTTTTTCTAATTCTTTTTTAGTTTTAAATCGTAGATCACCTTGCTTTTTTAAGAAAGACGATGGTATTAAGCATGCTAAAATTGCAATTGTAAAGATATCTCTTGTTAAAGATTCTGCTTTTGAATCTATAAATGTTTTAACCTTTAAAATTTCATTATAATTCTCATCAGGAAAATAAATGCTACTCTTAAACACTCTCTTATAATTCTCCTCCAGCTCGTTATTAATAATATGATTAAATCCCAAAAACTCATCCATAAGTGTAATTAAATTGTGACATACTATATCTCGTTCATCATTGGTGGTTTTTAGAACATTTAACTTAGTCTTTATAAGGAACTGTAAGAGAGGGTTAATTTCTGAATAATAAGTTCTGTATCCCATTGAACCAGAAGCAAATATTGTTGTTCCTGTTCCTGCAAACGGTTCATATATTATACATTTATTGGGAATGTATTTATTTATAATAGTTTTAACAAAATCAGGAGAATATCCTTCAATGTATGGATACCATCTGTTAAATGGAATAGTCTTACTGCTTTTAAATGTTACATCCGATGCTGCAATTATTCCGTCATTTTTTTGTAAAGCTTTATCTAATAAGAATTTTATAAATTGACTAACATTTCTTTTATCTTGTTCAGCCGCAACGCATAATTCAGAATAATCAGAATAACCGATAATATTCCTTATCTCTTGACTGGACAACTTATTAACGAGTGTATATAGGTTTTGTTCCTTTTCAGTAAAAGCAATAGGGACAACCTTTGATTTATTGTTTCTTTTATCTGTAAAAGATATGGATTTAAATTTTTGCATTGTTGTTTTAATATAATATGATAATTACATTGCAAATGTAGCACGTTTATTTGGCACACGCAATAATTTTAATACTAAATAGCAAATGTTTCTATTTTGTTACTTAATCTTTACTATAACATATATGATTGTCTGTATATCTATTATTATGGACATTCAGTAAACACCATACAATTAGCCAACTAATTCATGTACAAAATGTCGCGAATTAGTTGGCTAATTGTATGGTGTTTACTGAATGTCCATGTCCAAACGGACTCAAAGAGGTCGAATACATTGGTGCATAGTCTTACCGACGGCGTGGCGACCAGCCTCATCGGCTGTCGTTACGCCGCCCAATTTGATTTGACACACCCACTCTCTTTTATATCATTGTCTGTGGGGTTAATTGACAAACAGGATTTTTGTGGCGACCGTGCCGCTGCTGCTTGAACCGTCGCTTTGAGAAACCAAAACGAAGTAAACGCCGGTTTTAACACGCTTTCCGGCAGAATTGCAGCCGTCCCAGGTGGCAGTACCACCAAGGGACTTTAAAGAGCGCACCACATTGCCGGTTGAGTCGGTGATTTTGACAAGAGAGTTGTCCATCAGTCCCACTATGGCTATGGTGCCGGTGTATTCAGGCCTTACCGGATTGGGGTAGGCATATACATTGTTGAAATCGGCACTTGGTTGCGATGCATCGCTAAATATTTCCACCAATCCGGCATCGGTACCGGCAAACACCGAATTTGAATTGGTGGCGCAGCATATCGAGTATATGGTGTTGCTTGGCAGCGGGCTGTTGTCGGTGGTGTAGTGCAGTAGCACCTCACTGCCGTCTTCGTTCACAAGGTACAAGCCGTTGCCCACGGTACCTATCCATTTGCGGTTGCTACCATCGACGGCTATTGACGATACAGGGATGCCCTCAAGCAAATTGTCGGCATAATTGGTGCCGTCGTTTCGCGGAATGCGTGGCTTGGTGAGCGACAGGTTTGTACTGAATATATTTTTGGGATTTAAATATACAGGGCCCTTTTGTGTGCCAAGCCATAAATTCCCGTTTAAATCCTCGGTAAAGCAATAAATGTATTGCCATTCAAATCCGGCTCCGTCTTGGTCGGGGATTTGTCCAGACCTGTAGGTGCGTGATTGTATTGACGATGATGCAGGATTGCCGTCATCGTATATGAAATGCATATTACCGTTATTTTGGTCTTCGGTGACTATTTTTATGTCGTTGCGAGTTATGTATAAACAAGAGTTGTGAGTTATGTTGGTAACCGATACGTTCACATCTATCCAGTCTGATTCGGTTACCGAGGAATTTTGCACTTTGTCATGTGGCAATACAATTAATGGCGACGGTACATTTCTTCCGCTCTGCAGCATCCATAAGTTCCCCGAGGCATCGAATTGCATGAATGCGATGTTTACGCAATTTTGGGTATCATATACTGGGGCTTTCACCATAGGGCTGTTGCTCGTGTCGTATTTTATAATCTCCCCGTCTTGCCATCTTACTTGGTATGCACCTTCGTAAAGCGATCCGAAAAAGTATCCTGAGTTGTCGGGATTGAATATGGGGTGGTATATGTTGTAATTTCGCAACAACCCTCCTGATTCGGGGTTGGTGACGGGTATATCATCGGGAAGAACATTTGTCCACGTACCGTTCTCAAGAATATTAATGCTTGCAGGGCGTGTGTTATATTGTGCCGTGAGTGTGGGGCCGCTGCATGAAACAAGCAGTGTACCCGTGCTGCTGTTGAATGTGAGATTTACAGGAATACGTACCGATGAGGCATTGGGATGATAATAATCAGACAATATGGTGATCCCGCCTGATTGGTCTAATTGAATGTGGCGCAGTCCGGCAGTGCTTAATTCCCACACTTGCCCTTCGTTTTCCATCGATGCGAAAATGGCTTGTTGTGCCGTTTCGGCAGGTAATGTATATGTTGCTGTAACGGAGCCTTGATTGTTGAGGTATAATAATCGGTTATGGCTGCTGGTTGTGGCAATGTATCCATTGGGCGTAGGCTGGATTTGAGTCATGCCCTCCGACCTGATTAATCCGATGTTGTATTGTCGATTGTTGTCGATACTCACTCTGTAGGTCCATCCTCCGGCAAATATCACAGTATTGCCATCGTTGCAGGGCACCAACTTGGCATCTTCGTGTAGTGAAGTTGCAGTCATTTCTGCAAGAGTTTGTGGTGGTGTGTCGAGGTCGCAATAATACAGGTTGTCGGCATTTATCCACAAGTAGTCGGTTGTGGCTGCCACTGAGCTGACCGATGTGTTTAGGATACGCGAAAATTCCACTTCATAACGACGGTCGTTGAAAACCACGATACCGAAATTCGTGGCGACCAGCATACGCCCGTCGGCAAATGTTATGTCGTTGATTGTGCGTTCGGTTTGCATATCGGCATTGTAAATGTCGGGCAGGTTGATTGTGGCTCCGTCGTCGGTGAGCAAATCGATATTGGCATCCTCGTATGCCACGGCAAGGTAATTGCGGGCGTAATTATAGTATATGTTCCGCACCAGGCTGCCGT
Source organism: uncultured Bacteroidales bacterium (assembly GCA_949289215.1). GTDB lineage: Bacteria > Bacteroidota > Bacteroidia > Bacteroidales > Muribaculaceae > Avimuribaculum. Next base: position 8,811 of record CASENC010000045.1, on the reverse strand, counting down.
TAAGGCGATTGCTGCGCGAATAGCTGTCGCTTTCGTCATTATCCTTGTCGTAACTGTATAAAGTGTTGTCAGAAAGGTAATATATCATAGAGCCGGTATCGATGATTCGGGTTATTTGGTTTCCGAATACCGGGTGAATTTTCATGCTGCCGATTGCGCCTTGAGCCACAGCCTGGGCAATTACGGCCATTGCAGCCAGTATGGTTATAATGATTTTTTTTCTCATAAAATCCTGTTTATAATATAACGTCATGGCAGGGTACAAATTGTGCATGTTTTACATTCTGAAGTATTGGCGCAATATTTCGGCATTGGTTTGCGCAGGTGTTCTTACTGCCATGATGGCTTGGCGATTGCAGTTGTAAAATTCGGGAAGCATTTGTTGTAATGATATTTCGTCGCAAGCCTCGAAATATTCAAATTCAAATGCGGCAGCCAAAGCACGAGTGCGGTCGGTGCGCGCCACCTCGAAATACCTTTCAAGCTCGGGCAGGCCTGAAGTTCCGTTCAGGAAGCGGAAGATGTTGCCGCCGCCATTGCACATTACTATGATTTTCAGTTTTGCCGAATTGTATTGCGAGGTAATTCCGGCCAGGTCGTAGCCGAAACTCATGTCGCCGGTAACGAGCAGGGCTGTTTCTCCATCGGGAGTAACGAGCGAGGTGCCGAGTGCCGTTGATGTGCTGCCGTCGATGCCCGATGTTCCGCGGTTGCAATAGCATGGTTGCGTTATCGCCGAACCGAATAGTTGTGCATAGCGTATGCAAGTGCCGTTTGAAAGGTGCAGCGTGTAGTGTGCGGGAATCGACGGGAGTATGATGGAAAAAGCCTTCAAGTCGCACCATGGTGCATTTGCTACATATTGGTTGTGCCACCGTATGGCATCGTCGGCGAGCAGGTGCCACTTTTCGGCATAATCCGACGTGGGGCAGGTTTCGGTGGGCAATTCCTTGATTAATTGGTTGAAGAAAAGTTCGGCCGACGAGTTGATGCGAGTCGTCAGGTGCTGCATGGTGTCGATTGTGCATAGGTCTGCGCCTACCCGCCATTCATGCATGACAGGATAGCGGCGCAGGAATTTTTTCACCACTTTCGATACTAATGCACCACCTATGGTAATCAGCAATTGCGGCGCATATTGCGGCGCATCGCCCGAAGGCATGGCTCCAAGGGTGCGGTCGATAGCCGAGATGAACAGGGCATTGTGCAAGTTGGATATGGTTTCTGTCAGGATTGCCACATTGCTGCGCCGTGCAATCTCCGACAATGTTTTGTTGAGCCTTTGTGACGGGTGGTGAAATCCGGCCACAATCATTACCCGCTTGGTTTGGGCAAATATTGCAGCCAATTGCCTTATCTCGGTTTCATTTACGGCCTGCTCTATCGCAACCGGACGTATCAAACGTGTGTTTCCCGTTACCGGAACGGTGTTGCACAATGGGTCGGCAAGTGGCACATTTATGTGTACGGGTCCCATAGGTAGCGTTGTTGCCGTGATGGCGGCATCGTTGATGAGGCGGTTGGCATACCATCGGTCGGAGGCGTTGTCGCATGACGCAGGCAAGTTGTAGCTTTGTTTCACTATCGCGGCCAATGCTTTTTCTTGCCTGATGGTTTGGCTGTCGTTTTGGTCGATCCATTCGCGAGGCCTGTCGGCCGATACCACGATGATGGGAATTTGCCTGTAATATGCTTCTGATACGGCCGGAGCATAGTCGAGTAATGCCGAGCCCGAGGTGCATACTATCATCACCGGTTGCAGCAGCCGTTGGGCAATACCTATTGCTGCGAATGCTGCGCTGCGCTCGTCGGTTATGACCCATTTTTTAATGCGCGGTTCACGGGCAAGGGCAATTAGCAACGGGGCATTGCGTGACCCGGGCGACACTACTGCGTGTTGCACTCCGGCAGCAATCATTATTTCCACTATTTCCCGGCATTGCGTGTGTGCCGAGGTTGTTTTGGCGGTGTAGTTCCCCATATATTTTTCCATCGTTGGTAGTGTGAATGTTTAAAGCAATGATATTTGGCAGTTATCGAGAGAAGCAACGCGGGCAAGGCTTTCCACCCTGTAGCCCATTGCTCGCAGGTGTTCCCCTCCACCTTGGAATGCTTTTTCAATAATGAAGCCGAAACCTTCTATGGTAGCTCCGGCCTGTCGGGCAAGGTCGATGATGCCGAGTGCGGCATTCCCATAAGCAAGGAAGTCGTCGATGAACAATATGCGGTCGCCTGATGTGAGGAAGTCGGCACTGATGCACACGGTGTAATCACGATCTTTGGTAAACGAGTGTATGACGGTTGTGAGCATATGTTCCATTGTCTTGGGTTGTTTTTTCTTGACAAACACCACCGGCAGGTGCATCACGGCTCCCGTCATTATGGCCGGTGCAATGCCGCTGGCTTCGATGGTGACAATTTTATTCACTCCGCTACCGGCATACAACCGTGCAAATTCTTCACCTATGTGGCACATCAGGTCGGGATCCATCTGGTGGTTGATGAAGCTGTCCACCTTGAGTATCCCACCCGGGAAACATTTGCCGTCTTCCAAAATTCGTTGCTTCAGTAATTCCATAAATATGTCGATATAAAAACACCATTGCCTGAGACGATGCTGTGGCAATGGTGAATGACCTAACCCCCCGGTGGGGGAGTTCTTTTACCGTGTATTAACCTTCGGTGATGGCGTCGCTCGGGCAAGATGCTGCGCAGCTGCCGCAGTCGATGCACTTATCGGGGTCAATGTGATAGATGTCGCCTTCAGAGATAGCGTCAACCGGGCAAACACTCATGCAAGTGCCGCAGGCAACGCAAGCGTCGGTAATAACATGTGCCATTGTAGTAGAAAAATTAAATTGATTAAACAGATTAAACAAACATTGCTGCAAATGTACAGATTTTTTTTATACCGACAACTTCCGAACGCGTTTTTTTGTGCAACGAAGCGTGGGCTGAAGATGTAATGTATTGTAAAATAACGGTTAATGCTGAAATAAATAAAAAATCGACCGATTATTTTATTTTGTCACTTGTCAAGCGAAGGGATTTTTGGATAAAATAAACGTGCTGTTTAGGGCAATATTGTTTTTAACGGGATTATGTGATTTAACAAATGTTAACAGGGGGGGGTAAATTTGCCATAAATAAAATTAGTATTATATTTGCATATATTAGTGGAAAAGGACACGCCTTTTAGGGGCGGAAGTCTTGAAATTTATGTCTGGAAACTGTGTTGATTTCACTCATAAACTTGAAGATATGTCGTGAAATCGGGCAGCTTTTTTCGTATAGTCGAAATAGGTTTATCAATTAATCAAAACAGCAAGTAATGTATTGCTCGATTTTATGGAGCGGCTTTTTAGCATAATAACGGTAACTTATAATGCGGGAGGGGTAATTTCCCCAACGCTTGAAAGTATTAGGCGGCAATCGTTTGGCGGTTATGAATATATCGTGGTTGATGGCGCATCGGGCGATGATACTCTCGCCCGGGTGAAGGCATCGGGCATAGAACCGTTGCGCATTGTCAGCGAACCCGACCGCGGACTGTATGATGCCATGAACAAGGGTATAAAGCTGGCTTGCGGTGAATACCTTATATTCCTTAATGCCGGTGACGCATTTGCCGGTGATGATGTATTGTCCCGTCTTGCCGATAAAGCCCGTAGCGGAAATTACGACATATTGTATGGGCAGACGCGCCTGGTCGATGCCGGCCGCCGCGTGATAGGGGCAAGGCACCTGACGGCTCCCGAGCATCTTACGGCCAACAGTTTCAAGCATGGAATGTTGGTGTGCCATCAGGCATTTGTCGTGCGCCGCGGCATTGCGCCGCAGTTTGACCTGTGTTACCGTTTTTCGGCCGATTATGAATGGTGCATACGTTGCCTGCGGCAAAGCCATGGCAACGGCTACCTGGGGGAAAAACCTATAATAGATTTTTTGACGATTGCAGCCGGAACCACCGAGCGCAATCACCGGGCATCACTTAAAGAACGATTTAACATAATGTGTCGTTATTATGGCACTTTTCCTACTATATTTCGGCATTTGTCTTTTATTCCTCGTTACCTAAGGGAGAAACGGCGTAAAAAAGAGTATTGTAAAAATGAATGAAGAAAAGCGGTTTATTACCCGCATATCGGGCTTTTTATTGCTGCTGGTCGTAGTGTTGTTATCTCAAACCGGTTATGCCCGACGACATATAACGATAGAGGGTTTGGATTCCATGCCACCCATGGAGTTTTATGATGGTGATGGCAATCCTGCGGGGTTCAGTGTGGAACTCATAAGCAACGTCATGGAACGCTTGGGCTATGATTATACCATAAAATTGGGCAGCCAGGATTCGGTTATCAAGCGTTTCAATGAGGGGAAAGTGGATGTGGTTCCCGGAGTGGAGAACCTTAACGTTAATCCTGTATTGCTAAATCAGAGTAACATAATTGTGCTGATGTATCTGTCTATTGCAAGCCGCAAGGAAGACAATTATTCAAGCTTCAGTGATTTGCAGGGTAAAACCGTGGGCTTCATGAGGGGGGCCAAGGCCGAGGTGTATGCGCGCAGCGACTCGTTGTTCAACTCTGAAATCGTCTATTTCTCCAATCCTGAACAGGCTTTTAGGGATCTCTCCGAGGGAAAGTATGATGCGATTGTCGCGCGGTTTTATGTTGCACGTTATATATTGGAAAAGAAAGGAATTGAAAATGTGGTGTTGCAACCCATGAACATACCTCCGTCGGAGATGAGGATTGTAGCTAACAACGAAGACCTTGCCGATGAAATTACCGGTGAATTGACGCGCATGAGGCGCGATGGTACATATGACCGCATTTATAACAAATGGCTTCTGAAAACCAATTTTTACGAACGCTATTTCTATATACTTGTGGCAGTTTCGGTGGTGATACTGCTTGTGGTTGTGTATGTCATAGCGAGAATGGTGCACAATCTGCGCAACAGCCGTCGATTGTTGCGCAAAGAGCGTGATCGCTTGTCGATATTGATGGGTGCCGGCGGTTTTGAAGGCAGCGAGATAGATTTGTTCACAATGATGTTTACCAGCATTTCCCCTACGGGAGAGGTGTTGTCGCAGAAAACAATAACCGACGTCCTTGAACAGATACATCCTAAAGACCGGTTGATTGTTTTGAAGAATATCGACAATGCCCGTAAGGGGAAAGGTGAATATGACGAAATAGTGGTGCGCATGAAGTCTCCTGATGACGGTACGTCTGATAAGCCGAAGTACAGGTATAATACTCTGTTCTCAAAAGAATTACAGGACGAAAAGGGTAATGCCAAATTGTATTGGGTGAAGAAAGATGTGCATGATACATATGTCAACAGTATTGAGCTTAAACGGTATCATGAACGAATGGACATGGCATTGAAGAATACCGGCATTTCGCAATTTGATTATGATGTGGTGCGCAAGCGGGTTACGGTGCGTAATGGGTATAAAATGACCGAGGAGATGACTCTTGACGCTGATACCTATTTAACCAATATGCCTGCATTCAAACCTGTATATGACATAATGAACAAGGCTGAAGTCGCAGAGTTCTCCAAAGATGTGACTTTTTGTTATCCCGGTAGTGATGAAAAGCGTTATGCAACGATGATGGTGCGTGCCATGGATTATGACGATGACGGCAAGGTGGTGCTTTATACCGGCATACGCAAGGATAATACCGAATTGATTAAAATTCAGCTCGACCTTGAACAGGCAAAGGAAAAGGCCGAAGCGGCCGACAAGCTGAAGTCGCAATTCCTTGATAACATGAGCCACGAGATACGCACGCCGCTCAATGCCATTGTAGGTTTCTCATCGTTGTTGCAAGATGCAACTGAAGAAGAACGAACGCAATATATCGAGATAATAAATAACGGGTCGGCCAGGTTGTTGTCGCTGATAAATGACATACTTGATATGTCGAGTATCGAGGCAGGAACGTTTGAGTTGTTCCCATCCACGTTTGATCTTTCTGATGATTTCAATGAAATGGCTGCCAAAATGTCGCAGAAATTGACAAATCCGGAAGTGAAACTGATTGTGGATAATCCGTATAAGAGTTGTATTGTCACGCTTGACGTACGTATGGTGAATAGGGTTATAATCACCTTTATGACCAATGCTATCAAAAATACCGGAAAAGGCCATGTGAAAATGAGTTATGCTTATGACGATGAGCAAGGGGTGACTATAGCGGTGGAAGATACCGGAGTGGGCATAGATGAAGAAAATTTTGATAAAGTATTCCGCCGTTTTGAAAAAATTGATACCTTTGAGCAAGGTTCAGGATTGGAATTGGCGATATTGAAGGCTCTTGCCGACAGAACCGGAGGCAAGGTGTGGTTTACATCGAAGAAAGGCGAGGGTTCTACGTTCTATTGTACGATGCATTGTAAGGCTGTCGTAAAGGTGTAGTTTTTTGTTTTATGTGGAAACGTGATTATGGAAATTGAAACTAAGCAAATAACCGTTGGGTTTGATGATGACCATCCTGGTTCGCTTGCCGGGGTAACCGGTATATTGTCGCGTCATGCAGTGAACATATTGGCCATGACGGCGAGCGGTAATCGCGAAAATGGAAGGGTTCATTTTGTGGTTGACCGTATAACGCTTGCCTGTAATATTTTGCAAAATCACGGATATCGCGTGGTGCAGGAAGATGTATTATGTTTGCAAGTGAAAAATGTTGCCGGAGCATTGCATAAATCTTTGCAATTGTTGGCCGAACACGACATAAATATTGATTATATTTATGCTTTCGCGCAAGAAGCCACCCAAGGTGGTACTGCCGTTATAAAATGTGATGAGGCAGCATTGGCAAAGTCGGTGCTGATGGCGCATTTCAAGGAATTGTTGCACGGTGATGAGTGACTATCGGTGTCGTGAAGATGCCTTTTGCAAGAACGGTTTACCGCCACGCTGAGGGGGACCGACCGGTGTGTTTGCCGGTCCGAATTGCCCGTGCTCGGTGTAATCGTGCAATAGTGAATGAAGGATTTGAAAGAGCAAACCTCCTACATCGACACCGAATTTGCTGCCGTTAATATTGAGTTGCGGAATAAGAATGGGAACTGTCATCCATTTGTGGCTGTAAGGGTCGTAATATCGTTGGGCACCCATTTCCATCGAAAAATTATCGTTGACTTGTACTCCCATGGTAGCTCCGTAGCTTGAACGGGACAAATATGGCATTGTTGCCATCGAGTGGTATAATCCGCCGTTTTGTTGGTAACTGCCGAAGGCGTTAAGTGTGAGCCGGTCGTTTAACCGGTAAGACAGTTGCCCCGATATGCCGTAATTGTTGTATAACCGATTGTCAAGGTGATATTTGGCTCCGGTTATCGAGCCAGCTATCGAGAAGCGTTCGAAGTCTTGGAATAATGAAATAGAGCCTGTGGCAATGTTGCCCATTCCGGGAAATGTATTCATGGTACTTGAAGCATATATGCCTCCTCCTTGCCATGATGTGATTGCTCCTGTTGCGTAATTACTGTAAATGCTGAATTGTCGGGAGAAATTGTAATCGTTGGGTTGTGGAGCCAATTCGTAATATATGTCGATAGCTTTTGTGGCACCATGTTGAAGGAAGCCTTCCATTGCCATTGAAGGTTTCTGTGTGGTGGCCTGCGGTATGGCAAGGGTGTAGGGTGGACGTGTGAAATCTCCATTATAAAGCCTTAATTGCGGTGGCCGTATTTCGGTAACACGCAACGGCATCTCTTGAGCTCCGGCCGCTAAAGTAATTAATGGCAACAATATTTTCAGGATAATCTTCATCGTGTTTATTTGTTTGCAATGATAATAATAAATATTTGAATTTGAGCATGATTTAATTCTGTTTAACTATTTTGGCCGGTGCGTGTTTTGGTCCGATTTGTGATTGAGCCGGGTTTGTGTTATATTTGTAATATAAAAAGAATGTGTCATGAAATATCCAATAGGCATACAGAGCTTTGAGCAGATAATCGGTGACGGTTACGTTTATGTTGACAAGACGGCGCTGATATATGACTTGGTGACACAAGGAAAGATATATTTCCTGAGCCGGCCACGCCGTTTTGGCAAGAGCTTGCTTGTGTCCACGTTAAAGAATTATTTTCTCGGACGCAAGGAATTGTTCCGTGGTCTTGCCATCGATTCGCTGGAAAAGGAATGGAAAGAGTATCCGGTATTCCATTTTGATTTCAACGGGGAGGATTTTACCGTTCCCGGGGTGTTGGAAGCGAAGATAGAAGAGTCGATAGCATCGTGGGAAAAAGAATATGGCCGCAAGGATGAGGCCAAGAGCCTGGGTTCACGTTTTGCCTATGTTCTGCAACGGGCGCATGAGTGCAGCGGCCGTCGGTGCGTAGTGCTTGTTGACGAGTATGACAAGCCGATACTCGATGTACTGGATACCGATATCAAAGTTGCTGTAGCCGGAGGGGAAAGGTTGCTCGAAGACCGTAACCGGGAGATATTGAAGGGATTCTATTCGGTGTTCAAGGCAGCCGACAGCGACCTGCAGTTTGTGCTGTTGACCGGAGTGACTAAGTTTTCACAGGTAAGCGTGTTCAGCGGTTTCAACCAGCCTGCCGACATCAGCATGGATCCCCGTTACGAGGCCTTGTGCGGCATCACCCAGGCAGAACTGGAGCATTATTTTTCGGAGTCGATAAGAGGAATGGCGGCACGTCAACGCATGAGTGAGGAGGAAATGAAGGAGTCGTTGAAGCGGCAGTATGACGGATACCATTTCAGTGAGGAGATGACCGATGTTTACAACCCGTTCAGTCTGTTGAACGCCTTTGCGT
>CASENC010000044.1 GCA_949289215.1 uncultured Bacteroidales bacterium | reverse complement strand
TTATCTTGAACGCCCTGACCGGGACATTACTGTACCGTCAATTGTGGAAACAGTAGGAAGAGGCAAACATATTTATATTCCTGTGGAAGTAAACGGTATAACGAAAAACTATATTTTCGATACAGGCTGTTCATTTGGCAATTTCGTTTCAGAAAAGTATGCGGAAGAAGTAGGCTTGAAGGTTTTGGCAGATTCAATTCCTGTATCGGGTATGGAAATAGGCTTTGTAAAGCTTGCTATGGCGGATTCGTTGAGAATCGGAGAACTGGTATATCATAACCCCGTTTTTATGGTTGCTCCTCCTGACAATGAAGTGGATTCGGTGTTTGCATTTGACGGAGTGCTGGGCTATCACTTTATCAGAGATGCACGAGAAATAATCATAGACAATGAAGCGAGCAGATTTGTATTTCCACAGAAAACATCTGATGGAGAACCGAATATGTATCTGTCATCAAATACGCCTCAAGTGAGGATTAGCTATGACGGACATCCTTTTGATTTGATTTTTGATACAGGAAACGTAAAATCTGATTTGGGGAATAAATTTGCAGAAACATTCCCCGATGCAATAGAGGGGCTCGCTGAACAGACAACTTCCCGTGGAGGCTTTGGTGGAATATCACAAACAAAAGCAGTTATATTACCCGAATTCAGTTTTGAGGCGGCTGGTTCCACTGTTACATTATATAATACGGAAGTCATTAAAAATACGGAATCCGGTAGTCAGCTATTTTCTGGCTCATTAGGAGCGGATTTCGTGTTGTCATTCAAACGACTGGTTATTAATTATCAGAGCATGTTTATACGTGGAGAAAAATAGCAATTGCCACAATAATGAGATTGAGGGGCAAACTTCAGTGTAAGTTTAAGCCCCTTTCTTTTTGCTTCTTAATGAAAACGCCCGACTTTACATTCTTGGGTGTAAAATCGGGTGTTTAATTTGTAAAACATTGGTTTTCAATGTTTATTGCGGTGCGGACGGGACTCGAACCCGCGACCCCATGCGTGACAGGCATGTATTCTAACCAGGCTGAACTACCGCACCAAAATTTCAATTTCCGCAATCTTCGACTTTGCAACTCTCTCGCTGCGTTCCCCGATTGCGAGTGCAAAGTTAATAGCAATTTTCATAATACACAAATTTCGACCACAAAAATTCCATTAAAATTTCAAGTTTCCCTTATTTCGATACAAAATCCCGATGTATGAAACAAGTTTTTCCCCGGTACAAAGCATTTGCACAAACAAAAATGAGTAATCACATGACACAACCGACCGGAAAATGCATCACTCCCCCGGCCGGTTTCATAGAGCGACAGCCTGTGCAGGCTGTTTATTTCTTTATGTCGTATTGATATATAATTTCGCCCTTATAGTTGATAAGGAAGAAGCGCATCAGGTTGTCGGCAGTTGACAATACCATGAAACCTTCGTCGCTGCTGCAAAATTGTGTACCTTCGACAGGGTTCACTTCGCGTGCGAGCGAACCTGAACTGTTCACGAAATATTGCACTTTGCTGCCTTTGGCTTGAATGTGCTGGAAATTGTGGATATGGCCGCATATATAGGCATCGACGCCATACTTGTCGAGTAACGGTTTTACACGACGTTGCAAGTCGGTGCGTTCGCTTTCATTCTTGTCGGTATCGGCAAATATCGGGTGGTGACCCATGACCACTTTCCACTTGGCCGTGCTTGCGGCAAGTGTGGCATCGAGCCATTCAAGTTCGGCGGCAATAGATTGCTTGCCTGCATCGGGATAATCCTCGGTATCGCGGCGGTACTTGTCGATGAGCGGAGCGGTGTCGATGAACACAAAAAGAATTTTCTCGTTACCGTCCTCAACCTCTTTCTCAAACGCATAATAACGCCCAGGCATCACCCAGCGGCGGCTTACCTTGCCATAGTCGAGCACGGCTTGCGTGTTGCCGCGATATTCGTGGTTGCCGAGTACGGGATACCAGTCAAGCATCAGGTCGGGATGTGAATAAATAAGTTCGTAATTGGTCATCCACAGCGGGTCATCGACACTTGCCACACCTTCAAAATGATGGACATCACCAATGGCTGCCACAAATTCGGGGTCAACCACGTCGGCCATCCAACCCATAAGTTCGGCAACGGTCTTTTGCTCGAAATATCCGTTGCGGCCAAGATCGTTGGCTATGTAAATCGAAGTAGAACCAGCAGGAATTTCCGGCTTTTGGAACTTAACTTGCGCCACTGTGCTTCCCACGATGGCAAGCATGGCAACCAAAATCAACGTCAGTCGTTTCATTCTGTAAAACTATTTCTTTCGCTATGATTATTAAAAAATAACGGGAACCACCCCTTAACCCACAAAGAAATTTTTGTGTTACGGGGCAATTCCCGCCGTTAATTATTACTCTTGGCCGAAAGCACCGAAGTATTCCGACGGAGCGGGCGAAGTGAATGTGTTGTTTTCAACTATACCGGCAAGTCCCTGCATGGTGATACCGGCCGAAGCGAAATTGGGAGTGAAGTCGGTCTTACCGCCGGTGAGAGCCGGCGAACCTGCCTTCAAGTGGAAATCCCACGAGTTGTCCCAAGTGGCTGGAGCACCGGCCTCGTTGGCACCCACGTTGATATTCATGTCGCTTTGCGGAGTGAAGTTTGCAAACATCGGGTCATTGTCACCTGCGGCTGCACTACGCTTGTCATTGGCACCTACAAGGATACCTTCGGCTTCGTCGGCCTGCATTTGTTTTACGCCATCTTCGGTCGAAGCGAAATAGAAGTTGGGGGTGATTACCGAACGAGGATCTTCGGGCAACTCGGTGTCATGTTTCAAGCCCCAACGGCAGTTGTAAATAAGGTTGTTGTAAACCTCGGCATAGATGTTTTCTTCAAGCCAGATAGAACCGCCCTTGATGCCGGGACGACGCCAACCATCGTTTACAAGCGTGTTGTTGTAGGCATAGATGTGGGTACCTTTTTGGAATTGGTCGGTATTCGACAATTTGAAACCATTGGTATTGGCATCATAAATGAGATTGTAAGCAGCATCCACTGTACAGTCGGCCTTGTAGTTGATAGCGTCACCACCATCATAACCATTGCTGATGAAACGGTTGTAAGCAACAATCGACTCGCCGCCTGTGATGTAAATTTGGTCTTCGGCATTGTTCATCAATGTGCAATTGGTAATAATCATGCGGCCGGCACGGTTGCAGAAGTGAACGGCAGGAACACCTTCGCCGGTTTCCGATTTGAACAAATTGTTCAGGAATGATTCTGACTCTTCCGACGTTTGAGCACCGCCATACTCTATGGTTACATAATTCAGATAAAGTTCTGGGCAATCAAAACCACAGATAATACCACCCCAGTTGCGCGAGAAACGGTCGCTCTTGGAGCTTTCCTCTACAGTAAAGGTAATGGGATTTTCGGCAGTACCCATGCAATACATACTGCCAAGTGCAACGATTTCGGGTTTAACCTCGCTGTTGCTTGCAATCACAGTCACACCTTCCTCAACATAAAGTGCACGGTCGGCGGGGATTACGAAATGGTCGGTAAGGATAACGGTAGAATCCTTGCCCCAAACGATTGCCGATGCGGGATATATCGATTCTCCGCCGCCGGGTTCTTCGGTTCCCGGTTCCTCGATACCCGGTTCTTCATTAACCGGTTCATCTTCACTACAGGCAGCGAGCATCAAAAGTGCCGCCATTGCAAAAACACTGAAAAATTTACGTTTCATTTTTTTAATTAATTTGTGGGTTAATAATATTCTATTCTATGTCGGTAAATTCATAATTTAAATCTCACACCCAACAGCAAGCCTACGCCACGGGAATCCTTGCGAATAAGCGTCTTCCCGCTGCCGGGGTCTTGACCGGGGAAACGATTGTTATAATCGTTATGCGTCTTGATATATCGTTCCGAGGAGGTATTAAGCAGGTTGGTTCCTTTCCCGAATATGGTGATACCGCACTTGAAACTTTTTTCAACCGAGGCATCGAGCGTGAATTCGCCTTTATCCCAATAATCCGAATCAAGATATTGCGAAACGATACCTATTTTTTCGCCGGTGTAGCTGCAAGCCACTTGCGCATCCCATCCATAACGGGTATCCTTGTACATCAATGTGATATTAGCCACATGAGGTGCTTGCCCGAGCAACGGACGAGACTGCTCCTCTTCGTGCCTTTGCGTATCACCATTGGCATCAATCCGATAAACGGTTTTCGTGGTCGTTATTTTTGAATGCGTATATGTATAATTTGCTTTTATGCCGAAATTGCGGAAGTACTTGATAATGTCGATTTCCACACCATAGTTGGTGGCATTTCCCACGTTGTCGGGGCCGTAGCCGATATTCCGCTGTATGATACGGCTCACATATTCAATAGGGTCGGTAAGATGCTTGTAAAACACTCCTGCCATAAATTCCTCACTGGCACTGGGATACCATTCCCAACGCAAATCGATGTTATCGATTTTGGCACGTTTCAATTCATTGTTGCCAAATTCCAAATAATCTTCATTGATGATGGTATAAGGCACAATCTCGAAGAACCCCGGGCGGTTAATCGACTTGAAATAAGAAGCACGAATGTTCATATCTTCCTTAGGCGAATATTTCAAGTGAACCGAGGGCAGCACATCCCAGTAAATCTGGCTGCTGTTGGCAACATCCTGGGTGCTCGCGGTAGGATAAATCATGGAATATGACTGGTCGGTGTGTTCGGCTCGTACGCCGGCTATTACGTGCCAGTTTGCCCTGCCTAATTTCACCTGGCCATACACAGCCCCTATGTTCTCTCCTGCGGTATAATTAAGCGGTCCTACGCTGCCATGAGGCGTTGTCACTTCCCATTCGATTTGATTAATGGCATTGAAGTCTTCGCCCATGACAGGACGGCTTGCCCCACCCGGAGTGAAGTTATAGGTAATGTGGGTGTTGTCGCGCGATTTGTCACGATACATACCACCAACTTTTACATTCAAATCAAAACGGCCTATTTTGCGGTCGTATTTCAAATTTAGGTAACCTGCAATGTCACGGTCGGAATTATGCTCGAAACGGCGTTGACCGTTATCGGCGGTTATCACCGACACATTGCTTTGCACCAGGTTTTCGAGGTTGGTGTAAGTATTGTCAGGACGGTTATAGCGAGCATCGGCATATTCAGCTGTCCAGTCGATGCTGAATCCATCGAAAATCAAGTTGTTATGATGTCCCGTAAGCGTCGAGGCAAAAATGCGTTGCTTGGTTTGACGCGCACGGGTTTCAAGTGTCTGCAACATATCACCGTTTTCAGGGTCGTAATTGAGTGACAGGTTGGTTTCGGCACTTTCACGCACCTGATTTGAAATATTGCTGAAGAATGCGTTATACCATTCTATATCGTTATTTACATTGAATGTATAATCGAGTTTCAAGTGCAAACCGGTCTGCAACTGTTGTTCGGAATATGTGCGTTCACGCATATCGCTTAACCGCACCGTCGTTTCGCGCTGGTACATATTGTCGGTAAAGAACAAGCTGCTCTTGGTACGGTAATTATTTTGCAGGCTTCCGGCAAATATGAAACCGAAACGATTGTCAAACAGGCGGCTGCCCACGGTGATGCCTGCCACGATGTCGGGCATCGGATGGTAATAGTCGAGCGTGGTGGTTCCCTTCTTGAAATCGCCGAGCGTAGCCGAGTAATTGGTTCCAAAAGCCTCCCGTGGAGCTTCGGTGGTAATGTTCCCATGGTCAAAGCCGGTAAACTTGTGCTCGATGTTTGAAGTATTGTATCCTGCGGCAATATTGGCATTGAAAGTGAAGCGCGACGGTGCATTTTTCATCACCATGTTCACCACACCGCCTGTTGCGTCGCCTTCCATGTCGGCAGTGAGCGACTTGGTAACTTCAAGGCGGTCGAGCAGGTCGCTCGGGAAGATGTTAAGCGGCACATAACGGTTGGCATCATCGGGGCTTGGGATTTTCACACCGTTGACAAGTGTGTAATTGTAACGCTTGTCCATGCCGCGCAATATCGCATACTGCTGGTTGTCGCTGCTACCCTTGTCAAGCACTACACCCGACATTCGTTGCAGCACACCTGCCACATCGAGGTCGGGCGAGACTTCAATACTATTAGCACTCATAATATTCAATATATTGGCCGATGTACGCTCCACAAGGCGAGCATTGACATCCGAGCGGCGATTGGCACTGCCTATTACAGCAACCTCGCCGAGCATAGTGCCTTCCGACTTCAAGGCCACATCCATTGTAGCAGCGCCATTCACTGTGGCTTCGTGATTTTGATAACTCACATAGTGCCACACAAGCGTGACTTCTTTCCCGTCGGGGATATCTATCACATATGAACCATCAAGTCCCGAGGTAGTGCCCACGCCGGACAATTCTTTGCAAGAAACAACTGCGCCCACCAGGGTTTCGCCAGTGGTTGAATCGGTTATAATTCCTTCTACCTTATAAGCGTTGGCTGTCGCTATGGTCGCGAGCAATGCACCTGCTAAAAATACGAATTTCATATTTATAAAAACTGTATTCTGTAAATTTCGCTGCAAAAGTATAGGCATGAAATAACAACAGTTTTACACAAGTATTACAATTTCGTAACAACTTTTGTGTGATATTCGAGGCTGCACATTAATATATGTTCACAATCATGCGGCTTGCATATTTCACAAAAAAGCACGAATTTCGTCAAATGAATTTACCAATTTCCATAACATAAAAAAACAACTATTTCATGAATACAAAATCAATAATTTGTTTTTTGGCTGTCATGTTTGCCATCTTTTGCGGCGTAATGCCTGCGCAAGCCGGGGCGAATGATTTCATTACACCCGGCAAGGTGTGGAATGACACCGACGGTAATCCCATCAATGCGCATGGCGGCGGAATACTTTACCATAACGGTACATATTACTGGTATGGCGAATACAAAAAGGGAGAAACACAAAGTGGCCGCATCGACGTAACCGGCGTAAGCTGTTATTCGTCGCAAGACCTTATGAACTGGAAATATGAAGGTATAGTGTTACCTGCAGTGAAAGATGATGTAAACCACGACTTGCACCCGAGCAAGGTGCTTGAACGCCCAAAGGTAATTTATAACAGCCGCACGGGAAAGTTTGTAATGTGGGCGCACGTGGAAAGTGCCGATTACAGCAAGGCTTGTGCCGGGGTGGCCGTGGCCGACTCCCCTACCGGACCGTTTACCTACCTGGGTAGTTTCAGGCCTAACAATGCCATGAGCCGCGACCAAACGGTATTTGTCGATGACGACGGCCGAGCCTACCAGTTCGCTTCTTCCGAGAACAACGCAACCATGTATATCACCGAACTTACCGATGATTATTTACGCCCGACAAACCGATATACGCGCAATTTCATTGACAAGTACCGCGAAGCCCCGGCCGTGTTCAAGCATAACGGCAAATATTACCTTATAACATCGGGCTGCACCGGTTGGGACCCTAACCAGGCCGAAATTGCAGTGGCCGACTCGATAATGGGCCCGTGGCACACCATCGGCAATCCGTGTACAGGCCCCGATGCCGACAAGACATTTTACGCCCAAAGCACCTACGTGCAACAAGTGGCGGGCAAACGGGATTGCTACATTGCAATGTTTGACCGCTGGAACAAGAACGACCTTGAAAACTCTCGTTACGTGTGGCTGCCCATTTTGTTTGACAACGGGAAAATCTCAATCCCATGGCAAGAAAAGTGGAACTTTGACTGTTATACCAAAAACTCAGGCAATCAGAACTAAATGATATTCTCCCGCGACTTGCCGCATCGTTCCCAAAAAATCGGTTGATGCGGCAAGTTGCTTTTTAGCCGGTAAAAAATTAATTTTGCAGAAAAAACAGGGGAATGATTATGACCGACGAGAAAAAGTCTGTTGACAGGTATTTTGCAAGTGTCCGGAAATCGATAACGGGTGTGAAAGCCGCACTCATCGATATGGACGGGGTGCTGTATGACTCGATGAAAAAACACACGGCGGCTTGGTACCGCATGGCTACGGAACTTGGCATACAATGCACTCGTGATGAATTTTATGCCTATGAGGGCATGACGGGTGCTGCCACGATAAACATACTGTTCCGCCGTGCCTACGGACGGGATGCAACTCCCGACGAGGTAAAAGAATTGTATGGACGCAAGGCTCGGTATTTCATTGAAATGGGAGAACCGCAATTGATGCCAGGTGCCGCCGATATGCTCGGCATATTGCGCGACGCAGGTGTCACACGGGTACTTGTAACCGGTTCGGGGCAGCACTCCATTCTCGATCGTCTCGACCGTGATTATCCCGGCATTTTCGAGCATGACAAGCGTGTGACTGCCCTAAATGTATCGCACGGCAAACCCGATCCCGAACCATACCTCAAAGGGCAACAACTTGCAGGCTGCAGGGCTTGCGAAGCCATTGTAATAGAAAATGCCCCACTCGGTGTATTGGCAGGACATCGCTCCGGCTGCTTTACCGTGGGCATAACCACCGGGCCTATCCCCGAAGCCGACATGGTGGCAAGCGGTGCCGATATAGTTTACAGGTCAATGCCTGAATTTGCAAAGAAGCTCCCCGATTTGTTAAATGCTTTCAAACGATAATCCACGGCTATGGAACACCAACAAATAATATTCTCAAACGCCATTCCGGAAGCTATAGAAAGCATCCTTAAAGAGCTTGACTTCAACAAAGCTGTAATTATCACCGATGTTAATACACATCAATTCGCATTTCCCAAGATTGCCGATTCCCCGGCTGTGAAGGGAGTTCCTTGTATAATAATCAAATCGGGCGATACCTATAAAACTATGGAAACGGCAACCACGGTATGGAAACAGCTTGAGGTTGCCGGTGCAACCCGCCGCACCGTGGTGATAAATTTGGGTGGCGGCGTTGTGACCGACCTCGGCGGATTTGCAGCATCGGTGTTCAAGCGTGGGTTACGTTTCATCAACATTCCCACCACATTGCTTGGTGCCGTGGATGCTGCCATAGGTGGGAAAACCGGCGTGAATTTCAACGGGCTGAAGAATGAGATAGGTGTGTTCAACGAGGCTTGTGCCGTGGTGGTGTCAACGCTGTTTTTCGACACATTGCCGCCGACCGAACTGAAATCTGGCTATGCCGAAATGCTGAAGCATGGCCTGCTCAGCGACCGCCAATATTTTGCCGACTTGCTTAACCATGACATTTTAGATGGAGACCGGGAACATTTGCTCGGCTTGCTGAAACGCTCGGTAATCATAAAGCGCGACATTGTTGCCGCCGACCCTCACGAACAAGGCCTGCGCCGCGCACTGAATTTGGGCCACACTGCCGGACACGCATTCGAAAGCCTTGCCATGAAACGCATGGAGCCGGTTCCGCATGGCTATGCCGTGGCTTGGGGATTGGTAGTGGAATTAATACTTTCACACATGATATATAAATTTCCAAGCGACATATTGCATACGGTGGCCGATTTTGTCCGCGACAATTACGGCACATTCCCCATAACGTGCGACGACTACGACACCCTGCTTGCTCTGATGCGCCACGACAAGAAGAGCCTTGGCGGTGAAATCAACTGTTCGTTGCTTGCCGATGTCGGCGACATAAAGCTCGGTACCATAGTAAGTTCCGATGACATTAAAGCTTCACTCGACATATACCGCGATCTGCTGCAATAAACACTCACAACACGACATTCACTGCACGGCATGTGTAGCGACAACACACTTCTTGCAAAATCTCTCTATAAAACAATTATTGCTGTCCGTATATATAGCGAGTAACAATACTCTATTATCGGACAGCAATAATTGTTAATATACGAGTTTCACATTGTCGATCCACAGGATATTGCCGGGCGAGCCTATGTAGGCACCGCCGTGGCTGGCCGTGAATTGCAGTTGCAGGTGGGTGGGGGTATCATCGGGGTCGCCCCAACCGACTTCCTGTATAGGTACGCTTTCTCCCTCGCTGTTCACACCATAGCGCACAGTGGAGTTCAGCCCCATCATGCTCTCATCGTATGAAGGGTCGTTGGTTATGTCACCGTAAAGTATCGTAAACTCGGCATTATTTTGCCAGTCACAATCTTTGTTGAAACGTACCACCATCGTTCCTATGCGCTCGGCAAACAGGTTTCCGTTGGCATCTTCCCAGCGACGTTGCAGGAACAAATTCACCTCGTGAAGGTCACGCCCGGCAATCTCTTCCTTGCTACCAAAACCGGTAGATTTTATGCGATTAAGCCGCGGCGACATTTTCACCTTGTAGTCAAACATCAGTGCCCGCGGCTTCTTGGTGAACGGGATACCCGAGTTAAGCATCTTTTGCGGATTTTTGGTACCTTTGATAGGTTCATGCACGTTACCCAGGAAAATCGACCCTGCGGCAAGCACTTCCATATTGATAAGCCCAAGCACTTTCACTTTCTCCATGCGGGTTTCAAGGCGCGCACAATAGCCGTCACCACGCTTTTCGGGAAATACCGAAGTATTGGTTTTAGTGATACCCACTACCTTAGCCATCACATTCGACGACCCCCAAGGCGAACCGCCTTTATTGGTATAAGCCTCATCGCCCTCGATGGTCATCGTCGGGCCTATTGCCCACACGTGCTTAGTTTCTCCGCCTATTATGCCCGATTCCTTGATTTGGCGGTCAACCCAATGGTCCATGTCGCCATAGTTCACCATATAAACTCCCGGTTGGGCAGAAGCCATGCCGCTGCATAGCAGCAATAACAAGGCCATGACTTGTTTCAATGTTTTCATAATACAATTTCTCCCTTCTTATTCAAGATGATAATCCCAATCTTGCAGTGCAAATCCCCAATTCTCTTGTACCAGTTGCACCGTTCGGTCGTCATATTTGTATTTGTTCTTTTTATATCCTTTCTTGCCGCCCACATAAGCCTCAATGGCAGGACGCGCTTCTTCAAAACCGGGCAAATTGAGTGTCCGGTATATTTTCTCGGTCATTCCCATTGCATCGGCCTCGAAATCCTCGAATTTCACTTCTATCAGGTTCCCGGCCGGAATACAAGCCTTGTCGGCCTCGTATTTATGATACAACTTGGCATACACCGACAAAATGTTGCGTTCAAGTTCATCGCTGCTTATCGATTGCAACATGAGCGGCTTGATGGTATTGCCATAAAAGCTGCGTGTACTTTCAAACACCGTGTAAGGGTTTCGCATCAAGTATATGAACTTGGCATTGGGGAACATCTTCACCAATTCTTTTACCCTGCCCGTGTGCGGAGGATTCTTGCTTAAGAATTGCGTTCCGCCCGTGTTCCACAACGATATTTTAATCAACTTGGTAAACACCTGTTCAAACTCTCGCAACTCGGCATCGGTTATTTCGTTCATCAGCAGGTATTTTTCGGCATATTCCTGCATATATTTCGGGAAGAACCAAAAGTTGTAGTAGTTGCAAGGAGTCATGTTGCTCAGGGCAAATTCCTCTTCTTGCGGCAAATCGACGGCAAGTTCCATGTTGTCGGTAGGACGGTGGTCGGGCATGAGCCAGCTCATTGTCTTCTTAAAGAACGGTTGCCCCCACATCATCAGGTGGGGAAACACCGTCTGGTAGGTGGTGCAATACCCGAAATGCTTGTCGCAAGCAAACACGTTGTGAACAAATGTGGTACCACTGCGCCAATGTCCCAGAATAAACAGTGGGTCGTGTTCAAGCGGCTTGTCTCGAAGCAACTTGTCATAACGGTTGTCTTGCATCGAGGCAAATAAAGACATCAGGCGGCACACCCCCTTGGTGAGCACATATTTGGTTTTATACCCGCTTTCCACGGTGCGTCCGGCGGTAATTCTCTTGAACGTTTTCCAGTCGGCACCCACAAGGGTGTTGACCGGAAGTTTGTTAAAGTCGATAAGTCCCATTACTTGTGTGCTTTATTTTATTATTTTCACCTCTATGCCCTGACGATACAATTCTTGTGCCGCACGTTCCACAGCATCGTAATGCTCGGGAGCGATACCCAGTTTGGGCAAGTCAAGCGTAGGCAAATCCACATCGGCAAGCATATCCTTGTCATCGATTTTGTCGATAATCATACCCACTGCACTGGTATTATTGGTTATGGGGTCAATCAAGATGAACGACCCTGTGGCCTTGTTCTTTTTGAACGGGTCGAAGAAAAGCTCCCTCGCAGTGGTTATTACCACACGGGCAATCTGATTGAGTTGCAACGGTTCGGTCTCCTTGGTAAGTCGCCCGTTTTCCACCGACAGGTGTTCCATAGTGTTCACGTCCACCTTATACTTGATGCCGCCGATATGGGCTCGGCTTGTATTGGTGGTCTGCTTTATGAAAAACGACTTGTTGGCATCCATCACATCCTCATCCATCCACACCAGCATGGCCTCGAAATTACGGCCCCTGAGCGGCATATTATCGGGGTGAACGAGCATATCACCGCGCGACACGTCGATTTCATCCTCAAGCGTCAATGTAACCGATTGCGGGGGGAATGCGTAATCAAGTTCACCGTCATAGGTAACGATGCTTTTCACGTGCGACCGCTTGCCCGATGGCAGGGCCACCACTTCGTCGCCCTTTCTCACCACTCCCGATGCCACTTTTGCACAAAAGCCGCGGAAGTCGAGATTGGGCCGGGAAACATATTGCACGGGATAGCGGAAATCGGTAAGGTTATGGTCGTTGTCGATTTCCACTGTCTCCAAGTAATCAAGCAACGTTTTGCCGTGGTACCATGGTGTGCGTGTTGACTTTTCAACCACATTGTCGCCTTCAAGAGCCGAAAGCGGGATGCAAGTCACATCGGGAATACCCAATTGGCCGATAAACTTCATGTATTCCGCAACAATCTCGTTGAAACGCGCCTCCGAGAAGTCAACCAGGTCCATCTTGTTTACAGCCAGCACCACGTGTTTGATACCGAGCAGCGACACAAGGAATGTGTGGCGGCGCGTCTGCGTGATTACGCC
This sequence comes from uncultured Bacteroidales bacterium, assembly GCA_949289215.1. GTDB lineage: Bacteria > Bacteroidota > Bacteroidia > Bacteroidales > Muribaculaceae > Avimuribaculum. The sequence goes on along the minus strand of CASENC010000044.1, from coordinate 14,214 downwards.
AAGCCGTGCGTCAACCAGTATCACGGCAAGGTTGGCCGTGGAACCTCCAGTAATCATGTTACGCGTATATTGCTCGTGCCCCGGAGTGTCGGCGATTATAAACTTGCGGTTATTAGTCGAAAAATAACGGTAAGCCACATCGATGGTAATACCTTGTTCGCGCTCGGCTTTCAACCCATCGAGCAGCAATGCATAGTCGATATGGTCACCGGCGTTACCCATTCGCTTGCTGTCGCGTTTAAGGGCCACAAGCTGGTCTTCATATATCTTCTTGCTGTCATACAGCAGGTGCCCGATCAATGTTGATTTGCCATCATCAACCGAGCCTGCCGTCAAAAATCTCAGCAAGTCTTTCTTCTCGTCTTTATCAAGAAACTCTTTAATTGACAATTGGTTGCCGGCAATTGGCAATTCATTGTTATTTATATCTTTATCGTTTGCCATTTTTCTTTCGTGATTTTTTTACAATTGATGCTTGTCAATTATCAAAAGTATCCTTCGCGCTTTTTCTGCTCCATGCTGGCTTCCTGGTCAAAGTCGATTACGCGTGTGGTGCGCTCGCTCTTGGTGGTGGTCATCATCTCCTCCACAATCTTTTCGATGGTGTCGGCATTGCTTTCCACGGCACCGGTAAGCGGCCAGCAGCCAAGGGTGCGGAAACGCACCATTTTCATCTGTATCTTGTCGCGGTACTTTTCGGGCAGACGGTCATCGTCGGGCATTATCAGGTTGCCGTCGATTTCCACCACCGGACGCTCTTTGGCAAAGTAAAGCGGTACGATGGGAATATTCTCAAGGCGTATGTATTGCCAAATGTCAAGCTCGGTCCAGTTGCTAAGCGGGAACACCCTTATGCTCTCGCCCTTGTGTATGCGGGTGTTGTAAATATCCCACAATTCAGGGCGTTGGTTCTTCGGATCCCATTGGTGGAAACGGTCGCGGAACGAGAAAATGCGTTCCTTGGCACGAGACTTCTCTTCATCGCGCCGTGCGCCGCCAAAAGCAGCATCAAATTTATACTTGTCAAGCGCGTGCAACAATGCCTGCGTCTTCATCAGGTCGGTGTGCACCTTGCTACCGTGGGTAAACGGCCCCACACCCGCACGGAACGCTTCCATATTGCTTTCCACGATGAGGTTCCACCCATATTTCTTGGCATATTCGTCGCGGAATTGTATCATCTCCTTGAATTTCCACTTTGAATCGATGTGCATCAACGGGAACGGCACTTTGCCGGGATAAAAAGCCTTCTCAGCGAGGCGAACCATCACACTGGAATCTTTGCCGATGCTGTAAAGCATCACCGGATTTTCAAATTCGGCTGCCACCTCACGAATTATGTGTATCGACTCGGCTTCGAGCTCTTTCAAGTGGCTTAGCTTATAACTCTCTTCCATTATTTTATTTTTCCTTGTTTATCCTGGGTAATATCAATTGCAATACCTCTTCGACCGATTGCTGCAACGGCAACCGCGACGTGTCGAGCGTGAGTGACGGGGCTTCGGGAGCCTCGAACGGTGCTGAGACACCGGTGAAATCCTTTATCTCGCCACGCCTGGCCCGCGCGTACAAGCCTTTAACGTCGCGCCGCTCACACTCTTCAATCGGGGTGCTTACATACACTTCCAAAAAATCGTCATGACCGATGATATCGGCAGCCATTTGGCGCATCGACCTCAACGGACTTATAAAAGCCGCAATTGTGACGATGCCGGTATCGACAAACAGCTTGGCAACCTCGGCAATGCGGCGGATGTTTTCCATACGGTCGGCTTCGCTGAAACCAAGGTTATTGTTGATTCCGGTGCGTATATTGTCGCCATCAAGCAGGCGGCACAATATTCCGCGCCGCTGCAATTCACGCTCAAGCGCTATTGCCACAGTGCTTTTACCCGAACCGCTAAGCCCGGTAAACCATATCATCAGCCCACGTTGCCCCAGCAAAGCCTCTTTGTCGGCCCGGCCAAGCATCTTATCGAAAACGGGGTATATATTATTGTTATTATTTTCCATATGTTGAAATATTAAAATTCAAACGGCCATATCTGTGGTATCAGGAATATCGAAACCAGGAACACAATTATATTTAACGGCAGGCCTATGCGTACAAAGTCGGTAAACTTATAGTTACCTATACCCTGCACAATAAGGTTGGTCTGATATCCGATAGGAGTAGTAAATCCGGCCGATGATGCTATGCAAATAACCATGAAAAACGGCGTGGGGTCAACACCGAGTTGCGTGGCAAGCGACAAGGCAAGCGGGAAGGCAAGTGCCGCAGCAGCGTTATTGGTGATAAGCTCGGTGATTATATTGGTAATGATATACAATATTGCCAGCAACACATACGGGCCATGGTCGTTGCTCAACCCTATTATGAAATTGGCAATCAGGTCGGCAAGCCCCGAATTAGTCATAGCTTTGCTTATGGCAAACGCACAAGCAATCGTAATCAATATGTCCCAAGAAATGAATTTGGTGTATTTGCGGGCGGGGAAAGTATTGGTCCATGCCATTATCACAGTGGTGACAGCCGCAAAGAAGAACATATCAAGCTTGATATTGGGGAACATTTCCTGTGTTATCGGCAGTTCGCCAATTGTGGCACCCACAATCATCAATATCAGCAACGTCAACACAAATGCCCGCTTGCTGCGCTTGGGTTGCGGAACAGCATCATGCCCGTTTGCAATCATAAGGAACACCGACGACTCACCCCAAGTCTCAACAAATGAATCATCGGCAAGCACCACAAGCGTGTCGCCCTCATATAACCGCGTCTTGTCGATGCGCTTGGTTATGGCGCGGCCGCCGCGCTTTATTTCCTTCACTTCGGCTCCGTAATGGCGCTTGAAGTCGAAATCACGAAGCGTCTTGTTGATGCCGGGGAAACGTGGGCCAAGCACCACTTCCACCGGATGCAGTTTCTCCTGCTTCTCCTCCTCGTCTTCCACCAGTTCAGGGCTGCGGCGTTCATTGGGGAGCAAACGTTTCGAGGCAAGCATTATATAAACAATACCGGCAATGGTTACGGGAACCCCTATCCATGCCAGTTCAAACATACTAAGCCCTTCATATCCGGCTTCAATCATCATGCCATGTACCACAAGGTTGGTCGATGTACCTATCAACGTACACAAGCCGCCGAGAATGGTGACATAAGACAACGGTATAAGGAATTTTGTCGCCGGCAGCCCCACTGAATGTGCCCACCGCTTGATGATTGGTGCAAAAATAACCACTACCGGCGTATTGTTCAGGAACGCCGAAATAAAACCTATGGCAGGCAACATGCGCAATTGCGCCTTCCATACCGACGTTTTACCTTGCGGCAGAATTTTTTTTATCAACTGGCTTAATGCTCCCGACTGCCTTACCCCTTCGCTGACGAGGAAGAGCAAGGCGACCGTGATCATACCCTTGTTGCTGAAACCTTCAAGCAACTCGCGCGGCGATATGATGCGGCAACACAGGAAGAACACGACTACCGAAAACAGTATCATGCCCGGCCGTTGCTTATCGGCAACCAAGGCCGCAAGCATTACCACAAGAGCTGCTATAACCAAAATTATTTCTAAATTCATAAAATACAATGTCGTTAGGCCCATATAGCCTGCTCATCCTTAACTTTCACAGCTTGACAGACTACGGCACAATAAACGCAAATTTTATCACCATGTGCCCGGCTTATTGTTAACACTTGCCACGGCAATAATTAAATTATGCAAATATAGGGCATATCCGTTTAAAACGACACTACATATAGCAATTTTAACACCTTAAATGCAGAAAAATACAACTTTATGTGTAAAAAATGCCAATCATGCAAACTGTTGTTCCGGTGATATGACCATCATACGCATTCTTAAAATATTTGTTACCGAAACATCACAAAAACGCAACGAAATTGTTATATTTGCACCATATCTTTGTGACGTTTAGAACAAAAGCGCCTACAATGGAAGAAAGAAAGTATTATCGAACCATCGTTTTATCAGACATTCACTTGGGTACGTCACACTCCAAAACCGACGAAGTGTGCCACTTTTTGAGCAATGTGGATTGCAGCCGCCTCATCCTTAACGGCGACATCATCGACGGTTGGCACTTGAAGAAAAGCGGAATGCGCAAGTGGCAACCTTACCATACCCGATTCTTTAAAATCCTTATGAGAATGATGGAACGTAAAAACACGCAGGTGGTGTACGTGCGTGGCAACCACGACGATTTCCTCGACGGGCTGGCGCCACTCACGTTTTACAACATCAGCATCGTGCGCGAATACGAGCTTGAAAGCCGCGGACGCCGTTACTTCGTCACCCACGGCGACATTTTCGACCGCGTGACCACTCAAATGAAATGGCTGGCACTGCTTGGCGATGTCGGCTATACTTTCTTGCTGTCGTTCAACAGCTTCTACAACCGTTGGCGCGCCCGGCAAGGAAAACCTTATTACTCGCTGTCACAACAGGTCAAGCAAAAAGTAAAATCGGCAGTTAATTATATCTCTGATTTTGAGCACACGCTTGCCGGATTTGCCAAGGCAAGAAAATACGATGGAATTATCTGTGGACACATACACCACCCCGACAATACTTACTACGAGGATATCCATTACCTTAATTCGGGCGACTGGGTCGAGACCATGTCGGCACTGACTGAAGACGAAGAAGGGAACTGGAATGTACTTTATTATACCGACATTGCAGCCAGCCTGCCTCAAGACGACAGAGCCGAAGCGAAAATTATAACCATAGCATCATGAAATTTTTGTTCATAGTACAAGGCGAAGGTCGCGGGCATCTCACTCAAGCCCTTACTCTCGAAGAACACCTCACACGTCAAGGGCACGAAGTGGTGGAGGTGCTCGTGGGTAAAAGCAACCAGCGCGAACTGCCCGAATTTTTCGGCCGACGCCTTAAAGCTCCACTGTTAAGGTTTGAAAGTCCGAATTTTCTTCCCACCCCGGCCAACCGCCGCAATAAATTAGGCCGCAGCATCGCCTATAACATTTTGCGGTTGCCCACTTTCATTCGCAGCATTGCTTTCATCAACCGCCGCATCAGGGAATCGGGAGCCGATGCTGTGGTCAACTTCTATGAACTTCTCACCGGCCTGACCTACCTGTTTTGCCGGCCAAAGGCCACCCAAATCTGCATCGGCCACCAATACCTGTTCCTGCACCGGGACTTTAAATTCCCGCACGTGAACCATCTTTCACTTGAAATGCTGAAGATGTTCACGCGCATCACATCGATAGGAGCAAACCGTCTGTTGGCCCTTTCGTTCCGCCGTATGCCCGACGATGTGCAACAACACATTTATGTGGTTCCGCCACTGTTGCGCCGCGAAGCCATGCAGCAACCTTCAAGCCAAGGCGACTATGTGCTTGGGTATATGGTCAACTCGGGATTTGCCGAGCAAGTCATGGAATGGCACAAAGCCCGTCCCGAAGTGCCGCTACGCTTCTTCTGGGACCGGCGTGGCGAAGAAAAAATCAAAAAAGTGGACGACACGCTCTTGTTCCACCAACTCGACGACCGCATATTCCTTAAGCAAATGGCCGGTTGCCGTGCATACGCAAGCACGGCAGGTTTCGAGTCGATATGCGAGGCCATGTATATGGGCAAACCTATTCTTATGGTTCCGGCACACATCGAGCAGGAATGTAACGCCTATGATGCCATGCTCGCCGGTGCAGGCATAATAAGCAACAACTTCGAGCTTGACAACCTGCTTGATTTTTCCAGCAAATACACCCCCGACAGCCGTTTCATATTCTGGGTCAACAACATCGACGTTACAATCGAGCAGCTTGTGCGACAGCCCGAACCAGAAAAGGCCCATTACTACACCTACCGCTTACTGCGTCGCCTGCGCTTGATTTTCAACTGACCCCATTCCATTTAGAGCATAGTGGGTATATGCAAAAAAAGACCCGGGAGAATACAATTCTGCCGGGTTTTTCCTACTAATTTACTAATACTATTTTCTCTCTGAGAAAAATACACAAAGACATACGATTCACATCGTTTTCTTTATGGTTCGTTAGAAGTTCATTTTCAAGTGCAAAGAAAGTATATTTATTTTAATTGTCAGCAAGACGTATGGTTAAATATATTTTAAATATGTTTTACCTTGCAATCAATTGTTATTATCATATTTAATGTTAATTAAATTATATACAACCCACAAAGACAACATTATTGATTATCAGAGTATTAATTATATATAATACAAAATATCAAAGTAAAATTATAAATTTGGAATATATTCAACTCACTTTATTCCCGACAAAGCAGAACTTATTCCGCCCACTTTTCCACCTAAAGAACTATCAGGCGCAACACACATTGTTCCATGTAAATGGCAACTTGATATGTTTCAAATTTTGGATTATGCACTTAATTATGCCAAAGGGTATCGATGCGGCGACGTATGGCATATACCGAACCTGCTGTGATTGCCCCCATTATAAATATTGCCACTATTACCGACAATAACACACTGCCGCCTGTTACTCCAAGCGATGCAAGCATGGGCAGGTAAAGGCTGCGGCACACAAGCATGGCAACGCAAGCCGCAACAAGCACGGCATCATTGGCAACCAGCACCATCTTTACATATGGAGCTGACACTTGCGCAGGTGTATAACCAAGCATCAACAGGTCTTGCAATTTACGTGAATTTTTCTGCATCAGCAGGTTGATACTTAATATCAACACAAAAAATGCAAGCAAACTTATGATGCACCCTATGGTAATGATTATACCTGTCATAATGCGCAACATATAGCTTGCCTTGCCGCTATCGGCCTTGTCGCCTGCAATCTCGTAACCATGCGCGGCGGTATAGTCGCTTATCGCCTTGTCGCCTGGACGGCTCACTTCGACTATCAATCTTGAAGGCGACCTTTGTTCTCCGGTTCCAAACCTATCATTGCTCCACTGCATGAATTCTTCGGGAACGATAATCGTGTTCAAGCGATTAGAGAAACCCACTATGCGGCCTTCTACGGTTTCGCTGCGCCCGTTGCCCGAAAGAGTGAGCTGAATGGGTATCATGCCTATCATCCCCTCGCTTATGCGTGGCATATTGCGAGTGGCAGCAAAACCGAAGTTATAAAGGGCAAGATAATCACGCGACACTATCACAGGCACTTTCCCATCGGCAGGGTTGAAACCCCAATCATCGGGCAACTCATCGATAAACTCATCGGGCACCGATTCATAGAACAAATATGTGCGCAGTGCTCGGTTTCCGAAAGTCAACGAACCGTAAATGCGATATTGCGGCGTGGTGAACCGGCCCACCTTCCGCACCCACGGTTGCCGGGAAAGCTCGTCAAGCTCCCCGTCCGAGAACTCGGCACTTGCTCCAAGCAATGAGCCGAAACTCGAAACCGTTTTCGTAAGCACCATGTAATCTTGTCGCATGAAACTGTCGTCACTCGAAAACACGGGCTTTATATCATTGTAGAACTGCAACGCGAGCAACACAATTACAAGCCCCACAAGGCTTGCAACAGAGAATCCTGCCATTTGCCACACACTGACGTGCTTGCGCAAAAGTTTCCAAAGCAGCTTCTTTGACACGCTGTTATCGTTGTTGCTCATAACTTATACTCCTTGTCAATGGTTAACATCACATCATTTCCCACCGATGTCGCAATAATCCCGGCTCCTTGCCGCAAAGCTTCCTCGGCCACAAGTGTGGCAGCAAGACGGTTATTGGCCTCGTCGAGGTGGCTGACTGGCTCGTCGAGCAGTATGAAATCGAAAGGCTGGCACAAAGCCCTGATTATTGCCACACGCTGCTGCTGCCCTATCGACAAGCGAGCCACTTGCTCTTCGGCTTTTTCTCCTATACCCAGGCAATCAAACATTTTACCTATTTCATCCCGACTGCGGTAACCGGTAAGGCGGTTTTTCAGTTCAACATTTTCCATCGCCGTCAATTCGGGGAAAAGCCTCATTTCTTGCGGAAGATAGGCAATGTGGCGGCAACGCAGTTCACACCACTGCATTACGCCAAATGTGGAAATGTCGGTGCCTCCGAAAACAATTTGCCCCGCATAATCGTTGCGGTACCCATACAAGTAACTGCATAACGACGATTTCCCGGTACCGCTGTGTGCCGATACGAGGTATCGCTTTCCCCGCTCAAGCACCACATCGCGGCACCATATCTCACTGCCGTCGGCACCCCGCGCGGCAAACACCGCCGGCAACACCTCGTGCATTTCTATCTTGCTTATCTCCATGGCACCACACTTAGTGAGATATCATTATTTCTTTTTGGCCGTCGTCGCACGACGTGTCGTGGTGCGTTTCTTTTTAGTGGCATTGGCCTCGTCGGCTATTATGGCCTTGCAATCTTCATAAGTCAATGTTGCCGCATCGGTACCCTTGGGTATCTTGTAGTTCTGCTTCTTATAGCATATATACACCCCGTATCGCCCGTTAAGCACTTCAAGGTCGGGATCCTCGGCAAAAGTCTTCACCACTTTCTGCGCCTCGTTCGCACGTTTCGCCTCGATAAGCGCAACGGCCTCGTCGAGCGTGATTTCATGCGGCGAATAATCCTTGGGTATCGACACATACTTGCCCGAGTGCTTCACATAAGGGCCGAAGCGTCCCACACCTACGCTCACCTCGCTACCCTCAAAATCGCCAAGTGTGCGTGGCAATTCAAACAATTTCAAAGCCTCTTCGAGTGTTATCGTATTTACCGATTGCCCTTTCTGCAACGAAGCAAATTGCGGCTTGCTGTCACCATCGGCGGTACCTATCTGCACCAATGGCCCGAAGCGACCTATCTTTACCGACACCGGCCGCCCACTTTGAGGGTCGATGCCAAGCTGGCGTTCACCCACTTTATGCTCAAGCCTCAACTTCGACACATTCTCCACACTGGGATGGAACTCGTCATAAAATTTGCTTATTCCATCGTTCCATTTCACTTCGCCGTCGGCAATCTCGTCAAATTCACGTTCTATTTTTGCCGTGAAGTTGTAGTCCATAATCTGTGGGAAGTAGTCTTCAAGGAAGTCGTTCACCACCATGCCCACATCGGTTGGGATTAGTTTTCCTTTGTCGGCACCGGTAGTCTCGGTCTTTTGCGACGAAGATATTTTGTCGGCCTTCAATGTTATCACCTCGTATTTCCTATCCACACCTTTCTTCTCACCTTTTTCCACATAATCGCGGTTTTGGATGGTGGAAATGGTGGGTGCGTAGGTCGAAGGCCGCCCTATGCCAAGCTCTTCGAGCTTTTTCACAAGTGATGCCTCGGTGTAACGCGGAGGTTGCTGTGTGAAACGCTGCGTGGCCGTGACGCTGTCGGCAGCCACGTTGTCGCCGCTCTTCATCTTGGGCAGCACAGCCTCGTCACCTGTGCGGTTTTCCCCCGCATTGTCATCGTCATGCGTCTCGATATACACGCGCAAGAATCCGTCGAATTTTATCACCTCGCCAGTTGCGATAAATTTCTCGTCGCGTCCGGGGATAAGTATTTCAGCCGTTGTTTTTTCGATTTGGGCATCAGCCATTTGCGAAGCAATGGTGCGTTTCCATATCAGTTCATACAACTTCTTTTCCTGTGCCGTACCGCTGATTTCATGATTGCTTATGTAGGTGGGACGAATAGCCTCGTGAGCCTCTTGCGCCCCCTTGGTGGCTGTGTGATAGTGGCGCACCTTCAAGTATTGTTCCCCAAGGCCGTTGCGTATTTCTTCGCTTATGGTATTTATCGCCAGCGAAGACAAATTGACCGAGTCGGTACGCATATAAGTGATATGCCCCGATTCGTAAAGCCTCTGGGCCACCATCATGGTTTGCGACACGGTAAAACCGAGTTTCCGCGCAGCCTCTTGCTGCAACGTCGATGTGGTAAACGGTGGTGCCGGCGATTTCTTCAACGGCTTGACAGCTATGTCGCCCACAGTGAACTGCACTCCGCGGCACGCATTCAGCAACGACTTGGCTTCATCGCTGTTGTGCAACCGGCGGTTAAGCTCGGCATCAAATGCCACCTTGCCGTCGCCGTGCATTCGTGCCACCACACGGTAATATTGCTCGCTTACAAAGGCCTCAATCTCCTTTTCCCGTTCCACGATAAGACGCACGGCCACACTTTGCACCCGGCCGGCCGACAATGCCGGCTTGATTTTCTTCCACAACACCGGCGACAACTCGAAACCCACAATGCGGTCGAGCACGCGCCGGGCTTGCTGGGCATCGACAAGGTTATAATCAATGTCGCGCGGATGTTCTATGGCATAAAGTATCGCAGGCTTGGTGATTTCATGAAACACTATGCGCCGCGTTTTTTCGGGCGTAAGTCCCAACACTTCATACAGGTGCCACGCAATAGCCTCTCCTTCGCGGTCTTCATCGGAAGCCAGCCACACCATGTCGGCGGCAGCGGCAGCTTTCTTCAGCTCCTTGACAAGTTCCTTTTTTTCGGCCGGTATTTCATATATGGGTTTGAAACCATGGGCAGTGTCGATACTGAAATCTTTCTTATGCAGGTCGCGAATATGACCATAGCTCGACATAACTTTGAAATCTTTACCCAAAAATTTTTCAATTGTCTTGGCTTTTGCCGGAGACTCGACTATTACTAAGTTGTTTGGCATATAAATATCGTGCACCTTTTGAGCGTGTTGTAAGACTGAAAAAAATGGCGATTTATCACCCATAGGTGGTTATTTTACAGTGGGTTGTGCCCGTCGGGCATGATAAACCGCCGCAAAATTAGGCAAAAAACGCCGTATTCCAACAATTTATTATGAAATAAATACTTAAAAATAATTCCGGCGCGGCTTTTGTCACACCGGAATTATATCCTACTTCTAAATCACATTGCCTTGACGGTCACTTCCCGGCCCGTGTATTTTATCACCGCGCCGTCGGTGCCGGGGTCAAACGGGCGTGGGTGGTTCAAGCCCACCGGCACTACTATGAAATTGCGGTCGCGCAACATCCCGTCATACGTTCCTTCCCGTTCGCCTATCGTGAGCGTCTTCGACGACTCGTTATATGTGATGGGTATCACCGAATAATGGCGGCGCTCATAATCATAACTTACGCCATCATCTTCATACAAGTCGAAGTGCGCATCGGCTCCCTCATATACAAACAGGCGTATGGTGTTGTCATCGGTGCTTACAGTGGGGCAAGTAGTCTGTATGACAGGGCCAACAGGCACAATCGACCCGGCTTTTACGTAAAGCGGCATCCGTTCATATGGTGCCGGTGCATCTATCGTTTGACCGGATTTGATGTAATCGCCGGTGTAAAAATCATACCACCCCGCACATTGCGGCAAATATACCTTGCGGGAACGTGCACCATATTCATATACAGGCGATACCATTATCGAAGGGCCAAACATATATTGGTCGCCGATATCATATACCGCCGAATCGCCCAAGAAGTCCATCACAAGCGGACGCATAATGGTGTAATCATCGTGCCACGTCATTCCTGCAAGGGTGTAAATGTAAGGCATAAGCCTGTAACGCAATTCTATGGAATTTAATATCGACTTATATGTGGCCGAATCGTCTTGTGCAATTGCCCACGGCTCGCGGTAGGGGTATTGCCCATGTGCACGGAACAACGGGCAAAAAGCCCCGAATTGGAACCACCTGGAGTTAAGTTCGCGCCATTCAGCCATATCGGCGTTTGCTTCATGAGTTTTTTCCCATTCGGCCTGAGCCTTTACATACCGGTTTTCGACGCAAAAGCCGCCAATATCCATTGTCCAGTAAGGGATACCGCATATCGAGAAGTTCAACCCTGCCGAAATTTGCGCTTTCATGTCTTCCCACCGCGAAGCTATGTCGCCGCTCCACGTCGCAGTGGCATATCGTTGCAACCCTGCAAAACCCGAGCGCGTGAGCTGGAACACCCTGCGGTCGGGGGTCACACTGCGCAACCCGTCATATATGGCCCCGGCATTCATCAATGCATAAGCATTGAAAAATTCGGTCGAACTGCCAAGTGCCGTCGGGCCACACAGGTCCTTGCGATATTGCATGTCGGTGCAGTCACGTATGTTGGGTTCGCTCGCGTCCATCCACCATGCGTCTATTCCGAGCGGATAATAACACTCTTCTATCTGTTTCCAGAAGAGCCGACGGGCATCGGCCGAATAGGCATCGTAGAAACCATAATTGTAACCCGGGCCCACCCAGTCGCGCAGGCTGTCGGTCACCGACAACGGATAAATCCACCCATTACGGTCGAATTGCTTGAAATGCTCGATAGTAGTATAAAATTTCGGCCAAATCGAGACCATAAACCGGCCATTCATGGCATGAATGGAATCGACCATTGCCTGCGGGTCGGGGAAACGGTCGGGGTCGAACCGGTGGCTGCCCCATTCGCTCTCCGGCCAATGCTGCCAGTCAAGCACTATGTTATCGATAGGTATATGCCGTTCACGGAACTCATTGAAAGTAGCAAGCACTTCATCTTGCGTCTTGTAGCGTTCGCGGCTTTGCCAGTAACCCATTGCCCACTTGGGCATGATGGGCGATTTCCCGGTAAGGGTGCGGTAACCACTTATCACTTCATCCAAATCTTCCCCGACGATAAAATAATAATCGAGCTGCTTACTCATTTCGCTCCACCACGATTGGCGGCCGCGCTCCTCGGCTGTAGCCGGCTGCATAGCCTGCAATGCACAATACGACACCGCTCCGTCGGGCTTCCACTCGATGCGCACCGGCACGCGGCTCCCTTCTTGCAAGGCGACGGTAAATTTGTAACTGTTTGGATTCCATGCCGTGCGCCACCTCTCAGGAACCACTTTCCTACCATCGACATATACTGTGGCATAACCGGCATAATACAATTTAAAACCATATTCACCGCTCGCCGAAGGCTCTATCTCGCCTTCATATGTGACTGTTGCACCATCCATTGGGAATCCGTCGGGCAAACCTTCCACCCGGGATAAATCCATGCGCATAAGATGATCGAAACCTATCGAGTCTTCCCTGCGCTCCAATATCGCCACAGCCACAGTGTCGGCAGGCACATACACGCCGGTCAGGGCTCCTTCACGCCCTTGCTTGTCATATAATTTAAACACCTCGCCCAGCGGCTTGTAACCTTCGGGCGAACCGAATCGGCACAACGAATAACTGTCGAGCAGAAGTCCGTATTTTTTATTTGACACAATAAAGGGGATGGAAACCTTGGTATTATACTGAAAAAGCTCTTCACTCTTGCCCTTGTAATTAAATTCGTCCGACTGATGCTGCCCAAGTCCGTAAAAAGCCTCGTCATCGGGCGATTCAAACACCTGCCGCACAGTGTATCCACGGGTGCCGTCAACCTCGATGGGCGTGAATTCTTTTCCGCCGCCGAGTTGCTCCCGCAGCAATACATTTCCGTCGGTGTCGGTAAACCACACTTCTCCAGTGGTCGTTGCCACCGAAGCGTTAATGCTCGATGTTGCCACAACCACTGTATCATCGTCTTGCGATACGGTAAATTTCGGAATTTCCTGCTGCGGCAGCACCACAAGGCTCTCCGGGTCGGCAAATTCATCATCGGGAGTGGCAGAAACTCGTATTATTTTTTCTCCCACCACTTGCAACCGCACCTGCCGCACATCACATGGATTTTCTTGCCGCAAATTCACCGTCACTCCGCCCACATCAAGCGTATAATCATTTCCACACGATGTTGCAACGGCAAGTGCCCCACAAAACAACGATATAGGTATAAGTTTTCTTATCATGGCGTAAATAAGTGTAATTCAAATGATTTTCAACACTACAAATATAGTGATATTTTTCCCCAATCAAAGATTATGCATCGTTACTATTATTTTTTTTCGATTTTTTTGCCGAAAAATTTGGTATATCAAAAAAAGTGCGTACCTTTGCAACCGAAATCAACAAAACGTTGTCAAAAATACAATGACTCCGTAGCTCAGTTGGTAGAGCAAATGACTCTTAATCATTGGGTCGAGAGTTCGAGCCTCTCCGGGGTCACACTCACAAAGCAGTTAGCCAATCGGTTAGCTGCTTTTTTTGTTTGCATCGGCTGTATTCGGGTCAGTCCGAAAACCCGGTTGTATTCCAGCCTTTCGTTTTTCCGTATTATGCGCACAGCTTAGATAACCTGAACAAGAAGAAAGGTATGTCAACTACTCCCCTGAACTGGCTTCTGAAGGCCTTTACTTTGGCATTGA
>CASENC010000043.1 GCA_949289215.1 uncultured Bacteroidales bacterium | reverse complement strand
GAAACAATAAGCATAAGCAATAACGTAAGTTTTATTGCAAATACGTAAATTTTCAGCTATTATATCGGCTATTTAAGCACTTTTAGAGCTAAATTCCTTATTGCATAGTTCAATAAAAAGTTTTAGCGGACACCAATAATTATGTAAAATGCTTTTTAATACCGCCGGTAGGTAAGGGAAAGCACCTGAAATTCGGTGCGGCGGTTGATTTGGTCGGCGGCAGCCTGGTCTTCGGGTGAAAGTTTTTCTATGAATTCTTCGGTCAACTCATCACCTTCCTTGAATTGCGGATACAGGCGGGCTATGCGCTTTGTCACCACTTTAGGCCTGGTTTCACCATAACCATGCGGCTGCAAACGGGCAGTATCGATGCCCGCCGCCACAAGATAATCGACAACCGATTGCGCACGGCGCAGCGATAACGCATCGTTATATGCGTTTGAGCCCCAACGGTCGGTGTGTGAAGCCATTTCAATGGTCACATTGGGATTTTCGTTAAGTATTTCCACAAGTTCGTCAAGAGCCGCTTTCGACTCAGGCCGCAAGTCGGCCTTGTCATAATCGTAGAAAATGTTTTCAAGCACCTGCGGCTTATTGATTGCAGGCAAGAAAAACTCCACATAATACTCGGCATCCTCCTCGGCAATGTCGCTCACAAACTCCTGCTTCATGTTAAGGTAACCCTTGGCACCGGCAAGCATCACATAACGCACACCGCGCTCCAAGTTAAATTCAAACGAACCGTCGGGCTTGCCTATCGCTTTTTGGTTCGACCCATCGTTTCCCACTATGCGTATCGTGGCGTCGGGTACCGGATATTCGTCCTTGTCAAGCACATAACCTACGATGGTTATCTTCAATTCGGGCTTTATGAAGCTGAATATGTGATCATAGCCGCGGGCATCGTTACGATTTGAACTGAAAAATCCCGATTCCCCCTCACCATAAGTTATGCCGAAATCATCGGCAGCCGAATTGATGGGCGGTTTCATATTCTCCACCTTCCACGAGCCGTCGGGCTGCAAAGTGGCCTTGAACAGGTCAAGCCCGCCCATGCCGGGATGCCCGTCAGACGCAAAATACAATATGCTGTCGGTGCGGCAATAAGGGAAACGCTCGTCGCCGGGAGTGTTTATCTGGTCTCCGAGATTCTCAAGCGACCCAACCTGCTCTTTCAAATTAATGCGCCACAGGTCCTTACCGCCCTGCCCGCCCGGCATATCGCTCGAAAAATACAAGTATGAGCCATCGGCCGACACCGCAGGATCTCCGTAAGCCGACAGAGTGTCGGCCGTGATTTCGAGCTTCACCGGCTCGCTCCACTGTGCGTCGCTACGTTGTGAAGTGAAAATTTCCACCGATGTTCCCGAATTCAATTCCCTGCGGGCCTTTGCAAGATACATGGCCGACCCGTCGGGGGTAAACGACGTTATCCCCTCGTCAAACTCGGTATTCACGCCCCCCTCTACAGGTTCGGGACGCTGCCAATTACCATTTTCGTCCTTTTTGGAAAAAAATACATCACACTTTTTCGTTCCTGTGATTTCGCTTTTTGTTTCCCCTGTGGCATCTTCGGTCGAAGACGTGAAATACAGTTGGTCGAAATTCCCGTCAAGAAACATCGGGCAGAAGTCGGCACGTCGCGAATTAAACAGGCGTGCGCTTTTCACTATGTATCGAGTTGGCTCATCACGCCACTTCAAGGCAAGGCTGCACCCCTCAAGCCCCACCCGTGCCAGGCGATGGTCGGGGACATAGGTGAGAAAAGTTTCATAATTCCTTTTTGCCGCCGCATATTTCCCTTCGGCCTGCTGCGAACGGGCAAGGTAGAAATATGCCATGCTGTCGGGGTATTCATACCGCAATGCATTCTGATATGCGGCCGAAGCGCGAGCCGACATATTCAACCGTCGATAACATTCCCCCATCCGGAAAGCCACCATGCCACGCACAGGGCGCTCGTCGCGGCTTTTCATCTTATTATATACCTTGCGGTAAGTATTGGCTGCATCAAAATATTCGCCACGCTCGTATTGTTCCTCGGCATCGCTCAATTTTGCGCCACGGCACGAATTGAGCAACACCACGGCACACGCAACCATGACAAGCCCATATAAAATTTTCTCTCGCAGTCTCATATAAATAATTAACGTATCCCGTCAACGAATATTTTCCTAAACAGAAATAAAAAAGCCGCAACCGGCACCTGAACGGTACAGATTGCGACCTTAATAAGCTGTATATGTTATGCGTTTACAGAGTATCTTCCTCTGCTTTCTCCACCTCGGCGAGTTCTTCCTTCACGCCCGGAGCATCCATGTCCTCGGTGTTGTAAACAATGAGCTTTTCATATTCACGGAGACCTGTACCGGCAGGTATCAAGTGACCGCAAATCACATTTTCCTTCATGCCTTCAAGGTAATCAACCTTGCCGTTGATGGCTGCTTCATTAAGCACCTTGGTTGTTTCCTGGAACGATGCAGCCGACATGAAGCTCGATGTCTGCAATGCGGCACGAGTGATTCCTTGCAGTATCTGCTCGGAAGTGGCAGGAACGGCGTCGCGCACTTGAATTACCTTTAAGTCACGGCGTTTCAAAGCCGAATTTTCGTCACGCAGCTTGCGAGCCGTGATTATCTGGCCGGCCTTCACATTTTGCGAATCGCCCGGATCGGTAACCACCTTCTTGCCCCAAATGCGGTCGTTCTCGTCCATAAACTCACGCTTGTCCACAATTTGCTGTTCAAGGAAGAGCGTGTCACCCGGATCAAGGATACATACCTTGCGCATCATCTGGCGCACGATAACCTCAAAGTGCTTGTCGTTAATCTTCACACCTTGCAGGCGGTAAACGTCTTGCACCTCGTTCACAATGTAATCCTGCACCGCAGTCGGGCCCTTGATGTTAAGGATGTCGGTAGGAGTGATTGCACCATCCGAGAGCGGTGTACCGGCGCGCACGAAGTCATTCTCCTGAACAAGGATTTGCTTGGATAGCGGCACCAGGTATTTCTTTTCATCGCCGGTCTTTGATTTCACAGTGATTTCACGGTTACCGCGCTTAATCTTGCCGAATGTCACTTCACCGTCGATTTCGCTTACGACTGCGGGATTTGACGGGTTGCGAGCCTCGAAAAGCTCGGTAACACGCGGCAGACCACCGGTGATGTCACCGGCACTGCCTGCGGCACGCGGTATCTTCACGAACACCTCGCCTTGCTTTATCTCGTCGCCCTCGTTTACCATGAGGTGAGCATTCACTGGCAACGAATAAGTCTTTACAAGCAAACCGTTGTTATCAAACAAATCGGCTTCAGGAACCTTGGTGCGGTCCTTCGACTCGATTATAATCTTTTCGCTGTTACCCGAAGTTTCGTCGATATCTTCACGATAGGTTACACCTTCAATGAAGTTATTGAATTTAACCTTACCGGTAACTTCCGAAACAATTACGGCATTGAACGGGTCCCATTCGCAAATCACATCACCCTTCTTGACCATTTCTCCCGGCTTCTTGAAGAGCTTGGAGCCGTAAGAGATATTGGCAGTGGTAAGCACCATCTTGGTAGTCGGCTCGATAATACGCATTTCGGCCATACGACCCACTACCACTTCGTGATCTTCACACGGAACGGTGCGCAACTCATCGATTTCAAGCAAACCGTCGTAACGAGAGGTGATTGAAGAAACTGCGGCAATATTCGAAGCCACACCACCGACGTGGAATGTACGAAGCGTAAGCTGCGTACCCGGCTCGCCGATAGACTGTGCTGCAATCACACCCACGGCCTCGCCCTTCTGAACCATGCGGTTGGTGGCAAGGTTGCGGCCGTAGCACTTGGCACAAACGCCTTTCTTGGCTTCGCAGGTGAGCACCGAACGAATTTCTACCGACTCGATAGGAGAATCGTTGATACGTTGTGCAGCCTCGTCGTTGATTTCTTCACCGCTCTTCACAATCACTTCACCGGTGATGGGATCAACAATATCGTGAACCGAAACACGGCCAAGTATTCGCTCGCCAAGCGAAGCAACCACATCCTCGTTGTTCTTCACCTCGGTGCATACAAGACCGCGCAACGTGCCGCAGTCTTCCTCGGTAATCACAACATCGTGGGCAACGTCAACCAGACGGCGAGTGAGGTAACCGGCATCGGCAGTCTTCAACGCCGTGTCGGCAAGACCCTTACGCGCACCGTGCGTAGAGATGAAGTATTCAAGCACCGACAAGCCTTCCTTGAAGTTTGCAAGAATAGGGTTCTCGATGATTTGACCGCCCTCGGCACCGCTCTTTTGCGGCTTGGCCATAAGTCCGCGCATACCCGAAAGCTGGCGAATCTGGTCTTTTGAACCACGGGCACCCGAGTCAAGCATCATGTAAACCGAGTTGAAGCCTTGGTTGTCGGCAGCGAGCTGCTTCATCAGCGTGTCGGTGAGACGCGAGTTTACGTGCGTCCATATATCAATGATTTGGTTGTAGCGTTCGGTATTGGTGATGAAACCCATGCTGTAGTTGTTCATCACTTCTTCCACTTCGCGGTAACCTTCGTTCACATATTCTTCCTTCTCGGCCGGGATAATGATATCGCCCAGGTTGAACGACAATCCGCCCTTGAATGCCATGCGGTAGCCGAGGTTCTTGATATCATCAAGGAATTGGGCCGAGCGTGGAATACCACACGACTTGATTACCCGGCTGATGATACCGCGCAACGATTTCTTTGAAATAATTTCGTTGACGTAACCTATTTCGTTGGGCACATATTGGTTAAACAAGATACGGCCTACCGAGGTCTTCTCAACCAAATGCTTAATGGGCTTGCCATCGCTGTCGATGTCGTCAACAACGACCGAAACTATTGCGTGCAAGTCAACCTTCTTTTCATTATAAGCTATCTGAGCTTCTTCCGGTCCATAGAACTTCAAGCCTTCACCCTTTGAGCCTTCACGCAGCTTGGTGATGTAATACAAACCAAGCACCATGTCTTGCGACGGCACGGTAATAGGTGCGCCATTGGCCGGGTTAAGAATGTTGTGCGAACCAAGCATAAGCATCTGTGCTTCCACTATGGCCTCGTTGCCAAGAGGCAAGTGCACAGCCATCTGGTCACCGTCGAAGTCGGCGTTGAATGCCGTACAAGCAAGTGGGTGCAACTGTATGGCCTTGCCTTCGATCATGCGCGGCTGGAAAGCCTGGATACCCAGACGGTGAAGTGTCGGGGCACGGTTAAGCAACACCGGGTGCCCTTTCATCACATATTCAAGAATATCCCAAACCACCGGTTCGCGGCGATCGACAATCTTCTTGGCACTCTTTACAGTCTTTACTATGCCGCGCTCTATGAGCTTGCGGATTACGAAAGGCTTGTAAAGCTCGGCCGCCATATATTTTGGAAGACCGCACTCGTGCATCTTCAATTCAGGGCCTACGACAATAACCGAACGAGCCGAGTAATCGACACGCTTACCGAGCAGGTTTTGACGGAAACGTCCCGACTTACCTTTCAAGCTGTCGGACAATGATTTCAAAGGACGGTTGGCATCGGTCTTCACGGCGCTCGACTTGCGGGAGTTGTCAAGGAGCGAGTCAACAGCCTCCTGAAGCATACGTTTCTCGTTTCGCAAAATCACTTCGGGAGCCTTGATTTCGATAAGACGTTTCAAGCGATTGTTGCGAATAATCACACGGCGATACAGGTCGTTAAGGTCGCTTGTTGCGAAACGGCCGCCGTCAAGCGGCACCAACGGACGCAACTCGGGCGGAATAACAGGTATCACCTTCAATATCATCCATTCGGGGCGGTTGCGGTTCTTCGATGCACGGAACGATTCCACAACTTGCAGGCGTTTCAAAGCCTCGGTCTTGCGTTGCTGGGAATTATCCCTGTTTGCCTTGTCGCGCAATTCATACGACAACGCATCAAGGTCAAGCTCGCAAAGCAAGTCATAAATAGCCTCGGCACCCATCTTGGCAATAAACTTGTTGGGATCGGTGTCTTCGAGCATCGAGTTTTCCTTTGGCAACTTGTCAATGATGTCGAGATATTCGTCTTCCGACAACAAGTCATATTTCTGTACGTTCTCAACCACACCCGGCTTGATAACGATGTAACGCTCATAATAGATTACGGCATCGAGCTTCTTCGAGGGCAACCCCAACAAATAACCTATCTTATTGGGCAGCGAGCGGAAATACCAAATGTGAGCCACCGGCACCACAAGCTGTATATGCCCCATGCGCTCGCGGCGCACTTTCTTCTCGGTAACTTCCACACCACAGCGGTCGCACACGATACCCTTGTAACGAATGCGCTTATACTTTCCGCAATGGCACTCATAGTCCTTCACCGGGCCGAAGATGCGTTCACAGAACAGACCGTCGCGCTCGGGCTTGTAGGTGCGGTAGTTGATAGTTTCGGGCTTCAACACTTCCCCCGACGATAATTCAAGAATCTCGTCGGGCGAGGCGAGACCGATACTGATTTTCGAGAAATTACTCTTTATTTTATTATCTTTTCTAAAAGCCATAAAATTATTGTTGTATAAAGAGTTATGCGCTGCCGTCACACGCTCCCGGGCGATAGCCCGAGCCGTGTGCGGCACGCTTTGTTGTTTTATTCTAAGTTGATGCTAAGTCCCAAGCCGCGAAGTTCGTGCAACAGCACGTTAAGCGATTCGGGTATTCCCGGGTTAGGCATTGGTTCGCCCTTGACAATTGCCTCGTAAGCCTTGCTGCGGCCTGTAACGTCGTCACTCTTGATGGTAAGTATTTCTTGCAAGACGTGGGCTGCGCCGAATGCTTCGAGAGCCCAAACTTCCATCTCTCCGAAACGCTGTCCACCAAATTGAGCCTTACCGCCAAGCGGCTGCTGGGTGATAAGCGAGTACGGGCCTATGCTTCGTGCGTGCATCTTGTCTTCAACCATGTGGCCGAGTTTAAGCATATAAGTCACACCCACCGTTGCAGGCTGGTCGAAACGTTCACCGGTCTCACCGTCATACAGGTAGGTCTTGCCATAGCGTGGCAGCCCTGCCTTGTCGGTCCATTCATTAAGGTCGTCGAGGCTTGCACCATCGAAGATTGGGGTTGCAAACTTCACATCAAGCTCACGGCCGGCCCATCCGAGTACGGCCTCGAATATCTGCCCGATATTCATACGCGAAGGCACACCCAGCGGGTTAAGCACGATATCTACCGGAGTACCGTCGGCAAGGAACGGCATATCTTCCTGCCTTACCACACGCGACACAATACCCTTGTTACCGTGACGTCCTGCCATCTTGTCGCCGACACCAATCTTACGCTTCTTGGCAACATAAACCTTCGCCATCTGCATAATACCCGACGGGAGTTCGTCGCCGATTGAAATGTCAAACTTCTTGCGACGCAATTCGGCATCAATCTCTTTATACTTGCGCAGGTAATTGGTTACCGTGGCACGTATCATATCGTTTCGATGAGCATCGGTAGTCCATTTGCTCAAGTTGACGGTCTCGTAATTGATATTTTCAAGTATCGACATCGAGAATTTCACGCCCTTCGACACAATCTCTGCGTCCATGAAATCCTTAACGCCTTGCGACACACGGTCGGCAGTCAGTGTGGAAAGTTTCTGTAACAATACTTTCCTCAAAGCTGCTTTCTTTTCGTCATATTCCTCGTCGAGCTTGAGCAACGGGTCTTCGGCATTCTTGGTTTTCTTCTTTTTGGCGGCACGCGCAAACAAGTTGGTACCTATAATCACACCTTTCAGCGACGGAGAAGCCTTTAGCGAAGCATCTTTCACATCACCGGCCTTGTCGCCGAAAATTGCACGGAGCAATTTTTCCTCGGGAGTCGGATCCGACTCGCCCTTAGGCGTAATCTTACCTATAAGAATGTCGCCCGGAACCACGTGGGCACCCACGCGGATTATACCGCGCTCGTCAAGATCTTTTGTTGCATCTTCGCTCACATTCGGTATGTCGCTGGTAAGCTCTTCCATGCCTCGCTTGGTTTCGCGCACTTCAAGCGTGTACTCATCGACGTGTACCGATGTCAATATATCTTCGCGCACCATGCGCTCGTTAAGCACGATGGCGTCCTCATAGTTGTAACCCTTCCAAGGCATATATGCCACCTTCAGGTTGCGGCCGATGGCAAGTTCGCCGTTTTCGGTCGAATAACCTTCGGTCAATATATCCCCCTTGTTGACACGCTGGCCCTTGTCGCAAATCGGGCGCAAGTCGATGCTCGTGCTTTGGTTGGTCTTGCGGAACTTAGGCAAATGGTATTCCTTAACTGCACTTTCGAAGCTCACAAATTCCTCGTCTTCGGTGCGGTCGTAGCGAATACGTATCACATCGGCATCGACATATTCTATAACACCTGCACCCTCGGCCTGTATCTGCGACCGTGAGTCATATGCAAGTTGTTCCTCGATGCCCGTACCCACAATCGGAGCCTCGCTACGCAACAACGGCACAGCCTGGCGCATCATGTTCGAGCCCATCAACGCACGGTTGGCGTCGTCATGCTCAAGGAATGGAATCATCGCGGCGGCAATCGATGCAATTTGCACCGGCGACACGTCCATGAGCTGCACATCTTGCGGGGGCACGACAGGGAAGTCGGCATCAAGGCGAGCTTTTACCTTTGTGCGGATAAACGTACCGTCATCGTTGAGCGGAGCGTTACCCTGGGCAATCACCTTGCCTTCTTCTTGCTCGGCAGTGAGGTAAACCACTTCGTCGTTATTGAGGTTCACCTTGCCATCGGCTACGGTGCGGTAAGGGGTTTCGATAAATCCAAGGTCGTTGATTTTGGCATATACGCACAACGACGAGATAAGACCGATGTTCGGGCCTTCAGGAGTCTCAATCGGGCACAAACGGCCGTAGTGGGTATAGTGCACGTCGCGCACCTCAAATCCTGCACGCTCACGCGACAAACCGCCGGGGCCAAGGGCCGACATACGGCGCTTGTGGGTGATTTCGGCAAGCGGGTTGGTTTGATCCATGAACTGCGACAAGGCATTGGTACCAAAGAAAGTGTTGATTACCGACGAAATGGTCTTGGCGTTAATCAAGTCGATAGGTTTGAACACTTCATTGTCGCGCACGTTCATGCGTTCGCGTATGGTACGAGCCATGCGGGCAAGTCCCACGCCAAACTGGTTATAGAGCTGTTCGCCGACGGTGCGCACACGGCGGTTGCTCAAGTGGTCGATATCGTCAACATCGGTCTTTGAATTGATAAGCCCGATGAGGTACTTGATAATCTCGATGATGTCGTCGCGCGTAAGCACCTTCACATCCATCGAGGTGTTCAAGCCAAGTTTCTTGTTAATACGGAAGCGGCCAACTTCGCCCAAGTCGTAACGTTTTTCCGAGAAGAACAAGTTGGTAATCACTTCGCGTGCGCTGGCATCATCCGGTGGTTCGGCGTTGCGCAGCTGCCTGTATATATAGTTCACCGCCTCTTTTTCCGAGTTGGTGGTATCCTTTTGCAGAGTATTGAATATGATGGCATAATCGCTCGTATTGGCATCCTCACGGTGCAGCAATATAGTCTGCACGTTTGCCTCCAGGATTTCGTCGATATTCTCTTCCTGGATTACGGTGTCACGGTCGATTATGATATCGTTACGTTCTATCGACACAACCTCGCCGGTGTCTTCGTCCACGAAGTCCTCTACCCAAGTTTTGAGTACACGGGCGGCAAGCTTGCGGCCTACAGCCTTCTTGAGGTTGGTCTTGTTCACTTTGATTTCTTCAGCCAGCCCGAAAATTTCAATAATGTCCTTATCGCTTTCGAGGCCTATTGCACGCAACAATGTAGTCACCGGCAACTTCTTCTTGCGGTCGATGTAGGCATACATCACATTGTTGATGTCGGTTGCAAATTCAATCCACGAGCCGCGGAATGGAATAATACGAGCCGAGTAGAGCTTGGTTCCGTTGGAGTGTGTGCTTTGCCCGAAGAACACGCCCGGCGAGCGGTGCAGCTGTGAAACCACTACGCGCTCGGCACCATTGATGACGAACGTTCCTTTTTCGGTCATATACGGTATAGGGCCCAGATAAACATCTTGCACCACCGTGTCAAAGTCCTCGTGATCGGGGTCGGTGCAATACAGTTTCATCTTGGCCTTCAAGGGCACACTGTAAGTGAGGCCGCGTTCAAGGCACTCTTCGATAGTGTAACGCGGCGGGTCGATATAGTAGTCAAGGAATTCGAGTACAAAGTTGTTGCGAGTGTCCGCGATTGGGAAATTCTCGGCAAAAACCTTATAGAGCCCCTCGTTTTTTCTCTTCTCAGTCGGAGTATCTAATTGCAGAAAATCTCTGAAAGATTTTAATTGCACCTCAAGAAAATCGGGATACGGTAACGGATTCTTGACCGATGCGAAATTAACACGTGGTTTTTTTGTAACTGACATTGAAAAAATAAATTAAGTGAACTCAAATTAAAAAAGACACGAAAAGGTTAAGAATCGACTTTGTAGGGGGATTCTTAACCTATTTACCTGACTGACAGGGATGTTATTTAAGTTCAACTTCAGCCCCGGCGTCTTCGAGTTGTTTCTTGAGTCCTTCAGCATCAGCCTTAGCAAGACCTTCCTTGATAGTGTTAGGAGCACCGTCAACAAGATCCTTAGCTTCCTTCAAGCCAAGACCGGTGAGTTCCTTAACGAGCTTAACAACGGCAAGCTTGCTTGCACCTGCGCTCTTCAATACTACATCGAACGAAGTCTTTTCCTCGGCAGCGGGAGCACCGGCAGCAGGACCGGCAGCAACGGCTACAGCGGCAGCAGCAGGTTCAATGCCATATTCTTCCTTCAAAATTTTAGCAAGTTCGTTTACTTCAGTAACGGTGAGATTTACTAATTGTTCTGCAAAAGCTTTTAAATCTGCCATTTTTAGTATGTTTTTATTTGTTTATATTCTTGTTTATTGTTCTTTTTTAGATAAAGTTTCAAGTATTCCATGAAGCTTTGTCCCTGAAGATTGCAAAGCCGAGATAACGTTCTTGGCAGGCGATTGCAACAATGCAATAACGTCGGCGATAAGTTCGTTCTTGCTCTTGAGGCTTGCAAGAAGTTCCAATTGGTCGGCACCATACACACAACCTTCAACAAATGCAGCCTTCAATGCCGGCAGCGTGTCGTCCTTCTTTACGAAGTCTTTCAACAGCTTGGCAGGGGCGTTGCCCGTGTTGCTGAGCATGAGCGAAGTGGCACCCTTGAGTGCAGGATACAAACCGCTGTAATCAACATCGCTTTGTTCCATTGCCTTCTTGAGCAAGGTGTTCTTTACAACCACCAGTTTCACATCGTTCTTGAAGCAGGCACGGCGCAATGCGCTTGTCTTTTCGGCGTTAAGCCCTGCGGTCTCGGTGAGGTACACACAGCTGTATTCCTTGAGGATTTTGCCGATTTCTTCTATAACAGTATATTTATCTTCCTTTCTCATTTTGTTTCGATTTTAATTATTCAGCTGCCTTAGTGTCAACCTTAATACCGGGACTCATTGTACTTGAAAGATAAATGCTCTTGATATAGGTTCCCTTCGCAGTGGCGGGTTTCAACTTTATAAGCGTGTTCACAAATTCACGGGCATTGTCGAAAATCTGCTCGGGAGTGAACGAAACCTTACCTATCGAAGTGTGCACGATACCATTCTTATCGACCTTGAAGTCGATCTTACCTTGTTTTACTTCCTTGATTGCCTTGGCAACGTCCATGGTCACTGTACCGCTCTTGGGGTTAGGCATCAAGCCACGGGGGCCCAATATCCTTGCAACCTGTCCGAGTTTACCCATGACTGCCGGCTGAGCTATGATAACGTCAACGTCGGTCCAACCGCCCTTGATTTTATCGATATACTCCTCCAAGCCTGCATAGTCGGCACCGGCCTCTTGTGCTGCTGCTACGGCGTCGGGATTGCAGATGCACAACACGCGCACTTGCTTACCGGTTCCGTGAGGCAACGACACTGTGCCGCGAACCATCTGGTTGGCCTTGCGAGGATCAACACCCAAGCGGACATCGATATCAACCGAAGCGTCGAATTTTGTGAAAGTGATTTCTTTTACTAATCCTGCAGCTTCCTTAAGAGTGTAAACCTTCCCCGCTTCAATCTTGGAATTTACTAACTTTTGATTTTTTGTAAGTTTAGCCATGATGAAATTGAAGTTTAAATGTTTTCAGGGAACGAACCCTTTACAGTGATACCCATGCTTCTCGCTGTACCTGCGACCATTCGCATAGCCGAGTCTAAAGTAAAACAGTTCAAATCAGGCATTTTGTCTTCGGCAATAGTCTTAACCTGTTCCCATGTGATTTCAGCCACTTTGTTACGGTTAGGTTGTGCCGAACCGCTCTTGAGCTTAGTAATTTCCTTCAATTGCACAGGCACCGGTGGTGTCTTTACAATGAAGTCAAAGCTCTTGTCGGTGTAGTAGGTGATAACCACCGGCAACACCTTTCCGGCCTTGTCTTGGGTACGGGCATTGAATTGCTTACAAAATTCCATGATGTTGATACCCTTAGAACCGAGTGCCGGTCCTACTGGCGGTGAAGGATTTGCTGCTCCACCCTTAATCTGTAATTTGATCTGTCCAGCAATTTCTTTAGCCATTGTGTTTTTTTGTTTTATTGTTTAAACAAACAACTCTCTGAGGCAACATCGCGGCCGTAACACCACACGTCAACCTCGCTCTACCTGGGAATTATCCAACTCAAGAGGTGTCTTGCGACCGAATACTTTTACCATAACCTTGAGCTTGCGTTTCTCGCGGTTAACTTCCTCGATTTCACCGGTAAAGCCGCTGAAAGGACCGTAGTTCACTTTCACCGTCTCACCCACGATGTAATCGTTAAGTCCGTCATCGCCATTTTCGCTCTGCTCGTCGGCAGCACCAAGCATACGCGCTACATCGGCTTCACGTATCGGCTCAGGCATTCCATTCTTGTCCTTGCCGTGCAGGAAGTCGATGACATTGGTGGTGTTGCGCAACTCATGGATTACCTCTCCCGTCAGCACAGCCTCCACAAACACATAACCCGAATAAAGGTTGCGCTCTTTGACAACCTTCTTCCCGTTACGTGTAGTGTAAACTTTCTCGGTAGGAATCAATACTTGTGAGACATATTTGCCAAGGTCGGTATTTTTACACGAAGCATCCAATACTTCCTTCACTTTACCTTCCTTGCCTGATATAGCTCTAAGCACATACCAACGTTTTTTCGGTTCGTCTGCCATATTGATAATCTACTTTGGGGAAATGTTTATTGGTTGTGATGAGAAACCCGTCATTAAAACAGTTGGAAACCGCTATAAATGACGTGCATAACGTAGTCGATAACCTGGTCCATGATAAAAATACCTATCGCGATTATGATGGAAGCTACCATAACCACAACAGTGCTACCGGCCAGTTGGCTCTTTGTTGGCCAAGAAGTCTTATAACGAAGTTCGTTATAAGAATCCTCGATATCCTGTAGTATTTTGAGTTTCATATTTTACTTGATTTTTGCACGGGAAGAGAGACTCGAACTCCCGACACCTGGTTTTGGAGACCAGTGCTCTACCGACTGAGCTATTCCCGTAATTCCCGGTTATGCCTGCCATATTGAGAGGTTCTCGGCACAGCGGCGCATAACCGGTATTTTTTATTCGCTAATCCTTATACAGGAATTAGTCGAGGATTTCGGTAATTTGACCCGAACCAACGGTGCGGCCACCTTCACGGATAGCGAAACGCAGACCCTTGTCGCAAGCTACCGGAGTGATGAGCTTAACCTTGATTTCAACGTTATCGCCAGGCATTACCATTTCTACACCTTCGGGAAGAGTGATTTCACCGGTAACATCGAGTGTACGGATGTAGAATTGAGGACGATAGTGGTTGTGGAACGGAGTGTGACGACCACCTTCTTCTTTCTTCAATACGTAGATCGAAGCCTTGAATTCAGAGTGAGGTTTAACAACACCCGGGTGGCAAAGTACCATACCGCGCTTGATTTCATTCTTGTCGATACCACGGAGAAGAAGACCTACATTATCACCAGCTTCACCTTCGTCGAGGATCTTACGGAACATTTCAACACCGGTAACAACCGACTTCTTGTCAGCACCAAGACCCATGATTTGAACTTCGTCGCCAACCTTTACAACACCTGTTTCGATACGACCTGTAGCAACAGTACCACGACCGGTGATTGAGAATACGTCTTCAACAGGCATCAAGAAAGGTTTGTCGATGTCGCGCGGAGGAAGCGGAATCCATTCGTCAACAGCAGCCATCAATTCCAAAACCTTTTCTACCCATTGAGGTTCACCGTTCAATGCACCAAGTGCAGAACCGCGGATGATAGGAGTGTTGTCGCCATCATAGTCGTAAGACGAAAGAAGGTCGCGCATTTCCATTTCAACAAGGTCGAACATTTCAGGGTCGTCAACCATGTCGCACTTGTTAAGAAATACAACAAGACGCGGAACGTTTACTTGGCGAGCCAAAAGGATGTGTTCACGAGTTTGAGGCATCGGACCGTCGGTTGCAGCAACCACGATGATAGCACCGTCCATCTGAGCAGCACCGGTAACCATGTTCTTTACATAGTCGGCGTGTCCCGGACAGTCAACGTGTGCATAGTGGCGGTTAGCAGTCTCATACTCTACGTGAGAAGTATTGATGGTGATACCACGTTCCTTTTCCTCGGGAGCGTTGTCGATTTGGTCAAACGACTTTGCGCCTTCCGACGAGAAACCTGCATCGTGGAGCACCTTGGTAATAGCAGCAGTAAGAGTGGTTTTACCGTGGTCAACGTGACCGATAGTACCAATGTTTACGTGCGGCTTGGTTCTTTCGAATTTCTCTTTTGCCATAACTGTTATTTTTTTATGAAATGATTAACTCTTTTGTTATATATTTTTCCCTTTTACCCAAAATGCCGCACGTAACAAGGGCGGCAAAGTCGGTCTTAGAGCCGATGGCGGGAATTGAACCCGCGACCTCTTCCTTACCAAGGAAGTGCTCTACCACTGAGCTACATAGGCATTTATTTCAATTAGAGCGGAAGACGAGGCTCAAACTCGCGACCCTCAGCTTGGAAGGCTGATGCTCTATCAACTGAGCTACTTCCGCATTCGCTACACCGTTGCCACAATCGGCAAGGCTTTGCATTGGGTGGGTGGTGATGGATTCGAACCACCGAAGGTGAAAACCAGCAGATTTACAGTCTGCCCCATTTGGCCGCTCTGGAAACCACCCATACTGTTTTTTTGAGCCTCTTGTCGGATTCGAACCAACGACCCCGAGATTACAAATCACGTGCTCTGGCCAACTGAGCTAAAGAGGCGTTCTCCTTTTGCCCCGTCGCAAGCGTTTAGGGCTCAAATGCGGTTGCAAAGTTACGCACATTTTTCAAACTACAAAACATTCTGCACTCTTTTTTTTAAAATATTTTTCACCATCACAGTCATGCAGCACATTTTCAGGCATTTACCCCATCAACATTTTCAAGGCTTCATTGTGCCACTGCCGCGCCGGCGGGAGGCTATTCCATGCGCCCGGCTACAACAACATAAAGATGCTCGTCGAGCAGATAACGCCTGGCAGTTTCAAGCAGGGCCTCGGGTGTGGCCTCACGTATCGCCTTGATATGCTCATTGAAATATTCCGGGTATATGCCATAAAGCACCACCGAACTTATATTGCCGGCAACGGCAAACGGCGTGTCGAGGTTCTTCACAAGGTCGCCGAGCATACTCGACTTCACCATTTCAAGTTCATGCCACGACAGCGGTTCCCGGCGCAATTCGGCCATTTCATGTTTCACTTCTTCGATAATCGGCCGGGTATAAGCACAGTCACATTCGGTTGACATTACTATATATCCGCCATGGCGGGCACCGATAAGCGCAGCACCTATGCCATAGGTATAACCTTTCTCCTCGCGAATGTTGCTCATGAGGCGACTGCCGAAATACCCGCCAAGAGCCGTCACAAGTATGCGCAAATTAAAATAATCGGGATGAGTGCGCGGGATTGCAGGCAATTGCATCTGGATGGCCGATTGCACGGCACCCGGTTTCTCGATAAACGAGAAATGTCCCGTTCCTCCGCTTTGTTGCGCCATTCCTACAAGCGGCTCGGCCGGGCGGTCGTCGCTGTCCGAGCCGAAAGCTTCGACAACCATATCTATTTCCCTGTCGGTAATGCCTCCCGAAAGAATCACGGTGCGGTTGGCCGCATGGTAATATTTCCGGTGGAAACGGCGCAACTTGCCGGTATCGAGTGCCATCACATCATCGTCACTGACCGCTGCGGCAAGCGGATAGCCGTCGCCGAAGAATATGCGGTTCACCTCCACACCGGCAAGGTATTTCACTTGCTCACGAGCCGTGCGGTATGCGCCAAGGCAACGGTTGCGGTAAACCTGAAATTCCCGCTCGGGAAATGTCGGGTCGAAAATCATCTCGCGAAACACCGGCAAAGTCTTGTCGAAACAACGATTAAGCGAATTGAGCGACACTTCGGTGTGATTGTGCGTGCTGTGTGCACCGGCCCATGCTCCGTTATAATCAAAACATTCGGCAATATCTTGCGACGACATCGAGCCGGCACCTTGCGACAATTGCGATGCCGCGGCCTGTGCCACCAGCCGTTCGGGGACCTCCTCAAACATACCGCCGCGGTGTATCACGTCGATGCGGTTCACTTCCTGGTCGCCGCCACCGGCCACATACAATTCCACGCCATTGGGCATCACCATGGGGTGGGGAATGTCGATACTGAAGTCTCCAAAAGGTTTTACCTCGGGTTGCTGTTTATTCATTTATTCCAAGCTGTTTAATAGCGTTTTCAAGGTCTTGCGGTGTGTCGATGCCTATCGAGCGACAATCGGTGACACCCACCTTTATGCGATACCCGCCTTGCAGCCAGCGCAGCTGTTCGAGCGACTCGGCCAATTCAAGCCCCGACTGCGGCAACCGGGTAATCTCGTCGAGAACCGTGGCACGATAGGCATACATTCCCACATGGGTATAGAAAGTGTGGCTCGACGGCCATTTTTCCATAGGCACATTCCGCAAATATGGTATTACCGAACGCGAAAAATATATTGCATTCATGTCGTTGTCAACCACCACCTTGGGCGTATTTGGGTCGGCAAGCACTTCATAACTTCCTGCCGGGTCGAAGGCTCGCACCAGCGTGGCAATGTCGGTTGCCGGGTCGCCAAAGCATTGCATTATTGCCTCAAGCTGGCGCGGCTCGATGAATGGCTCGTCACCCTGAATGTTGATTACCACATCTTCACCCGCACCTATCTTTTCATAAGCCTCGCGGCAACGGTCGGTACCGCTGCGGTGCTCGGTCGATGTCATCACCGCATTGCCGCCGAAAGCAGCCACGGCATCATATATGCGGCTGTCGTCGGTGGCCACCCACACGTTGTTGCCCAGCACGCGGCTCACTTGCCGCCACACGCGCTCAATCATGGTCATCGAGCCTATGCGAGCAAGCGGCTTGCCCGGGAAACGGGTCGAGGCATACCGCGCCGGTATTATACCGATAAATCTCAAATTTTCCATTATAATAAAAATATGTATATCGTTTATTATTCGGCAGGCTCCACATAAAGCTGCGCATTTTCATATTTCACCACTTTGACCGGTGTGCCGGCATCGATGAAGCCGCCGGTCGAAACAGCATCGAGCACATCGCCGCCGATGCGAATCTTGCCCCCCGGGCGCAGCACGGTATAAGCCTCGCCGCTGCCGCCTACATACCGGGCAAGCTCGGGCGGAACACCTATATACCCATCTTCGAGCCGCTGTTCCTTGTCCAAGGCCGATTTTCTCATTATCCCCTTGGATCCTATCTTGTGGGTAACGTATATCACCACCGCCACGCCAAGCAGCAGCCCCACCAAAACTATAAGTATCGCATCCATAATGCTATCCATGGTTATCAGCCCAAAGTCAAACAGGTCGTTGCCAAGCATCGCCATCACCAGTGAAGTGAACGTGAGCAATATACCGAGTATGCCGGTAATACCGAACCCCGGAATGACGAAAATCTCAAGCAGAATAAGCAATATGCCGACGAAAAAGGCAACCATCTCCCACCCGGCGGCAAGACCCTCGATATAAAGCGGAGCAAAATACAGCGCGGCGGCAAGCAAGGCAACCACCGACGGCAATCCCAATCCCGGGTGCTGCAACTCGAAGTATATGCCCCCGATGATAAACATTATCAATATGGCCTGGAACGCCGGATTTGACAGGAAACCCACCACACCGTCCATTGCCGTGGGGCGATATTCGCTTATTTGGCAATCTTCTCCCATGCCTAACCGTTTGACCACCACCTCGCCGATGCTTTCGGCCTTGCCCTCGCAATATCCGTGGGCTATGGCTTCATCGGTAGTGAACGACAGCACGCGGGTACTGTCGTCATCCACACCCGGTGCCACACGGCGCGGATCGACCATCGCCTCGGCAATCAGCGGGTCGCGCCGCCACACTTCGACGGTATCGCCTGCACGCATTGCCTTGCCATGGCTTTCGGCTGTGGCACGCATCATCGAGCGCATGAACGACTGGTACTTGTCGGGCAGCACTTCACCTGCCCCATCGACAACGGTAGCAGCGCCCATGCTGCCACCGGGGCGCATATATATGCTGTCGCAGGCTATGGAAATGAGCGCACCGGCCGAGGCTGCCGTATTGTCGATAAACGCCACCACCGGTATCGGGCAGTTGAGTATGCGCGTGCGCATCGAGTCGGCGGCATCCACGGCACCGCCGTAAGTGTTGATGTGCATGATTATCACATCGGCACCCTCCTCGGCAGCTTGTTCCATGCCGTTCTTCATTATGCGCCACGAGGTTGAACCTATCTCCCGGTCAACCGGAATGACGTAGGCCTTTCCGCCGGCCCTGGCACCGAGGAATGTCAACGCAACCATCATGGCTATAATTATGCAAGCAAATTTCTTCATCTTGTCATAGATAATTATCCAAAAGTAACAAAAAACTGCGAAACTCGATGAAAAAACCGCAAAAACTTGCACCTGCCCGGCTAATAAATCTTATTATTGTTAACAACCGACGGAATGCCGCTATGTAAATTAGCGACCGAAATCCATTTTTAACATACCTTTTTAATACAAATATTATTTCTTTTTGACAAGAAAAATCTAAATTTGCCGTAATTTTTATAAACTATTAATGATATTATGACTTATAGACAGATTAAAACACTCTTCCTTTCGGTTGCACTGTTGCTTGGCACAACAACCGTTGCATTCGGCGCGACAGCCGATGGTAAGTTGTCGCCCTACACGCGGCACTTCCTGCGCCTCAACAAAATGGGGTTGATTGACAACAACGGCATGACAAGCTTGCCAATGGCAATACAAGGCAATATGACGGCAAAAGAAACCGGTGCAAACCCGATAATTCCGGAAAAACGCTTCGTAACAAAAATGGAGAACATGGGCGGCACTCGCATGGTGGACAGCTTTTTGCGCCTGGCCGAAGGTGCCTCGATTGCCGACATTGAAGTTGCCGGAGTGGAAGTGACAAACGAAATAGGCGACATTCTGATAGTGAAAATTCCGGCCGACAGCATCGAGCGGATTGCCGAACTTGAAAGTGTGGATTACATAGAAATATCGCAACCGTTGCGATTGCTCAACAATGTTACACGCGAAGTCACCCACACCGACTTATTACACGCCGGCAGCAACGGCCTTTACCAAGCTTATACGGGCAAAGACGTGATTGTGGGAATCATTGACAGCGGCATTGAATACAACCACATCAACTTCAAGGACGAAGATGGCAACACGCGCATAGTAAGGGCGTATAAAGGCTCTACTTACGGCAGCGGCATGACTTACACTAAGCCTGAACAGATAGAACGCCTTACAACCGACACCTACACCAGCGCACATGGCACCCACACCACAGGCACGGCTGCAGGCAGCTACACCGCCAACGGGTTCCAAGGAATGGCACCCGATGCCGACCTTTACCTGTGCGGGCTTACAAACATTAGTACAACCGAAATGGTTGGCCAAGCCAACGACATCGTAGAATATGCCCAGGAAGTAGGCAAACCGGTGGTGATAAACCTGAGCGTCGGCGGCAACAACGGTCCGCACATGGGTACCGACGAGACATCGATTGCCTTTGACGCACTGGCCGGCGAAGGTGTTATTTTCGTGATTGCATCGGGGAACGAAGGTTCCGATAACCTGTGGCTGAACAAAACTTTTGAAAACGCGGCCGGTGAAGAACAGTGCCGCACCATAATCGAAACAAGCGCATCGAATTACGGCAGCCTTATGTATTATGGCATCGCAGACGGATATACACAGAACCCTGTATCACTAAAATTTATGGTAATCGACACACAGAACAACAACGAAGTAATGTGTGAAAGCGAAGTGATAAGCGAAAGTGAATTGGATAAATACGGCATGTGGGTGTTAAGCGGAAGCGAAAATGCCACACAATTCAAGAACTACTTCAGCTTCGACGGATATTATTCCGATTTGGCTGTAAGCATGGAGTATGACGAGTCGATTGAACGATACGTAACCTACATACAGGCATCTATGTCGTTAACCACGCGCAACAGCAATTGCCGCTACAAGTTGGGACTTGCCCTGTATGGCACCCAGGGTGACGAGATAAATATGTGGACCGACAGTAGCATGACCTTCACCAACAACGGCAGCGAAGAATATACCGCAGGCTCGTCCGACGGCTCGATTAACGAAATTGCAACCGGCCGCGAAGCCATATCGGTAGGTGCAAATGTCACCAAGAGAACATGGATAGACGTAATATCGGGCTTAGAAAAGCAATTCAATGACGATGAAGTGATTGGCAACATGGCAACATTCTCAAGCTACGGCTACGACATGAACGGTGTGTGGCACCCCACCATCGTGGCTCCGGGGAACGCAATCTCTTCGTCATACAACAGCTACAACTTCAATGCCGGCATTTACTCTGAAGGAAGCGGTGTATTTACCGACAAGGTGACCGATGATGAAGGCAACACTTATTACTGGATGGTGAATTCAGGCACTTCGATGGCCACACCGGCTGTGACGGGTATCATAGCCACTTGGTTGCAATATGACCCGACACTCACCCCCGACGACATAAAGGACATATTCGCCCACACTGCACAGAAACCCGAAAATTACGGCACAGGCAAAGCATTGCAATGGGGTCCCAACGGAATAATCGATGCATACGCAGGACTGGCTTACATGGGTGCCGTGGGCATCAATGATGTTACAAAAGACCAAGACATGGTACTCGTATATCCTAATCCCACCAACGGGCAATTCAAAGTGTTTGCCCAGGGTGAGGAGCAAGTGGAACTAAGCATCTACAATGCCGGAGGCTCAAAGGTATTCAGCCGCAACTACACCACCGACGGTACCGGCAACTTCAACGTTGACCTGCAAGGCAGCCTGCCTGCCGGCATCTACGTACTGCAATTGCGCGGCGACCGCCAAAACTACAGCACCAAGCTCGTCATCAAAGACTAATCACACACAAATTAGTATAACGACTTAGGATTGGATAAAATCGGTTCATCGACCCGGTTTTATCCAATCCTAATTTCTTCCCGACTTCGTCACTTATTTCCATCAAACCACATAATAACCTGAATATCCCCATGAGTAACGCACCGGCGAAGTAATATGCACCAATGTATGGCAAGTAGAGACGCGATTCATCGCGTCTAATGTGCGACTATGATAATAAGTTGATTTCCATGGGAGGCGCTTTCAGACGCGATAAATCGCGTCTCTACAGTGAAAACAATTGATTTACAATATTTTATGCAATTCACTTGCTGCGAGACGCGGCACGCCTCGTCTCTACGTATGACAAAATTGTATTTTGACACACTCCTTGGGAAAGCAAATAATGCCATTCCTGTAATTTTTCCATTAAATATATATTTACTTTGGAAAAATATATTTAAATTTGTCGCACCCGGTTAGCCCGGAGGGGCTTGGGGAATTTTTTTGATTTAAAAAAGGCGTTTACTTGAACGCGGTCTTCCGGACTCAAATCTCGCAAATTTGAAAATCTATAAGAAGATGCAGCAACGAAAGTAACGCCCGTGATGGGTGTAGTATATCCTGCACCTACCTGAGTGTGGCACCCGGTGATGTGTGCCATGCAGTGGGTGAGGTGTCTGTATATAACCACTCCGGGCATGGGCTAACTGCGTTGCTTATCCTTATAGATGGGCAATGCGAGAGCCTTGAGTTCGGGATAAGCACGGAAAGTACAGACTCCCATGCCTTTTCTATTATATTTATTGATTGTTGCCCGATCTGGGGAGGCCGAGGGCATAGCTAATTCATCATTATTATGACTTCTAAAAGATTATTGGCCAAACCAAATGCCACCGTGAAATCTTTTGCCAAGTGCGTCGCATTAAGCGTGTTTATTGCAACTTCGGGTATGATATTCTCATCGTGCAGCTCGGGGCAGAAAGCCGTCGCACACGACCCCATGCAACCCGTCATGGCAAACGGGGAACAAGTAATCACCACATTCTGCATCGACGAAGCCTACGACAAGCCGGGCGAATACATGGCCGGGCTGGGCATTGCCGAAGATCGCCCCGACCGCTCACGTGCCATCAGCGATGCCAACCGTGCAGCCATCAGCGACATCGCCACCCGTTATGTGGGTATGATAAAGAACGCCATCGAGGACTACAGCAAAGATGTGAACGTGCCCAGTGGCAAGAAGATGTATGAGAGCAGCCTTGAAGGCGGAGCGCAAGCCATAGGCTCGAAAGTTATCGACAAATATGCCAATGTGGTATGCCGCAAAGTAACCCAAAGTTCCACCGGCGGATATGTGTGCTACGTAGCCATTCACGTATCGCTCGAAGATGCAAAGCAGGGCCTTGCCGACGAGCTTGAAGTGCGCAAAGTTGATTACGACCGTGAACGTTTCTTCGAGAAAATGGACGAAGAAATAGAAAAACAGGCTGCCCGCCGCCAGGCCGAAATCGATGCAATGTAAGAAGCTCACCGCATTATCATGAAACAATTTACATCGACG
This sequence comes from uncultured Bacteroidales bacterium, assembly GCA_949289215.1. GTDB lineage: Bacteria > Bacteroidota > Bacteroidia > Bacteroidales > Muribaculaceae > Avimuribaculum. The sequence continues at coordinate 12,906 of CASENC010000043.1, read as the reverse complement.
ATTGCAGCATCATTGCTGATGCTGTGGTGCGCCATGCCCGCACTGGGGCAAAACACAGCCCCGAGATGGCTCAACAGCCCTCCTGCCCGCACCGCCACCTATTACTACCGCGTGTCGCAGGGAATAGGCTTAACCGAGGAGGAGGCCGCCAAGAAGGCTTTCGGCATGGCCTTGCTCGAAAGTGCATTTGCAATCGGTGTCCCGGTTGACTTGCAGAAGATGGAGCAACTCGAAGGCGACAAACTGCTCATCGAGGCTTCGCGCTACGTGCGCATTCCCATCAATAAAGTATGCCAATACTCCGTCGAGCTTACCACGCGCCGCGGTTACCGGGTGTACATATTGTGCCAAGTGGCCAACGACGTGCACACCCGTGCCGAATTCAAATCGTTTAACTGCTTAACCTGTGAGGAAGAAGAATGATGAAACACTTCGTGCTTGCAACCATCGCCGCAATGCTGACGGTGGTTGCGTGGGCGCAGTCGGCCAACGAGTTGCGTCCCAATTGGGCTTACATTGCCCCGGTTCCACCCGCGGGTGCCAATTATTTCCTTAGCTGGGGAGTCGGCGGGGGCCGCGACGAACAGTCGGCCACCGACGCCGCATGGGCCGATGCCCTGCGCCGCTCGCTCCACGAACTGGGAGTGGTGGGCATCACCGGCGAAGACATCGACCGCGTGGCCGCACACGGCATCAACTCGGTGGTGAAATTCAACCGCATGAAACGCCGCGTGGTGAGTGCCACCGAACCTATCGCGCTTGCCGACGGGCGAGTGAAAGTGTATATACTCATACAGGTGCAACGCAATGTGAACGGTGCCGATGATTTCTACTCGCTCGACACCGGCAGCTTCCGCGACCGCGGCTTTGAACGGCAATTGGCCGACTACAACGCAGCCATTACGGGCAAATACCCGTTCTCGGGCAGAGTGTTTGTACCCGGCTGGGCACAATTGCACAAAGGCAACAAAGGCAAAGGCATATTTTTCATCGTGGCCGAAGCTGCTGCCATAGGCGGCATTGTGGCAACCGAGAGCCTGCGGCAATCATATAAATCAAAGGCTTCATCGGCTTTCGACACCGACCAGAAACGCCGTTACAACAGCCGTGCCACCAACTGTGCCAATGTGCGCAACGGCTTCATCGTGGGAGCTGCGGCAATATATGTGTGGAACGTGATCGACGGCATAGCCGCCCGTGGCAAAAAGCAGCCGCTGATGGTGGGCGATGCACGGTTGCGCATATCGCCCTATGCGGCACCGCAAGAGAGCGGAGTATTACTTTCACTGAATTTCTAAGAAAACAACCGGACTGATTTGACTAATAACAAAAAAGCTATTAACAGCAATGAAACACATCTTTTATTTATCTATACTGATGATATTCGCCCTGGCAACAACCTCTTGCGCCGAGGAAGAGGAAGTTTACACCGGCAGCATACAGGGCATTGTAACCGAGTCGGGAACAACCAATCCGCTCTCGGGCGTGCAAGTCAGCATAGTAAACACCGGCACAAGTACCACAACGGGCAGCGACGGCCAGTTCATGTTTACCGACATCGAGGCCAAGAGCTACCGCCTGCAATTCTCAAAGGACGGCTATGAAACCAACACCCGCAGCGTGACGGTGGTGGCCGGCGGCACGGCCAACTGCGACACGCAGCTCGACCCCGTTGCGCAAGATGCCGAGATAAGCATCACTCCATCGACACTCAACTTCGGCACCACGCAAGACCAGTTGAGCGTGACGCTGCGCAACAACGGCAACGCCGAAACCGAGTGGTCGATCGACCTCGCCGGCAACAACTGGCTGCAGGCATCACCCGCGTCGGGCAACATCGCCGCCGGACGCTCGCAAAGCATCGTCTTCACCGTTGATCGCAGCCTGCTTTCCGAGCCCAAGTCGGCACGGGTCAACCTGTCGGCATTCGGCAACTCCTACACCATCTCCATTTCGTGCGCGCCGCGCAATGCGCAGTCCGAGATGTCGGTCACTCCCACCTCCATCAACTTCGGCGGCACGCTCACCGAGCAGGCCATGACTATCAGCAACACCGGCTCGGCATCGCTCTCGTGGTCGATTTCGGGTATCACCGAGGGGTGCATCTCGGTATCGGAAACCGGCGGAACAGTCGAGGCCGGCGGCTCGAAGGTGGTGAAAGTGCTGCTCGACCGCTCGATGCTAACAACCGACCTTAACACATCATTTGTCATATCCGACATGATACGCGAACAGATAATCAATGTCACCGCATCGCTCGATGGCAGCGACGACCCCGGCAGCGACCCCGACGACCCGTCGGGCACTGTGGTAACTTCAGGGCTTTACACCTATTACAAGTTTGACGGCGATTTCACCGACAGCTACAACGGCGTTGACGGCTATGGCAACAACTCACCCGAATTTGTGGAAGGTGTCGATGGCACAGGACAAGCAGTGAAATTCAGCCGTACCGACAATAGTTCGTTTATCGTCAACAGTCCGATTATCGACTCCAGGAAGATGACTATCAGCTTTTGGGTAAAAGGATTAAGCGATGGGCACATTTTCCATTTAGTGTCATCTAATGGCTCCACCGGTACCAATTCAATGTTAACTTTATCAATGAATGGCGGCTCATTGAAATTTATCGTAAGACGATATAACAATAATTACCAATATAGCAATAGAGACCCATTTACACACCCGGCACTTGATGATGGTAACTGGCATCACATTGCTCTCGTATCTGATTTCAATTCTACTTCATATGCCACCACTACAACAATGCTTTATGTTGACGGACTATCTGTAAGCACAGTTACAGAATCGGTTAATCCTTTTGATGAAGATGGTGGAAGTATGTCCTCTTATGATACAGGAACAATGTTTGTGATGGGTGGCAGTTTGAAATTAAACAACACCAACCTTAATGGTTCAAACATGACCATCGACAACTTCCGCGTGTATGACACCCGATTGCTCTCGGCTCAGGAAATAAAGCAAATCTACGAAGCTAAGCAATGAAACCCGAAACCCTCATAATCTCCACCACACTCATCTTGCTCCCTGCCATGACGCGGGGGCAAGATGATGATTTCAGCCGATATGTCGAGCAGCAGGAGGCGGCTTTCTCGCAGTATGTCGATAAGACGACAAGCGACTTCCGTGCCTACAACGACTCTATCAACCGCGAATTTGCCCGTTACCTTGCCGAAACGTGGCCCGACTTCCCACTGACGTTCTCCGAGCCGCCCATCAAGGAGCCTGTGCCGCCTGCGGTATATACGCCCGAACCCGACAGCCTGCCACAAAAGGAGCAACCGCTCCCGGCAATCGAGCCTGTGCCGGAACCTGTGCCGCCTGTAAAACCCAAGCCCGAACCGGAGCCGGAACTCACGCCCGAACCACCGGCCGTCGAGACCATCGAGGCTTCGTTCTATGGCACACCTGTGCAAGTGAAAAGGGGCAATTACAGCCTGACACGGCTCACCGCAGTCGATGAACAGTCGGTAGCAGCCTATTGGACCAATTTGTCCCGGTTGCCATATCATGAAATAATCGCAAGCGTGAACGGCATGACACGGCAACTGCAACTCAACGACTGGGGTCGATACCAGGCCATCAACACACTGTTTGGCACCTACTTCCCGGGGCGCAGCAGCAGCGAGCAGACGGTATTTGCCGTGTTCATGCTCAACCAGTGCGGCTATCGCGCACGCATAGGCCGTGCATCGGGGCAGCTGTTGCCGCTCATAGCATTCGGCTGCGAGGTGTTCAATTCCATGTACTTCACATTTGGCGACGACCGCGGGACACGCTACTTCGTAGTCAACGCCGAACGCTTGGAACTGAAGTCGGTGCAAAGTTGCCGCATGGAATATGCCGGGGCAACGAAAGTGATGGATATGGCGATGCCCGTCGCGCCACGGCTTGCGCCATCGCCTGCCGAATGTACACTGGCAACGGCAGGCGGCAGCCGCTACCGCCTGCAATACGACGACGGATATAACCGGTTGCTTGCCACCTACCCCTGTGTGTCGATGCAGATATATGCCGAAGCCGCACCAAGCGAGGCTTTTGTGCATGGGCTTGAAATGTCGTTGAAAGCAGCCATACAAAACAAGCCTCAACGCGAAGCCGTGGGTGTGCTGCTCGACATGATACAGAACGGGTTCCGCTACAAGACCGATGCCGACCAGTTTGGCTACGAGCGTTGGTTCTTCCCCGAGGAGACACTTGCATCGCAATATTGCGACTGCGAAGACCGCTCGTTCCTTTTCACCAGACTTGTACGCAGCCTCCTGGGCATGGACGTGGTGCTGCTCTACTACCCCGGCAAGCACGTGGCAACGGCTGTGCACTTCGACGACCCTGCCGTGAAAGGCGATTACGTAACACACGGCGGCAAGAAATATGTGGTGTGCGACCCCACCTTCATCGGTGCCCCGGTGGGAATGGCCATGCCCGACCTTGGCAAGCTGGAAATAATACCGCTGAATAATTAAGACTTAGGAATGTGGAAATAGCTGAAATCAAACCTATAAGCGTTCCACATTCCTAATTTCTAATTCCCCCCCCGTAATTCCTAATTAAAAAATATCGCTATTATGAAAAATTTGTTTCTTGTGATTTGTTTTGCGGCATTGGCTTTCATGGCCGATGCACGGCCGCACTTTTCGTTGCATGACACAGTACCGCTATACTCGCGGCAAACCGAAGCGACAAAATATAAAATAGGCGAAAGCATTGGCCGATACTATCCCGATGTTACATTGCATGACGAAAATTTCTCGGCAACCGACGAACAAATAAAATATGAACTTAACCGCGACAGTACATGGGTGAAACTCACATTCGAATATTCTATTAACGACAGCAAGCGCACCCGTACGGCCTACTCTCCGGCCGAAAACTTCGACATAGAATATTATGAATATCCCGAATATCGTAAAAAAGACGGGGATTCAATGTATGAACTGCTTGAAGACAACCTGTTCTATTCAGACGGCGACACTTCGGTTATTGAGAAAGGAGAAGTGATAAAAGTAATCCTTTTGTATGACAACGGCACGGTAAACTGCAAATATGACGGGGAATATGGTTATATCGATAATGCAAAGATTGTTCTCACCGACAAAAATCCACCATATTTTAAAAGCGATGAATGGTATAAACTTTTGTATAATATATTATTCGGTTTTTTATTTGGCTTATTATTCATTGCCGCATTAGTTCCTGTATTACTGTGCGACCGGTATTACAAGCGCAATATGCACAAGCAAAAGGGAATGTGGAAACTTCTTGACGTACTTTCCGGGTTGCTTTTCGGCGCAATATTTGTTGTATTGCTCATCGTATGTCGCGAATTTACACACGATTCGGTTTTTAAGACCATTATTCAATTTTTACCACGTATAGAGTCTGATTTCTGGTACATTATTGCACTCTGCGCCTATTTGTTGCTACTGTATTTGGTTTGGACACTGATTATACGTTTTTTTGTACATTTCGGGGCAAACTGGGTAATCCACACAATCACATTCCTGATTTTCGCGGCACTAACGTTGTGGGCGTTTGTCGAGTGTGTTGACAAAACGGGTGCTTGGGGCATCCTTGGCTTTTTCCTGATACCGTTTGTTTCGTTTATAGGGTACATTACAATATATCTAAGATATATGCGCTTTAACCGTTGCCCAAGGTGCCACGCCACCGGTGGCAAAAATATCGAAAACCTCGGCACCGACGACCTTGGCACCACTACATCTCACGCAATAGAAACCCGAACCGTGAAAGACCCGTATCAAACTGAAACCACAAAATATGATGTGTACACAACCAAACAACACTTTTGCACCCATCTGCAATGTAAAAAATGCGGACACAACTGGGATGTAAACACATCACATGAAATAGGCTCACGAAAAGATTTCAAATCACACGATGTGACAAAAAGGTGGTAGTTATCTTGATATAAATTAGGAATTAAAAAAATGAGGAATTAGGTATGTCGAGCCGATTTAGCTCAATCCTAATTCCTCATTTTCTGACTTCATCAACGTGCTACCCTAACGAACGTATAAGTCAAGAAAATGTCTCCTTACCAAATAAATGTAGAGACGCAATCATCGCACTGGTGTCCCAAAGATTTGATTAACATTTTAATGTAAATCACGTATAACAAAGTAGTTAACGCCTCAGGGTCACGGCATTTCAATGTTGAATTTTTTACTTCCCCTAATATTATTCCAATACCTCGTGAAGATGTGCATAATTCAACAGTTTGATTTCTCCTGCAGTATTTTCCAACGAACCGGCATAAACGACAGCTTTGCCGACAACCGGCTCATTAAACCAACCATCCATCCGCTTCAAAGCTTTCTCAAAATCCACATGATAAGTCATGGCAGATTTTACTTCTATGCCATACAGACCTGAACTACCTTTCGATATAAGATCTATTTCATTTTGATGGGAATCTCTGTAAAAATAAAGATTACTCTCTTTGCCACGATTATACCGTCCTTTCACGGCTTCCATAACAATAAAATTCTCAAAAAGTGCACCACGCATTTTATCCCTTGCGAGCTGTTCCACCGACTCAATACCGAGCAGGTAGCAAGCAAGCCCTGTATCGGTAAAATACAGTTTCGGGGTCTTTGTAAGCCGTTTACGGGAGTTCTCAAAATATGGCGGCAGCAATATCACAATATAAGAAGCCTGTAGCACCGACAGCCATGAATTGATGGTGTTAGAACTGACACCTATCTCATTTGCCAATTCCGAAGCTTTGAACAGTGAACCAATACGGCCGGCGCACAATTTGATGAATGTATGAAACTGCATCATATCCTTTATTTGTAGCAAATCTCGCACGTCCTTATCGAGGTATGTCTTTACATAGGATGGATAAAAGAATTTCGGAATGTTGCGTCCTGCACAAATTGCAGGGTAAAACCCTTCAAACAGTAATGAATCCAACGACTTGCCTTCGGAATTATCCCGTATTTCGGAATAAGACAGCGGCAACAGTTCAAAAACAGCAGTACGCCCAGCCAACGACTGCGTGACATTTCTCAACATGGCAAACTGCGAGCTGCCGGAAAGAATAAACTTGCACTCCGGATTTTCATCTACTATACCTTGTACATACGACAGCAGGTTGGGCGCATTATGCACTTCATCCAATATCATTCCTTCCAGATGTTGGCTCAAAAAGGCTACCGGATCATTTATGGCAAAACTTCTCACATCGAGATTTTCCAATGAATAATACGGCAGTTGCTTGAATTCGTTCCGTATCAATGTTGTTTTTCCTGACTGCCGAGGCCCGGTAATCGTTATTACCGAAAAATACCGCACAGCTTCTGCAATAATCTTAGACAATTCCCTATGTATGTACACTGTTTCCATAGCAACTTGTGCAAATTTGAAGTACTACTGCAAAATTACACAAACATCCTGTTGCTGCAAAATCTACAGCCTTTTAAATATCATTTTATCAGACTGTTTAGCATGAACAAATTAGGAGGTGTTCCGAAATACAGACTGACAAGAGCAAAAAAAACAGGAATGTGGCAAACATTAATCCCACATTCCTGTTTTTTTAATTATTGATTGAATGTCACTCCCTGTTGCCGAAGAAGCGGAGCAGGTAGAGGAACAGGTTGATAAAGTCAAGGTAGAGCGACAGTGCGCCTATGGTGGCGAGCTTGCCTGTTTGCGAGCCGTCGGTGAGAGCGGCCATTTGCTTTATCTTCTGCGTATCCCATGCCGTAAGGCCGATGAAAATGACAACACCGGCAAAACTTATTATCCACTCCATGGCACTACTCTTCAGGAAGATATTGACAATGGTACAGATGATAAGTCCTATCAGTGCCATAACCAGGAAGTTGCCCACACGCGACAGGTCGCTCTTGGTAACATACCCGTAAACAGTCATTGTGCCGAACACGGCTGCCGTGATGACAAATGTGGAGAATACCGACGTATGGGTGTATTGCAGCAATATCACCGAAAGCACCACACCGTTAAGTATGGAATATGCGTAAAACAGCAAAGTTGCAGCCACGGTGCTGAGCTTCTGCAAAGCCCCGGCAAGCACCATCACAAGCACAACCTCGGCAATAAGCAGGCCGAAGTAGAGCCACGGGTGTGATGCCAGCGCAGAAAGCACTGTCGGGACATTCAGGCACACAAATGATGCCAGTGCCGTGACTATCATGGCAAAGAACATCTTCAAGTAAACGCGCTTCATGACACGCGACACATACGATGCGTCGGCTACCTGTGCCGTGAAGGGCGGTGGAGTTGGTTGGTAATTGTTCATAATTATAATAAAAAAATTGGTGATTACATTCTTTCGGGCACCTCTATGCCAAGCAGGCCGGTGGCACGGCGCACGATGTCGCACGTGACTTCCGACAACTTGAGGCGGAAGTTGCGCACAACCTCGTTTTCCTCGCGCAAAATCGAGTAATCGTGGTAGAATTGGTTGTATTCCTTCACAAGGTCATACACATAGTTGGCAATAAGTGCCGGACTGTAGGTGCGACCCGCCTCGGCCACAACCTGTGGGAAATCAGCGATTTTCTGTATCAGCGATATTTCCTTCTCGTTAGGTTCTGCCTCGTAATTGGCGTTATAGTCGATGCCGGCCTCGGCAGCCTTGCGCAACAGCGAGCGTATGCGGGCATAAGTATATTGGATAAACGGCCCGGTGTTGCCGTTGAAGTCAATCGACTCCTTGGGATTGAACATCATGTTCTTGCGCGGATCCACCTTCAAGATGAAGTATTTCAATGCGCCAAGCCCTATTATGCGGGCAATCTCGTCGGCCTCCTCGGGCGAGCAATCATCGAGCTTGCCAAGTTCGGCACTTGTTTCCTTGGCAGTGGCAATCATCTCGTCCATCAGGTCGTCGGCATCGACCACCGTGCCTTCACGCGACTTCATCTTGCCTTCGGGCAGTTCCACCATGCCATAAGAGAAGTGCACAAGGTCTTTGCCCCACTTGAAACCGAGCTTGTCGAGGAGCAACGAAAGCACTTGGAAGTGGTAATTCTGCTCGTTGCCAACGACGTATATCATCTTGTCGATGGGATAATCCTGGTAGCGCAGTTTGGCCGTGCCTATGTCCTGGGTCATATATACCGATGTGCCGTCACTGCGCAGCAGCAGCTTGTGGTCAAGGCCGTCGGCAGTGAGGTCGGCCCACACCGAGCCATCTTCCTTGCGATACATTATGCCCTTTTCAAGCCCTTCAAGCACTTTTTCCTTTCCTTCGAGGTAGGTTTCGCTCTCGTAATATATCTTGTCGAAGTCAACACCAAGCCGCTTGTAGGTGACATCAAAGCCATCATACACCCATTGGTTCATCATGCGCCACACGCTGCGCACGGCCTCGTCGCCTGCCTCCCAGCGTTGCAGCATTTCACGGGCTTCCACCATAAGCGGAGCCTTGTTTTTGGCATCTTCCTCGCTCATGCCTCCGGCCATGAGCTGCTTTACCTCGTCTTTGTAATGCTTGTCAAACAGCACATAGAAGTCGCCTATCAGGTGGTCGCCCTTCTTGCCGGCCTTTTCGGGAGTGATGCCATTGCCCCACTTTTCCCACGCCAGCATCGACTTGCAGATGTGTATGCCGCGGTCGTTAACTATGTTGGTCTTTACCACATGGTACCCGCACGCTTTCATTATGAGCGAAAGCGAGTATCCGAGCAGATTGTTACGCACATGGCCCAGGTGCAGCGGCTTGTTGGTGTTGGGCGAAGAATATTCTATCATAACCAATTCGCTCTCGGGCGTTTCGGCCTTGAACCCGTAATCGGGCGTTTCGGCTATGTGCTTCAGCATATCGCACCAAAAACCGGGCTTGATGACGATGTTCAAGAACCCCTTGATGACGTTATACCCTTTCACTGCATCGCAGTGGGCTGCAAGGTATTCGCCAATCTCCCAGGCAGTAGCTTCGGGCGACTTTTTCGACGCCTTCAAAAACGGGAACACCACCACAGTGAGGTTTCCTTCAAACTCCTTTCTCGTAGCCTGAAGCGTAATCTTGTCGGCTCCGAAATCCACGCCATACAGCGACTTCACTGCTTCGGCGACAGCTTGCGCTATGATGTTATCAATCGACATAATTTCCAATTTACATAATTAATGTGCAAAGTTACTACGTTTGCCACAACAAAACAAGCCCATTCAAGTTTATTACCCTGCCGGGAGTGGCATTGCGATGCCCCTCCCCCAGGTCGTCACACCATCGATATGCCCGAAATCGCCGGAAATTTCCAATGCACCATGTTTTCCCTAAAAACACTTGTAAAAAAATCAACATAATATTATGCACTTTAGAATTAAATGATTAATTTTGCTGTTGATGTCAACATAAGTCATGACGACGAAATGCTTGGAACGTAGCAGTGTGTTGCTCGGCCGCGAATTTACGCGACAACAGCCCGTGTGCAACTGCCCCGGAGAATGGGGTGGGTGCATTATGAAATTGTATTACAGCAATACCGATATGTGCCAAAGACCATTACATCACAGCAAACAATGATTACCACTAACTAAAACATAAATGAAAACAAACCTTAGCTCCCAGATTAAATTGGACAGGGTACCCAAAAAGTACTATGCCCCAACGAGTGAAATAGAGCTTGCCTCGCTCACTCGTAATGAAAAACTTAATACCAAGATACTCGAAACTCCTAACCAAGGAGCCGAATATGTTGCCAAAGAAATCGCCACTACCATTCGCCGCTTTGTCGATACGACCGGTAAGTGCGTCCTTGGCCTTGGTACGGGTGACAACACCCTGAAGATTTATGAAGAACTCGTAAAGCTCTACAAGCAGGGCGAAGTAAGCTTCAAAAATGTGATAGTGTTCAACTTGTATGAGTTCTTCCCCATCGATGAAACTCGCACCCCGAGCACCACTGCCCGCCTGCGCGAGGTATTCCTCAACCAAGTTGACATCACGCCGGGCAACTTCCACAAGTTTGACGTGAACACCACCATCGAGGACATTCTGCAATTCTGCCACTACTATGAGGCCGACATCGAGAAATGCGGCGGTCTCGACCTTGCCGTATGCGAAATAGGCCAATTGGGCACGTTGGCATTCAACGAACCCGGCTCGTCGATGAACTCGGCTTGCCGCCTTATGCGCCTCAGCAACGAAATGCGCATGAAGATTGCAGAATCATACCACTGCAACGAAGTGCCCACCACGGCCATCACGCTCGGCTTGTCAAACATTCTTTCGGCAAAGCGAGTCATCGCAATGGCTTGGGGCGAAAACATTTCAAACATCATTTACCGTGCCGTTGAAGGCAAAATCGACGACCAGGTTCCGGCATCGGTATTGCAAATGCACCACCACGCCAAGTTGGTTATCGACTTGTCGGCAGCCGACGAGCTTACCCGCATAAGCCACCCATGGAAAGTGACTTCGTGCGAATGGAACGACAAGCTGATTCGCCGCGCAATAGTTTGGTTGTGCGGACAAACCGGCAAACCAATCCTAAAACTCACCAACAAGGATTACAACGACTACGGCTTGAGCGAGCTGCTTGCATATTACGGTTCGGCCTATAATGTGAACATAAAGATATTCAACGACCTGCAACACACCATCACCGGCTGGCCGGGCGGCAAGCCTAACGCCGACGACACTTATCGTCCCGAACGCGCCGTTCCATACCCGAAACGTGTGATTGTGTTCAGCCCGCACCCCGACGATGACGTAATCTCGATGGGCGGCACACTGAAACGCCTCGTTGACCAACACCACGACGTGCACGTGGCTTATGAAACATCGGGCAACATTGCCGTGGGCGACGAAGATATGTTCCGCTATGTGATGTTGATGGACCGCATAGGCGAACGCTTCGGCATCGACACCGAAAAATACAAGGAAATAAGCGAAGAAATACACAGCTTCCTCAAAGAAAAGAAGCAAGGTGACATCGACATGGAGATTATCCGTTACCTGAAAGGTAAAATCCGCCAGTGCGAGGCCACCACGGCTTGTAACTATATGGGCGTTAAACCCGAAAACATCCACTTCTGCGAACTTCCGTTCTATGAAACCGGAACAATCAAGAAGGGCGACCTGACCCAGGTTGACGTTGATATTATCAAGAAACTTATCTTGAGCGTACAACCGCACCAGATATTCGTGGCAGGCGACCTCGCCGACCCGCACGGCACACACAAAGTGTGCACCGATGCAGTGCTTGCAGCCGTCGATGAATTGCTCGATGAGCCGTTCATGAAAGATTGCCGCATATGGATGTACCGCGGTGCATGGGCCGAATGGGAAATCGACCACATCGAAATGGCAGTGCCCATCAGCCCCGAGGAATTGCGCTCGAAACGTAACTCAATCCTCAAGCACCAATCGCAAATGGAGAATGCTCCGTTCCTTGGCAACGACGACCGTCTCTTCTGGCAACGCGCCGAAGACCGCAACCGTGCCACGGCTCAACTCTACAGCGACCTCGGTCTTGCCTGCTATGAGGCAATGGAGGCATTTGTGGAATACCATCCGATAAAATAAGGAACACAATACATAGCAATTCAAACTTGTCTATGATTTCCTTATTTATCATTGCATAAACCAATTTTTAGTACAACAACAAATAAGTGAATCATAGGTTAGGAATCCGGTGGCGCGGGAGCGTAGCCGGATTTTTTTTCGTGCAATCAAGAGCGCATTATTGTGGTGCGCCAAATTGAAAATCCATGGGGCGGGTGTGTCATTATTGAAAAATACAAGAAGATGTGTCAAAATGCAGATTAGGCGGCAAAGCCGTCCAATTTGAGGTAACCGATGTGTGAGGCGAAGCCGAACCGTCGGAGCAAGAAACCTTCATATTTGGAACGGCCTCAAAGAGGTCGAATGTATCACAACTCACT